>NZ_JBGQOM010000013.1:0-129134 GCF_052119645.1 Flavobacterium sp. W21_SRS_FM6
TGGATGTTGTTCAATATTTAGATATTGGCGAGCAAAATGTAAACCAAGAATGGTTGAAAATTGCAAATGGCAACTAAAAATTAATATGCGGTTCTTTGGGTCCGCATCATTTAACTGTTAGGCATACGAATTGGCAATGAAGCAAGTATCAATATTTATAGCAGTGACACTGATTGTTGTAATAGAAATTACGCTAATCTCTACGGTTTGGGTGTTTGCGCCTTCGGTTATGCATAATCCGGCTGGATATCTCATAAATCAAGCCCTTTTCTATGCTTTTTTTGCTGCGTTGGTAACGGGAATTACTATGTTGGTTGTCGGGCTTCCAACATATTTTGTTCTCGACTATAAAGGTAAATCGTCTCAGTCTAATCTTGCTCTTGTAGGTGCCATAATCCCTGTAGTAATATTTTTCTTTATTATGTTGGCTGCATCCTATGGAGGAAACGGTACGTATTCGTCAGGTCAGAATTACTATGGTACCTATCGAGAAATGGTAGTTGATAGTGAGCGGACCCTGTGGGGTTGGATTAGCGTTATTGAGCAATTTATTACATATTTTATATATGGGTTAATTGGGGCAGTTACTTTTGGTAAGGCTATATCAGTAATTAAAGCACGGTATAAAAATGCCTAACAAACCGTTTAACGAAAACGTCAGCAAACAACGCTGGCACGGACTCGCAAAAAACGCTCGCCTGTTAACGGAGCGTTGAGGCTGTAGAAAAACCCTAAAATAGTTCAAAAAGCCACCACTATTTGCTTCCCACAGATCGTCGTTTGTGATCCAATAGGTATTATCAATTAGGCACAGGAGCCTTGGTGATGCCGCGATTTATCCCACTCAATTATCAACAAAATTCCATGGTTGTGAACAACTTTCTAGACCAACTTCAATCAGGTACGTTCGAACATGCTATTCATCATTTGATTGATAATAGGTTAGACATATCGGTGTTTTATCCGAAGTACCAAAATGATGCGACAGGGCGTCCAGCGTATGATCCCGCCGCATTGTTAAAAATCATTTTATTTGCCTACTCAAAGGGAATTACTTCAAGCCGCGAAATCCAGTGGTGCTGTGAAACCAATGTGATTTTTAAAGCCTTATCGTGTGATTTGGTGCCGCACTTTACAACCATCGCAGGCTTTGTCAGTGGTCGCAGAACGGAGATAGAGAGCGTCTTTGAGCAAGTGCTGTTGATATGCCATACCCAAGGTTTATTGGGCAATGAATTGTTTGCTATTGATGGCTGTAAGATGTCATCGAATGCGGCCAAGGAATGGTCGGGTACGTTTAAAGAGTTGGAAGAAAAGCGCAATAAGCTTAAACGTCAAATCCGCTATCAGATGGACGAACATGAGAAGCTGGATAAGTGTGAGTCTGCGGATGAAGTGCGTAAACAGCGCACCGCGCAAACTATCGATACCTTGAATAAAGCACACGACAAGATAGACGCCTTTCTAAAGAAGTCTGACGCCGTCCCACGGATGGGGACAGGTAAATGGCCACAGGAAGTGAATCAAATATTACTGATAATGAATCGGCTAAGATGACCACCAGTAAAGGCACAATCCAAGGCTATAATGGGGTGGCAGCCGTCGATAAAAAGCACCAAGTTATCGTTGATGCTCAAGTGTTTGGTAGCGGTCAAGAGCATCATACTTTGCAGCCCGTACTTGAAAGCATTCAAGCGCGGTTTAAGCGTTTAGCCATCAGTGACGATATTTTAAAAGCGCAAACCATCATCACTGCCGACACGGGCTTTGCCAACGAAGCGAACAATGCATATCTGCATGACAATGACATTAATGCCTACATTCCTGACAACCAATTCAGAAGCCGCGACCCCAAGTTAAATGAGCAAAAGCAAAAATACGGTAAACGTCATCAAGAAAACAAGGTACGCAAAACATCCGTTATCCCTGCGAGTGAATTTAGCTTCGACCCGGTGAATAACCGCTGTATTTGTCCAGCGGGTGAAACTATCAGTTTTAGAGGTATACGAGAGAATGAGCTAGGCATAAAAACAGCATTCTTCGAGGGCAAATTATTACAATGCCGCAACTGCGATAAAAAGCATCAGTGTATGCATAACCCCAGCGCCGCAGACCATCGTAAAGGCGCAGGCAGACAAGTGTCGTTTAGACTCGACAGCAGTCGACCACCAACTATACGGACTGGATGAAACGGCGAGTCGATAGTCCAAAGGGCAAACAAATTTACAGTCACCGCATGTCCGTGGTTGAACCTGTATTTGGCAACATAGAATCTGCAGGGTAGAATCTGCAGGGTCAGAGCCGTTGATTTCCCTTTTCTTAGAATCTGCAGGGTCAGAGCCGTTGATTTCCCTTTTCTCGAAATGAGTTAGATTTTCTGTCTCCACCTTGGGGCAAAGGGCTGGCTCTGCGACCAGTAATTTGTTCGATTTGTTGTTTAAAGCGATCTTCACCCAACACCCATGCTTTGTTAGTCGCTGTGCGAATTTCCTCAATAGTTAAATCTGATATATCGTGTTCGAATAGGCTTTTATACGGTTTTTTTTGTTCCTTTAGTGATTTACCCAAAGCCATATAACAAGGGTGAGGCGTGATAAGCTCAATGTTCTTATCCAAGGCATTGTGATGATAGCTGGTCCATGGATATTCGGCTGGATGGTTGACCATGTTGGGTTTATTTCAATATAGCGACTGACGGTTAAGAAATAATGTTCACTATCAACTAATGTTGACTTATATCGTCCTTCTCATAACGTACCACTGCGATGATAGGTTTTATTAATATACATAAGTAATAACGACCTAACGATTGCATCAACTTGCTTACCCCATGTTCTGTTGAAGGTGTCATCAGCATATGAACATGATTTGTCATTAAAGTGAATGCATGGATACGGACTGCATGTTTATTGGCATAATGTCCGAGTTTGTCTAAATAAACGGCATAATCTTGTTCAGAAAAAAGCAAACCTGTCTATTGTTACCGCGTTAAACGACGTGTTGTGGGACATTAGGAATATTTATACGAGGAAGTCTAGCCATAAATTTCATCCTTGAAAACTTTAACTAAAGCATAGTAATTCGAAGCTAAATTACCAAACCACTGTCAAAACTCTATTAATATTTACAATCAACGGCTCTGACCCCCTAGATTTTGTTGCAATCAACGGCTCTGACCCCCTAGATTCCCTAGATTTCCATGACACCCTAGATTTCCACTGGTTACTTGGCCTCTTTTAACCCTCTTTTGGGCGTATTCACGAGCACGGGATAAATCGCATACGGTTTTAAGACTTTTACCTTGCAAGGTGTATCCAATTAGATATGCTTAAATACCGCTGATTAAAACGGGTTTGATCGCTGATGTTCGTCACACTACTGATTAATTTACCTCCAGAACTGAAGGGCATAAGAAGTGCAGACGATCCTGATCTCTGCCCCTTAGCGGCTTCGTTCAATAAGCTGTTTAACAAACAGGCTAGTAAACAACGCTCGCCCATTAACGGTGCGTACGCTACTGCTTAAGGGGATAGGTGATGATTGAAATTTTTCATATTATATTAGGATTTTCTTCGCTATTAAGCGGGCTCTTTATCGTACTTACACAAAAAGGCAATAAAAAGCATAAGCTAGTTGGGAGAGTTTATTTTTTATCCATGTTGGGGTTAAATTTGACCTCCTTTGGTATTTACAAACTATTTGATGGTTGGGGGTTTTTCCACTGGATGGCTGTCGCTAGTTTAATACCTATAGTCGCGGGTTACATTGCAATACGTTACAAAAATATTACTGCCCATTATTACTTTATGTGCTGGTCATACATTGGACTTTTGTGCGCGACCATTAGCGAAATATTTGTTCACGTTCCTGTTGCTACCGCTTTATTAGATAACGTCGCTCATATAGATACGCTGCTGATGGTGTGTTTAATTGGTTTTGGCTTTTATTTTTTACCTCGCAAGCAAAGTGTATATGTACGCAAAACCTAATCGGGAAACCGAAGATATCTCACTTCCAGCCCCCACAATACTCTGGTAACTACGTTATGTTTGGGGCTTCGCACAGGGCGCTTAGTTACGATGCCGTCTGCTGACTTTGCAAAATCTCAGAACGGCTTACACTGTTATGCGCTATCGGATTCATCGTATTCGTGCCTTTCAGTTAATAATACTCAAAAGCTAAGTTACTTGAACACCAGTGCTTCACTGGTTAACTACCGACTGCGGGTTAAGCAGATATTTAAAAGGCCAACTTCATTCGCTGTGCACATTTGCAAAAAAAGCCTCGTAGGCAACCTTAGGGCGGGCTCATGATTGAGAAGCTTCAAGTAGTATCCATAAAGCTTCGCTGGACCAAACCATTTATAGCTGTATTGGCCCTTGCGTCTTTTGGGCTGTTTGTTGCTTGCTTGTTCAAGGTTATTGACAGTGCCGATGATAAATTATTGATCCCAAGCTTGATGAGCTTTTTATGGTCTGGTTTGTTGTTTGGTTTAATTACGTGGTTCCCTGCTGTATCGCCTAAAGCTGATAAAGCCGAACGGGTGGTTGTGCGAATAAAAGTATTTTTTAATCGCTTATGCTTTTTTGTACTCGGTATCGTGTTTTTCGTGCTTAGCACAACCTTACTGATTATCAGCTTTAGATTAATAAGAGTGTGGCTAACAGAGTATTGATAATAGAGAACAAAACGTTCAAATTGTTACGTGATGGTAGTCTTTTTAACCTTATGATTGGGAGCTCAACCTACAAGGAGAAGTAAATGAATTTACGTAGCAAAACAGGATGCTTGTGTGGGGCGGTTAATATTAGTGCCGACAATATCAATCCAAGTTTTACAGTATGTCATTGTGAAAAATGTCGGGTGTGGGGAGGAGGGCCTTTTTTTGCTGTAAAATGTGGTAAAGATGTGGCGGTTGAAGGGAGCAAGCATATACAAGAATTTGCTTCTTCTGCTTGGGCGACTCGAGGGTTTTGTCAGCAGTGCGGTACGCATTTGTACTACCGGTTTGATCAAACCGGTGAATACAACATTCCCTTAGGTCTGTTTACTGGGCTTGATGGCCTTAAAATGGATATGCAGTATTTCACTGATAAAAGGCCAAGCTATTACTGCTTTTCAAATCAAACACAAGAAATGACAGAAGCAGAAATTGTGGCGTATTTTGCTAAAGAGTGAGCTTGGCAATGGCGACTGAAGCTTGTATTTTTGCATTATGGGCCAATATCCAGCGCGTTGTTATTTAGGGCACGTAGACGTGTCTAAATGAATTTGTGAGCTTGGCAGTAAGATTGCGGTTATGATAGCTGGTACTGCTAATTTTAGGTTTTTTATCAGGGTAATAAGGAGAGTTATGAAAAAGTTATTGCTATCAAGTGTGTTGTTATTGACTGCCTGTGGTCCTACACCACCTCATCACCCAGCGCAGCAGCGGCAAATTACGGTAACTGGCGTGGGCAGCGCGGTGAGTGTGCCAGACCAGTTCAACTTCACTGTGGTCATTGAAGAACGAGGTGAAACAGCTAGCGACCTAAATCGCATAGTTAATGAAAAAACCAATCAAGTCATCGAGCAGTTAAAAAAGCTAGATGTAAAAGAAAAAAATATTCAAAGCTTACAGGTGCAGTTTAATCCTTGGGTAGAATATAATGGCCAAACCCAAGAGCAAAAGGGCTTTATACTCAGTCGTCGTATTGATATCACCCTGGATAAATTGTCTTTGTACGACAAAGCCATTGATAGTGTATTGAAACTCAAGATTACGCGTATTGAAGGCTTTAGCTACTCAAACAGCAAAGCTTACGAACATTACCAGAGTGCGATAGCGCAGGCCTTGCAAGACGCGCAGCAACGTGCTGAACACATGGCTGAGGTGTTAGATTTAGAATTAGGAAGCGCCATAACCGTGTCTGAGCAATCGCAAGGTCAGGCGATGCAAGCCAAAAACACCATGAGACTGCGCTCTATGGCAGAATCTAGCTCATTACCGGGCGAGATGAATACCACGGCGCAAGTGTCAGTGGTTTTTGAATTAATTGATTAGTGACATTAATGAGAGAGTGAATGAGTCAAACCAAACAACAACAGTATGCTGAACTTGCCCAACAGGCAGCATCTTTAGTGGCCGATGAGTCTGATATGATTGCTAATATGGCTAATATTAGCGCTTTATTATATTGGGCCTTGGATGACGTTAATTGGGCGGGTTTTTATCTAATGAAAGACGAGCAATTAGTGCTTGGCCCTTTTCATGGTAAACCTGCTTGTATTCGCATTCCCATTGGTAAAGGCGTATGCGGCACGGCTGTGTCTGAGAAAAAAGTGCAGTTAGTGCATGATGTACATGAGTTTTCAGGGCATATTGCCTGCGATGCGGCTTCAAACTCAGAAGTTGTGTTGCCAGTTTATAGAAACGGGGCTGTGGTTGCAGTGCTTGATATTGATAGCCCCTTAATTGGTCGCTTTGATCTGGCCGACGTAGAAGGTTTACAGCGAATTGTAAACAGTTTAGAAGCGAGTATGTTGTGAAGCACTTTGTTGATATCCATGTTGCATTAGCTACCGTTGAGGACATGGATTATTGGGAAGAGCAGGCTGAAGAAGCCACTGACAAGCTTAATTCTATGTTACATTTGCTGTATGATCATGCCGATGAAGACATTGATTCAGAGTCTTTAGAGAATATGATCCAATATATTTGGGAAAATTGGCGACAAGATAGCCATTTACTTGATATAGATGAAGATGATTTGCACGACTGGGTTGACCAACTATTGGCAACTTGGGATGATGAGCTACAAGAACCTCGATAACTTACACACTAGAAGAATTAATGGATACTCCACAGAAATTTTCAAATAGCAAAGAAGTGCTCGCTTTTTTAGCTGAGACATTCCCGGCCTGTTTTAGCATTCAAGGTCAAGCAAAGCCTCTCAAAATTGGTATTTTCCAAGATTTAGCGCAAAGGCTAGATGATGAAGAAAGAGTCAGTAAAACATTGTTGCGTTCTTCATTACGCCATTACACCAATAGCTGGCGTTATTTGCAGTCAATTGTTGAAGGGCAGCAACGGGTTGATTTAGATGGTAATGACGTTGCCGTTATTGAAAAAGATCACGCTGAACATGCCAAAAAGCAATTAGACGAAAGCCGCGCATTGGTTGCTGAAAAACGCAAAGAACAACAAGCCAAAAAGCCGCCTGCAAAGAAAAGTTACAAAAATATAGAGCAAGCTAAGCCTAAATCGGTAGAAAAACCGGTGAAAAAGCCTGAACCTGCTATTAAGTTGCCCCCCGCAGAAAAACTCAGCGCAGAACATTTAGTCGTTGGCACCTTAGTCACCGTAAAAATTGGTAAAACGCCGATGCCTGCTTCTATCACTGACGTGAACAAAGATGGTGTGCAGGTGCAACTTGATACAGGAATGGTGGTCAAAGTCCAGGTTGATAATCTTAGGTTGGCACGCGCCAAGAGGTAGTAAGTATGATGAAATCGATTCGTTTGTCTGTTATTTCCGCATTAGTGTTAATGGGGACAAATGCAGTAGCTATTGAAAACAGTGAAAGTGTTAAAGGTTTGCCACATCTTGAACAAGAGTCTCAGCACTCCGTTTCTGCAAAACGCATTTCTTCTCAGTTTTTACGGGCGCATTACAAACCAATTGATTTGGACGACTCTTTATCACAGGTCATTTTTAGCCGTTATCTTCGTTCGATTGATTTTAATCGTAATGTTTTTACCGAAGCTGATATTAAAAAATTCGAAAAGTATTCAACCCAGTTTGATGATGCGATTGAAGTAGGCGATTTATCCATTGCTTATGAAATATATCAGCTCAACATGGAAAAGCGCGAAAAACGTTTTGAATACGCTTTAACGCTGTTAGATAAAGAATTCGATTATGAAGTGGCTAATGATGCATTTTTGTTTGACCGTGAAGATGCACCGTGGCCTAAAGATGAAGCAGAGCTAAACGAATTGTGGCGTCAGCGTGTCAAATACGATGCCTTAAATCTGAAGTTAGCGGGCAAAGATTGGCCTAAAATTCAAGAATTACTAAACAAACGTTATGAAAGAGCAATAAAACGTTTAACGCAAACCAGTAGCGAAGACGTTTTTCAAATTGTGATGAATTCTTTTGCTCGTGCAATTGAAGCCCACACCAGTTATTTGTCACCTCGCAATGCCGAACGTTTTCAAATGGAAATGAATTTATCCTTTGAGGGTATTGGTGCAGTTTTACTCAGTGAAGACGATTACACCGTTATTCGTAGCGTGGTGCCGGGTGGACCTGCCGACAAATCTCAAAAAATTAAACCCGAAGATAAAATTGTGGGTGTTGCCCAAGACGACGATGAATTTGTTGATGTGATTGGCTGGCGCTTGGATGAAGTTGTTGAGTTAATCAAAGGTCCAAAGGGCAGTGTAGTGCGCTTGCAAATTGTTAAAGGCTCAGGCGAAAACACTACCCCAGACGTTGTCGCTTTGATGCGTGACAAAATCAAATTAGAAGATAAAGCGGCTAAATCAGACGTTTATGTGCCGGAAACAGGTCCACATAAAGGCGAAAAATTAGGCGTGATTACGATCCCATCTTTTTACAATAATCTGCATGCAGATGTACAAAAAGAAATAGAAAAACTTAACGCAGAGCAGGTCAATGGCATCATTGTTGATCTTCGCGGCAACGGCGGTGGTTCGTTAACTGAAGCTACCTTACTCACGGGGCTGTTTATTGACAAAGGTCCTGTAGTCCAAATTCGCGACGGTGCGGGTCGTATCCGCATTGAAGAAGATGTTGACGGTAAGGTGTTTTATGATGGCCCATTAACTGTGTTAGTTGATAGATACAGTGCCTCAGCTTCTGAAATTTTTGCTGCTGCGCTACAAGACTATAACCGTGCGCTTATCTTAGGTGAACAAACCTACGGTAAAGGGACTGTACAGCAGCACCGTGGTTTAGGCCGAATATACGACCTGTATGAGAATCCGTTGGGTAGTGTGCAATTCACTATTGCTAAGTTCTACCGCATTGATGGCGGTAGCACACAGCACATGGGTGTGATCCCTGATGTGTTGTTTCCTTCGCCTATTGATCCTAAAGATTGGGGTGAAAGCCAAGAAGAAACAGCCTTACCTTGGGATAGTATCGCCAGAGCAAACTATACTACGGTTGGTGAAACGAAAACCGTAGCCCAACAACTTGCGCAAAAACATGATGTGCGAGTTAAGCAAGACCCGGAGTTTGCTTATATTTTTGAAGACATCGAACGCTACAAAGTAAAAAAGTCTGACAAGACCATTTCATTGGTTGAATCCGAGCGTTTGAAAGAGAAAAATGAAGCAGAGGCGCGTAACCTGACCCGCGCAAATGAGCGTTTAAAACGTCAAGGGCTTGAACCAGTCAAATCCCTTGATGATTTACCGGAAGATCTACCTGAAATCGATCCATTTCTTGACGAAGCCGCAAGTATTACTTACGACCTACTGACCACAGGAAAGTACGCAATTAATCAAAAATAATGATACTGAGCAGAAAAAGGGCTATTTCCAATAGCCCTTTTTTACTTTATTTAAAACAACAAAAAAATAATAACAATAGGTGACAGATGAGTGCACGTGGTGAATTTTCATCCAGAATTGGATTTATACTGGCGGCAGCAGGCTCGGCGGTTGGATTAGGCAATATTTGGGGTTTTCCAACCCAAGTTGCCAGTAATGGTGGCGCCGCTTTTGTTTTGGTTTATATTATTCTTGCCTTTGTACTGGCGTATCCTGTGTTAATGGCAGAACTAATAATTGGTCGTGCAACGCGGTCAAATATGGTTGATGCTCTAGGACAAATCACGGGTAGCAAAGTAGGGCGACTAGCTGGTGTATGGGGCTTTATTACCGTATCACTCATTCTTGCGTTTTATGCGCTGGTTGCTGGTGTGATGATTTCTTTTTGTCTTGCCCCCTTAGCTGAGTTATTAGGCTTAAACAGTGCAACCGCTTGGTTAACGGCTGATTTGTCTTCTGAAGATGCCATCGGGCGCAATGTACTTTTTTGTGGCTTATTTTTAGCCCTAACTGCCAGCATCGTATCTGGTGGCGTTAAAGATGGAATAGAGCGTTGGTCTGTTAGACTAATGCCAGCTTTGTTCATCATCATTACTTTACTGATTGTCTATGTACTTACTCTAGATGGTGCGATGGAAGGCTTGCGTCACTATGTATTACCTGATTTTTCAAAAATACTCAGTCCTGACTTATTGATCAGCGCCATGGGGCAAGCGTTCTTCTCTATGTCTTTGGGTGTAGGGACGATGTTGGTATATGGTTCTTATATTTCAAAGCAAGAAAAATTACCTAACCTTGGGGCGGCCGTGGCATTTGTTGATATTGGCGTTGCGGTACTTGCGGGATTATTAATTATTCCAGCGATGTATGTTGCATTGCATAGCGGTGTACAAATTTTTGGTGAGAATGGGGAATACATTGCCGGACCAGGACTTATTTTTGCGGTATTACCGGCTTTTTTTGAAACCATGGGTATGATCGGCAATGTAGTGGCTTTTGCTTTTTTTGCTTTGATGATCATTGCGGCCGTGACGTCGTCTATCTCTATGTTAGAAGTGCCAGTGGCCTACGTGGTTGAAAGTAAAGGCCTAGGGCGTAAACGCTCAGTATGGTTTTTAGCCCTAGGTATTTATGCTCTCAGTTGTATTATTGCCACTAACTTTAATGCGTTATTTGGCTTAGTGATTGCGATTACAACAGAGTACAGTCAGCCTTTATTAGGTTTGGTATTGTGTATATTTACGGGTTGGGTGTGGAAGAGAGACCAAATATTAGCAGAACTTAAAGAAGGTGATCCTTCTGCTGAGCAAGGATTATTTTGGAAAATTTGGCCTTGGTATGTTCGATTTGTTTGCCCGGTGGTCATTGTAGTGATGTTTTATCGTTCGGTAATTGGTTAATAAAGGGTAGTTAGTGTTAATGGAAAATAATAACAAACATATTAAAGAAGCTTCATTACTCGATGCGATTGTGCCGATAGTTATTTTAGTGGGCTTATTGGGCACTTCAGTTTACCTTTTTGGTGAAAACTCCTCTTTTGGTCCCAATCAAATTGCGCTGTTATTGGCAATGGGTATCGCTGCCATTATCGGTATTAAAAACGGTTATAAATGGGATGATATCGAGAAAGGCATCGTTAAAGGAATTGCTCGCTCTTTGGGCGCTATTTTGATTTTGTTGGCCGTTGGATCTTTAATTGGTACCTGGATGTTATCGGGCACTGTACCGACCCTGATTTACTATGGTTTAGACTTACTTAATCCTTCTATGTTTTATGCGGCAAGTTGTTTAATTTGTGGCATTGTTGCTCTGAGTATTGGAAGTTCTTGGACTACCGCGGCAACAGTGGGTGTGGCACTGATGGGCGTGTCTATTGGTATGGACATGTCAGCACCCATTACAGCCGGGGCAATCATTTCGGGGGCGTATTTTGGTGATAAAATCTCACCCCTGTCTGAAACCACTAATCTAGCGCCCGCTATCGCTGGGACTAATCTGTTCGAACACATTCAATACATGTTATGGACGACGGTGCCTAGTTTCATACTTGCTCTTATTCTTTTCACTGTTATTGGGTTTGGTTCAGATATACCAGAGTCATCAAGCCGAATTGAAGAAATGCAATTGTTGCTAAATCAAGAATTCAATCTTGGCTTTCATATGTTGATCCCTTTATTTGTTTTGCTAGCGATGGCAATACGTAAAGTGCCCGCTTTTCCAGCCGTGGCTATGGGGGCCATTATGGGCGGTATTTGGGCGGCATTATTTCAGCCCGAAGTTATTAGTAAATTGTCTGCAGAGGGTATGGATAATATCCAAGGTACCGTTGTTGTTGTGTGGACAGCTTTATTTGATGGCGTGCAATTTGCTACCAGCAGCGAAACACTTAACAGCTTGTTGAGCCGTGGCGGTATGTCAAGTATGTTAAATACTATTTGGTTGATTATGTGTGCCATGACGTTTGGCGCAGTACTCGAAAAAGTGGGTTTGCTTAAGCGAGCAGTGAGCGCGTTTTTAAAAGGCGCTACCACGGCCGGCGATATGGTTACCCGCACAATTTTGACGTGCATTGGCACTAATATCATTACTGCTGATCAATATATGGCGATTGTAATGCCAGGCAGAATGTACAAAGAAGAGTTTGAGAAACGCGGTTTAAATCAATTAAATTTGTCTCGTAGTTTAGAGGATGGTGGCACACTTACGTCCCCATTAATTCCTTGGAATACCTGTGGTGTGTATATGCAAGGGGTTTTGGCAGTGAGCCCATTAGATTACATTTTCTATGCGTTTTTTAATTTGATTAACCCTGTGCTTTCTATTATTTATGCTTATTTGGGTATAAAAATTCTTCGTATTCCAGTGCCAAAAAGCGTGTCTGCACAAGGCTAAATTATTTTAAAGTGAGTAACGTGTAATTCGGTACTCACTTATACCCTATTTATTATCTGAGATCCTTATGACCAATAATTTATCACCGCTCACTGCGCCTACTGTAAAAAGACGATCAGATTATTTACCGCCTGAATTTTTCATCGAACACGTTAGGCTTAATTTTGATCTCGACGCCGAGTCTACCGTCGTCTCTTGCATAACTAACATTGTCCGTAATGGCCAACATAAACAAGCTTTAGTGTTAGATGGTGAAGGGTTAACTTTGCAATCGTTGCTAGTTAATGGCGAACCCTGGTTAGATTATGAAGTGGAGGAAAACGCGTTAATTATAAGGATTGAACTTGCTGCGTTTGAATTATCCATAACCACGGTTGTTCACCCAAAATTGAACACCAGTCTAGAAGGGCTGTATTTTGCAGCTGACTCTTTTTGTACTCAGTGTGAAGCAGAAGGATTTCGCAAGATAACTTACTTTTTGGATAGGCCTGATGTGCTTGCAACCTACGATGTAAGGGTCTGTGCAGATAAACAACGCTATCCATTTTTGTTGTCAAACGGAAATAAAGTGGATTCGGGCGAATTAGATAATGGCCGTCATTTTGTTAGTTGGTCGGATCCTTTCAAAAAGCCTTGTTATTTATTTGCCTTAGTAGCCGGTGACTTTGATTTATTGCAAGACAGTTATACCACCGGTTCCGGCCGTAAAGTCGCCCTTGAACTGTTTGTCGATAAGGGTAAGTTAGGCAAAGGTCAACATGCCTTAGATTCGCTTAAAAAGTCAATGCTATGGGATGAACAGGTCTTCGGATTAGAGTATGACCTTGATATTTATATGATTGTGGCCGTTGATTTTTTCAATATGGGCGCAATGGAAAACAAGGGACTGAATGTTTTTAACAGTAAGTTTGTGTTGGCCAATCCCGAATCTGCTACGGATGATGATTTTTTCAATATCGAATCGGTCATTGCTCACGAGTATTTCCATAATTGGACAGGCAATCGAGTGACTTGCCGTGATTGGTTTCAATTGAGCCTAAAAGAGGGACTCACGGTTTTTCGCGACCAACAATTTAGCGCTGATATGGGCTCTCCATTAGTTAATCGTATTAAAAACGTTAAGGTGATCCGCGAAAACCAATTTGCCGAAGATGCCAGTGCGATGTCGCATCCTATTCGCCCCGATGAAGTTATCGAGATGAATAACTTTTATACCGTAACGGTCTACGATAAAGGAGCTGAAGTGATCCGGATGATGCATACCTTGTTGGGTGCAGAAGGCTTTAGGCAAGGGATGGACTTGTATTTTGCTCGTTTTGATGGACAAGCGGTGACGTGCGACGATTTTGTGCAAGCATTGCAAGATGCGAGCAATAAAGATTTGAGTATTTTTAAACGCTGGTACAGTCAATCTGGTACACCAACGATAAATATTACTGACTTCTATGATCGTCAAACTGGCACATATCGCTTAAATATAAGCCAGACGACTAAAGCGACGGCAGACCAAAAAGATAAGATGCCTTTGCATATTCCACTGGCCTTAAGCCTATTAGATAAAGACGGTAAGACCTTAGCGTTGGATGATAAAGGCTCGACTGAATTTGTTGCAGAGCTTAAAGAAGATAATCTACAGCTTAACTTTTTTGGTTATTCAGAAAAACCCACCCCCTCTTTGTTGCATAACTTTTCTGCGCCAGTTCGTCTTAACTATGCTTATTCTCATGAACAGTTGGCTCATGTGCTGTTGCATAGTCCTGATGACTTTGCCCGCTGGGACGCTAGCCAAAAAATTTACAGTGATTGCATACATCAAATGGCAAGCGATGAAGGGGATAAAAACAACAGTTTGCTTGATGGCTTATTAACTGCACTGGAACCTATTGCTGCTCATCAAGATTTATCCCAGGCATTTAAAGCTGAGATGCTGAGTTTGCCTAGTTTTGAAACCTTATTGCAACAACGGGATAAAATTGATATCGACAAACTCTATGCTGCACGAAAATCGCTTATGCAAACTATGGCCAAAGCCTTTTTGCCTTATTGGCAGCAAATGTATAAAGCAAGTAGCCATCAGCCTTACGCTTACGAGCAAAATCAAGTTGAACAACGCAAACTCAATAATTTAAGTTTGAAGTACTTGCAGCTAAGTGGCGAGCAGGGCGTTGAAAGCATTATTCGTCAGCAGTTTCACGATGCCAATAATATGACTGATTCGTTAGGCGCTTTAGCGGCTGCGCAATTGGGTGATCTGAGTTTATTTGATGAATTGATGTCATGTTTTGAACAGCGCTGGAGCGATGATGCATTGGTGCTAGATAAGTGGTTTGCCCTGCATGCAAATACGCCCAGGGCTGATATTTTGACTCGTCTGGATATTCTTGCCGGTCATGCTCAGTACAGTATCTCAAATCCAAATCGAGTTAGATCGCTTGTGGGCAGTTTTGCTTATTATAACGTACCTGGTTTTCATGCTGTTGATGGCAGTGGCTATAAGTTTTTAGCTGACTACTTAATTAAACTCAATACGCTTAACCCGCAAATTGCTGCTCGACTTATTACTCCTTTGACTCAATGGCAAAAGGTGGATGCTAAGCGTCAAGCCTTGATGCAGCATCAATTAATGCGAATCAGTGATATTCCACAATTGAGTAAAGACTTGTTCGAAAAAATCAGTAAAAGTTTACATTTTAAATAGGAAGGTTAGGGGTCATATCGTTTAACACAATGCATACCTATTACTTTTCTATAAAAGCGAGTTATGACGAGTGCTTAAAATTGTATCAGCCTGGCAATAATGCTGTGGTGATTATTGATGAACAAGGCACCAAGATTCAAATTCCAATCAAAAACCTTCGCCCCTTTGTCAGTCCAACTGGCATACGGGGGCGTTTCAGATTACAAGTAAGTGGTGCGAATAAGCTCGTCAGTTTCGAGAAAATGGCGTAAGTTTTTAGGGCCCTTGGTTAAAATATAAACACAAGTTGTTGAAATATAGTTACTATTTGTTAATCAACTGGTACGATTAGTTCTTGCTATCAGCGCAAAATGATGTAATGATTTTGTTAATTTAAAGTTCATTTGTCTAGGTCGCTAGTCTGTACTGTTTAAGTCGGCTAACTGGGGAGTAAAAATATATGATTTATGGTTCTTCCATATTCAAAAAAACAACAATCGCACTTGGGATCACCAGCGTTTTGGGTGGTTGTTCTATGACGGCTAATGCCGCAAATTGGGACAGTGGCGATTGGTCAGTGAGTTTTGACTCAAACTTTTCATTTGGTACCAGTGTTCGGGTTGAAGATATTGATTTTTCAACAGTCGGCAACAGTAATCAATTAAACCTAGATTGGTCAGGTTACAACCCAGCAACTAATCCTATTTACACCTCCTCTGATGTATGGGCTTTAACAAATGCAGCCTATTCTACCAATGGTGATCTGGGTAATTTAAATTACGATAAAAATAAAGCGTTCTCGACCTTGTTCAAAGGTGTGCATGAATTAGATATTCGCTATAAAGATATGGGTATCTTTATGCGTGGTATGTATTTTTACGATTTTGAAATGAAAGATGGTTCTAGAGCGTGGACTAATCCTATTACTGGGCAAAAACAAGACCCGTGTGCTACTGGTAAATCCAGCGAAGAATTGTGTTCAGATATTCGTTTATTAGACGCATTCTTTTATGCTGACTTTAGCGTTGCTGATATGCCAATGAGTTTGCGTATTGGTCAACAAGTGATCAGTTGGGGTGAAGGTACTTTTATTCAGCACGGTATTAATACCATTAATCCAGTTGACGTTACTCGTGCTCAAGCACCGGGTGCAGAACTTAAAGAAGTATTTATACCGGTTGGTACGGTCTTCGCGTCCATTGATTTAACCGAATCTTTCAGTGTGTCTGCCTACTATCAATATGAATGGGAGCGCAGTTTGTTACCTCAGGCAGGTAGCTACTTTGCGACCAATGATTTTGCTGGCGAAGGCGGTCAAGCGCAAAACGTTCAACTGGGTTTTAGTGGTAACCCAGACATTGACTTAGACTTTTTGATGGCTGGACTCAATCAATTAGGTAATGCGCTGAAAGCAGGTGCAGATCCTGCACAAATTGGTAGCGCGTATTTAGCCTATCCTACCAAAGTAGCGGTGCGTGGTTTTAGTGATGACGCTCATAAAGATGCCAGTGATCAAGGTCAGTATGGAATCAAACTGACTTATTTTGCGTCAGAGTTGAATGACAGTGAATTGAGCTTGTACATGATCAATTATCATTCGCAGCGTCCTTTAATTACGGGCACGACCTCTAACTTTACTGCTGCGGGTATTGGGGCTGACTTAGCCTATTTGGCGCAAAAAGTGATTACTAAGGATAACATCACTGACTTGCAGGCTTTTACCAAGATTGAATTTGAATACCCCGAAGATATTAAATTGTACGGTTTTAGCTTTAATACGAACGTAGGTGAAACGGCCTTAGCGGGTGAGATTTCTTATCGTGTTGACGAACCTTTGCAAATTGACGACGTAGAGTTGTTGTATGCCGCAATGCCACAACAGCTCGCTATTGCAGGTATTCGTCCCGATTTTGAAGGGATTTCACAATTAGATGGCTACCTTGGTAGAACGGTAGGACCTGGTGAAACAGCACAAGGTTACTTAAACTCAGACACCATGCAAATCCAAGCAACAGCAACTCATATTTTTGGACCGATGTTAGGAACGGACAATTTGGTTGTGTTGGGAGAAGTGGGTTATGTGAATATTATGGATTTTCCTGATCCCAATGTTATTCGTTTAAATGGTCCTGGTTCGGTCAGAACGCCGTCATTGCAGCCTACCGCTGATGGCAATCCGCGTACTGGTTTACACATTGGATTGTCTGATGGGCCTGAGCAAAATCCATTTCCAACTAAGACCGCGTGGGGTTACCGTTTGTTAGCAAACGCCTCATATAACAACGTGTTTTCTGGCGTTAACATGCAAGCAAGATTCACCTTTGCGCATGATGTAAATGGTATTACGCCTGATCCATTATTTTTATTTATTGAAGAGCGTAAGTCGGCAAGTGCTACATTAACCTTCGACTATTTAAGTAAATGGTCAGCGTCTATAGGTTACAACAGCTACTGGGGTGGAGTCGGTACAACGAATGCCTTGTCAGACCGCGACTTTATGTCTTTTAACGTTAAGTATTCAATTTAGAGAGTCAATTTATGTTTAAAAAACTTATATTAATCAGCTCTGTTATTTCATTGTCCCTCGGTTCAAGTATGGTCAATGCAAAAGTTGCAGAAGCAGAAGCAAATAAGCTGGGAAGTGAATTAACTCCTCTTGGTGGTATTCAAGCAGGTAATGCTGATGGCAGCATTCCCGCATGGACTGGCGGTATTACAACGCCTCCAGCAGGTTACAAACCGGGCGATTTTCATCCTGACCCGTTTAAAGATGATAAAGTCTTATTCGAGATCACCGCGCAAAATTACAAGCAGTATGCTGAGTTTTTGAGTGATGGTCAGCAGAAGATGTTTGAGACCTATCCTGACACCTTCAAAATGCCTGTTTACCCGAGCCAACGTTCAGCTTCGTCTCCTCAGTTTGTGTATGACGAAACTAAAAAGAATGCATTAATGGCCGAGTTAATCCAAGGTGGTAATGGTGTGAAGAATGCCGCGATTGGTATTCCTTTCCCAATCCCTCAATCAGGTATTGAAGCCATATGGAATCATATTTTACGTTATCGCGGTGAAACCGTGCGTCGTTTTGGTGGTCAAGCTGCTCCAACGGCTTCAGGTGATTTTAACGTAATTGGTTTTGATGATTTGTTGTTGCAAAAGTACTCAGCTAAAGATGCTACCCGTGAAAAGCTGCTAGAAGAAAATGTCATTTCTAAATTTATGCAGGAAGTGACTTCACCAGCACGTTTAGCTGGCACAGTTTTACTTGTGCATGAGACGATGGATCAGGTTAGAGAGCCACGTAAAGCATGGACCTATAATACCGGCCAAAGAAAAGTACTTGCCGCGCCCAATATTGCTTATGATGCACCAGGCACCGCAGCTGATGGCTTACGTACCACGGATGACTTTGACATGTTTAATGGTGCACCTGACCGTTATAACTGGGAGTTAAAAGGGCGCAAAGAGATGTATGTGGCCTACAATAACTACAAGTTGCACAGTGATAAAGTGAAATACGAAGACATTCTTCAGCCTGGTCATATTAACCCTGAATTGACGCGTTTTGAAAAACACCGTGTGTGGGTAGTTGAAGCAAACTTGAAACCTGAATATCGTCATGTCTATCAAAAACGTGTGTTCTACATTGATGAGGATAGCTGGCAAGTACAGGTATCTGACATGTATGATAACCGCAATGAGTTATATCGTGTTGCTGTTGCCCATGGCGTAAACTATTATGAAGTACCAACCCAATGGTCAACGCTTGATGTTTATTATGATTTAAACTCTCGCCGTTATTTAGCTCTTGGCTTAGATAACGAAGAAAGAATGTATGAGTTTGATGTTAAATTAGACGATGGCGATTTCACTCCTCAAGCTTTGAGACGAAAAGGAAAGCGCTAAATTAGTAAAAAAATGGTTGGCGCTGCCAACCATTTTTTTAACTTCGCAATGAGTACCTTATGCTGCTAAAAAAGTTAAGTTTTACCCTCCTGTTTTTATTACCTAGTTTGGCCTCTGCTGAGGCCAATAATCAGGCCTTTATCGCGCCTCTTGCGGTTGAATCGCTTTTGTTAGATATCACGCGCAATTCCGATACCTTCATTGTGGTTGGTGAAAGGGGTCATATATTGCGTTCTGCCGATGGTGATCATTGGCAACAAGTTCAGGTGCCGACTTTATCAACTTTAACAGCGGTGCAAGCTTTAGATCAGCATGTCTGGGCGGTA
This sequence comes from Flavobacterium sp. W21_SRS_FM6, assembly GCF_052119645.1. Classification (NCBI taxonomy): domain Bacteria; kingdom Pseudomonadati; phylum Bacteroidota; class Flavobacteriia; order Flavobacteriales; family Flavobacteriaceae; genus Flavobacterium; species Flavobacterium sp. W21_SRS_FM6. The sequence continues at coordinate 19,363 of NZ_JBGQOM010000013.1, forward strand.
GGACATGATGCGACGATTTTAAAAAGTACTGACAGCGGCCAAAATTGGACTGTGCAATATCGCAATCCTGAGCTAGAAAAGCCCTTACTAGATGTACTGTTTTTTAATGAAAAACATGGCATCGCTGTAGGCGCTTATGGTTTATTTTTACGTACCTCTGATGGGGGTGAAAATTGGGTGTCTGAGTTACACGCTGAACTGCTCAATCCCGATGACAAAGAATACATGGATGAGCTGAAACAAGAAGACGAAACTTTTTATCAAGAAGAGCTGTTGTCAATTTTACCGAATATCAACCGTGTTTCTATCGATGGCACGACGTTGTACATGGCGGGAGAAGCCGGCTTGTTAGCTTTTAGCAATGATATGGGTACCTCTTGGCAACGTATGGATATTGATTATTCAGGTTCATTTTTTGACATTAAGCGTACTCAATCTGGTCGCTTATTCGCGGCGGGCTTGCGCGGCAATGTATATGAATTCAACGAGCAAGAGTGGATCCCGTTAGCATCACCAACCACTTTTACGCTTAATTCCATCGTGTCAGTCGATAAGCGACGTTCTATCATCTTGGGTAACAATGGTGCGGTACTCACTATCGATGACAATGGTCTACGCTTTAGCCAAACAGATGAAGGGAAATCTCTGATTAACGCAGAGGTGCAAAACAACAAGCTGCTTGCAGTGTCCGAAGTCGGTATCAAGAATTGGGTTATTAAGGACTAGTGAGCATGACTAACATAATTAAATCTATTGAAAGCGTTGTTTTTCGCTACCGTTTAACGGTTGTTGGCTTGTTTTTATTGGCCACTTTATTTTTAGCTTTCCAAGCATCACAACTTAAATTAGACGCCGGTTTCACTAAAAATATTCCCCTAAATCATGAATATATGCAGAATTATATGAAGCATAGCAATGATTTTGGCGGCGCTAATAGTGTGTTAGTCGCTGTGTGCGACAAAAATCAAACGATTTATAATCAAGATTTCTTTGATACTCTAAAAAATGTCCATGACCAATTATTTTTTATTAACGGGGTAAACCGCGCGCTCGTTAAATCTATTTTTTCTTCTTCGACCCGTTTTACCGAGATAGTGGAAGGGGGCTTCGCCGGTGGTCCAGTGATACCAGCTGATTTCAATTCAGCTAATCCTGATGCACTTGAAAAAGTTGCCAGTAATATCGAAAAAGCAGGCATTGTCGGCGGCTTAGTATCGGGCGATTTTAAGTGCGCCATGGTGTCTGGACAATTACTAGAACTTGATCCTAATACTGGAGAAAAGCTCAGTACTTTAGCTTTTGCTGAAGAGCTCGAAAATCAAATTCGCCAACCCTTTGAAAATGAAAATATAAGTATTCATATAATTGGTTTCTCGAAAATGATTGGCGATGTAGCAGATGGTGCAAAGGATGTTGTATTGTTTTTTGCTATCGCGATAGCCATCACTGCAATCTTAGTATTCTTCTTTTGTAAGTCTGTAATGCTTACCTTGCTACCCTTGCTTTGTTCAGTTGTAGCGGTAATTTGGCAGATGGGGCTTTTGACCTTGCTTGGCTTCGGCCTTGACCCCATGTCGATATTGGTACCGTTTTTAGTTTTTGCCATTGGGATCAGCCATGGCGTACAAATGATTAACTCCTTAGGCAAAGAAGTCGTGGCGGGCTCAAGCGTCAAGCTAGCGGCACAAAAGGCGTTTCGATCTTTGTTATTGCCAGGCGGTATTGCCTTGTTGTCTGACACGATTGGCTTTATGACTCTGTTGGTTATCGATATAGGTATCATTAGAGAACTTGCTATCACTGCGAGTATGGGTGTTGCGGTTATCATCTTAACGAACCTGATTTTGTTACCTGTCTTGATGTCATTTTTGAAGCTGGATGACAAATACAAACAGAAATTTGCTGGAAAAGAGGCGCGTTCTGATAAGTTTTGGGACACTATTGCCGCTTGTTCTAGTCCCAAGGTAGCTGCAGTCATTTTAGTTGTGACGGCAGTGCTATTTGCCTTTGGCTGGGTCGAATCTCTTAAGATGAAGATAGGGGATTTACATGCTGGTGCGCCAGCCTTACATGAAGACTCTCGCTATAACCAAGATACTTTTTTAATCACCGATAAATTTGCTATAAGTGTGGATTATTTGTCTATTTTGGTTGAAACCGAAGCAGACTCTTGCTCGTCCTACGAAGTGATGTCGGCCATTGATAGCTTGCAATGGAAAGTATCCAATGTGCCAGGCGTGCAATCTGCCGTGAGTCTGGCCTCAGTGGCGAAAATTGTTAACGCTGGATATAACGAAGGTAATCCAAAATGGCGAGTACTGCCTAGAAATCAGGCGACGTTGGTACAAGATATTTCGTTGGTACCTACCTCTTCTGGTTTGTTAAACGGTAACTGTTCAGTGATGCCGATCATCTTATTTATGCAAGATCATAAAGCAGAAACGATTACGGCAGTTGTTGATGCTATCAAAGAAGTACGCCAAGAGTATGAAACCGATACCTTGAAATTCCAATTGGCTTCGGGTCCGGTGGGTGTGATGGCGGCTCAAAACGAGGCAGTTAGTGCTGCGCAGAACCCTATGATGGCTTATGTATTTGGCGCTGTTATCATCTTGTGTTTACTTAGCTTTAAATCATTGCGTGCGACTTTAGCGGTGGTGATCCCCTTATATGTCGTTTCAGTGCTTGCTCAGGCGCTAATGACTTATTTGCAAATAGGCCTGACTGTTTCAACCTTGCCCGTTATTGCCTTAGGTGTGGGTATAGGCGTTGACTATGGTATTTATATTTTGTCGATAATGAGTGCGAAGTTAAAAGCGGGGATGGCTGTTAGACAGGCCTATTTCGAGGCGTTAAAAGAGCGGGGCAGTGCAGTACTATTTACTGGTGCGACTTTGGCGGTTGGGGTGAGTACCTGGGTATTCTCATCATTGAAGTTTCAAATGGATATGGGCATTTTACTGACCTTTATGTTTATCGTAAATATGATGGGCGCGATTATTGTGCTTCCTGCTCTAGCTGCATTGTTCTGGCGCAAGCAACGATAAAATTATTTTTGCATAGTTATTATAAAAAAAGGCCGTTTGGCCTTTTTTTATGTGTCTTAATTGCATGCTTATGTTGAATGTTAATTTTTCGTAAATTTAAAGCTTTTAATACGCAATTAATTTAGCGAAAATAGTGTATAAATTCAAAAAACTGTATATTTCTCAGTCTTTTGTCTAGTCTAAAAGAGTCAAATATAACATTCATATTTGACGAATTTACCCTACAACATGAATAGCCAGCTAACGAAAAGGTAAGCACATGACGGTTACTAATAACCAGCATTCCGTTTTACTCGAAAATGTATACAAACTTATCCAAAAAAAACTCGATGAATCCCAAGTAGAACGTGTCGTTCAATTTTCTAAAATCCTGTTTAAAAATATATCAAAAGACGATCTTGAAAATCGCAGCGATAGCGATTTGTACGGCGCAACCTTGAGCTTGTGGAATGAATTTTACGACTACGCTGCTAATAAGCCTTTTATCCGCGTTTTTAACCCCGAGATAGCAAAACACGGGTGGCAATCTACCCATACGATTATTGAAATTATTGTGCCTGATAGTCCTTTTTTAGTTGATTCTGTCAGAATGGCCTTAAACCGTATGGGCATTACGGCACACTTGTTGTTGCATACGCCCATTAAAGTCATCCGAGATAGTCAGCACAAATTTGTATCCTTTGATAATGCACAAGGCAGCAAAGAAGGCTTAGTCAAACAAACGGTTTTCCTGATTGAAGTTGACCGCCAAACCAGTAAAAAAGAACTGGAAAAAGTGAACGCTGAATTATTATCTGTGGTCGATGAAGTCTCTATAGCGGTGCACGATTGGCAGGCCATGCGTGATCGTTTAGCGGCGATAATTAGTGAGTTTCCAAGTCGTCCTTTTCCGCAAGATGACAAAGCAAAAACACAAACCATCAAGTTTTTAAACTGGTTGTACGATCATAATTTTACCTTAATGGGCTATCGTCATTACAATGCAAAACCCATTAAAGGCGACCACCGCTGGGTGGCAGATAACGATTCTAGCCTTGGGTTGATGAAAAACTCTAAGAGCGAACGTGAACGCGTATTGTCAAATATTCCAGACTCGGCCCGAACCGAAGCCTTGAGTAAAAATCCATTAATGCTAACTAAAACCAATTCACGTTCAAGGGTACACAGACCTGCATACATGGATTACATCGGTATTAAACAGTTTGATGAGCAAGGTAATGTCGTCGGTGAAGACCGTTTTATCGGTTTGTATTCGGCGGCGTTTTATAACAGTAGTGCGACTCAATTACCTGTTTTACAGGAAAAAATTAATGCTATATGCACCTTATCGGGCTTCGAGCCTGGTTCTCATGGGCAAAAAGCTTTTTTAAATATCATTGAAACCTACCCAAGAGATGAATTGATTCAGGGTACGGTTGAAGAGCTGGCACAAATTGCTTTGGGTATTTTTCAAATGCAAGAGCGAGGTATTTCTCGCTTGTTTATCCGCAAAGATCAGTTCGGTCGTTTTGTCTCGTGTATGGTGTATGTGCCGCGCGAGCGCTACAACACACAGCTGCGCAAAGATACCCAAGAGTTATTGAAAAAGTCATTTGGAAGCCACGAAGAGGTTGAATTTACCACGTATTTCTCTGAATCGGTTTATGCTCGTACCCACTATATTGCGCGTGTTAAAAACAATAACTCGGAGTTTAATGTGAAAGAGATTGAAAAAAATATCATTGAGCTGACAAAGAGTTGGGAAGATCGCTTACTCACCACCATTCGCAATAAACATGGTGAAGCACAAGGCAAAGCGCTAGAGAAAAAATACGTTAATGCGTTTTCAAGAAGCTATAAAGAATACAATTTACCGAGCGCAGCTTTGGTTGATATGGATAAGTTAGAGCAGTTAAACGCTGAACAAACTTTAGACATGCTATTTTATCGGCCACAAGAAGAAGGCCCCGATAGCAAAATCGTTAAGTTAAAACTCTTTCATAAAAACGAACCCATTCATCTTTCAGCAGTACTGCCGATGTTAGAAAATTTCGGTTTGCGCGTTATTGATGAAAGTCCCTTTAAAGTGGATTGCGGTAACGGTGAAATTAACTGGATCATGGATTTTTCCATGTTGCACAATACCAGTAACGACATGGATCTCGAGCAAGCACAGAGTTTGTTTCAAGATGCGTTTTCGCAAGTGTGGTATGCAAAGTTAGAAGATGATCCCTTTAACCGTTTAGTGCTTGGTGCTGGCCTCACTGGCAGAAATGTGACCATTTTGCGCGCCTATGCTAAATACATGCGTCAAATCGGTAGTTCGTTTAGTCGTGATTATATTGCCAATACCTTAGCCAATTATCCTGAAATCGCTAAGCAATTGGTCAAGTTATTTGACTTGCGCTACAACCCTAAAACCAAACAATCGGCAAAAAAAGTTGATGCGTTGTTAGTGGTTTTAAAAGAACAAATAGATACGGTATCAAACCTGGATGATGACAGAATCATTCGTCGCTATTTAGATTTAATTTTGGCAACTTTGCGTACCAACTTTTACCAATATGATGAGCACGGTCAAGAAAAGTCTTATGTATCAATCAAGATGCTACCAGACCTCATTCCTGAAATGCCCTTACCGCGTCCTAAGTTTGAAATATTTGTTTATTCGCCTCGTATAGAAGGGGTGCATTTACGCGGTGGTAAAGTTGCGCGGGGTGGTTTGCGCTGGTCTGACAGACAAGAAGATTTTCGTACAGAAATACTGGGCTTAGTTAAAGCTCAGCAAGTAAAAAACACCGTTATTGTGCCTGTTGGCGCTAAAGGGGGTTTTGTATGTAAAAACCTACCTGTTAATCAAGGCCGCGCTGCATTTATTGCTGAAGGACAAGCTTGTTATAAGATTTTTATCCGCAGTTTATTAGACATCACTGACAATATCGTTGATGGAAAAGTAGTGCATCCAAAAGATGTCGTGCGTCTGGATGAAGATGACCCCTACTTAGTTGTGGCCGCCGATAAAGGCACCGCTACATTTTCAGATATCGCCAACGGCATATCGCAAGAATTTGGTTTTTGGTTAGGTGATGCGTTTGCCTCTGGTGGCAGTATTGGCTATGACCACAAAAAAATGGGTATAACTGCCAAAGGTGCATGGGAATCTGTTAAACGTCACTTCCGTGAAACTGGGGTAGATTGTCAAACTACTGAATTTAGTGCAGTTGGAATAGGTGATATGGCCGGTGACGTATTCGGTAATGGTATGTTGTTATCCAAACACACCAGACTGATATGTGCGTTTAACCATCTCCATATCTTTTTTGATCCTGAGCCTAATGTTGCGGCCAGCTATCAAGAACGCCAACGATTATTTGAAAACCCGTCTTTGAGTTGGGATGACTACGACCGTTCAATTATCTCAAAGGGCGGCGATGTGTTTTCTCGCTCAAGTAAATCAATCAAACTTAGTGTTGAAATGCGTAAATGGTTGGGCACCAAACAACTCACCATGACACCAAATGAGCTCATTCACAATGTTCTCAAAATGCCGGTGGATTTAATTTGGAATGGTGGAATTGGCACTTACGTTAAGAGCACAAAAGAAACCAGCTCGGATGTGGGAGATAGAGCAAACGACGACTTACGTGTTAACGGTAAAGATGTAAAAGCGAAGATTATCGGTGAAGGGGGTAATTTAGGTATGACCCAGTTAGGTCGTATCGAGTACGCCATGCACGGTGGGCGCGTGAATACTGACTTTATAGATAACGTGGGTGGTGTGGATTGCTCTGATAATGAAGTTAACATCAAAATTTTATTAAACGCCCTAGTTAATGCTGGCGATTTAACTCACAAGCAACGCAATAATTTACTGTACTCAATGACTGACGATGTGGGCGAATTAGTCATTCAAGACTGTTACCGCCAAACGCAATCTATTTCAATTTCACATTTGGGTGGAGTCAGTCAATTAAAAGAACAATTGCGCTTTATTCATGGCTTAGAGAGAGAAGGTTATTTAAACAGAGAGCTTGAATTTATTCCTTCTGACGATGAGATCTCTGACCGTTTAGCGAAGTCAATGGGATTAACCCGACCTGAGTTATCAGTTATGTTAGCTTATGGAAAAATGGTGTTGAAGGAGAAATTCAACATCCCGTCGATTACCGACAATCCGTATCACGGTAAGCTACTTATCGAAGCCTTCCCAAAAGTGCTACAAGAAAAATTTGCATCGCAGATGGAACAGCATCCGCTGCGTGCAGAAATCATTGCCACTAAGTTAACCAACAACATCATTAATGACATGGGGATGAATTTTGTTTTCAGAATTCAAGAAGAAACCGGTGCCAGTGTTGATGAAATAGCTAATGCTTATGTGATCGTTAAAGGCATATTTGGTTTAGACAATTTATGGAGAGACATCGAAACTCTTGATGCCAGTATTGATGCGCAAATACAGCTCACTATGCTTGAGGGAATGCGCCGGACGTTACGCCGAGCGGCTCGCTGGTATTTACGCCACGGTAATAAGTCACTCAGCATCGAAGAGGCAATTAAATGCTATGAAGCGACTTACCAAGACTTGTTTGCCAATATTCAAAATTATTTGGTGGTAGATGAATATAAACAACTGGAAAATACGCTATTAGTCTATGGCAAAGCAGGTGTTCCTGAAAAAATCGCGTATCGGGTCGCTAGCTTAAGTAATATGTTCCCTTGTTTAGATATTGCGCAGGTAGCTGAAGCAGAAAAACGCGATATTCAACTAGTGGCTAATCTGTATTTTAAATTGGGTTCAAAATTAGAAGTACATTGGTTCTTAGAGCAAATTAACAATCAGCCAGTGAACAACCATTGGCAAGCTTTAGCACGCGCTTCTTATCGTGAAGAACTAGACTGGCAACAACGGGCTTTGACCACTGTTTTGCTTAATTCTTCACCGACTAGCAGTAATGCAGAAGAAATTCTGGAAAAATGGATGGAAAACAATCAAACATTATTGGATCGTTGGTATCATATGATGTCTGAATTCAAAACCAGTAGCACCCATGAATTTGCGAAGTTTTCCGTCGCCTTACGCGAGCTAATGTTGCTCAGTATTAACGCTAACGGTTAAACTACACATAGCAAGTAAAGCCCTGGTCATGCCGGGGCTTTTTTTTACGTAAAGAGAAAGTAATGTATTCATTTATTCAAAAGGTTTTATTTACCCAAGACGCAGAATGGAGTCACGATTTTACCATTCAGTGGCTCAAGCGCAGTCAAAATACCGTATTATCAAAAGTCTATAGCCAGCAGATTCAAGATAAACCAGTTGAGCTTTTGGGTTTACATTTTAAGAATCCAGTAGGTCTTGCAGCTGGTTTAGATAAGAATGGTGAATGTATTGACGCCTTTGCCGCTATGGGTTTTGGTTATATAGAAATTGGTACGGTTACACCAAGAGCCCAAGCGGGCAACGAAAAACCTCGTATGTTTCGTTTACCAAAAGGGCAGGCCATCATTAATCGTATGGGCTTTAATAATAAAGGGGTTGATAACCTCGTGGCGAATGTGCAGGCCTCTCGTTACACCGGTGTGCTGGGTATCAATATAGGTAAGAATAAAGATACGCCTGAAGAAGATGCATTAAGCGATTATGTGCATTGTTTACAAAAGGTTTATGACATCGCCAGTTATGTCACGATAAATATTTCTTCACCTAACACTCCAGGTCTGCGTAACTTGCAACATGGCAGTGCGCTAAATGATTTATTAAGCGGCTTAAAAACCGAGCAAAATAACTTAAAAGAAAAGCATAATAAGTACACCCCGATCCTGGTTAAGATCGCACCCGATCTCAGTGACGCTGAAATTGAGAATATGGCTAAGGCGCTGATCAGCGCAGGGATCGATGGCGTCATTGCCACCAATACTACTTTAGATAGAGATGAGGTTGCAGGACAAGAGCATGCTGAACAAGCAGGTGGTCTCAGTGGTGCAGTACTATGCAGTAAAAGCCAAGACGTAGCGGCTAAATTAGCCCGCGCATTAGCTGGTGCTATTCCAATGATAGGTGTGGGGGGGATTCATGATGCGAGGTCTGCGCAGGCCAGATTAGCCTGCGGATCGTCTTTGATCCAACTTTATTCATCACTGATCTATCAAGGGCCCAAGGTGATCAAAGAGATCGTAGATAGCTTATAATGATCGACAAAAGATCAAATTAAAATAGACGAAATTATTATTAACAGGGATGTTATTTTAAGATGCCGGCTATGGTAGCTTGAGCCATCCCTTTTCTTTAACTTAGCGAGCTTATCTCTGATGTTACAGCCCACAACTCGATGGTATTGGTACTGTGACAATCAACACTTGATGCTGTCTTTGCATAAAAACTTGCAATTTAAAACTGCGTTTAACCTGCGCTGCTTGTTGAATACACCCAATTGCAAGCAAGGCTTTAGCTTGATTGATACAGAGCGATATGTACGCCTAGCTGAGCAGTTACAAAGTAGTCATCTTAAAGTCAACGGCGCACAACTTACTCAGATATTAATAAATGCCACTGCTGCCTTGGCGTTTCATAAACCCATTACCTTACGCAGTTGGTATTTTGCACATCAGAATAACGCTGGCTCTATTCGTCAGTTAGCTAGCTTAGAAAATGACGCAGGCAAGGGAACCGTATTAATACTCGAACAAACTCTTGAGGTAGCCACTTGCATGGTGGTATCACCGCATTTGATGTTGCATGCAAATAAACAACTTAGGCAATTTGAGTTAATTAAAGTCATGAAAAATAGGTTAATTCCTTATATCGAGCAAACTAAACACTTTTCCCAATCTGCGTAAGCAGTAAACCACTGTGTTTTCAAAAATAAACGATTTTTATCTACTATTAAATATGCGTTAAGCCGTCAATTACCGTATAATCTCGCCCGATTTATTTCTTAGGTAGCATTAATGTTTGAGTTTTTAATAACCGCAGCGAAAGGGCTTGATGAGCTTTTATTGGAAGAGTTGTCAGCGATTTGTCCAGACAGCCAGTTAAAATCTAAGCCAGGGCAGGTGCTTATGTTTGCGGGTATCGAAGACGCTTACAAAGTCTGTTTATGGTCGCGTTTAGCTAATCGTGTATTGCTTAAGTTGAGTGAAGGTGACGTGAAACAAGCGGACGATCTTTACCAGATAGCCGATCAAGTTAACTGGCCAACTCAATTTTCGACTAACAATACCTTTGTGGTTGACTTTAATGGTACCAATCAGCAAATCAATAATACCCAATTTGGTGCTTTAAAAATTAAAGACGCTATCGTTGATCAGTTTGCTACCTTTTTCGATGAACGTCCTTCGGTCAGTAAGATTGCACCTGATATTCGTATCCATGCACGCTTATGGCGAGATAAATTAACCGTTTATTTAGATTTATCTGGTCGCAGTTTGCACCAACGACATTACCGCAGCAAAACAGGCCTTGCCCCTGTGAAAGAGCACATTGCTTGTGCCATGCTTATCCGCAGTGGATGGACTAAAAATCAACAAGTTCCGCTGATTGACCCTATGTGCGGTGCAGGCACAATCGTCATTGAAGCGGCATTAATGGCGGCTAACATCGCCCCAGGATTGAAACGAGAAGTGTGGGGTTTCACTCATTGGAAACAACACCAAGCGTCGATTTGGCAAGCATTGTTAATATCTGCAGAGCAAGCGGTAATTGCACCTGCTCATATGATTTATGCAAACGATATAGATATGGGTGTGCTGGCCTTAGCAAAAGAAAATGCTCACAATGCGCAGGTATATGATTTTATTCAATTTAGCCATCAAGACGTGAGACATTTTAAAATAACGGATGCAGCGCCAGGCTATATTGTAAGTAATCCACCTTACGGCGAGCGTTTAGGTGACACGGCACAATTGTTTCCCTTATTTCAGCAGTGGGGCGCATGGTTAAAAGCACATTTCCTGAATTGGCAAATGTCACTGCTCACTTCGAATCGTGATTTATTGCGTCAAATGAAGCTCAACGCTAAAAAAGAATACCAGTTGATGAATGGCAAATTAGAATGCCAATTAGTTAACTATGTATTAGACGAGCAGAATTGCCAAGAGCGCGAAGTTAAGTTGATTCAAAATGATTTTGTTAATCGACTAGGCAAAAACTTAGCACGGTCTAAAAAGTGGCTTAAGTCACAAAATACCAATTGTTATCGTTTATATGATGCCGACTTACCAGAATATAATGTGGCGATTGATTGCTACGCAGATTGGCTTGTGGTGCAAGAGTATGCTGCACCTAAAAATGTACCAGAACATGTGGCTAAACGCCGTTTACATGAGATCGTCGCAGCTCTACCACAGGTTACTCAAATAAAGCCTGACCATATTATGTTGAAGGTAAGAGAACAGCAAAAAGGCAAAAATCAATATCAAAAAGTCGCGCAAACTCGTCAAACCATCGATGTATATGAAAATGGCGCACAATTTAAGGTCAACTTAAAAGATTACTTAGATACCGGATTGTTTTTAGATCACCGTATTACCCGCCAGTTGGTGCAACAAAAGTCGAAAGGCAAGGATGTACTTAATTTATTTGCTTATACGGGTAGCGTATCTGTACACGCTGCGCTGGGTGGAGCAAAGTCGGTAACTACCGTTGATATGTCTAACACTTACATTGAGTGGGCCAAAGAAAACTTTCAACTAAATAAATTAAAAGGAGCCTACCAATTTGAGCAGGCCGATTGCCTAACATGGTTGAGCCAACATAAACAAAAGTATGACCTTATTTTTATTGACCCACCTTCGTTTTCTAATTCTAAACGCATGGAAAGCACTTGGGATGTGCAACGGGATTACTTGAATTTAATTAAGGATGCGGTGACTTGTTTGAATACAAACGGTAACATTTTCTTTTCGAATAATCTGCGACAATTTAAATTGGACGAAGAGGCTGTTAGTGCGCTGGGCTTAAAAGTGAGTGATATCACTAAGCAAACGATCCCTGAAGATTTTCAACGTAATCCTAAAATCCACCATTGCTGGTTGTTTACCAAGGAAAGTTAAGCAAAGATTTATGGCAAAATTTATATTGTATTCTGGGCAGCAATGTTGCTTGTGTGACGACGCGCAGGCTTTATTAGCTCAAACGAACGTCGAAAGCAGCCAAATTAAGAAAATTGACGTTAAATCAGATCCACACATTTATCATTTGTATGGCGCAAGAATTCCGGTTTTAGTCGATACAACGACACAGCAAGAATTAGCATGGCCTTTTGAATTATCACAATTAACAGAGTTTGTATCTTGAGTTTATTACAGTTAAAAAATGCCAGTATTATTCTTGGCCATCCCCCTTTATTAAATGGTATTGAATTAGTTATTCAACCTGGTGAGCGCTTATGTTTAGTGGGCCGCAACGGCAGCGGTAAATCAACCTTACTAAAAGTCATCGCCGGTGAAGTTACATTGGATGACGGCCAGCGTATGGTTAATTCAGATGTAAAAATCTCTCGTTTGCCACAAGATCCCCCGCAAAGTGTAGAATGCAGTTTGTTTGATTATGTGGCAGAGGGCTTAGCTGAAGCAGGGGAATATTTAAAAGCGTATTTTCATCAAATTGAAGTCGTTACCGACGATCCAAGTGAAGCAAATTTAAACAAGTTAGAGCGTCTGCAACACGAGTTAGATCACCACAATGCCTGGCAACTTGAGCAGCGTATTCAACAAGTGCTAACCAGCCTTAAACTAGACCCTACAATGCAGCTAAGCAGTTTATCGGGTGGTTGGCGACGTAAGGCAGCCCTTGCTAAAGCGATGGCCTGTGATCCAGATATTTTGTTATTAGACGAACCTACTAACCATTTGGATATTACTATGATCCAATGGTTAGAAGAAGCCGTCAAAAGTTATAATGGCGCTGTGGTTTTTGTCAGTCACGATAGGGCATTTATCCGTAAAGTAGCCACACGTATTATTGATTTAGATCGTGGCAGTTTAGTGAGTTATCCTGGTGATTATGATGCCTACCTGGTGCAAAAAGCCAATGATCTTGAAGTTGAAGAAAGCCAAAATGCGCTGTTTGATAAAAAGCTGAGTATTGAAGAAACCTGGATACGGCAAGGCGTTAAGGCCAGACGTACCCGCAACGAGGGTAGAGTAAGGGCGCTAAAGGCTCTACGTGAAGAACGTTCCCAGCGCGCTAACCGCCAGGGTAAAGCGGTTGTGAGTGTGAGCGAATCTAAAAGCTCTGGCAAAATTGTATTTGAGACTGATGAATTGTTTTATCAAATCGAAGATAAGCTTATTGTTAAGTCATTAACCACCACTGTATTACGCGGTGAAAAGTTAGCGCTTGTTGGCCCTAATGGGTGTGGTAAAAGTACCTTAATTAAGTTACTGCTTGGCAGCTTGCACGCCGGTAGTGGCGAGGTGAAACGAGGGGCTAATATTGAGGTTGCTTATTTTGATCAGCACCGTGAGCAACTTGATGGCGAACAGCGTGTTATCGATGCAATTGCTGATGGTAAACGAGAAGTGACGGTAAATGGCCGCACTAAACACGTGATGAGCTATTTACAAGATTATTTATTTATTCCTGAACGGGTTAACTCACCGGTAAAGTCTTTGTCAGGCGGTGAAAAAAACCGCTTGTTATTGGCTAAATTAATGCTCAAACCCAGTAACCTGTTAATACTGGATGAGCCAACCAATGATTTAGATGTTGAGACATTGGAGTTATTGGAAGATACACTATCAAGCTATCCTGGCACGGTTATTTTAGTTAGCCACGATAGGGAATTTGTTGATAATGTTGCAACCAGTAGCCTGTTTTTCGAAGGTAATGGCGAGATAAGAGATTTTGTAGGCGGTTGCACTGACATTTATCAATGGTATGCACAGCAAGCAAGCCAAACCCAAAAGTCAGTAAAAAAAGTGGCGCAAAGTGCAACTAATAACAACAGTGATAGTCCTAAAACGACTAAAGCAAATTCTAACGGCAAAAAGCTGTCGTACAAGTTGCAACTTGAATTAGAATCTTTACCCGCAAAAATTGATTCACTTGAAAAGCAACTTGCGACCTTGCAACTAACGGTCAATGACCCCGAATTTTTTAAACAAGAAGCAGCAAGTTCAGCTCAGACCCTAGCCCAACTGACGCAAGTTGAAGATGACTTGAACCAGTGTTTTGAAAGGTGGGATGAGTTAGAGAGTATGCTCAAATAATAAAACTAGCAGTAAGCAGGATTTTAAATGAAAAAAACTAGACTGGCAGTCTTATTGTCATGCACATTGATGACTCTAGCCGCGCAAAGTGCTCAATATAAAGTGGTTGAGTTACCCACAAGTAGCTTAGGGCAAAGTACATTCCCTACTGATATTAACAACAGTGGTAATGCCACCGTTAACGTACAGAATAACTTCAATCCGGTTATTGATGTTTCTTTGATCAATTTTGAACTGCAGTCTTTGATTGATAATTTAACGGATATTGAAGCGGCAAAAGCTGGACAATTAAATGACGAAGATTATCTGCTGTTATATACCTTTGTTACAGCAAATCGTGAGAATCAAACCTTTCAACAAATAGCGCAACGTAAAAGCTATGTGAGCTCCGATAGCGAAGCAACTTTGCTACCTGCATTTGATTTAAAAACTATTACAGATGATGAATATGATGGGGCGACAACGACTATTGTGCGTGCCATTAATGACTTTGGTTATACTGTTGGAGCAGGGCAAGGTGGTTTTTATCAATTACCCTTTACCTTTGAAGATGAGAGTGAAAGAACCTACGTACTAAATGACTTTTACAGAAGAGCATTTGGACAAGTTAACGATAATGTCGTGGCGTTGTTACCACCCGATGTTACTGCTGGAGGCTTAAGTGAAGCCTTTGACATTAACAATAACAATCAAGTTGTCGGAACAGGCACTACAGCAATCAGTTCAACAACCTTTCAAACAAGTGTCGATAATTGTTTAGACGATGATGAGCGAGGTGATATACCAGCTGAATCATGTTTGCGTGCCTTGAGTATTTCATTGTCCGCCAATCCTGGCTCATTTGCTCAGCGTAGAGGTTTAATTTGGCAATTGGATGCACAAGGCAATGTTGTTAGTACTAAAACATTAGGTTTGTTGGATACGCCAGCAGATGATGACGTTCGCACCTTTAGTGGGAGTGCCGTAGCAATTAACGATAATGGTATTGCCGTTGGTGAAGTATCTACCGACACGGTTTTTAAGGGTAGAACCTATTTAAACCCAAAAGCTGCTTTTTATATTGATGATCAGATACTTACAATTAATAGCGACAGTGATAATTATAGTAGTACAGCCACTGGTATTAATAATGACGATATCGCGGTTGGTTTTGTGCAAAAGCAAATTAACGGCGTATTTCGTAGAAAAATGTTTGTACATGATATCAATACTGATGTGACTTCTTATCCTACTGGTTTCTTTTTAGGCTCATCAACTGTCCCTATGAGCATTAATAATAATGGGCTTGTAGTCGGTTATGGTGAGATTGAATCGTCAATTAATTCTAGACGTAATGAAGCATTTTTATATGACACTAACAACGATACCTTCATGGATATCGGTAGTTTACTCGCCTGTGATTCGGCGTATCTAATTCAGGCTGCTAACGGTATCAACGACGATAATGAGATTGTGGCTACAGCACTTAAAAAAGGCAAGCGCACCAATATTAAAGGTGAAGTTGTGCTTGATAGCGATGGTGCTGAAATAGAAACCGATGTTGTGGTAGCCGTGAAGCTAATCCCCATTGATGGAGGCAGCGTGGAACAATGTGAAGTAGTAGACGATTTTAATAAGCCAAGGCAAGGCGCAGGCTCAGCTTGGTTATTGCTATTAGGTATATTCGGTTTTGGTTTGCGTAGATTCAAATTTAAATCGTAGATTACACCGCACTAGACCAAGCTTGTGTGATTAACCCTAGGCTCTCAAGACCCTAGGGTTTTTTATTGCAGTTTTATTCCAAAATAGCTCAATTAAGTTATTTTTATAAGAAATTAGTTTATGTAAAAATCCAGACTTTTTTCAAGCAGTTAATATTTGTCAATCGCTTCGAGTCTCTTTGTCCATTGAACCTAGCCTCTTCTTACTCTATCTGTATACCGTGGTCTTTTCGATCACACCCTATCTAACATGAAGAGAGGAAACTCAATGAAGAGACAAAAACGCGATAAACTTTCTAGAGCGCACGCCAAAGGGTATCAAGCAGGTATTGCAGGTCGGTCTAAAGAAATATGCCCTTTTCAGGCGTCGGTAGCGCGCTCTGAGTGGTTAGGAGGATGGCGAGAGGCCATTGGTGACCGAAGTTTTGGAATGATTATTCGTTGAGTTAAGCCCCGTAAAGGGGCTTTATTTTGTGCGGTTTTACCTTAAAAATTACTGGTATCTTGGAATAAACCGACTTTTAAGTCTTTAGCTTGATATATTACGCGGCCATCAACCGCAACAGTACCATCTGCCATACCCATAAATAACTTGCGTTTAATAACGCGTTTCATGTCTATACGGTACGTTACTTTTTTCGCTGTCGGTAATATTTGGCCTGTGAATTTCACTTCACCCACGCCTAGGGCACGACCTTTACCGGGGCCACCGCACCAACCTAGAAAAAATCCTACCAATTGCCACATGGCATCAAGACCTAAGCATCCAGGCATGACAGGGTCACCAGGAAAATGACAATCAAAAAACCACAAGTCTTCACTGATATCCAGTTCAGCAACGATGTAGCCTTTGTCATGCTCACCACCGGTTTCATATATCTCGGTGATACGATCCATCATTAACATATTGGGGGCGGGGAGTTGACTATTGCCAGGGCCAAATAACTCCCCACGACTACAGCTTAAAAGATCGTCACGAGTAAAACTGTTTTGTTGTATTGTCATTGTATAAACTGCCTTAATAAATTCAGCGCGTAATTTAGCGAACACTTGTAAGCTAAACAACTCTGAACAGTGATATATTTTGTTTTTTTACGATAAATTAACAAGATTTTGAAAATTAAGTATTTTTAGGTTAAAAAATGAATAAAAAATTAACTGCCAATGCAGAAAAACAAAAGCGATTTCGTTTAAAACAAAAAGAATTAGGTAAAAAACAAGTACGCGGCTATGTCACCCCTTTAGCCATGGAATGTTATCAAGAAATCAGTGCGAAAACGGGCTGGACCGATAGTGAAGTGCTATCTAATGCGTTACGCATAACTTACGCAGCCTATAAGTGTGGGCAAATCAAACTGCTCAATGAATGGTTAAAAGACAATAGCAAGTAGTATGCAGAAGCTAAGCAACATCCATATTAGTGCCCCATCACAACGCAGTGTTTTTGTTGATGTATTACGCGGAATAGCCATTATCTTGATGATAATCTTTCACTTTGCTTATGACCTGACCGTATTTGCTTATGCTAACTACAACACTAATACCGATCTCGAATGGCGCATTTTTAGAGCCCTTATTGTCAGTTGTTTTTTGTTAGCTGTGGGGATGAGCAGTTTTTTAGCGTACGCAGGTGGGGTCAATATCCGCAAGCTGTTATTGGGGTTTAGTAAATTATTAATAGTTGCATTGCTTATTTCTTTGAGCAGCTATTTTATGTATCCCAAACATTGGGTGTATTTTGGCATTATTCACTTTATTGCCTTGGCACTACCGTTTTCCATTTTGTTTCTGGGTCGTCCGGTATTATCTGTGTTTATTGCCGTAATGATGCTAGTTGGCTATTTTTGCGATTGGCTAAGCATGCAAGTTATTTGGCAATGGAGTGTAGTACACCTTGGAATTCCAAAACATACAGTGGATTTAGTCAGTTTTACCCCGTGGTTTGCCCTAGTACTACTAGGAACAGTTGTCATGCACTTCAAGTTAGTCCCTGAGCTTAGCTTGAATGATGTCACCCGAAAAATCGCATTTTTAGGGCGCCATTCCTTGCTTATTTATGTGATTCACCAACCCCTCTTATTCGCTGGGTTTTACTTGGTGGAAATACTCAAATAGTCTCGGGCTTGGGATTACTCATCATTTGAAGCCTTTATTTCTTGCCGAATTAGGCCGTACATTGTGTTGGCGTTGACTATTAAGAACAATGCTTCGATAACGGTACCGCCTATAGAGCCTACTAAATAGTTGTGACTGACCCAACACAGTGTGCCAACAAACATAAGTGCTCTCATGCGCAAACCTTGTTCTTTAAACATCGCCCATGTACCAAGAATGTTGCCTATGATAGGCAGAACCTCTGTCACACTTCTTACAGTAGGAAGGGCAAATAGTAATACCATAGCGATAAGACTCCACATCACCGCAGTGTTGCGTGAGCGCATCGATACATAGGTTCTAAACGTCCCAAGCCAAGCGGCTAGGGCACTGGCCCATAAATCCAGCATTACAAATTGAATGCCCATTAATAGGGTATAAATCGTGAGATTGCGTTTTAATAAAAAATCGCTTTTTTGCAAAAAGGCACTCAAACCAACAACCAAGGCCACCAACCCAATGGTTTGTGCCAAAGGATGACTTAAAAATAATAAATAGAGGTTTTCAAAAATAACTGTGGGGCTGTGCAATGTTTTCTCAGTATTTGTTGTACCAAATGGTATTTACGTTTAATAGAAATAATCTGATGCTAAATACTACAAAAAAAAGTGCCAGACGTTCTGCATCTGGCACTTTTTGTTTAGGTAATATACTAACCTAGTTTTTTACAGGGTGTAACGTGCACCTAAGAAATATTGCGTTCCTGTATGATTGTATTCACGCATTAAGTTTAAAGTACCATCTCCAGTTGTATATAAACGCTCATACTCATCGGTTAAATTAACAACTTCGAAGGTGAACGTTAAGTTGTCATTAAAGTTATAGAACGCTGATAAATCAACATGAGTTGGCCCAGTAGTGCCTTCCTCTGCATTGCCATTTCCGCCACTGTAGCTGGTGATATAGTCATCACGTTTGTTTGCAGAAATCCGTGCGCCATAGTTGTCTTTTTCATAATAAAAGGTCAAGTTGTACGAGTTTTTAGACAAGCCCGTGATTTCACCAGATGACACTCTTGTATAGTTAGCAACGGTACCAAAACCATCAAAGGGTTCAGGTAAGAAACTAAAAGGTTGTTGATATATCAATTCAAATCCGTGAACCGAGGTGCCTTCACCATTTATGGGCGTATTGTGGGTATATTCAACCGTGCGAGGATCTAAGGCGATGAGAGGGTCGTATTGTGGATCAGCATCAATAAATGGCAAATAGGCAGTATCAACTAACTTTTCTTCACTGGAGGAAATAATAAAGGTCTCAATATCTTTGTAGAAAACCGTTGCTGCTAATAGAGATTCTTCATTGAAATACCATTCTAAACTGAAGTCAACGTTGTTGGCAGTAAACGGGTCAAGGAAAGGGTTACCGCTACTAACTGTACCATTTATATAAGAGAAGCTTGGATTGCCGGGGTTAAGTGAGCCTAAACTTGGACGAGTCATCGATTTTGTCACACTCAAGCGAGTGGTCAGTTCTCTAGTAACCTCTAATGCTAAATTCATTGCAGGTAAAAAGTTTTTGTATTCATTTTCAATGGTGATAGCGTCATTTTGAATAAAGCCACTGGAGGTGGTTTGCGTCTCTACGTAACGGAAACCAAAGTTCGTGCGCAGCGTCATATCGGCAAGATCGTACACTGAGTTTAGCTCTAAGTAGAAAGCATCCGTTTGTTCTTCAACTTCCCAGCTTTGAGCGCCGCGCGGGGTCCATGTTTTATTCAGTAATTGAGCATCGATGGCATCAAAATCTGCAACAATAAAGCTCGAAAGAGGACCGTCAAATCCACTGCCAAAATCGTCAAAAGGCATAGGTTCACTAAAACCTACCGCAGAGCTTTGATCAGGGAAGCCATTTATTTGTTCTTCACTGTATGTCACGGTCCGATCGTTATAGGCATAACCGGTTTTTAAAGTGACTTCGTCACCCTCGTAAATAACATCGATTTTAGCGGTGTCATTTTGTCTTAGCACGTCTGTTGCTCTGAGCCGGCCATCGCTTAAATCGTAGAAACTAGCATCATTTACGTCGTAGCCATAATTGACTACCGGAGCATTTTCATTCTCTGTAAAATCGAAACTAAAAGTATGTGCGGTAGAATTCGTCATGTTATAACGATATTGTTCAGACCGCGCATCTGACTCAGCAGTACCCAGCATTGCGTTGATTGTTAAACTATCATTTAATTGATATTCACCGGTCAATACATATTGGCTAAAGTCAGTTTCGGATGCTTGCAAACGACTCTCTATACGTGATTTTACGCCACTGTATGCGCCTGCTAATACCTGTTGGCCATTGGGGTGAACGGTTATCGCTGTAGGCGTAATTTCATCAAATGTACTTCTAAACATCTCGAAGAAGTTGTACATCGTGCGTGTGTTTTCAAGAGTTGAATGCAGAGTATCAAACGATATTAAAAGGTCATCATTTGGTGCGTATTGAAATGAACCTGTGAAACCAAGACGTTCTTGTTTGTTACCAAAAAAATCCGGACGGGGCAGGCGAGGTGTCCACAAACAATTGACAGGATCGACTGATTCTCCACCAGACTGGCAATCACCCACATCAGGTGTGCCGGTAACCACAGTATTAGATGTATCTGCGAATATACCACCACCATCAAGTGCTGGCGTTGTCCAACGCACGGTACCAAAACCTTCTTGACGGACCGTTCTATCGGAACGTGCTACTGAAAATAATACACCCACTGTATCGTCGGCAAATGTATTGCTTACCATAAATGCTAAACGAGGGTCGGTTTTAGTGGTGACATCATTGTAACCACCTTGTGCGGTAGCAGTTAAATGTAGTCCAGGGCTATCGAATGGTCTTGCGGTATATAAGTCAACCGTACCCGCGATTCCGCCTTCTTCCATTGACGCTGTTGGGTTTTTTTGAATATCAACTCTATTAAACAATTCTGAAGCAAATACGTTAAAGTCAAAAGCACGGCTTCCGTTTACCCCGCCACCGGAATCGGTGCCGTCAGTACTTGAGGGGACTTCCATGCCATTTAATGTTGTACGTGTAAAAGACGGGCCCAGTCCTCGTAACGTAATTTGGCGACCTTCACCACCTTCTCTCGAAATAGCAACACCAGGTACACGTTGAATAGATTCTGCAATATTGAGATCTGGAAATTTGCCAATATCCTCAGCAGCAATTGATTCAACACTATTAACAGCTGCTCTTTTTGTTAACAGTGATTTGTTTAATGAACCTCTGAAGCCCTTAACTTCAATGACTTCTGTTTCATCAATCGGCGCTGGTGTTTCTTGAGCGTGTAAACTTAAGGTTGTTAGCCCCATTAATAGACTGCTCATGGCGATAGCGAGGGGCCTTTTAGCAAAATATTTGTTCGTGGTCATATTCGTGTCCTGTTGTGTGTAGTCAATGTGTCTTCATCTGAATCTGAGATCCATTATTCACTGCAAATATATGCTTGCCCTACCTGCAAAGGTATCAAGTCGGTAAACCAACATGAGAAATAAAAAATTAGTCTATTTTCTTGGTTTGTTGGCAACTTGTTAACAAAGCACACATATTGCGTTAATGATGCTACTACCACCTGCTACCGGTGGCAATTATTTTTTAAATTCACGATATACATCGCTTTCTCAAAGCAACTAAGTGATATAAAACAGCAGGTTATTGAAGGTTTTTCGATGTTTTAAGGATGATAATTGTTACAGGATGATGATCTTAAGATTTATATTTGCTGATTTTTATTAACAAAATGTTCATATTTGAATCGCTGTGTCAAGTAAACACAGTGTTTGACTTAGTGGAAAACTCAATTTAGCGATTTGTTCTGCTATATTCGTGAAAGTTACCACCGTGACAAGCTTGCTAATTCCTATGTTAATAAATTTAACAAAAAAACGAGTATTGATTGACAGTGGAAATAGCCCAGTGATAATTTCATGTGCTACCGGTGGCAAGCGCATTTTATACACAAGAAAGAATAGTCTTCCGAAAATGTGTCTTGGCGGTTTAAAAAATTAACGTTAATACCTATGGTATTCAAAATGAGCTACCCCTTAGGAGACACATTTGTGATGAGTCAAAGGCAAATAAAATTGTCAGCTGTAACCTTAGCATGTCTTGCGCTGACGGCATGCGGCAAACCCACTACTCAGGGTCAAGCTACCCAAGCTGAGGCGAATGATAAGGCGGTTGTGGTCGCCAACATTGAACTACAGAATCCCTCAGAATTTAACCGTGAACAACACGCCAATTATGTGAGTTATTACGATCTTGGGCTTAGCGATAAACAAGCTGAAACGGGCTTATTTGTTAGTGACGCTGGCAAACCTGTGAGCACTCAGCAAGTAGATTGGGATTTAGATGGTACGACAGATGGCATATTGTTTTTGACAGATTTAGAAGCAACAGCCGTTAAAAGCTATGACGTATCTTTGGGTAGCCCAAGTATGTCTGTTGGCCAAACCAAATTAACGCAAGCCGAAATATCGATTAAAACAGGCGGGGAGTGGGTTGCTCACTCAAAACAACCTGATAGCGACTTTCAGGAATATGTTGGCGGGACGTTTCAAAATGTTCAGTCGGTGACTCCACCATCGCAATACACGGACCATTCAAATTGGATCCGTTATGAAGGGCCTGGGATTGAGTCAAATAAAGTGGGTTATCGCATCTATTTAGATTGGCGCAATGGCTTTGATATATTCGGAAAGTTGATACCTGAGCCGGTATTGCAACAAGTTGGAACTGAAGACTATGAAGCTTATCATCACAAGCAAAACTGGGGAATGGATATCCTGAAGGTTGGGAACTCGCTTGGTGCAGGTGGATTTGGACTATGGCACAACGAGCAGATTTCATTGATTCAAAAAACGGATAGCTTAAGTGCTGAAATTCTTGAAAATGGTGACTTGCGCTCCGCCTTTAAAATTCATTATAACGGTTGGCAAAGCGATATCGGTAAACAAGACTTTAATGCTGCTTTTTCAATGGTTGCTGGCAGCCGATTGGCCGATGTTCAACTGGATTTTACCAAACCGGTTAAAACCTTTGCTGTAGGCCTTGTAAAACATCCCAATACAACGTTGATTACAGGAGATATGGATATAACCGGTAAGGCCTATACCTACATAGCAAGCTGGGGAAAACAAAGCCTTGATGATTCAAATCTCGGTATGGCGGTATTTTTCAGAAAAGAAGATTTAGACAAGACTACCGAAGATGATAAAAACTACATTGCGGTGTTACATCCAAAAGGCAAGCCCGTCGCAGCAAACAACCAAGCACATGAATTAAATTATTATTTTGCTGCAGTATGGGCACCAGAAAGTGGAATCGATGATATTCAAAGTTTTGAACAATATCTAATCCAAGAGGCAGAAAAGCTTACCTTACCTCAAAGGCAGCGCCTAAAGACTAAGTTGAGCACTGTGGAACAAAAAGTAGAATTGACCGCGCAGCAAGCGTTAGTGTGGAGTCAGCGTTTAGCTGATTCAGAATTAGAGCGTAAAACCTTGAGTTACCACTACGATGGCTGGGATGTTAATCGCCAGCGAAAACCTAAATTTGAATATGATATTGTTGGCTTAACCCCCCTTGCTTACGACGAATTGTCGCTTGCATTAAACGCGCCTCGTTATGGTGATGTTCTGCACCAGGTTACCGCTTCTTATATTCAGGAAGATGGAAACATTCATCAATACAAATTAGAGAATTTTAATATTGATTCTGTTGCACCAGGCAGAGCTGTTTTGCGCCTTTATCAAACAACGGGTGAAGAAAAATACAAAAAAGCGGCTGACATATTGCGCCATCAACTCGAACTACAGCCCAAAACATCTGAGGGGGCGTTTTGGCATAAAAAAATCTATGAGAATCAGTTATGGCTTGATGGCGTTTATATGGGAATGCCTTTTTTAGCAGAATATTCTGCCTTATTTGAAAACGGTAGCAGCTTTGATGAAGTAGTGAATGAATTCAAACTTACTCGTAAATATTTGCGTGATCCGAATACTGGCCTGTATTACCACGGTTGGGATGAATCAAAACAACAGTCGTGGGCGAATCCTGAAAATGGCTTGTCACCCAATTTTTGGGGGAGAGGAGTAGGTTGGTTAGCGCTGGCTCTTGTCGACGTGTTGGACTATATCCCCGCAGAAAACCTCGAACACAGACAAGTGTTACTGGATATGATCAGCGAATTGGCCGAGACACTGCTTGAATACCAAGATAAGGAAACGTATACCTGGTGGCAGGTTATGGATAAGCCCCATGCACCAGGCAATTACCGGGAATCGTCGGCTTCAGCGATGTTTACCTATTTTTTTGCAAAAGCTACCTCAAACGGATATTTACCCAAACGATACAACGACGTTGCCAAACACGCCTATCAAGGCCTACTCAATGAATTTATACTGGTACATGCTGACGGCAGCGTGAGTATGACTAACCAATGTTATGTTGCAGGCCTGGGTTTTGGTCGAGACGGTAGCTATGACTATTACATGAGTGAGCCAATGGTCAATAATGACTTAAAAGGTAATTTTGTGTTTATTTTAACAGGCATAGAGATAGCTAAAATGCTTAATCAATAAGTGGTGTACGGCGGATCAATACCCCCCATATTGAATGGTTATTTGCTGTTATTTTAGTATTGGTTTGCTGAGGTTTTCCGAAGCCTCAGCAGGCAAGCCCCACTTATCTGATATATCTGTTTTCGTAATCTAGTCAGATAAGACCTCATCAGCAACACCCAAATCAGCAATTTTTTCGTCACGTTTCATACACAAAATTTGTTAATTATATGTATGAAACACTTTCACTCTTGCGTTTATCCGCCAAAATTCTAACAGAGCTTTTTAACTGACGTTTTTATTGGCTGCGTCACTATTGGGCAGACAGACTTTCTAAACAAAAATAAAAAAGTGGTTGACAAATTGCCACCGGTGGCAAAAAATGACGCTCATTGTAATTGAGTTGTTAAATTAAAGTGATGCAATCGATAGCTTAGCGGTTTGTGGTTAATTAGAAAAATTATGTTCACATTTGAACATTAATATTTGTATATGAACTAAATTGTCGCCAAAGGAATTGAGTTGAGGACATACTATGGGCTCAATTTTAGTTACAGGAATCTATAAATGAATTTGTCAGCTTTTTCTTTAGAACATAAATGGGCTTTAGTCACCGGTGCTAGTCGAGGTTTAGGCCAAGCCATAGCAGTCGGGCTTGCAGAAGCAGGGGCCAAAGTGATCTGTGCCAGCTCGCAGGCGAATGGCTGTGACGAAACGATTTCGATGATAAAAAGCGCAGGCGGCACCGCGATGGGACTTGCGGCAGATTTAAGTAATGAAACAGCGGTGCGTCAATTAGCCGATGATGCAAAAGCCTTGTCCGGCGGTATTGATATCTTAATTAATAACGGCGGTACGATATTTCGCCAAGCCGCTGTTGATTATCCCATGGCAGAATGGCGCCGTGTGATGCAAGTAAACCTTGATTCTGCCTTTATATTAAGCCAGTTAGTCGGTAAAGATATGATTGAGAAAAAGCACGGCAAAATCATTAATATCGCCTCAATGTTGTCTTACAGCGGAGGCATGACAGTACCTGCTTACACGGCAAGTAAACACGCTATTGCTGGTTTAACAAAAGCCTTAGCCAACGAATGGGGGCAGTTCAATATTCAGGTTAATGCTATTGCGCCTGGATACTTTAAAACTGACAACACCACGGCCTTACAAAATAATGAAGTGCGTAATAAAGAAATTACACAGCGAATTCCTGCTGGTCGTTGGGGTGAACCAACAGATTTGAATGGCGCAGCCGTATTTTTAGCCAGTCGCGCAAGTGATTACCTCAATGGCCATATTATGGCGGTTGATGGTGGTTGGTTGGCCAGATAAGGAGTTAGTGAAAATGACAACACAATATCAAGTGCGTTATGCAGTGGGTCAAAGAGAAGTTAAAGCGTATGACACCGAACAGCTAAGACAAGAGTTCTTAGTCGATAACTGTATGCAGTCAGATCATATTAATTGGGTATACAGTCATTATGAGCGCTTTATGGTGGGCGGCGCGGTTCCTGTTACGCAAGTGCTAGTATTAGAAACAATCGACCCACTTAAATCCGCTCACTTTCTTGCCCGGCGCGAGTTGGGCATTATCAATATCGGCGGTGCCGGTGTGATTAAAGTGGGCGATGAATCGTTTGAGTTGGCCAAAGAAGAAGCCTTGTACGTTGGGCAAACCACAGAGTCAGTCAGTTTTAGCTCGGTCGATGCAAAAAATCCAGCCCGTTTTTACCTTAATTCAACCCCGGCTCATCACGCTTTTCCTCATAAAAAAGTGGGTAAATCGGATGCCAATGTGTTGCATCTAGGTAGCCAAGCAACCTGTAACGAAAGAGATATCAATCAGCTTCTGATTAATACCGTAGTTGAAACCTGTCAATTGCAAATGGGCTTAACCCGACTGGCACAGGGCAGTGTGTGGAATACCATGCCAGCTCATCAACATGATAGACGCAACGAAGTGTATTTTTATTTTGATTTAGCCGAACACCAAGCGGTGTGCCATTTTATGGGGGAGCCCAAAGAAACTCGTCATATTTGGGTGGCCAATGAAAACGCGGTGATATCACCTCCATGGTCAATTCATTGCGGGGTAGGAACAGGAAACTATGCCTTTATTTGGGGGATGGCGGGTGAAAATCTCGATTACGATGACATGGATAAATACCAAGCCGATCAATTACGTTAATATTTACTGGAGAGAATAAAATGAGGTACTTCAGGCTGGGTGCATGTACTGCGCTAGTGGTCTTAATTTCTATGTTAAGTGCATGCAGTAAAACCGACGATACCGTCATTTTACGTCTAGGGCACTCGCTAGATACGCAGCACACAGTGCACAAAGCCATGGTGTATTTAGGTCAAAGGCTGGATTTTTACTCAGAAGGTAAAATGAAAGTGATTATCTATCCCAGCAGTCAACTGGGCTCAGAGCGAGAAATGGTTGAACTACTACAAATCGGTAGTTTAGCCATGACCAAAGTGTCAGCTAGCCCGTTAGAAGGTTTTGTGCCCGAAATGCAGTTGTTTAGCATTCCTTATGTTTTTCGGGATCGGCAACATTTTTGGACGGTCTTAAACAGTGAGTTAGGTAAGTCTCTGTTACAAGGCTCCGAGAAAGTTAGATTAAAAGGTTTAGGGTATTACGATGCTGGCAGTCGAAGCTTTTATACCACCGACACACCAGTGCATACCCCAGCCGATTTAAAAGGCAAAAAAATTCGGGTGCTAAATAGCCCCACTGCGGTAAAAACGGTGCAAGCCTTAGGTGGGGCCGCCACGCCGGTATCATGGGGTGAGCTTTATACCGCACTGCAACAAGGTGTGGTAGATGGCGCTGAGAATAATCCTCCCAGTTACTTTTTGTCCCGTCATTATGAAATTTCGCGTTACTACACCTTAGACGAACACACCTCGGTGCCGGATGTCATGCTGGCCAGTTTAGCCGTTTGGAATAGCTTAACGCCTGAGCAACAACAATGGTTAAGCCTAGCGATGGCCGACTCAGTTGAGTATCAAAAACAGTTGTGGCAAGAGGCGTCTGATGAAGCACTTGCGGCAGTAAAAGCGGCAGGGGTTGAAGTCATCTACCCAAACAAACAGCTGTTTAGAGATGCGGTGGTTGATTTTCATCAATCATTTGCTGGCACCCCTGTGGGCGACATTATGCAACAAATTGAAAAAATGTAGGCTAAGTGATGAATTCCATACTCAAATATTTAGATAAAACACTCGCAGGGGCACTGATTGGGGTCATGCTGTGTATTTTGTTGGCAGTAAGTTGGCAAGTTGTGTCCCGTTACCTGCTAAAAGATCCCAGTTCAGTGACCGAAGAATTGGCGCGCTTTTTATTGATATGGGTGGGTCTATTAGGCGCGGTCTACGCTTATCGCACCAACAGTCACCTTGGACTTAACATTGTATTAGACAAAATGGCTGACAAGCCCAAAAAACTCACTCTCATTCTCATACAACTTTTGGTCATTGTATTTTCGGCCTTAGTATTGGTATTTGGTGGTAGCGAACTGGTTGAACTGACTATGGAGCTTAACCAAATTTCTGCAGCATTAAGCGTCAATATGGGGGTGGTGTACGCTATTGTCCCTAT
This sequence comes from Flavobacterium sp. W21_SRS_FM6, assembly GCF_052119645.1. Lineage (NCBI taxonomy): Bacteria > Pseudomonadati > Bacteroidota > Flavobacteriia > Flavobacteriales > Flavobacteriaceae > Flavobacterium > Flavobacterium sp. W21_SRS_FM6. Next base: position 47,618 of record NZ_JBGQOM010000013.1, read on the forward strand.
CTCAGGCTGTCTGTTAATTATCTATTCACTGGCTAATTTAGTGGATTTGTACAAGGGTAAAATTATCGAAATTAATACTAAGGATACTGTGTAATGGGCATGACAGCGTTTGTTCTACTTTTGGTGTTTTTTGTATTATTGATTTTATCGGTGCCGATTTCTTTCAGTATTGGGATTGCCACGTTGGTGACCATGCTAATGAGCATGGACCTTACGCCTGCGGTCACAACAATGGCCCAGAGGATGGCAGGGGGCTTGAACAGTTTTGCCTTACTTGCCATTCCCTTTTTTGTGCTCTCTGGCATGATAATGGGCCGCGGCGGTATTGCTAAAAGACTCATCGAATGCGCGATGGCCCTCATCGGCGCTCTACCTGGCGGCTTAGCCCTAGTGAATGTGGTGTCGTGTATGTTATTTGGCGCCATTTCTGGCTCTGCGGTTGCTGCAACATCCGCCATTGGCAGTTTTATGTTGCCTGAAATGAAGAAAAAAGGCTACGACCCCAATTTCAGTGCAGCTGTCACTGCTGCCGCTGCAACCACTGGTATGCTAATTCCACCCAGCAATATCCTTATTATTTACGCCATTGCCAGTGGAGGTGTTTCCATTGCGGCTCTATTTATGGCGGGGTATTTACCCGGCATATTAGTGGGCTTAGCGTTGATGATAGTGTGCGTTATATATGCAAAACGTAAAGGTTACCCCACGGGCGACCGTCTACCAATGGCAATCGTGGTAAAGAAAACCTTAGCCGCAGTACCCAGTTTATTTTTAATCTTTATAGTTATTGGGGGCATTATCGGTGGAGTGTTTACGGCTACTGAGGCAGGTGCCATTGCGGTGTTGTATTCAATGTTGCTATCAATGGGCGTTTACCGTGAAGTAAAAATGAGTGAGTTTCCGGCCTTGTTATTAAAGTCAGCGGAAACCACTGCCATCGTATTATTGCTCATCGGTGCTTCGACAGCGATGTCGTGGTTATTGTCTTTTGAAAATATTCCGCAAACCTTTAGCCAGTTTTTACTCGAACTTAGCGACAACCCCATCATCATTTTACTCATTATTAATTTAGTGTTGATTGTGGTGGGTGCGTTTTTGGATATGACGCCGGCCGTGCTTATTTTTACCCCCATCTTTTTACCGGTGGCAATGGAATTAGGCATGTCACCTCTGCAGTTTGGTATCATGATGGTCCTCAATTTATCGATTGGGCTTTGCTCGCCGCCAGTAGGTGCGGTGCTATTTGTTACCTGTGCTATCGCTAAAACTAAATTAGAAAATATTATAAAACCGCTTATTCCCCTGTACTTTGCCATGTTTGTTGTTTTGATGTTGGTAACTTATGTACCATGGGTAAGTGAAGCTTTTCCTCGTTGGTTAGGATTGTAATTTATGGAACGTTATTTAATACCTGGTGTTGTACATGCGTGTGAAGTTATGCGGTTATTAGCAAAACACGACAAAGGCATGACATCTCAACAAATTGAAACGGCTTTAGGCTTGCCTCGTACCACGGTGTTTCGTTTGTTACGTACATTGTGTGCCCAACAAATGCTAGAGAAAAAAGAAAAGAAATATTTCTGTGGTGCTGATTTGATGAACATTGGTTTGCAGGTAATAAGTGCCGATCGTTTACATCAAATAGCGATCCCTCATGTACAGCGGCTCGCGTTAAAAACGGGCCATACTGCTCACTTAGCCGTTCCTCATCATGGTAGTGCTTTGATCGTTGAAGTATTTGACAGCCCACATCCTTTAAAAGTGGCGAGTCGACCCGGTATGCGCGCACTCATGCATTGCTCTTCAACCGGTAAAATATTTTTAGCCTTTTTGTATTATGACAATCTGGACTTAATATTTGCCGACAAGCCCATGGAGAAATGTACTGCGAATACCATTACAGAAGTAGAAGGATTACGCAAAGAGTTGCAGAAAGTCATGGCTCTGGGTTACGCAGTAGATGATCAAGAGTACCATCCCGACGTGCGTTGTGTTGCTGCTCCTGTGCGCGACAACCGTGGAGTAGTTGTCGCCGCAATCGGTATTACTGCACCCGCTAGCTCGTTTACCAAAGCGCAGATACCCCATTTTGCTGCGCAGGTTAAGGAAGCTGCCAATGCCATATATAAAGATGCTTATCAGCTAGAAGCGGAACAAAGAAGTAAAACAGGGTAAGGATTTAATGAGACGTTTTAAGTTAATTATTATGGATATGCTTAATTAAACGTCTGTTTTTAAAGAAAAATTTGCTTAAAGGTGTCAAGTTATTTCACAATAAGTAAATTTTGCGTTTTAGTTGCTTGTGCTATTGAGGGTCAATAAGGTGCTGGCATGAATCAAGGAACACTAATGAGTGAAAAAAAGCCAACTATTAATGACGTAGCCAGAGAAGCAGGGGTATCGAAACGTACCGTTTCCCGTGTTATCAATGGTTCAACAAACGTTGGCGCCAAAACCTTAGAGATCATCCAAGCCGTTATAAAACGCTTAGACTATTCGCCCGATAAGCAGGCGAGGGGCTTAGCGTCGAGTCGCTCCTATTTATTAGGCTTGATTTACGATAACCCTGATGCGTTGTATATCGACCAAGTTCAACGAGGAGTGTTGGATATTTGTTCAAAAAAAGGCTACGAATTAGTTGTTCATCCTTGTAAATATCACAGTGCTGATTTAGTGCAAAATTGTCTCAATTTCATCCGCCGTTCAAGTATTGATGGCGTCATCGTGCTACCGCCCGTTTCTGAATCTAAAGATTTGGCTGCCGCTTTACGAGAAGCTGGCTTGTGTTATGTGCGTATGGCCTCCGTTGATTTAGACGACCATACTAATATCGTGGTATCAGATGAACGGGCGGCCATGAGTGAAATGGCGCGCTACATGCACTCTTTAGGTCACAGAGATATTGGTTTTATTACGGGCCCCTTACATTACTACTCATCCATTGAACGACTAGAAGGTTTTCGTGACTCTCTTGCCCAGTTAACACTGGCTTTAAATGATGAACTTGTCATTGAGGGTGAAAACTCCTACCAAAGTGGTATCGATTGTGCTATGACCTTGTTGCAACACCCGCGTCGTCCCACTGCCATATTTGCAAATAACGATGAGATGGCAGCAGGAGTATTAAAGGCTGCGGTACAGTTAGGTATAAAGGTACCAGAAGAATTATCCATAGCCGGCTTTGATGACAACTTGTTGGCCTCTCGCATTATTCCTTCTTTAACCACAATTCAAAGACCTGTGGGCGCAATGGCCTCGTTGGCAGCGCATAAAATTATTCAATCTATTGAGAAAGTGAAAAATCAAGGCCCAGAAAGTGACTTTTTGGTTAAACCCCATTTAATAATACGAGAGTCTACGAGCGCAGTAAAAGCGTAAGAATCACAAGTAGGAGAGTGGGCTTAAACCGCTAACCTAAATTTAACATTTAACTAAATATCAATATTCAGCCTAGGCTAATTTGCACCTGGTATTGGAGCCCTTCACACAAGGGAAATGACTGATTTTGCTGGTTTATCAGTATTCGTGGGTTGCTCATATTAGTTAATTGACAACAGAATTTTAACACAATAAAATGCCACCGGTGGCAAGCAAGAGAGACAATAAGCCATTTATGTATGTAAACAATGCAAGTTTTATTCGATTAATTGACGCTACATTTATTGAAAACAAGAGGAAGTAGAGCCTGATGCTAAGACGACAATTTCTGAAATCAACCCTAAGCCTGTGTGTGCTTGCCGCGTTACCTGGCTGTGTCAGTCAATCGAATAAGTCATTTGCAGCAGCACGATTCAGCCAACAGCAGTTTGAAACCTTAAGTAATGCCGTATTGGATAGTGTCGCTCAAACCTCTTTTCCAGATAAAGATTTCAATGTGCAAGCTTTTGGTGCATTGGGTGACAAACAACACGACAATACGTTAGCCTTTGCGAATGCCATTGAAGCCTGCTTTGTTGCCGGTGGTGGTCGCGTTGTTGTGCCCGCTGGTGATTACTTAACCGGTCCAATCCATTTAAAATCCAATGTTAATTTGCACTTAGCGGATAACTCCACTTTGTTTTTTATACCAGAGCCAGAGCGTTATTTGCCAGCAGTGCTGACGCGTTGGGAGGGGGTTGAGTTAATGGGTTATTCGCCACTTATCTATGCATACCAACAAGAGAATATCGCCATAACTGGCAACGGTTTAATCCATGGTGGTGCTGACAACGACACATGGTGGCCATGGAAGGGCCCCCATAAAGAGTCTCATTGGAGCGCGGTAAAAGACAATAAACATCAAAAAGCAGGGCGCGATCAATTGTTCGAGGATGCCGAAAACGGTGTCCCCGTTGAAAAGCGTATGTATGCCCAAGGTGCGTATTTACGTCCCCCCATGATTCAAACCTATGCATGCAAAAAAGTGTTAATAGAGGGGGTAACCTTAACCCAATCGCCTTTTTGGCTTATCAATCCTGTGATGTGTGAAGATGTAACCGTCAGAAATGTCACGTGTCGTAGCCACGGGCCCAATAATGATGGCTGTGACCCCGAGTCGTGTAACAGGGTATTAATTGAAGGATGTACCTTTGACACGGGTGATGACTGTATTGCCCTTAAGTCAGGGCGCAATGCCGATGGCCGCCGCCTAAATTTACCCATTCAGAATGTGTTAGTCAGAAATTGTAAGATGAAGGACGGTCACGGCGGTATGGTAATAGGAAGTGAAATCTCTGGAGGTGCGCGTAATATCTTTATGCACGATTGTGAGATGAGTAGTCCAGAACTTGAAAGAGCTATCCGTATTAAAACAAATTCAGTGCGTGGCGGACTCATCGAAAATATCTACATCAATAATGTGCAAATTGGTGAAGTAAGGGATGCCATTGTGATTAATTTTTATTACGAAGAAGGGGACGCCGGACAATTTGACCCACAAGTTCGCAATATTCATATAAATAAACTTACTGTAGAAAATGCGGCCCATGCCTTTTTTATTAAGGGGTTTGAGCGCGCCCCTATTGTGGGTATCCATCTTTCGGACTGCCATTTTAAAAATGTGAAATTGCCCAACATAGTTGAGCATGTCAAACACTTCACTTTAGATGAGGTATTCATCGGTGATATGCCGCTATTAGCCAAAGATTTAGTGACCGCTTAAGGTAGATAAAATGAAGCCCTTATTAAAAATTCATGGTAACGATAATGTTGCAGTAGCAACACGAGACCTAAGTAAAGGCGAGGCCTTTGCAGAATTTAATTTACATTTAATTAATGATATTCCCCGCGGGCACAAAGTGGCCTTGGTCGATTTGGCCGTAAATGACAAAGTCATTAAGTACGGTTTCGAAATTGGGGGGATGACTGAAACCGCCAAAGCGGGAAGCCATGTTCACAGTCATAACCTCAAAACCAATTTAAAAGATGGTACTCAGTATCAATACAATCCGATCGAAATTCAGCCCTCAATTGACGATTGTCAATATACCTTTAATGGTTTTCGGCGTAGTAACGGGAAAGTGGGTATTCGTAATGAAGTATGGATCATCAATACAGTAGGCTGTGTAAATCGTACGGCACAACGTATTGCACAATTGTGCAGCCAGCGTTTTTTTGGTCAGGCTGATGCTTTTGTTGCCTTTACTCATCCCTTCGGGTGTTCGCAATTAGGGGATGATTTAAAAGATACCCGTGCCATTTTAGCCTCTTTGTTAACACACCCGAATGCAGGTGCAGTGTTGGTAGTTGGTTTAGGATGTGAAAACAATCAAATGGCGGCTTTGTTAGAACAAGCTGGTGAGTACGATCCTGCACGACTGCGTTTCTATAATTCGCAGCAAGTAGGTGATGAAATCGAAGAGGGTATTAATGCTATTGCAGAAATGTTGCCTTTATTAGCACAAGACAAAAGGGTGCCTTGTCCCGCTAGCGAGTTGGTACTGGGTATGAAGTGCGGTGGTTCAGATGCATTTAGTGGCATTACCGCCAACCCATTGGTTGGCCGCATGGCAGACAAAATTACCGAAATAGGTGGCACAGCAATCCTCACTGAAACACCTGAAATGTTTGGAGCTGAACAAATACTAATGAATCGGGCTACTAACAGCGCGGTGTTTGGGCAAATTGTTGATTTAGTCAATGAGTTCAAGCAGTACTTTATTGATCATAACCAGCCCATCTATGAAAACCCATCGCCTGGTAATAAAGCCGGGGGCCTTACTACACTGGAAGAAAAATCACTTGGCGCTATTCAAAAAGGCGGGCAAGCCATTGTTAATCAAGTGCTTGATTACGGTCAAGCCGCCAGCAGTAAAGGCTTAGTTTTATTGCAGGCACCCGGTAACGATGCGGTGTCATCTACCGCGTTGGCTGCTAGTGGTGCACATTTTGTGTTATTTACTACTGGCCGCGGCACGCCACTTGGTTTTCCGGTTCCCACGGTGAAAATTTCCTCAAACAGTGAACTAGCCCAACACAAACCCCATTGGATTGATTTCAATGCCGGCATCGTACTCGATGGCGTGAGTATGGATGATTGCGCTGAGCAATTCTTTGCTCAAATTCTCAAGTTTGCCTCAGGTCAAACAACCAAAAATGAAGTAAACGATTGTCGTGAAATCGCAATCTGGAAGCGTGGCGTTACGCTCTAATCAAATTAATAAGGAGCCTTCAATGGTTAACTCAACAACATTACATCTTCATCCTGACCGCTTATTTCCAGCGGATGAAAAAGTCAGAGCGATTGCACGCAATCTGTATGCTCAGATAAAAGATTTGCCCATCATCAGTCCCCATGGTCATACTGATCCGCGATGGTTTGCCCAAGATGAAGCCTTTGGTAACGCCACTGAATTATTAATCCGTCCTGACCATTACGTTTTTCGGATGTTGTACAGCCAAGGGATCTCACTAGAATCTTTAGGTATTCGTCGTCAAGATGGTGCTGCGGTCGAACAAGATCCTCGAAAAATTTGGCACATATTGGCCAAACATTATTACTTGTTTCGCGGTACGCCCTCACGCATGTGGCTAGACACCGTTTTTCACGATGTATTTGGCATGCGCGAATTATTAAGCGCTAAGACCGCTGATAAATATTACGATGAGATCACTGAAAAATTAAGCTCCGCGGCATTTAGACCTCGCGCCTTGATGGACCGTTTCAATATTGAGCTTATTTGCACCACAGAAGGTGCCCTTGATACTTTGCCGCATCACCAAGCGATGCAGGGCAGCGTGATGCAACATCGCGTGATCACCAGTTTTAGGCCTGATGATGTGGTAGATGCTTCTCGTGAAGACTTTATTGCCAACGTAAAAAAATTAGCAGCGCTAACTGGCCAAGATACTCAATCTTGGCAGGGTTACTTACAAGCCATTCGACTACGTCGTGAGTATTTCAGAAAATTAGGCGCAACAGCCACCGACCATGGCCATCCTACTGCGCGTACCGCTAATTTGTCGGTAAGTCAGTGTGAAAGCTTGTTTGCTACGTGTTTAAGTGGCCACTCTAACGAAGCACAACAAGAGCTTTTTAGAGCGCAAATGCTAACTGAACTTGCGGGGATGAGCGCTGAAGATGGCATGGTAATGCAAATACATCCCGGAGCATTTAGAAACCATAACCCTATTATTTTTGACCATTTTGGCCGTGATAAAGGGGCAGATATTCCATCACAAACCGAATATGTGCAGGCACTTAAGCCCATGTTAGATAAATATGGTAATGATCCGCGTTTAAGCGTGATTTTGTTTACCTTGGATGAAACCACTTATGCCCGTGAATTAGCGCCTTTAGCGGGTCATTATCCCTGTTTGAAGCTTGGGCCCGCTTGGTGGTTTCATGATAGTCCAGAAGGGATGTTGCGTTTTCGTCATCAAGTGACAGAAACCGCCGGTTTTTATAATACAGTGGGTTTTAACGACGATACTCGCGCGTTTTTATCCATCCCCGCACGTCATGATGTAGCACGGCGAATCGATTGCCGCTTTTTAGCAGAGTTAATTTCACAACATCGTATTAATGAAGATGAAGGTGTAGAGCTTGCCTTCGATTTAACGTACAACCTGGCTAAAAAAGCCTACAAGTTGGATAAATAAGCCCTATGCAGCAATTAAACAAAGGCAGTTTAGGTCACTTATCAGCAGAAGTGCGGTTCAATCAAGCCGCCCTTGAACGTCAGATTGGTATTGTGCATTTAGGGCCTGGCGCCTTTCATCGCGCTCATCAAGCCGTTTATACCGATAACGCCATGGAGTTTGGCGGTGATTGGGGAATTTGTGCGGTATCGATGCGCAGCACTGGCGTAAGAGATGAATTAGCCGAGCAGGATAATATTTATACGCTGGCAATTATTGATGAGCAGCCAAGCTATCAAGTTATCAGTGCCATCAAAGAAGTGTTAGTATTAGGTGAGCAGCGTGAACAAGTCATGCAGCGACTTGTTGCTCCGAGTACTCATATAGTCAGTTTAACCGTGACCGAAAAAGGCTATTGCCTAAACGGTGAAGGTGAACTTGATGTTGGCAATAATGATGTTGTGCACGACCTAAAAAATCCCACATGCCCCATCAGTGCTATTGGTTTATTAACCTTGGCTTTGCAGCAAAGAATGCAAAATAACACTGCTGATTTGACGATTATGAGTTGTGACAACCTAGCGGATAATGGCAGCAAACTGGGCCGAGCAATCATCCGTTTTGCTGAAAATATTGATATGCAGTTGGCCCAATGGATCACACACCATGTGTGTTTTCCAAACACCATGGTTGACAGTATTACGCCTGCCAGTAATGACGAATTACGTGCTCGCGTAGCCAATGCGATTAAGTTACAAGACAATTGGCCGATTCAGCGAGAGGCGTTTACTCAGTGGGTTATCGAAGATAATTTCAGTGGACCGCGTCCTGCATGGGATAAAGTTGGTGTGACCTTTACGCAAGATGTGAGTGGTTACGAGAAAGCAAAATTACGTTTGTTAAATGGCAGTCATTCTACATTGGCGTATCTTGGACTACGTTGTGGCTTTGAAACGGTCAATCAAGCCATCAGTCACCCAGCGCTTTTTACTCTTATTAATACTTTACTAAAAGAACAAGTTGCGCTGTCATTTTCTGCGCCTGCTGAATTAGACGTAGATGCCTACATTGACGCCATATTAAAGCGATACAGTAACCAACATATCCGACATCTACTCTCACAAATTGCGTGGGACGGCTCGCAAAAACTGCCTTTTAGATTGCTCGGCAGCATTCAAGACAATCTAAGCCAAGGTCAACCTATCTCCTTATTATGTGTAGGAGTAGCGGCTTGGTTGCACTTTATTGTCAGTGCAGCCCACAAGCAATTTAAGATTGTCGATCCACTCGCAGAACGACTCATCAGCGTAGGGTTGCAATGCTCAGGCCACGAAAAAGAAGATGTTACGCGACTGCTAAACATAGAACAGGTCTTTGCGGTTTCACTTGTGAATAATTCTGTCTTTAGTCAGTCAGTTACTGAGGCTTATCTGAGTCTATCTACGCTTAACTCTGCTAACATCGACGAACAAATTAAGGCCTTGTACTAGGCCTTTTCAACTTTTATAACACGGCAATAACGATCAGTTGCTCTGTTTATGCTAAGAGAATAGGGTCACATGACACAACATATTATCGTAGGTGAATGCATGGTTGAAATGTCTAACCGTGGCGAAAACACCTACTACCAAACCTTTGCTGGTGATACATACAATACCGCTGTGTATTTAAAACGCTGTAACCCAGAACAAACCATTAGCTATTGGACTGCAGTTGGTCAAGATAAGGTCAGCGAACAGTTTATTGAAAAGCTGCAAACCGAAGATATCGATACTTCATTGGTATTTAGTACGAGCCTAAAAACTCTCGGTTTATACATGATTGATACTGATGACAAGGGCGAGCGCAGTTTTGCCTATTGGCGCAGTGACTCCGCAGCTAAAGGGTATTTTTCACTCTTTAGTGAAGCCAATGCTCATTCAGACCTGAGCAAAGTAGGCAGCTTGTTTTTCTCAGGCATCAGTTTAGCTATTTTACCTGCACAAGATAGAGCGGATTTTTTAGCATATGTAAGGCAACTAAAAGCCAGCGGTACGACCATTATCTTTGACCCTAATTATCGACCAAAACTCTGGTCCTCAGTGCAAGAAGCCCAAGAATGGACAGATAAAGCCTATGCACTTGCTGATATTGCGTTCCCGGGTTGTGATGATCATCGTTCCTTATATGGCCATCAAAACATTGAAACCGTGCACCAGCATGTTGAAAAATTGGGCGTGGCAGAGATGATCATTAAAAACGGTGAACATGGCATCCAAATTTTTTCACATGGGCAACACAGTATCGTGCCTGCACATCAAGTGGATGTTGTTATTGATACCACTGCAGCAGGCGATGCCTTCAATGGAGGCTATTTAGCTGCGCGACTTGCAGGTAAAAGCGAACAGCTTGCGGCGGGTTTTGGCGCAAAAGTTGCTGCTTTTGTCATCGGTCACAAGGGAGCCATTGTTGATAAAGCACAAATGACTCGCTTTATTACTGCGAACATTTTTTCATGAATGCCATTAAGGGACGTGCATTTGCAGTCTTGCTGGTGTTAGCGAGTGCCTGTGTTAGTGCCACCACGCCAAGCAGGGAAGCGCAATTAGCCTTTCCTGAAGCATTAGGCTACGGTAAATATACTGTGGGTGGGCGAGGTGGTCGGGTCATCGTTGTTGATTCTTTAGAAGATTCTGAAAAAGCCAAACCGGGTACCTTGCGTTATGCAGTCAAAGCAAAAGGCCCACGCATTGTTGTTTTCAATGTTTCTGGTGTGATTGATTTAGTAAAACCTCTGGAAATTAAAGAGGACTTTATCACCATAGCTGGCCAAACCTCACCACGAGGAATTGTGGTTTCCGGATCCGAAACCCAAATAGATGCTGACCAAGTCATTATACGTTATTTGCGCTTTCGCCCGGGCTCAGCTAACCATCAAGGGGACGCTGTGACAGGCAAACGCCGCAGTGACATCATTATTGACCATTGCTCCATGAGTTGGGCCAACGATGAAGTCGCTTCTTTTTATAACAATACAAATTTTACTTTGCAGTACAGTATTATCAGTGAAAGTCTTAATAACGCAGGACACAAAAAAGGTGACCACGGTTACGGTGGGATTTGGGGTGGGCAACGAGCCAGTTTTATTGCAAATGTAATGGCTCATCATACTAGTCGCAACCCTCGTATCAATGGCTACCGGCTAAAACCCAATTATGAGCCTGGTGCTGAGTTAGTGGAAATTCGAAATAACGTTATCTATAACTGGTCGAGTAACAGCACCTACGGTAATGAGGGCGGGCGAGTAAACTTAGTCAACAACACCTATAAAGTCGGGCCAGCAAAAGGCGAAAGTCGTTTCTTTCAAATCAATTTTCCTGATGGTTCAAGTGATCTGGGACAGATGTTTATTGCCAACAACCTGATGCCTTCTGAGCAAGCGAAAAGCACTGACAACACCTTGGGCGTTGAGTTTAAAAATGACAAATCGATGACAAAAACGCAGATCATTCAATTAAAATCTGAAATCTTAGTGAACAGGCCATTTACGGATAAATCTTTTATATTGAATGATCCCAACGTACCTGCGACACACAGTTACCAACAACTTATTATTGATAAAGAAGTAGGGGCAAACCGTATTAGAGAAGGCTATTTTCAAGATTCGGTTGACCAGCGAATCTTGACTGAGGTAGAGCAGGGCAGCGCAACGTATCAAAATGGTATTATTGACTCAGAGTTGCAAGTCATTGGGAATTGGCAAAATTACGCCAAGGAATTTAAATCCACAAAGCCACTTCAAGAGTTACCTGAAACAGATCCAAATACAACCCAGCTCTGGATAGATAAACTAGGTCAATTTTAATCACTGGTTTAGTTTTGTTTAGCTCGTTAACAGCCCTGTTATCGAGCTCATAGCGTTTAGCTCATCGTTACCTTCTGCTGTAAATTCATATATTTAACAAAGCCACTTATTTTTTAACATTTTGTTGACATGGGTATTTTTATATTAGTAACATGCCACCGGTGGCAGAGAAGAAATTTTTTTATCTTTGTTTTGCCACCGGTGGCAGTCTCGCGTTGGCGCCCCAATTAATAATGATGGAACCTTAGGAGAATATCCGAAATGAAACGTTTTCAACTGAAGGCTTTAGTAATCGCCATGTCTATGGCCATTCCTGCTTATGCCCAGCAAGCACAGCCTGTTGTTCAACAAACAAAAGATGCAGTAGAAAAAAACAGCGACGCTGCTGCAAATAACTCACAAAACACTAACGATGAAATAGAAGTTGTTGAAGTCACAGGAGTACGGCAAGCCGATATCAAAGCAAGGGATTTAGAACGCTTAAATAAAAGCTTTAGTTCTATTATTGCAACCGATGACCTAGGTAATTTTGTCGACCAAAACGTTGCAGAATCACTAAGACGCTTACCAGGTGTTACCCTGCAACGTTCTGAAGGTGAGGGCAAGTTTGTAAGCGTTCGTGGCCTTGGACCGGGTTTTGTATCGGTTAACATAAACGGCTCTGAAATGTCTGGCGTGGGTGATGACCGGAAAGTCGGATTAGATGCCATTCCAGGTGACATTCTTGGCTCCATCGAAGTATTAAAAACCCTGACACCCGATCAAGATCTTAATTCTATTGGGGGGACGGTCAACGTCAATGCCATTTCAGCGTTTGAGCGCGGTAAAGATACCCTTAAATTAAAAGTTCAAGATGCTTACAGCGATAAACGCGAAGAACATTCACCTAAATTTAGCCTTGATGGCACCCAATTTTTCTTAGATAAAACCATAGGTATTGGTTTTGCCGTTTCTCAAGAAAACCGTAAATCACAAGTGGATGAAACTCGGCATCATAGCTCCACAGAAATGCGTTATTACCAGGCTGACAAAGGCTTTAGTGACATCACAGATGATCAAGGTGAGGTCATTACAACAGCGAAAGAGCAAATAGCCTCTGGACCAGAAATACTTGGGCCAAGCCAGTTAGAAAAACGCCGTGAAATTGCGGGTCGCACGCGTAAAGCAGCGTCATTGAATGTGGAATTTAAACCAACGGATACCAGTTATTATTACGTGCGAGGCAACCTGACTAAATTCACTGATTCTGATGTGGCGCTTCGAGAGTTTTTTGATTTTCAAGATGCGGGCAATATAGGCAGTGGTGAAATTCTCTATGTTAATGATCTCACAAAAGAATTTATTGCGAGTGACATTGATATTTTTCACCAATATTTTATCCAAGGCGGTGACAATACCACCAAGTCTTTTAGCATTGGCGGTGAAAATCAAATTGGCGAAAGTTGGACCTTAGATTATGAGTTAGCTGCGTCAAGCTCTTATGAAGAATCCAACAATGACAGGCGTGTGCAATTTCGTGAGCGTGACAATATTGTTTATGGTCAAGGTAGCAAAGACAATATTTTAGGCCGAGCATTAAGCCCAGAAGAAGCTGCCCAAATCAGTGGTTTGAGTGTTGATACTTTTGGCACCTCTGAATCAGGTGATGCCAGTAATCTAGCCAATTGGGATTTTGATAATCTCTTTTTAGAAGATGGTACTCGTGATGACAGTATAAAAAGCGGCAAAATCAACCTGACTAAAGATTTCTACTACAAGCACCTTAGTTATATAAAAGTAGGGGCAGCGTTTTCTGAGCGCGAATACATCAGAGATAAAAACCGTTCCAGTTATGACCCAAGTGCCGCTGATTGCGGTGGCGATGAAACTTGTATCACAGTGGTGAACTCTGTGCATACTGATTATCCCAGTTCCATCCCTCCAGGCAATCACTTCACTTACCCCTTTGTCGAGCAAGGACAAGTGGATTACATCGTTGATAAATCGAAAATCACGCGAGACGTAGCCACCAACGGTGAGGTGTCTATTGACAGTACTAAAGAAGATTACACCTTAACGGAAGACACCAAAGCCCTGTATATCATGGCCGAGTTGCCCATTACCGATGATTTAATTATGTCAGGTGGCGTACGTTTTGTTGAAACAGAATTCTCTTCAACAGGCTTTTTATCATTAGAAAATGATGATTTTCAGTTTAATGGTGCTGGCCAAGGTAGCCTAGATATTGCCGTACCGCTGCCCGAAGCATCCATTAAGTACAGCGAGTATTTCCCCAGTGTCCATCTGCGTTATGAGCCGCACGAAGACATACTTATTCGTGGTGCAATCTGGACCAGTTTTACTCGCCCATCATTTAAACAAGCACGTGCCTTTGCCAAATTTGACGAAGACATTGAGTTGTGTCCGCCGCAAAGTGACGACTGTGATGACGCACAAGGCGGTGCAAATGTGCAGCAGTTACAAGACTATATCTTAGGCTCTAACAATACACTTGATGTAGGTAACCCCAACCTAGTGGCCATGACGTCCATTAACTACGATGCGTCAATTGGTTGGTATCCAAGTAAAGATTTGTTTATGGAAGCTTCACTGTTTTACAAGGATATCGATAATTTTATCGTAGATGTGAACGGCATCACGATGTCCTTACCTGATTTGCCTTTAACCTTGCCTGTTAATCAAATTACTGAATTTGTGATCCCGCAAAATCTTATTCTTAATGATGTGAATATTACCCTCAATGGTGATAAAGCCACGGTAATGGGCACCGAGCTTAGCTATAACCAATACTTTGAAAGTGGTTTCTTTATTCAAAGTAATTTGACCTTGCTCACCAGTGAAGCACAGCTTGATAAGTCTATTCGCGCTGACAAAGTCCCCTTACCTGACCAAGCCGATACCACCTTTAACTTAACGGTGGGATGGGAGAGCGATAGCTATTCTGTGCGCTTAATCGGTAATCATCGCTCAAAAATTCTTGAAGAAGTGGGCTCATGCCCAGCGACAGCAAATACCAGTGACTCATACGAATGTAAAGTGTGGTCAGACCGTTATCAAGACGCAATCAAAAGTCTAGATTTCAAAGCTATTTACAACGTGAACAAACAAATTCAAATCTATTTCGATGCGATCAATCTGACCAACGAAGCTGATTTGCGTTACTTCGAAGGTAATACCAAAAGCGGCGGCAACATTCTGTATCAAAAAGAAGAATACGGCCGCACGTATCAACTTGGACTTAACTATAAGTTTTATTAATTCGTTCACAGCAAGTTAAACCATCGGGTTTGCGCGTTAGCTTCAAGAAAGTACAGCGCAAACAGTAAACGATATCTCATCCTTAGGAGGGTGATCATGATGTTAAAAAATAAAATAGCCATGAGCGTATTGAGCGCAATTGTATTGGCAGGATGTGGTGCGGAAAGTACCGTTAACGTAAAAGAAGCGCCCGATCCGGCGCTTACCGGCGTGTTTGTGGATAGCCCCGTGAGTGGTTTAGGGTACCGTTCAGAGTCGGTACCCAGTGGCGTCACTAATGCCGATGGGCAATTCAACTACTTTCGCGGTGAGGTGATCACATTTCACATCGGTGAATTTGAATTTCCGGCAGTGGCGGCGTCGAGCATTATTACCCCACTTAGAGTGTTCGGTGCCGATACACCATTTCAGCAATCAGTCGCAAACACATTAAGGTTGTTACAAGCCTTAGATGTAGATGGCGACCCGAGTAACGGTATTGAAATCAGCCCGAGTGCAGCAAGTGCCGCAAGCATGTTGTTAGCACAAGACCAAACGGTAGAACAGTTTTTCAATCGGCCCGCTTCTGAATTTGCCGCAGATGTTGAACCATGGCTCGCTGCTGCAGGGGGGGCAATGACAACCTTAGCCCCATTTGATAGCTCCCTTGCGCATTTTGTCAATTATTTAGAGAGCGAATTTGGGACCTTAATTGGTAGTACATTTGATATTAATCAGTTTAATGGCACCTTATATAATCCGTTTTTATCTGGTAAAACCACCAATCTTGAGACCATTACTTTTACCCCAGGTGAAGATGCGACAAAAGGCACGTTTGTTATATCAGAGGGTGAAAGCGCTACCACTGGTAGCTATGAATTTACCTTTGGTCGCAGAGCCATCAAACTCAGCACCGAAACAGAAACGACGTTTATCATTGCCAAATCTTTTAATACGGTCGACCAAGTTTATAGCCTCTGCACGGTAAATGGTGTTGACGGTGTTGCCACTGCCGTGGCCAGTTGTGATGCAAAAGAAGACAAAAAAAACAATTTATTGGCATTATCACAAGAGCAAGCAGATGCTGAATTAATCAAGCTTGAAGAACAAGCCAATTCCATCGCTGCAGCATTAGACGAAGACTTTAATGTGACAACCAATGATTTTTTTAGCAGTGGATATAAAACCTTATTAGATTATGATCCATCAGTAGGCATGTATGCCAAAACAGGCGGCAGTACCACTCTTGATGAAACTAATGGACATTTAGTCCTCGCCGCCACACGGTTTAGTATCGGTAATGTCACCCCCAGCGCATCAACCACACCCAATGATACCGCAGGTTCAGGTATTTTTAATTTAAGCGAAGGCTTCACTATTAGCTTTGACGTCATTGCGCATACTGCCTCTGGCAAATTATCTATGTACGTTGATAACAACACCGCGAGTCAGGTTAACTCTG
The DNA here is from genome assembly GCF_052119645.1 of Flavobacterium sp. W21_SRS_FM6. Lineage (NCBI taxonomy): Bacteria > Pseudomonadati > Bacteroidota > Flavobacteriia > Flavobacteriales > Flavobacteriaceae > Flavobacterium > Flavobacterium sp. W21_SRS_FM6. Next base: position 64,219 of record NZ_JBGQOM010000013.1, read on the forward strand.
TGCAAGGTGCGGCGTCAAAAATCTACGATATGGACATCAACGAAACCAATACACCAGTAGGCCAGCGCTTTACCTACACCTATGTACCAGGTAGTGATGTGACAGGCCTTGAGCCGAGTGATCCCGCTGCGCGCATATTAAATCCCGCGATTAAAAACTCTTTTTTTCAATTGCGCACCGACAGTAACGGGAATATCACCATTGATAATCTGAAAATTGAAACCGTGGCTGATAGCGTGCCAATTGAAGAGCCAGAAGAGCCAGAAGGCCCGCCTGCACCACCAAAAAACATCCCCGTCTTAACGTTGCCATTTAATGGTAGTTTTGCAGGTGTTACAGACGACATTTTTAGCTCAGCTTATGCTGCGGTAAAAGACGCAGATGATCTTGATGTTGCGCTCTACACCAAAACTGGTGGTTCGGTTACTGTGCTTGATTCGGGTCTTGAACTTGACGGCGGACGTTTTACGATTGGAAACGCAGTACCCGGCAATACAAGTAGCTCAGCCGATCTGCAAAGTACTGGTGTGTTTGATCTAAGTCGTCCCTATAACATTGTTATGGATGTAGTGGCTGTGGACTTCACCGACGCGACCAAAAAGCTACAGGTTTATATTGATAATAATACCAGCGGCAGCAGCAATTCTGTGCATGGCGGCGCCTCACGTATTTATAACGAAGAAGCGGGCAATGTAACGGTCGGCACATTAACCATTCCAGGCACTGTTGGTACGAAAAATTCATTTATACAAATTCGTACAGAGGGTGGGGCAAAGGTAGTGGTTGATAATATTCGTATTGAATATTTCTCAACCGGTTTTAGCTGCGCGTCAGAGCCCGATTTATATTTTTGTGATGATTTCACTCAAGGTGTTACCAGCAACTATGACTTATTGGCTCAAGACACCAATACCGAAGGCGCCATCGGCTTCTTTGACACTTACGTGGACCAGGGTAATACCGTATTGCGTTATAACGCAGGAGGTGCCGGTGGTGAATTAATGCTATTCACCGAAGCTGCCATGGCCAATGTTCCCGAAAATGCCAACTACTTTGTTGAAGCGAAAATTCGTCCAAGACAAAATAGCACCACCGCTAACAAACAACTTTATTTGTTAGGCCGTTATGACAGTGCGGGCAACTGGTATGGTGGAGGTTTAAACGTTCAAAATGCACCTAGTAGTACCCAAGTAGAAGTGGCCGTGAGTGTTAACGGATCTATTTCACGTCCGGTTCAAACAAAGTCGCCAATTTACTTAGGTGAGAAAAACGGTGAAGGCGATGGCATATGGTACAGCGTTCGTTTTGAAATGATCGATACCGAGCTCAGCGTTTATCTTGACGGTGAATTAATGGGCAGTGCGTCGGATTCTACATTTAGCACAAAGGGCCTCAGTGGTATTTTTACCAATAATCGTTCTTTCGAGCTTGATGATCTTAAAATTGGGGATCCGCGCGTTAAGCCCATTCAATTGACTTTGGACTACAAAGAACAAGCATGGGATACCTCTACCACCTCTGATCCTTTAGTGATCAATATCACCGCAATGAAAAATGACGGGCTAACAGTCGATACCTTTACGGTTGCCTCTTCCAGTTCAGACGTTGTAAAAGCGGAGTTAGTTGGTAATGAACTGACGTTAACGCCTCTTAGCGCAGGTACCAGTGATATTACGGTGGTATCAGGCTCTGACCCGTCTATTGTTCGCACAATCAGAGTATCAGTAGCCGCAGGTTTTGTGATGCCGACAGAAAGCTATGGCGATTTATCAGGCAAAGTATCTCCGGCCATTGCGGCCACCTCACAGTACATTGACGGAACCTTAAGCCTTACTTTTGATAGTGTGCCCACTCTTGGTAGCATCGGCGAAGTGAGAATCTTTGATGCCAGCAATGACGCTTTAGTCGATACCATTAACGTTGGTAGCGAAATCGACTCATTAGGCTATCAGGGTCAAGACCGAGTGCGTCGTTTAAATACTGAATTGATGTGGGTTGATGGTAATCAATTGATAATTAAACCGCACAACAGCATGCTTGACTACAACACCACTTATTATGTAGTGATAGGTAATGGTGTGGTCAGTGGCACTCAGCTAAACGGTGTTGATTTCGTTGGCTTAGGCGAAAACAGCAATTGGTATTTTACCACCAAGACGAGTGCACCAAGTGCTGCGAGTGTAACGGTAGATGATGACGGTACTGCAGACTTTAGAACTGTGCAGGCAGCATTAAACTACGCCATGCAGCATCTTACAGCAGATACACCAGCCACAATCATGGTTAAAGATGGCACGTACAACGAGCCTTTATATTTACGAAATAAGAATAATCTGACAATTAGCGGTGAAAGTCGCGACAACACGCTTATTCAATTCGTTAACTACGATACTAAAAATACCGGCTCTGGTGGTAGTGAAGCCCCTGGAACAGGCGCACCAAACGGTGGACGTAGTGTCTTTTTAGTTGAAGGTGCAGACTTATTGACCTTGACTAAACTCACGCTAAAAAATGCCCACATACGTTCCAGCGCCTTTTCAAATCAAGCTGAAACGATTTACTTCAATAGTAATAATCGTTTGATAGCCAAAGAAGCTAACTTTATCAGTGAACAAGACACCTTGTTGTTAAAAGGCTATAGCTGGTTTTTTGATACCTTGGTTGCAGGGAATGTTGACTTTATTTGGGGCTATCCAGTAACTGCCTTGTTTGAAGAAAGCGAAATCAGGACCATTGGTGACTCTAAAAACGGCGATCCTAATACGGATACTTCAGGTGGTTATATCCTGCAAGCCCGCGTGCCGGTAGAAAGCGATCCTGGCTTTGTATTTTTAAACAGTGAGTTTACCCATGGCCCTGGCCCAATTGGTAATGATGTCTTAGATAACTCGACTTACATTGCTCGAAGCGGCGGCAACTCGTCTTATTTTGATAACGTTACCTTGATTAACAATAAATTTGATACTCATATTGCGAGCTCTGGTTGGGCAGTCTTGGGGGTTAATAGCCAGCCTGCGCCAAATCCTGCAACCGCAACCGCAACCAGTGGTTGGAGAGAATACGGCAGCATGGACATGGCGGGCAATCTATTGGATTTAAGTGCCCGTGTAGGTGGCTATGTACTCAGTGCAGGTGATGTTGCCAATCTAAGTGACCGTGTGTCGATATTTGCTAGTTACAACAGCAATCAAGGCTGGGATCCTGCGGCTGATAACGCCGCGGTAGTGGGGCAAATCTTAGCGGATAAAGGCTTTGCTGGTCATAACTTTGATGTCACCGGTGGCGCTGGCGGCACCGTCATAACCGTTGATAATGGTGTAGCGCTTATCAATGCACTTAGCGAAGCGAAAAACACCAATGTGCCTGTTACCATCTTCGTTGATGGCACCATCACTGATGCCAACAGCGGCGGAAGCGGTAATTCAATCGACATTAAAGACATGGATAACGTGTCTATTATTGGTGTCGCAGACCGTGGTGAATTTGACGGTATTGGTATTCAAATTCGTCGCGCTAATAACATCATTATTCAAAACTTAAAAATTCATCATGTGCTAACGGGTGGCAAAGACGCAATTTCAATTGAAGGTGATACAGACGGCTCAACCACCGAAAACATCTGGATTGATCACAATGAGCTTTACAGCACCATGAGTGTCGATAAAGACTACTACGATGGTTTAATTGATACCAAAAGTGGTGCCAAAAATATTACGATTTCATATAACTACTTACATGATCATTGGAAAGCGTCATTACATGGCCATACCGAGCCTGACACGGCAAGTAGTAATACCGAACGCAATATTACCTTTCATCACAATCGGTTTGAAAATATTGAATCTCGTTTGCCTCTATTCAGATACGGTTATGGGCATTTGTATAACAACTATTTTAACAATATTCACTCAACGGCTATTAATTCGCGTCGCGGTGCTGAACTGTTGATCGAAAACAACGTGTTTGAAAATACCCAAAACCCCATTGTCTCTTTCTATACTGACGTGGTTGGCTATTGGAATTTGTCTGGCAATATTCTTGGCGACGGCGTGACATGGACGACACCAGACAGTGGGGAAATTAGTGCGCAAGATGGTCAATCAACCAGCAGTTATGTTGTTCCTTATGATTATGAGTTAGAGCAAGCTGATGTAGTAAAAATCAATGTTATCAACCTCTCTGGTGTAGGTAAACTTGACCAAAGTAACCTTGATATCCCGGCGATTGATAACAGTGGTCAAACGCCAGTCGACACTGATGTAAGCTTACCTTACAGTGAAAACTTCAGTGCCCCTGATGTCGCTACTTTCTTTAGTGCTGACTATAAAAACATCCCCGGTGATAGTAGTGCAGCCTTGTATAAGGCAACTGGGGGAGGCAGTAATATCAAGTTAATAGATGGTCAGCTTCACTTAATTAGTGCCCGTTTTACCCTAGGTAATAGCGCCCCTTCAAGCACCACAAGTTCAAATGATACGCCTAGCACCAGTTCGGGGGTGTTTGATTTAAGCAAACCCTACAAAGTAGTGATGGATATCATTAGTGTTGGTGGCTCAGATACCACAAAAGACTTTCAAGTTTATGTTGATAACAACACCGCTAGTAGTGGCGAGTCTATGCATGGCAGTGCATCAAAATTCTATGGTGTCGATGTGAGCACGTTGACTGTGGGTACCTTAGAAATACCTGGATTAGTTGCCAATGCAAATTCGTTTTTACAATTTAGAACGGAGACTGGCGCAAGCGTGGTAATAGACAACCTGCGGATTGAATACCTGCCAGCAGCAGACCTTTTAAATGAAGATTTTTCCGCCACAGATGCCACCCGTTTTTTAAGTGCAGACTATAAAAGTTTAGCGGGTGATGGTGTCAGTGCGATGTATTACGTGACAGGTGGCGGTGATGGTTTGTCAATCGTGAACGAGCAACTCAGTCTTGCAAGTGCGCGCTTTACTGTTGGCAATACTACACCGGGCGTTAGTACAACTGAAAATGATACCACCGGCACGGGCGTATTCGACCTCAGTAAACCCTATAAAGTGGTGATGGATATCATCAGTGTAGGCGGCACAGACACCAGCAAAGATTTTCAAATCTATGTGAACAATAATACTTCCAGTAGTAGCCAATCTCAGCATGGTGGAGCATCGAAGTTTTTTGCAGTAGATGCAAATACCCTAACTATTGGCACCTTAGAAGTAGCAGGCTTGGTGGCAAACGCCAATTCGTTTTTACAAATCAGAACCGAAACTGGCGCGACAGTAGTATTGGATAATTTGCGAATTCAATATACTGATTAATAGCACGTGTGGTCTAGTTAAATGTAAAGGGTAGCCTGAGGCTACCCTTTATTTTTTCAGGGAACAGTATGAAAAGAATTATGGCAACGCACTATCACTCCTTATTCATTTTACTTTTTGCTGGTTTTATGTGCGACAAAGCGCTGTCAGCCAACACGAGTTATCCGCAAGATTTACGCTACTCAGTACAGAGCAGTTTTATGAAGTACCAGAATACCTACCCTGAGTTGCGTATTGCCCAGATACATGTTGAGGATAAAGTTCACATCACAGCTAATCACGTTTATAGCCATGCCTCAGGTCGTGAACTCACCATGGACATCATGCGCCCCACGACTCAACGCAATGGGCGCGCCGTGTTACTTATTCATGGCGGAGGATGGGGCTCCGGCCATAAAACTCATATGCATCAACTTGCAAAAGCACTGGCCTTAAGAGGCTATGTAAGTGCTTGTTTAGAATATCGTTTATCCCCCGAAGCAGCATTTCCTGCAGCGATTGAAGATATCTACCAGGGGATCCGGTGGCTTAGTTCACAGTCAAGTACCTTTAACTTTAATAAAAATCAAATTAGCCTTCTGGGAGGCTCATCAGGTGGGCATTTAGCTTCGTTGGTGGCCTATAGCGCCGAGCATAATGTGTTTATTCCAAACTCAAACGCTTATCAGGTTAATGCTGTAGTAAATCTAGACGGTGTGCTTGACGTGGCTTCAGGAGAGGGCTTACTCGCAGAAGATAAAAACGGCAATTCAGATTCGGCGCTGGCCCGATGGTTAGGAGGGCGTTTTGCTGATAAAACAGCCCTGTGGCAACAGGTGTCAATTCCACAATATATTACCAATCAATCGCCATCTTTATTATTTATTAGCAGTGGTCAAAGCCGTTTTAGAGCAGGGTTTAAAGACGTTGAAAGGCGATTACTACAACATGGCAAACGTGCACGCCTTGTTACTTTAGAGCATGCACCGCATCCATTTTGGCTATTTGAGCCGTGGCTTAGTGACATAGTCGAGCCTATCGATACCTTTTTACAAGCCCTTCCTTGAGGTATTTGCATGTGACTAGGTAAAACAAAGCTGACAAGCTTATTAAAGGGCAGTAGCATCCTAGGCTTCATTAAATGAACAAGTAAAAGGCAAACCAGTATGAATTTATTCGATAGCTTGTGTTTGATGGCTGGCCGCGTATTACTCGGTTTGTATTTTATCTTGCCGGGCATACAAAAAATAAGCAGTTTCGAGGGAATGAGTCAGTACATGGCAAAACACGATGTGCCTTTTATTAACCCTTTGCTGATCTTAACCATTATTATTCAGTTAAGTGCAGGTTTTGCGATTATCGTCGGTTATAAGGGCAAAGTCGCGGCTTTTATCTTGGCTGGACTGACCTTGGTTATTAGTGTGTACATGCATAACTTTTGGAACCTACCAGAAGGCGCAAATGTTGCCCATGAAACCCAGAACTTTGTTAAAAATATGGCCATTATGGCGGGTTTACTTGTTCTGGCAGCCAGAGGTACGGGCCCATTTAGTTTAGATAATCGTCATCGATAAACAAATCAAGCGAATCATTAACTGTGACCCTGTTAGTCAATATAAAAAAGCAGACAGGGCGGCAGTGTGCACTAAGTGATAAGTTGAAATGCGCTATGCTACATGCCTCCCTTAACATGGCAAACTACCGTCAACTTCTGCGCATAAATACAGGCCCAGTTTCTTAAGTTTGTTTTAATTTACCTTCTTTTTCTTTACATAATATAAACAGCTGTTCGCTTAGCTCGATAAATTTCATAATTTTAAGAATAAACTAAGTTTATAAAATTCATAAAGTTATTTGAATTTTAGTACTTATTTAAATCATATGACTGGCCAAACCAGTAAGTTTAGTGTACAACTGTGCGCTCAAATTTGGCAGCTTAGTAAAATCTTGTGTAATGATGGCTTTTTTTCGACGTTTATGGTGTTCATTTTGCCTTATGCTAGGCAATCAACCTGCTTTTATACTCTACATTTTACCCCTTATTAACGTGTTGTGGCCTGACTACTTACCAAATGCTTTCAGTGCCAAGGTTATTAGCCTTGAGCAAAAAGCACAGGGAATGCTCTATATTAAACTCAAGGTATCAAAACGTTGGCCTGGATTTAGTGGGGGGCAGCATATTGATTTGTTCTTAATTAACAATGGCAGAATAGTTACGCGGACTTTTAGTCTGTGTTCACCGGTTTCTCGTTGGCAAAGCCACCGTGAAATACACCTGTGCTGTAAAGTGCAGCACAATGGTAGCTTTACGCCTTTGTTAGCCGGTCTCACTGTTAACGATCGACTTAATGTAAGCAAGGCAAGAGGGGATTTTGTTTGGGCAAATAGTCAACAAAGCACCACGTTTATTGCAGCGGGGTCTGGCATTACCCCCATTGCCGCCATGCTACTGAGTCAACGACATTGGCTCGCACCGGTAACGTTGATATACCGGGTAAAAACGGCGGAAAACGCTGCGTTATTGCCTGAACTGCAAGCCTTAGCCAAACAACACAAGCAATTTTCTTTATTCATCAGCGACAGTGCCGTTGAATCGGCTGAGCGTTTTATTGATTCTTTGGCCCATTTTCAAAGTGATCAGTATTACCTATGCGGTCCACCTGCGTTTATGCAAATCGTGCGTCATCAACTCAATATGTTCAACATTCAGGACGATTGCATTTTTCAAGAGCAATTTGGATTAAGTGTAATACGAGTTGATGAAAAAAATGCTGAAGATCTCGTCCTGGCGACCTTTTTTCATGCAGGTACCAATAGGGTTGCGCATATAGCCAAAGGGGTGAGTTTACTGCAAGGGGCAGAGGATAGTGGTCTATCGCCCCGTTTTGCTTGCCGTATGGGCGTATGTTTTCAATGTGTGTGTCAAAAAGTCACTGGTCAGGTACGAGATATGCGAACGGGTGTATTGAGTGGGCATGGCGAAGAACAAATTCAACTTTGTGTCAGCCAGCCCGTGACAGAATTAGTAGTAAAATTGTAAGGAACCGAACATGATGATGCCTAATGCGCAACAATTAGACGCTTTACAAGTCGATTTGGACGCCCTAAAACAAAAAGTTCAAGAACAAGTAGGCGAGTCTGACGCCCGTTATATTAAACGGGTGTTATTGGTACAACGTTTAAGTGCCATTAGTGGTCGTATTTTTATGGTACTGGGATTTATCACCCCCTGGCTTTGGCTTTTAGGCGTTTTGCTACTGGCGCTAGCTAAAATTCTCGACAATATGGAAATTGGTCACAATGTATTACACGGTCAATATGATTGGATGAATCATCCCTTGTTACATTCTAAGCGTTACGAGTGGGATATCGTGTGTGACGCAGGCTCATGGCAGCGAACCCATAATTATGAACACCATACCTACACCAATATTATCGGCAAGGATCGTGACTTTGGCTATGGTTTGCTAAGGTTAAGCAATGACTTACGTTGGCGTGTGCGTAATTTATGGCAAGGCGGTACCTACCTCTTACTGAGTATGTTATTTCAGTGGGGTATTGCCTATCACGAATTGGCTGGTCAGCGAGTTTTCAGCAAAAAGAAAAAGGTCGGACGCCACTCTCAAGTCAGTGATCAAGCATTAAAAAAAGCATTTTTAAGTAAGGGCACGCGCCAATTAGTGAAAGATTATCTATTCTTTCCTTTGGTAGCGGGGCCAATGTGGTTGTGGGTCATAGCGGGTAATTTACTGGCGAATTTCATCCGTAATTTATGGACATCAACAGTAATTTTTTGCGGGCATTTTACCAAAGATGTTCATACCTTTACTGAGAGTCAATGTAGTGATGAAAGCCGTGGTCATTGGTATTACCGTCAAATGTTGGGCTCATCAAATTTCACTGGCCCCACATATTTACATATACTAACTGGCCATTTGAGCTGCCAAATTGAACATCATTTATTTCCTGATATCCCCGCACGCCATTACCCCGCGATGGCTGTTGATGTGCAGGCTATTGCTGCTAAATATGGTATTGCTTATAACACGGGTAGCTTTTTTAGCCAGTATGTGAGCGTGTTTTGGCGCATAATTCGGTATTCGTTTCCTGGTGGGGCAAAAACTACACGATTAGTTAATCCAAAGCACCGCGTTCAAAGTATGCTATAGCAAAAACTCAACACGGAGATAAAAATGCACAGCAATTGGATAACCATCAAACAGCAAGGTGATAACGAGTATTCTGGTTATTTATCTTTACCCCCAAGTGGCAAGGGACCCGGCTTAATTTTGCTTCAGGAAATATGGGGAGTAAATGAACATATCCAAGCGGTAGCCGACCAGTATGCTCTAGCTGGATACGTCGTTTTAGCCCCTGATATATTTTGGCAGTTCGAGCATCGGGTGTCACTCAATTATGACGATGCAGGTAATCAACAAGCCTTCGATTACTATAGCAAAATGGACTTTGCCGATGCCGCTTTGCATATAAAAGATGCAGTTGCGACCCTGCGCTCTTTGCCTGCAGTGACAGCAAAGGTGGGAGTAGTAGGCTATTGTATGGGTGGACAACTGGCTTATAGAACCGCAGCGGGTAGTCAAGTAGATGCTGCTGTGTGTTATTACGGTGGAGGCATTGATCGCTGTTTAGAATTAAGCGAGCAGCTTACTCTGCCGATTATGTTCCACTATGCCAAAAATGATAGCCACATTAGTCAAGCAGCGGTGAGTAAAGTAAAATCCGCATTTAAGGACAAAGCCAAGGCCATTTTTTACGATTATGCCGATACTGAGCATGGTTTTAATTGTTGGGGAAGACCAGCAATGTTTAATCAAAAAGCCTCTGCGCTCGCCTTAGGGCGCACCTTAACGTTTTTATCTGAACACCTTTAGCATCACAAACTAGCAATCTTGTTCGAGCTCATTGGTAAGCCAAAGAGCTTCATAATGCGTTTTCTGCGTAATTCAATCCTCTGTTTATCTTGCTGTGTAATTTTTACGGAACGGCTCTGTAGGAATAACATGCATAAGAGAGTTAAATTTTTATATTTAAAATATAAGCTATTGAATCTAAATGATTTTTTAACTTGGCCTGGTGGTTGCAAATCTCAGTTGGCAAACAGCACTTCATTTGAATTAATAAAGGAGATAACAATGAATAGCGATCAAATTAAAGGTAATTGGAAAGAGCTAAAAGGTAAAACCCAAAAGAAATGGGGTGAATTGACCAATGATGATATGGATAAAATCAATGGCAGCCGTACTGAATTAGTTGGCAAAATTCAGCAAAAATACGGCAAAAGTAAAGAAGAAGCCGAAAAAGAAGTCGACTCATTCTTTAATTAGCCACAATAGGGCGTTAACAGCAACCACCCCTTAATGTTAGCGCCCTTTTTTATGTACCCTGCAGTGTAAAAATTCATGAACGTACATACCTGTTCAATTACAGCACTGCATTTATCTTACCCTTGTTATCTACCTACCAGAACTTAAATGGCTTGCTCCGCGAGCAGCCTGAAGGGAAGGCAATAGAGTAGCGAGTTTCAATTTGCGCTTACGGTTGTTACTGTTTCACTGAGGTGATTTAATGACGAACGGTTCGTGATCAGCTTGGATATTAGCTATGACAATTGAATACAAAGTCAATCAGCCCATTAGCGTTGAGGAATTTTGCGAGTTGCTTTCAAATACGTCATTAGGTGCAAGGCGTCCACTTCACAACAAGGACCTGATTCAGGGCATGTTGGATAATGCAAATTTAGTAGTGACCGCTTGGCAACAAGGCAAACTGTTGGGGCTAGCTCGTTCAGTCACTGACTTTCATTACTGCTGCTATTTGTCAGACTTAGCGGTGCACGAAGGCATTCAATCACAAGGCATTGGCCGTAATCTTATCAAACTGACTAAAGAGCAACTTAACGATTTGTGTAGCGTAATCTTGTTAGCTGCGCCACTTGCAGAAGGTTACTACCCTAAAATCGGTTTTGAACAACACGATAGTGCCTGGATACTGCGGAGTATTTCACAACTGAGCTAATCACTGGCTTTATTGACCCAAAACCCTAGGAGAAAATATGATGGAAACTATTATCGATATCGCGCTAAAGGCTGGTTTTGTGATTTTAATTGTCTTTATTGCTGCAATAATAATGAGCAAAAACAAAGATGGTAAAAAATAACGGGTAGGCTGACATTTTGTAAATGTTTTACATTTGATGGACTTAGCAGGCACTTCCCATCAACAAAAAGCATGAATCATCTTGTGAAGATAAGTGAAGATGATTCAAGATTTTCCTCGCGAATCTTCGTTCTCTGACTACCAATGAGACACCCGTCTTTAGGGCAATTGCTCATGCTTAAGAAAAACCCATTTTCATTTTTACGTAAGGTATTGTTATATGCTTGGGTGGATATCTTATGCCTTCTTTTCAACCGATAGGTTGCAAGGGCCTCTGCGCCGCAATTTCACCGGCAATATACTCGACTACATTGACTTAAATGCGGTATTTATGACCAAACCTTAAAAAGTTTAGCCGCGGCAAAAGCCTTATTATGGACTTTTGCGGCTGGCTTCTTTGACCCACTAATTCTTAACATACTGGATAAATTAGCAATGCAAGCAGAAGCCCCTTCAATTACGGAACAGATTAAAACATTAGGGCGTGTTGACCTTTGATGTGTGTTTTTACAGCGTGTTGTGCGGTGGTTATTCAATAAAGCACGAGCGCGGTGTAGTTATTCTACATGAGCGAGTGATGAAGCTGCACAAACGCTTAATATCCGTTACGGACCCGAAGGGTTCAAGCCAAATGTCAACACGCCCTAAACTCAGCTTTGTCTTAATTTATTCTATTTTTGCTCAGCCATTTATTAAGATAAGTCGCTTAAGGTTGCGACACCAATAGCATTTTTACCTTGGTGTTTCGCACTATACAGTGCCTCATCGGCGCATGATAAGAGTTGGTGGGGTAAATCATTGAAATGTAAGTGTTCAGCTGTTGCGCTGACCATGCCAAATGAACATGATGCATTGAATTTATGGTCGCCAATACCATAGAGGCTTTCAGATATATGTTTGCGAATTCTCTCAATTATCATAACTGCATTGTTTTCTTGTTGATTATCCGGCAATAAAATCACAAATTCATCTCCCCCTAAACGTGCGATACAATCAGATGGGCGGATATTTTCTTTAATTATCGTTGTTATTTGCCTCAATAACTCATCGCCGTTTGCATGGCCATATTGATCATTTATGTTTTTGAAATTATCTACGTCGAACACGCACACAGAGAGTCCATGCAACTTATTACGAGAAATTGAGTTAATGACGTCTGTTAAGCGAATTTCTAAAAAACTGAGAGAAAATGCTTGAGTTAAATGGTCGTACATCAACCGATTATTTAGTTGACGTCTTTCTTCGTACAATTTGTCGATATGAAGCACCAATATCCAAGCAATACTGCAAGTGACTAAAAATGAACCAATCCAGGTAAGAGGTGGAAAATCAATAACTTGAATACCTGTGAAGGTATCACTTACGCCCGTTATCATCCAAACTAAATTAGCCAACAAAAGTAACTGAACCGTGCTTGTTGCTCCATTTTCGTGTCTTCTTCGTTGTCGAACGTAAACGTTTACCAAAATGAAAATGCAATACATCGCCAATATTAGTATCCAGGCCCCCCACATTTGAAACAGTGGACCATACATTAAGCCCGTGTAGTATTGAGATGTTGAGTAAAACGCTTTACTAAGAAAGTATTGATTGGGTACTACCGCCAAGATTGAAAAACATGCACAAATGGCGTAGCACCATTTTAACAATATCGGGGCTTTGTATTGAAAAAATGCGATATAAAAATGCAGGCTCAGCACAATGGTAAACATCGCACTAATGACGGTCAGGCGATTTGCTACATTTAGGTAATTTAGGTTGTCAGCAGAATTTACCAACACCGCAAAGGCGCTAAAAAAAATGCTACTCGTGAGTGCTGCCAGCGCGAAAATCAGATAGTACCTAACCGATTCTTCGTAGCGAAACTTGAGACGAAAATACAACAGTATAAAGAAAATGCTTAAAATCAAACTGATACTAGCGGTAATAAATAAAGGCGAAGATAGAACTTGAACCATGCTGTTTCTCTATTCAGCTAAAATAATCTTCGACATTCCTAACAAGTTTTGAATGCAAAAACACAGTGTTATTGAGCAATACCAAGTTACGGCAGCTGAATAAGATGATAGTAAAACATTGGCTATTCACTACCAGACAAAATTTCATATACGCTAATAAACCGAGGCTTGGCCTAATTTTGGTCAAGCCTTTGTTAACTTACATTTGTTTATCGATTCGAACTGAACCATCAGCCAAATATATCATACGTATTTTATCTCTTGGCTGAAAAATCATAGCAGGATCTCGGTCTTGTACCACCATGTATTCACTACCGTCTTCAATAGTGATCATAAGTTCAACCAACTGTATGGTGATTTGCTCGACGCGTTGATTGTTGGTATTGGCGACAGAACCACCCAACATAGCGCCAAGTATGGTGCTTAAGGCTCGCCCCCCACCACTACCAAACTGATTACCGATAGTGCCGCCAATAAGTGCGCCACCAAATACTTTCCAACCATGATTCCGATCTTCAAGTAATTCAGTTTGCGTCACATTTCTCACAGATGTCACTTTGCCAAATATTACCTTGTCTACCGGCACTGCTTCGTTGCGCTGATAGTCAGCAAGGGCAGGGGTGAGATACCCGACCAATAATAGGGCACAAACAAACAGTGCTTTCATGGACTTATCCTCATAGTGACTTGTTGAAGTGGGTGAGCATTACCAGCCAAGCAATTCTTTGGTACGTGTTTTACGGATTTCGGTTTCATCTGCCCATTCAACCAAGCCGCTTTCTAAGTCCATTAAACGCATGGTGAACTTGTAATACACGTCAGACTTATCCGCATTGGTTTTGACAATACTTGATAAATTTCCGTACAACATGTATTCCGCGCCCACTTGTTTGCCAAATTGCACCGCTTTAACAGGATCGACTAAACCGCCTTCATTTTGATAATTAAGCTGCTCACGTACCGCACTCACTTTGCCCATATCAACAAATCGAAATTTGCCAGACTTTAATAACTGCGTTGAAACAGAGTCAGTTAATGATTCAGTATCAATATGCTCACTGGTTTTATTTTTCACTGAATCCACAAAAACAATGGGGCGTTTGTTCATAGTCATCGTGCCAACCACTGGAGACTGCAAAAGTGAATCCGTCATTTCATTGGCTATTTTCTGTAAATCAGTTGAGCCAAAATTGACATCCGTGGTTTCAACGGCTGTGGCATCCCCATACCGCACTACGGATTGGTTTGCACAGCCCGCCACGACTGTTAAAGACATGCTTATGGCACTTATGACGAGTAATTTTTTCATTGGTTTATCCTATCTATTCAAATACACATTTGTTATTTAATGGCCGTATGCGCTTTGTTAATCGGCATCACGGCCATCTACCCTATTTGCTACACATTACTTTGTTACTTACTCAGAGCCTTATTAACGACAGGCTTATAATTGCGTTACTTTTTGACTAGTAACGTTTTCGATAGTTGTTAGGTTCATTAAGCTTATTCTGCCCGCTTTAATAGCAACGCTGATGTCTTGGGTCTTCCCTCCAATATTTAAACTGAGTTGTTGTTGCCCAGCGGGTAAGGACAAACGCATAATTTGCATCTCATCAGGCAAGGTTAACCAACTCCTGGTGTCGGCTTGTTCAGACGTAATGTTATAAAGGGTTGCCAAAATATTACCCAAATCCCCACCTTCTTTACTCATGGTACTTCGCAGCTTTTCTTTAGCAATTATTCGCAGTGCTTGTCGAGTCACAATAGCGGGCAGTTGTTCTTGTAGTTGTTTGGATGCCAACGATTGCAGACGAGCAATCGGCTCAGCATCATAACGTTGTTCCTGTGCCGTAATACTCACTTTAGGATAGTGGGCCAATGAACCTTGATACACAGGTAAGGCAAAACTAAAAAACCGCGCTTTATAGGAACTGGTAAAGAGGGGTAAATCAATTGCCACTTCTTGTTTGGCGTTAATTACCCCGCGTTCTAACAATACAACTAATTCGCCGTGTTCAGTCTTATTAGCGCCGAGATAATCACCGTATTTTGGTGTGAATAGCGCTAGGTCATCGACCATTTGCAGTTGGGTGGCTAAACGCAATACATCCTGCTGCAGATATACATTGTTAGGGTAAATTTCTAAGGCTCGTTTGTAATCGATATAAGCGTCATTTGGCTGTTTTGCGGCTTCATATAAAACACCAGATAAATAAAAAGTGTAGGCATTTTGAAAACCATTTTTGATATCACCAATCATCGCAGCCATTGAGGGATAAGTTTGCTTCAGGGCGTTTTTGTCAACACTCTCAGCGGCTTTATCGATGCTTTGCTGATGTTGTTTCAAAGCGTTTTCTTGCACTAAGTTTGCACGGCGCACCTCGACTAACGCACCGTCAAGCTGGCCTAAAAACACATAGTTTAGGGCCTGATAACTGTGCAACATCGTTTGCTCGTACGCTGGAATATCGTAGGCAATTGCATTGTCGCTACTCACTAATGCGGTCATGTTGGCAAGACCATCACTGACTCTCAGTTTAGCTTTCGCTTGTTCTTGTTCAAGTTCAGTAGACACCAAGGTAAACTCTTCTCGGCTTTGTGCCCAATCTTGGGCTAAATAATGTAGACGGGCTTTTTCAAGCAAGCTCAAAGAATAGTTAGTTTGTTTGTTTTTAGGCACTTCGACTAGATTAGCGGCTTTGGAAAAGTCGCCATTTAACTGGGCCATTCTTACGGTTTTTAACTGCTCGGCGTAACCTGAGAAAAGATTATTGAACCCCATACTTGAGCAAGCTGACACACTTATGACTAAGCAGCCTAAAATCAAGCCTTGAGCTAATCGACGAAAAGATACAACAAATGAGGGCATGTACGACTTAATTCATAAAACTAACAGACCACATTCAGACAATAAGTGCTCTGAATAATTCGCTATTAGACTAAAGATAATTTGGTCATATTGATACGCTTACTTGAAAAAATAATGTCTTTAAAAAAGTAAGTTTCTACACCTTAGCACATCAGGCATTCACGCGCTTTTCTTGCCAGTTTTCTTGCAAAGAATAAAGACAACGCTCTTGTGGGGTAGCTTTCAGATTGAGATAATCAACCGCTTCAGGTATGAAAAGTACCACGCAAAAATGTTCGCTGATGGTAGACAGAGTATCATGGCTAATGACTTTTACTGGTGTATTGCCTGCCCAAGCATGATTATTTTCATCATAAGGCGCTTTGGGCGTGCCTGCAAAAAATGCTTGTCTGGCGGTTGGGGATAAATTCAACCACTGTTGTTTCAGGATGTCTGCTTTTGTACTGCCCCCAAGTAGCGATTCATTTACACTTAGCGCTAAAGACGGCGACAACAATACAACGTCGCCGGAAATTCGAAATTGCTCTCTCGAGCCGCTAAAATACCAACAAATTTCGAAGTAGGGGGCTGAGGCGGTGTTCCACTGAGGGATTTTGTCACTTCGACAATCGGTGACTGAAAGCAAACTATGGGTAGCGTTTAAAAATCCCCTGAAAACCATTGTCCTGTTTTTTGCACGACCATCTGAGCCAACACTGGCGACTTGGTAGTATTTCGCCTGCATTTGACTACGGTTGATATGCAAACTTCTGGCTAATCGTTGGCGCCAAGGCGGGTATTTCATTTCAGTCATGCTGCTTCTATCGCTCATTAACGCTTCGGTACAATGCCATCCTTGGCATCTTGGCTATGATACCTTTTGCTCAGTCTATTTAGCTGGTCTTTCGTCAACCAATGCTTGATAAGTTAGGTTACGTAAATCATCGGCATAACGATGAGTACCACTTGGAATAAATTGCGCCATACCAATAATGATCAAATTCTCGACAGGATCGATTCTAAAATACGTCGATGCCATACCGCCCCAGCCATAGTTACCTTCAGAGCCCATAAATTTGAGCGCACCAGTATCAGTGGTGACAGACATTGCTAATCCGTATCCTTCGCCATCGGCCCATGAGCTAAAGGGCACTAAATTAGCAGGTAAATGATTAGCCCGCATATACTCAACAGTTTTACGTCCCAAAATTCTCACTCCGTTGACCTCACCATCATTTAATAACATGCGAGCAAATGTCAGATAGTCATCTATGGTGGAAACCATTCCACCGCCGCCATTATGGATAGCCGGATCCGTCAAAAAATCGCCCAAAGGCACATTTTGCATCTCAACGGTGTTGCCTTCTTTATCGCTGTTGTACACCGCAGCGAGGCGATGGGCTTTTTCAGCGGGTACATGAAAACCGGTGTCCTGCATATCAAGCGGGTCAAGGATACTTTGTTTTACATATTCACCCAATTTCATACCGCTTAACTTTTCAACTAAATAGCCAATAACATCAGTATTGACCCCGTAGTTCCATTGCGTACCGGGTTGGTGATTCAGCGGCAATTTTGCCAACTCTCGTAGGGTCTCTTCTGGCTTTGTTTTACCTTGCATCATAGGTGATGCACGATAAAGTTTGTCAACTTCACTACCAGTAAAACCGTAGCTGAATCCAGCTGTATGGGTAAACAAATCAATAATACGAACAGGCGATTTTGTGTCTTCTAACACCATGCTATCGCCGCTACCTCTTACATACACTTTCAGTTCTTTTAGTTCGGGTAAATACCACCAAATAGGATCATTCATATGAAACTTGCCTTGCTCCCACAGAGTGAGTGCAGCGACAGTGGTAATAGGTTTAGTCATTGAATAAATACGAAAGATAGCGTCACGCTGCATTGCTTTGCCAGCAGCGATGTCTTGCATCCCCTGAGTCGTTACGTGTACGGTTTTATTATTGCGCGACACCAGTGTCATAATGCCAGCGAGTTTGCCTTCGTCGATATACTCTTGCATTTTAGCGTCGATTCGCTGCAAGCGTTGTTGTGAAAAACCTTGGGCTGTATCACTTATAGATGAAGGGGAGTGGCTTGTTGCTTGATTATGGCTGGCACTTTCGTTAACAGATACCACACAGGATGACAGCGATAAACTCGCTACAACTAAGAGGATTTTTTTCATAATATATTTTTATTGTGGGCTGAGATGGTCAGTGTAACGGTTCAATTCAGCCTTGCCAATTAGACAAAGCTCAAAAGTATTTACAGATTATGTGCACATACACAGAACCTTTACGTAATAGTAGAGTATAAGAGTCACAGACCTTTGATTAGGTCTTGTCTACTATTAATCGCTTCAATACAAAACGGGAAAAAATATGCTTAGTTATGCAACTATCGGTGTTAGTGATTTAGAAAAATCAGAAGCTTTTTATAATGAACTATTAGCCCCAATCGGCGCAAAAACGTTGATAAAAATGGATCGCATTATTTTTATTGGTAAAAGTATGCAAGAGCCTATGCTTGCTATTTGCATTCCTTATAATGCTCAGCCGCAGCATTGTGGGAATGGCAACATGGTGGCTATTGCACCTGGCTCAAAAGAGCAGTGTGATGAACTATATAACAAGGCCATTGCACTAGGTGCGACCTGTGACGGTAAGCCTGGTCAGCGTATCCCGAACGTTTTTTACGGTGCCTATTTCCGAGATGTAGACGGCAATAAAATAGCGTTTAACCATTTCGGTTAAGAAGCTAAAACGCAATACAGCCTCGTTGCTGTATTGCGTTTTGTATGCTTAGAGAATGAGACGGACAATGTGCCTTCTGGTAGTAATCTAAGGCAAAAGTCTATTTCACTTAATGACAATGAAAAATTCAAATCCTTACTGAATTTCTAACAATTCGACTTCAAAAATAAGTAAAGATCCAGGTTGTATGCTGCCCGTTGCACGGTTGCCGTAGGCCAAATGAGCGGGGATATAAAATCTAAATTTATCACCAACCACCATCAATTGCAGTCCTTCAGTCCAACCACTAATGACTTGATTTAACGGAAAACTAATTGGTTTATCTCGCTCAACTGAGCTATCAAAAACGCTGCCGTCTAACAACGTGCCGTGGTAATGCACTTTGACTGTTGATTTTGCAGTTGGGTGTGAACTACCTGCGCCTTTTTTGAGTTCCAAATATTGCAATCCAGATGCTGTTTCTTGCACGCCTTCATTTCGCTTATTTGACGTTAAAAAGGTGTTACCAATGGCTATATTTTCAAGCGCGAGCTTTTTATTATTGGCGCTTCTGGTGAAGTAAAATATCGCCAGCGCGATAATAATTCCGATAACAATAAATTTCATGATGGGTCCTATAAATGAGTGGCGCGCATTCTAGCATCGCTTACTTTTTTAACACAATCAGTCTAATAGCGAAAAAAGGGGAGAGACAAGTGCCTGATACAAATCCTGTTAAAAGCGCTTCTTTAGTATTTATCGCTATTTACTGACTGAACGTTAGGGTTCACCAGAAGCCTGCACACGCAACGCTAAGCTAATAGGGTAGTGGTCAGAAGAATGAATATCAGTATGTACTTGTGCTTGCACCACCGTTATGCCCCGGCAGTAAATATGATCAAGATGCTTAAATAAATGCATCAATTTTGGCTTACGTTGCATCTTTACTTCACTGAGTAAAAACGACTTAGCAAGATGATTAAAAAACCGTAATCTTTTATTGTTCCAGGTATTAAAATCACCTGCCAATACAATGGGTCCTTTATGACGTTCAAGGGTTTGAAAAATTTGCTCAAGGTGGGATCTGAATTTTGTGAATGACACAAAGTTGATGAGATGACAATTGACTACCAGCAATCGTTGACCATATTCTGGTAGAGGATACTCACAAGCCAAGACCATCTTTTTTGTTTGTGAAAGCGGCTCGCTTGGCACTGAAGCTGAAAACACATAGTCACTAGCTGGCACGGTTGAGCCGGTTTTTACACCGGTCTCAATACGGGTTTTGAGATTTTTAAAGCTCCGTGCCATCATCCATTGATACTGGGTTGATTGACTGAAATAATTATCAAAAGGGGAGTTTAAAATCGCTTCTTGCAATAAAATTAAGTCTTTATCTTTACTAAGTGTTTTAAAATCTTCCTGCCAGCCTTTCTTTTGACATTTAAATACGTTCCACAATAAAACACTAAAGTCAGTGCTCAAGGTTTCTTTTGACGCTGTGCCCATAATCTTGATTGATTCTACTGCGCTGTAGCGGTTTTTAAACATAATAGAAACCTTTAGATATCGTTTTGAAGGCATTCAGCCCAGTATTACAAATAGGGCGAGAACAAACGAAATAAGTTGTTTCGAACCTTTTTGTAGGTGGCAAGTTCCTTCATTTCTTGTTCGGTCACCATGGTCGACTGCTGTTTTTTCGTTGCAAAGAAAGCACTGAGTTTTGCGTTAAGCTGTGCATCAAAGCATTCAAGATTAATCTCAAAATTGAATTCTAAACTTCTTGCATCCCAATTAGTTGAACCAATAAACGACCAAAGGTCATCTATCAGCACAATTTTACTGTGATCAAACGGCCGATTATTTTTATAAATCTTAATACCGTGAGCCAAAATCCGTAAAAAATTCGCCTCTAATACCCAGTCTATAAAGGCAATATTACTGCGTTTTGGCACAATAATTTCGATAGCTACACCCCGTAAGGCAGCCGCATGAAGCGAGGTCATTAACGTTTGGTCAGGGATGAAGTAGGGGGTCATAATTTTCACACTGGTTTGGGCGCATACTAATGCGTTTATTAAGGTCCAGCGTATTTTATTATGATCTTCATCTGGACCATCTTGAATAACACGCGCTACAACCGAGCTACTATTGCACTGCTGGGAAGCTTTGGCTTGATAAGATGGAAATTGAATGAGCTCACCAGTGGCAAAAAACCAATCCTCGCTAAAGACCTGACTGATTTGATCAATTACCGGTCCGCTTACTTTAAAATGAATGTCGTCTATCGGATGTGCTGCTGTGCAAACAAGATTGTCTTCACTAAGATTCATACCGCCAATATAAGCGACTGTACCGTCAATACAGAGTATTTTTCGGTGGTTTCTCAGATTAATAAAACGAATACTGGTTAAAGAAATAGCGGGTAAAAAACGCGCGGTTTTCACCCCTAACTTTTTTAATACACGGTCTGATTTATGCCAGCTATAGCCAACACCAATGCCGTCAAGAAGCACATTAACGATTACGCCGCGCTGCTGGGCTTTAGCTAGGGCGTCGACAAATTGATGGCCGAGTGAATCGTAATCAAAGATATAGCTAGAGAGCACAATGTAGCGCTGGGCCTGATGAATGGACTCAATCATAGCCGGGTAGGCCGCGTCACCATTTATTAACGGTTCAACGTGGTTTTGTGCCAGTAAATTAATGGGATGGATTTTGTATCCAGCAATAATAGAAGAGTGCCAATGCGCCGGTAGAGCATGAAAATGAATGGCTTTTTCAGCTTGCCGAAAGTCTTGTTTAAAGGTTTGAGGGTGCTCTTTTTGGGCCAAACGTTTGATGCGATTAATGCCAAACAACCAATAAAACAAACTTCCTATCACCGGTGATAGAATAACTAGGCCAATCCATGCCAGCGATGTTCGCTCATTTTCTTTAAACAAAAGTACATGTAACGATGTCACAACAGATAAGCTAACATGCAGTACAACAACAATAGTGACCCAATGGGTGTAAAGCCACTCAAGTAAAATTTCCAATATTTGCATAAAAACCTTAAATATAATGAAGCAAATCAATCACGGATAACAGCAGTGCTTATAGCGTATTACAACAACATTACTGATTATTTAACAGAGACCTTAGGCACTCACTTTATATTCTATATTTTCTTAATTACCACCAGTGTCTCCGTGGTGTATTTTGTGGTGCTCAGTTACATCATTACACAAATGGACTCGCGATACTTTGTGCGAATACACGCCAGTAAGGATGCCCAAACAAATAAAACAAAACGGCACCATGTGATCAACCTAGCCAAAACACTATTTGGAATCGTTTTATTACTATGCGGTGTGTTGATGTTGGTTTTACCAGGCCAAGGTTTATTGACCATCTTAGTGGGTTTGAGTTTGATACCGTTTCCAGGCAAAGACAGATTTGAGCAATATTTACTGGCGCGGCCATCTATCAGAACGTCCTTAAATTGGATCCGGGTTAAAGCCAAAAAAGCACCTTTTATATTTGACTAAAAAAACACGCACGAGCTTTAACCAAACAAGGCAATGAGTGGTTTAGTTTCTCAGATTTTACGTAGCAGCGCGCTTAAATGACCCTAGTTATGCAAATGAAGGCCATAAATGCAGGTGATTAAGACCAATACCACTACTATAATGTAATTCGTAATAATAACTGTTATTACGAATTGACAATATATTTCAGCCTGCTTATTATTTGCATTATCACCACATCTTCTTTGCAAGGCTTTATGTATTACCATCCCATCACAGATTCATTTAAGTTAATTACTCAGCAACGTGAATTACTTAAAACCACTGAGTTTAAATACGTTTATCCATCACTAAATGAATATCTGAATAAAGGGTTTTCTTAAATAAAGTGCTGATTTGGCTTGTAGGATATAAATATATTTCATATAAAACATAGCGTTACATGATATTTCTTTATTTAAAAAATGCATGCGTTTTAACGATGTTTTTAAAGAATGCAAAAATTGAAAGATTTTCTTATAAATTATTTCGTTCTTAGTTATTTTGGGATTTCAATCCAAAAATGAATTTTATTCAGAATGTGACTTTATTCGCGAATTCAAGTCCGAAGTGCACCACTCGCTAAATTAGGCAGCCTTGCGTAATTCATTGAATACCACTACAGGTTGCCTGAAGCCGAGGCACTTTCTTGGCCTGGCATTTAATGCCTGTTCAATCTCACTAATCTGCTTGTCTGTCACCGTGCGTAAATCGGTGCCTTTACGTATGTATTGACGTAGCAAACCGTTGAAGTTTTCATTCAGTCCACGCTCCCAAGATGAATACGGATTCGCGAAGTAGATGTCGGTTTTCAGCTTCTCTGCGACCAGCTCATGGTCACAGAATTCGGTACCGTTGTCCGCCGTGATAGTACGAACATGACCTCGATATTTCCACAGCATAGGCCACATCAGCCGCACTTTTTGCTGGTACTTTTCGAATCAGATACAGCTTACTTTTTCGCTCAACCAGGCTAACAATCGCGCCCGTTCCTTGCTTGCCCAGAACCGTATCAACTTCCCAGTCGCCGAACCGCTTCTTCTTGTTCACGATGGCTGGACGATGCTCTATACCAACGCGATTCGGTATAATGACTCGCTTCGCGCGATTACCTTTACGGTACCTTCGGTGGCTCTGACGTAGCTGTTTATACAATTTACCACCGCCTAATTTATCACGCTGGACGTAGCCATAAATCCATTCGTGACTGACGTGATGACCGATGATTTTACCTACACCGGCAATTTGCTCAGGACTCCACTTTTCGTTAAGGCCGAACTCTACAAAGGTAACCGTCAGTTCAGATATCCTAAACTTTGCGGCCTGACATCGTCGTTTTACAGACTTTGCCTGAGCCACTTCCGGCAAGTAATGGCTATCTCTAATTCGATTGCGATTTACTTCCCGGCTGATAGTGCTGTGACTCACTCTCAGACGCTTTCCAATCTCCCGATAACTGAAACCCTCGCGTAGGTAGGCTTCGATCTGGTATCGTTGTCCCTCGATCAACTGCTTGTAACTCATGGTAACTACTCTTGTTTTTTGGCGATTACAGAGTACCACCAACAGGCAGTTGATCTCTCCTCACCGTTTAATCAAGAGTGGTGCACTTATTATCTGAATTCGGGTGTGATTACCAAGGGATTGTGTCGGACTAATTACCGAGCGACTTTGTCGTTTTAGATATCAATAATTATAAATAAACCCTTTAATGCCCCTGATACGGCTAATTTCATACTGTATGGACTTTGTTAATTTACATGTCGTGTAGCAAAGTTTGTAGCCTTTTTTTAACTTATGTTGTGACTACGTGCAGTTCACCTAAATCTTGTTGGGCAAAGTGATGTTAGATATAGCGATCGATTGCCGTGCCCATTAATACAAAGGAAAGTACTAGTATGAGTCCAACCAGCAAACTACAGTGTCTGTAGAATTTGCCACCCATCAATGTCTGGAATCATTTCATCCAAAATCAGCAGGTCAATTACTTCACACACCGTCATGTGATAACCATCAAGGCCATTACGTGACTGTTCCATCACAAACCCTGTTTCTTCCAAACCTTTTTGCTGGTAGTCACCCGCCTTCTGTTC
This sequence comes from Flavobacterium sp. W21_SRS_FM6, assembly GCF_052119645.1. Taxonomy (NCBI): domain Bacteria; kingdom Pseudomonadati; phylum Bacteroidota; class Flavobacteriia; order Flavobacteriales; family Flavobacteriaceae; genus Flavobacterium; species Flavobacterium sp. W21_SRS_FM6. Next base: position 88,863 of record NZ_JBGQOM010000013.1, read on the forward strand.
ATCTTCTACGACTAATAAACAGATGTTAGCTTTGATAATATCCAGTTAATTTCGTTGATTGCCACTACACGTGGCTCTAATCTGACATTACATTATTGTAATGTAGCCGTCATGTTGTTGTCAGGACCGGTAATGTAGACTGTATATAATTATCAAGTGTGTTAAATAATACGAGAGGGACTATGCAAAAAAATATGGCGCATCAAAATGTTGGCATGCAGTCTAAGCCTATTAGCGAGCCTCGACGAAATTTTGTTAAAGGTGCGATGGCTGGTTCTATCGCGTTGGGTATTGGGCAGGTAAGTGCGGCTCAAAAACAAGAATATATCTCTAAATCAAAGGTAGATAGGTTAACTGGAAATGAATTTGACCTTGCTGTGACAGAGGTTCCAGTAAATTTCACTGGCGAAAAACGTATGGCTACCGTTATTAACGGTAGTGTTCCTGGTCCTACTTTAGTTTGGCAAGAAGGGGAAACGGTAACGATCCGTGTCACTAATCATTTGTCGGTGCCCACATCAATTCATTGGCACGGCATAATTTTACCCTACCAAATGGATGGTGTTCCCGGCATCAGCTATACAGGTATCTCCCCCGGAGAGACTTTTACTTACCAGTTTGAAGTGCAGCAAGCTGGTACGTATTGGTATCACTCTCATACTGGTTTTCAGGAAATGACCGGTATGTATGGCAGTATCATCATTGTGCCCAAAGCTGGCGAAAAGATAAGAACAGACCAAGATATGGTAGTGCAATTGTCAGATTGGACTGACGAAATGCCCATGTCGATGTTTGCGCATTTAAAACAACAAAGCGACTACTATAACTACAACCAACCTACCGCCCGGGACTTTTTCGACGATATGTCTCGCTATGGCCTAGGGCAGGCCATCTCTATGCGTAAAATGTGGAACGAGATGCGCATGAGTCCCACTGATTTGGCTGATGTATCCGCACATGGCTTTACCTTTTTGATGAACGGTCAGACACCTAATGATAATTGGACGGGTGTTTTTAAGCTCGGTGAAACCATACGTCTACGTTTTATTAACGGTTCTAGTAATACTTTTTTTGATGTACGTATTCCCGGCTTAAAACTCACCGTTGTATCGGCCGACGGTCAAGATGTAGAACCAGTCAGTGTGGATGAATTTAGATTCGGACCTGGTGAAACCTACGACATTATTGTTAAACCTACCGACAATGCTCATACCATTTTCGCCCAATCGATAGATAGGTCTGGTTATACGCGTGGGACTCTGGCGGTAAAACAAGGACTTGCTGCTCGTGTACCCACGGTTGATGAACCCGAATGGTTAGCGATGAAAGACATGATGGGCAATATGGCCAATGGTGATAATATGGCAGGTATGGATATGGATCATTCAGCTGATATGTCAGGTATGCAAATGGATCATAGTTCAATGGGACATGGTGCAATGGCGATGGATCATAGTCAGCACAATATGCATAAAAATCCATTGGCTGTGCCTTCTCAAAGCGTTAACCACGCAAGTAGTGAATATGGCCCGTCGGTAGACGCCAGAGTAGATATGCCGCGAACCAACCTTGACGATCCAGGCGTAGGTTTGCGTAACAATGGTCGACGAGTATTAACCTTAGCTGATCTGCGTACTGTGGGAGGCCCGCTGGATCCACGTTTACCTGAGCGTGAAGTTGAGCTGCATCTAACCGGTAATATGGAACGGTATACTTGGTCGTTTGACGGCCTTGAATTTGGTCAATCTACCCCAATACATTTTCGCCATGGCGAGCGCGTTCGGGTGATCCTGCAAAATGACACCATGATGACCCATCCCATGCACATGCACGGCGTGTGGAGTGAACTTGAAAATGATAAGGGTGAATTTTTGGCAAGACGTCACACCATTCCGGTTCAGCCTGCTCAACGGATCAGCTTTTTGATCAATGCGGATGCATTAGGTCGCTGGGCTTGGCACTGTCATTTATTGTTCCATATGGATGCAGGTATGTTTCGCGAAGTGGTGATTTCATGAGAAATAAATTGATATTCAACAAAAAGATTAGCAGCACTGCGCTGGTGTGCCTGATTTCGCTCAACGTAGCGGCTCAGCAACAAAGTAATGAAACACAACAAACTACTATCACGAAACAAGCAGACGAAGTGCTAACGGATCATAGCAAAATGGATACCAATGCTATGAGCCATGACGCTATGAAAGATATGTTACCAATGGACCTTTCTACCATGCAGGCTGAAAAATCTGCCATGCCAATGGATCATAGCAAAATGGATCACAGTACTATGAACCATGACGCGGTTAAAGAGCTCGAACCTATGGAAAAAATGGACCATTCCACTATAAAGGCTGATAAACCTGCTGTACCAATGGATGAAAATGCTATGGATCATAGCAAAATGAACAACAGTGCAATGGGACAAGATTCGATGGGGGATATGGGGGCCATGCAAGGGATGGATATGTCGAGTCAAAGCAATACTCCACCATCTGATGCCCGTGATCCACATGCCTATTCCGACGGTTTAACTTTGGATAGTGGCGCTTTTGCCTTACCCGGACCTAGACAACTTAAAATGGCTGACGAACATGCTTTTGGAGCTATATTGTTTGACCGACTTGAATATGCAGATGGTCTGTCTAGTGGTTTAGGCAATGCAACTCAATATGATATGCAAGGCTGGTACGGCACTAGTTATGATCAACTAGTGGTAAAAAGCGAAGGTGAAATAGTTGATAACAAATTAGAAGGTAGCGAAAACCAAATTTTGTGGGGGCATGCCATTAGCACTTTCTGGGAAACACAAGTTGGTGTCAGATTTGATACCTCTGAAGGACCATCAAGACAGTGGTTAAGCTTTGGATTGCAAGGACTTGCTCCCTATTGGTTTGATGTCAGTGCCAGCTTATCGGTCGGAGCAGAAGGACGAAGTGTTGTCGATTTAGCTGCCGAGTATGAGCTACTGATTACTCAACGTTTAGTTTTACAGCCACGCGTTGTGATGACTGTTTATGGTAAAGATGATCCCGAAAATGGTGTAGGTAAAGGTTTGTCTTCGCTCACCGCAGGACTACGCTTACGTTATGAATTTAGCCGCCAGTTTGCTCCTTATGTGGGCGTCGAGTGGACCGGCCAATATGGCAATACCGCCGATTTTAGCCAACTTGATGGACGTACAACCACACAAACTCAGTGGGTTGCTGGCATACGCCTTTGGTTTCAATGAAACAACTAAGTGTCAGTGACTAGAATCTGGCACTTTTTTTTTTAACATTTATATAATTTAAGAAACTCTATTAAAGCCAATAAAGCTATATCTAGCCTTATCAGACTATAGCGTCAATACTTGTGTTCATCACATAAATAGCATGCAAATGAAAATTAAAATGAAAAAAAACTGAATTGTGAGTCCATGAAGGATATTAACCAAGCTAAAGTAGACAAAAATGAACATAGCGATGTAGAGCAATTCACGAGTAGCGAATTTTGGAGCATTAAACGTGGGGTGAAAGTCTCTGGAATGCCTGATTGGTGCCCATCCCACGATGATTAACGTAGTTGGGCTAGCGTCTCTTTTTTTCCAAAAGTTACCTGAATTGACACCTGAATAGTATCCAATATTGACAGTACGTAAAATTTACAAGGATGATGCTGAGCGTTAAAGAGTCAAAGTCAGGATATATTTGCAACACGTTTATTGGAAGGAGGCCAAAAACCTCTCTGTTACTACATATTTTTATTTGGATTTAATCGCAAAAAATATTGAGTAAGCTCCGCATAATAACTAGAATGATAATCATTATCATTCTACTTTAATAAATTAGACAATTATTTTGTGGAGCTATATTACTTCTGAGGCAATATTTTAGATGACTTTTATACCATTTTTGTTAACTTCCTTTATGTCATTTCAAGGCACAATGAAGTTAAAAACACCTTTGATTAGTGTTTTGCTCATGGTTAGCATATTTTTTTCTACCTCAATATTGGCTCAACAATCTGGCAGCATCGACGTTGTTAAAGAAAGTCGCCAAATATTACAAATGGCTGAGTATATAGGGGTCGATTACTCCGAAGCAGTAACAAATGGCGAGATAGCAAACGAAGATGAATTTGCTGAAATGCAGCAATTCGCCAGCTTGATCTTACAAAAAAGCGCCACATTGCAAACAGCGAATAAAGCTGATTTTGATTTGCGCCAAACCTCAGTTGTGGCCAATGCCAGAGCCTTACAACAGGCTATTTTAGAAAAATATACAATTGAAAAAATTCAGGTTTTAACCCAACAGATACGCCAACAATTATTGGCCCTGTCACCGGCGCTTTTGTTACCCACCCAATTGTTAGCGCAGTCTCAAGTACAAACTTTATTCGCAGATAATTGTGCTGCTTGCCACGGTTCAACAGGTGAGGGGAATGGTCCATTAGCCAAATCATTCAGTCCGAGCCCTACCAATTTTACCGAAACAAAACGGGCTTTGAATCGTTCACTACTGGGTTTATATGATGCCATTAGTGCGGGTTTAGAGGATACCGCAATGCGTGCGTTTACCGAACTGAATGATCAGCAACGTTGGTCTTTAGCATTTTATGCCGGTAGCTTGGCATTTTCTCAAGACACAAATCAGCACAAACAAACAGATAAGAAAACTGTACCTAAAATTGCTTTGCAAAGCTGGATCAACAATAACCCAGCGCAACTTGCCAATGATCACGGTGAGTTAACTTTGGATCAAATAACACAGTGGCGCGCCATTCCAGAGTTTTTTTTTAGTCAAGCCGATTCACCCATAGCTACCACAAAAACCAATTTAATCGCAGCAGTAGCTGCTTATCGTGATGGCAATTTATCGCAGGCACAGACCTTAGCTGTTAGTGCTTATTTAGACGGTTTTGAACTGATAGAAAACAACTTGGATGCTAGAGATAGTGTTTTACGTAAATCGGTAGAAAATCAATTATTGAATTTTCGTAATGTACTTGATGTAGCATCAAATGACGCACTGGTAGTTAAAGAGTTACAACATATTCTGCAACAGTTGGAACTTGTAGACAACACTCTAACCGGTGAGGTGTTGTCTAACAATGCCATGTTTTCTGCGTCATTAATTATTTTGCTACGCGAGGGATTAGAAGCCCTCTTGGTTGTTTTGGCACTGATAACTGTACTTATCAAAACTAAACGTCAAGATGCCATTCGTTATGTGCATGTGGGTTGGATATCCGCACTAGTGGCGGGTGGTTTTACTTGGTGGGCCGCAGAGAACATTATTGATATCAGTGGTTCATCTCGCGAGTTGATGGAAGGTGGGGCTGCTTTACTGGCTGCGGGTATATTGTTTTACGTCGGTTACTGGATGCACAGTAAAACCAAAGCAACCCAGTGGCAACAATATATTCAAAATAACGTCGAGAGGCATTTAAGCACAGGGACCCTATGGGGATTGACCGGACTGGCATTTATTTCTGTTTACCGAGAAGTGTTTGAAACGATTTTATTTTATCAATCGTTACTGACCCAAGCAGTAGGAGATGGCAGCCAGTCGAGTTACGTCTGGTACGGCTTAGTTGCAGCAGTTGCCATAATAATGCTCATTACTTGGGGCATGCTTAAATACTCTTTGAAATTGCCTATTGGGCGCTTCTTTGCGATTAGTTCATACTTTATGCTAGCTTTAGCCTTTGTATTAGCAGGGAAAGGGGTGTCTGCTTTGCAGGAAGCCGCGGTGATACCTATTGCGACTTTCCCCTTCGATATCACAGTAAGGTGGCTAGGCATATCAGCAACTTGGCAAGGTGTGTTAACTCAGGGAGTGATTATGATTTTTGTTGTTATCATGCTTGCCTGCAGAGACAAAAAAACAAGCACTACTAGCTAGTTTAGTATTTAACTAAATACCCAAAGAAGATGATTCCCAGGTAAATTTGATTTAGAAAATATGCAACAAGCGACCACGGTGATTATGTGAGCTGCAGTTTTTTTTCGAAAAAATTACTGTAGTTAACTCTGCAAGAGTATTCAATATTGACCGCTATTGAGAAAACTAAGAACAGGTAGCGAAAGTTTAAAAAAAGAGAAGATTAATTCACTCAGTCCAAAGAACAGCAGACGCGGACAGTCATTATTTTTTAAAGTGTGGCGGGTTAGCGCGAGACCCGGACCGATCGGGAAATGTCGCCCCCCATGCTGGCCGAGCCAAGATGATCGCAAATGTCGCGAACAATGTAGCAGCCAGCCACGCGAAACCAGTTTGCGATGCCGCGCCGAACAACCAGCCTCCAGCTACCGCTCCGAGCGTCTGTCCTAGGCCTGCAGCGGCGGCCAAGCCACCCATTGTGCTACCGAGCCTGCCGCGCGAGGCACCCGCACTTCTGTACGCAATTACCGGCACGACCAATCCGATGCCCACCGCAGTGAAACTAATCCCAGCATACATCCATGCGTCGGATTGATGCAAGGCGAGAACGGATAGGCCAACGACTGCCAAGGTCGTAGCTCCCGAATCGAAACCGTCTGTGTGAGCTCCTTATTCATCAACCCGCCCAGTGTCACAAAAAAACAAATTCAAGGGTTTCGTCCTTTTTTCCTGAACCGAGTTGGGCCCAACATCCGCCCTTGGTACGTCTTTGTTTTGCGTCTGAGCTATTTCAGACACCGTAGCTAGCTCCCTTTACGGCCGATTGCAGGTACTCTATTGAAGTCAACTTTTTGTCGAAGTCGATGGTGGCCTTGTGGGGCAGAGACACATCCACGTGTCCAAATGCCGGCACCACTGTCTGTGCTTCTGTCATTTTGCTGACACAACCGCCGTAAGTCATTCCGGTTACGTTCATCATTTTAGTTTGCACGATAGCTCCTCGATGGTGGAATGAAGATGAAGTAAAATGCCGTTGAGCACACTAACCACTGTGGGTCGGGATAACTTCGCGGTACATCAGTATACTCCAGTTGCTAATAGTGATAGCTCATTCTAGGTCGTTGTGCTTACGACCGCGAACCTTTACCAATACGGCCAGTGTTGTGTCCACCTCTTGTAGGATTAAACGGTATAAAGCCGCTATTGACATTACCATCACTGGCGCTGAACGGAGCAAAATACCTAACAGGAATAATGGCTTTATTACTATGACTCTATAAAGTTTTATGTTCAATAATTACGCTGCGTGATGAGATGGATACTCACTAATACATCGTCAATACGCCAAAATAGCAATTTCAAGCGTGCGGTGTGATAAAAGCCTGTTATACCCTATAAACTTAAAGGATATGGACGGATAGTATCGTTTTTAGTTGATGACAAGACACTAGCGACCAACTATTCCGTCTGGATTAAAACACGCGTTGTTCGTCCAAAGGGCAAAAAATCGCAGTCACCTCATGTCCTTGGTTGAACCTGTGTTTGACAACATAGATACCTTGTCTTTCTTGAATATAATGGTAAAACAGGTATTTGTTTCTGAGGATTCAGCAAAGATATCGCCTCCGTTTATATTTACTATAGATTTTGCAATCGTCAACCCGAGACCAGCTCCGCGACCATCCCGATTACGTGAGAAGTCAGCTCTGTAAAAGCGATCAAATAAACGAGTCAAATGCTCTTTAGGAATTATTTCGCCATGATTTATAATAGCAATTGTGATTAAATCAGATGAGGCTTTTGTTTTAATTATAATCTTGTCATTTTTAGGTGAGTAACGAATTGCGTTAGAAATTAAATTGCTCAGCGCTTGTCGCAACATGGTTTTATCACAAACTAACTCTACATTTGAACCTTCTAATATAAGCTGTATTTTTTTCTCATCAGCGAGCAATTCAAAATAATCAAACAAAGCCTTTATTTCCTTATTTACTACAACATTATCTTTATTTGGTTTAATTAAGCCATGTTCGGCTTGAGCAAGTAAAAGCATGTCACTAACCATTTTGGTCATACGTTCATATTCTTCAAGATTCGAATATAGAATTTCAATGTATGCTTCACTATCTCTCAGATTACTGAGCACAACTTGAGTCTGTGTTGTTAAATTTGTTATTGGGGTGCGTAATTCGTGTGCGATATCTGCTGAAAAATGAGAAAGCCTTTCAAAGCCGTCTTCGAGACGCTTTAACATGGTATTAAAAGAATCCACTAATGTGGTGAGTTCGATTGGTACATTTAAAGGGTCCAGCCTAATATCAAGTTTATCAGCCGTGATGGACTCAATTTCTCTGCTCAATTGCCTTAATGGAGAGTGTCCGCGGTATACTGCAAAACGTGCCGCAAACACGGTAATTACACCAGCTAAAAATACAATTCCCCACAGTGTTCTCTTGAGTTTCTGCATGTAATTCATGTGGAATTCCATGTTGGACGCGACGGTTACCGTGTACATTTCAGGTCCCAACTTGGTTGGCAATTCAAAGTTTGTTTTCGTACCCCTCAACATATACTTCCCATCGTTAAATATAATTAAGGTCGAGGGAATAACTTTATTTTGCGCTTTAAACTTTGTCGGAAATGCAAATAGGTCAGCATCTTGACTGGTGAATATCGTATTCTCATTTTTATCTTCAACTTGATAGTAAACGCCGTGATGGCCAGATACTGCTTGAAAGAGGATGCTAGATGGAAGAACATTCTGTTCATGGGCTTCAACGAGCTTAATTTTAACCGCGTTAAACACTTCATTTAGCTCGTCCGCATCTTGCTCTATAAAATGCTGATCAATGGATTCAATAACAATCAAGTTCATGATGCTTAGACATATAAAAATTGTAACCCCAACTAATACTGTGACTCTAAATGCAAGCGAATTGGGTTTCTTTCGCACGTTACTCTCGTTCATCTATAGCCAACTTATAGCCCATGCCTCGGACAGTTTGTATCAGTTTTGGTGTAAACGCATCGTCTATTTTCGCTCTTAGTCGCCTAATTGCCACGTCGATAACATTGGTATCACTATCAAAGTTCATGTCCCAAACTTGTGATGCTATTAGCGAGCGAGGTAACACTTCCCCCTGTCTTCGAACCATGAGTTCAAGTAGCATAAATTCCTTCGTCGTAAGGCTTATAGGTTTGCCTGACCTTGTTGCTACTCGAGAGGGAATATCTAATTCAAGATCAGCAATGTTAATAGTATTTGACGGAACGGATGTGCCTCTTCTTAGCAGTGTTCTGACTCTTGCAAGTAATTCAGCAAAAGCGAATGGTTTGACTAGATAATCATCTGCTCCGAGTTCAAGACCTTTCACTCTGTCTTTTACGCTATCTCTAGCAGTTAAAAACAACACTGGAGTCTGATTACCAAACTCCCTCATAGAGCTTAAAATTCTCCACCCATTAATATCCGGCAGCATTACGTCAAGTATCACTAGTTCAAAAATGCCTGTCATTGCCTTGTGGTGACCATCAAGACCAGTTCTTACTAATTCCACTACAAAGCCTGATTCGACTAGGCCTTGCTTTATATAGTCTCCGGTTTTCGCTTCGTCTTCTACGACAAGGATCTTCATTATTAACCTCGTTAGTTATTGAAAGGTATTCCATAATCAATTGAACAAAGCAGGAAACGTTAACTGCATTATTTATAATAACCAATTTACCTAATAATCGGTTACTCACAACCAATATAAATTATAAATCAGTGTAATACCCATTGATTACAAAAATGTAATCAATGGGTAATGGCCGTGACATGTTAGGTGAGTATTATAAACGTGTGTTCTAACTCAACAGACTCCAAGTTAGGCTTTAAACGTTTTTTATTGAGCTTGGTTTTTTAAATATAAGGTTTCAAGTGACAAACAAAGTCATCAAAATGATTATGATATGTATCATGCTCACAGCTCAAATCGGGGAGTCGTTTGCTCTTTCATTTATGCCGTGCGCCGATGACGGAAAAATAGTGATAAACGATAATAATTTGGGTCATTCTAAACATTCTTTGCCTATGGATAAATCTAGCGTGACACCTGATGAAGATTGTTGTCAAAAAAATTGTTCTTGTCCAATGGGTTTATTGTCTGTTGCCGTTCCAAGTGAACCCAGTATAGATTGGCCAATAGACTACAAGACATCTCAATTGAATGTGGGTCATTCTACTATCCATAATTTATTCTTCGCTCTCCCGCAACGCCCCCCAAAAAGCACCTTTTAAAGCAGGATAGATCTGCTTGAAATTTAACTTTCCAGACTAGCTGGAGCCAATTTGTTTCGACGTTGTGTTACGCAATGTAAAAAAGAAAGAGAATATTGAAATGAGATTAATGAATATATTTCCAGTAAAAACACTGTCCATTTTATCTGTTTTGTTTGTTGTTGCTTGTTCTGATGCATCAACATTAGAACCCAATGCAAAAGCAGGTGAAGAACCAAAAATAAATGAGGCCATAGAACTCACTGTTTACAAAAGTCGTTCATGCACATGCTGTCAAAAGTGGGTAACACATGTCGAGGAGCAAGGCTTTGATACTAAATTAAATAACATTACGTTTTTGTCTAACCTGAAAGACAGCAAGGGTATTCCAGCAAACTATCGATCTTGCCATACCGCTGAATCAAATGATGGATACGTTTTTGAAGGGCATGTGCCTGCCAAATTTATTAAACAGTATTTAGCCAATATACCAGAGGGTTCAATTGGACTTTCTGTTCCTAGCATGCCAGTTGGAACGCCAGGTATGGAGGTTGGAGATCGATTTATTCCTTATAACATCTTACTTCTTAACACAGACGGCACTGTGACTGTATATAAGGAAGTGTTGACTTATGAGGAACAATTCTAATGAATAAATTCAACACAAAATTCAGTGTAGGAATTTTAGCTTTAACTCTTTTATCTGCTAGAGCCTCTGAGTTGCCATTGATGAACGCTTATAGTCCTTTATCATTCGAAAAGGCTATCAGCGTGGCCCAAATAAATGACCCTTGGTTAAGCGGGAATATTCATAAACAAAGATCCATCGAATCGATGAGTATAGCAGTAAATACATTACCAGATCCTAAGGTGACGATTGGTCTGGCAAACTTGCCCACTAACGGTTTCGATTTTGGTCAGGAAGGCATGACACAGGCTAAAGTGGGCGTTTCACAAATGTTTCCTCGCGGCGATACCTTAGATATTAAAAGCCAACAGTTAAAAACTCAAAGTGAAGCATTCCCATATCAACGAAAAGACAGGGAATCAAAAGTGGCCGTTACGGTAGGAAGCTTATGGTTGGATGTTTATCAAGTTCAGCAAAGTATCGCATTAATTGAAAGTAATAGGTCGTTATTTGAACAGCTAGCAGATATAGCTCAAGCAAGCTATTCATCAGCTTTAGGTAAAACTCGTCAACAAGATATTGTTCGAGCACAACTAGAGTTAACTCGATTAGAAGATAGATTGGATCAACTAGAGCAACACAAAAACCGCTACGAAGGCATGCTTGCGCAATGGCTTACCACATTTTCTACTGAATATGATGCACCATTAGAATCTGATTTTACTTTACATAATATCGTTCTTACCCAAGAGCTACCTCAAATAGAGTTGCTAAATAGTGATTTAGTTTACAAAGAAAATTGGCATAAACCAGATGAATTGGTCCCATATTTTTCAAATCATCCCTCTGTTGTCGCTATAGAAAAAAAAGTAAACGCCTCTAAAGCAGGCATTAAATTGGCGCAGCAACAGTACAAACCTGAATGGGCTGTAAACGCAAGTTATGGCTATCGCGGGGATGATCCTATGGGTGCAAGCCGGGCTGATTTATTTTCTTTTGGTGTGACCTTTGATTTACCACTTTTTACTGAAAACCGACAAGATAAAGAGGTTCAATCAGCGATATCTGAAACAGAAGCGGTTAAAACCGAAAAGTTACTCTTACTTAGGCAACTTCTTAGTAACTATTCGAGCGCAAAAGGAAGATTATTGCGCCTAATCGACAGGCAGAATTTATATAAAACTAAATTATTACCACAAAGTTATGACCAAGCAGAAGCCTCTTTGACTGCTTATACCAATGATGACGGCGATTTTTCAGAAGTTGTTCGTTCACGTATTGCCGTGTTGAATGCCGAAATAGACGAACTAGCACTCAACGTAGAAGAGCAGAAAACACGGCTAGAGCTTAATTACCTTTTTATCGACAGTCTCGATAATTCAACCATGAAAACCCATATGAATTTATCTAACAGCCGTCAATATGCTGCTATTTCGGGAAAAAAAAATAATGAGTAATAGTATTAAACCGATAATTATTGGCATGATCCTAGGTGGTACTTTAACCTTTGGTGCGACTTATATTATCGCTCCTTCAGACAGTAACTCACTCACTAATGCAGCATCTGAGGAAAAGAAACCGATTTATTGGGTCGCACCAATGGATGCAAATTATAAGAGAGATAAGCCAGGTAAATCGCCAATGGGAATGGATTTAGTAGCTGTTTATGACGATGACGGAAAAGGACCTGATGAAGGTCCCGGTACAATTCGTATCTCGCCTGATGTAGTGAATAACTTAGGGGTACGTACAACAACAGCACGTTACAAGCCATTACATACCCAAATAAGCACTGTAGGTTATGTGACTTACAATGAAGATAAACTTGTTCATATTCACCCTCGTGTTCAAGGATGGATCGAGAAGCTCTATGTTAAAGCTACCGGTGATCCTGTTAAAAAAAACCAGCCATTATACGAGATATATTCTCCTGAGTTAGTTAATGCTCAAGAGGAATTATTATTGGCGTTAGATAGAAAAAACAGTCGATTAATCACGGCTTCTGAAAATAGGTTATCAGCACTACAGTTACCTAAGTCGGCTATTGAAAAACTAAAAGAAACCAAAAAAGTTCAGCAAACCATTACTTTCTATTCTCCACAAAATGGTGTTGTTGAAAATCTTAACATACGAGAAGGCTTCTTCGTCAAACCTGGTTCAACCTTGATGGCTATAGGTGACCTATCAGATGTGTGGGTTGAGGCAGAAGTGTTCGAAAGACAGGCCGGCCAAGTTAAAAAATCTACACCCGTTACTATGACACTCGATTATTTACCCGGTAAAACATGGGAAGGTCAAGTGGATTATATCTACCCAACGCTCGATGCTAAAACACGTACTGTTAAAGTACGATTGCGCTTTAATAATGAAGAGGGTGAATTTAAGCCTAATATGTTTGCACAAATTGCCATTCATACGACAGGTGATCAACAAGCGCTACTTATTCCCAAAGAGGCACTCATTAGAACAGGTAACCAAGATAGAGTTGTAATTGCACTGGGTGAAGGTAGTTTTAAGTCTGTTGAGGTGTCTGTGGGTCGTTATGACAGCGAAAGCGTTGAAATACTTCAAGGGTTAAGCGAAGGGGAAGAAGTCGTCAGTTCGGCGCAATTCTTACTGGATTCAGAATCAAGTAAATCATCTGATTTTAAACGTATGAATCATGATTTTTTCCAAGATGAGTCAACACAAAAGGATAAGAGTAATAGCAATGATAACGTTTCCTCAGCCACAGTGAACGGTACTGTGGTTTCGGCAATGGTTGAGCATAGAATGGTCACCATTGACCGAGAAGCTATCTTAAAGTGGGGAAGGGAGGCTGACAGGGTTGATTTTATTGTCGAAGAAAATGTTGATATGGCGTTATTTTCTAAAGATGCTTATGTGATGTTCACCTTCGAAATTAGAGATAGTAATTTTATTATTGTCAGCGCGATGGCAATGAATATGCCGAAAACTGAGCCTGCTATGAAAGATGCTGCTAACGACAAAGGAGAATAATGATGATTACGTCGATTATTCATTGGTCTGTTAGCAATCGATTTTTCGTATTACTAGCGACATTTTTATTGGTTGGCGTTGGATTATATTCCGTCAACAAAACACGGATTGATGCACTTCCTGACTTATCAGATGTGCAAGTGATTATTAAAACAAGCTACCCCGGGCAAGCACCACAAGTTGTCGAGGATCAGGTCACTTACCCAATGACCACTGCCATGTTGTCGGTGCCGGGTGCCGTTACTGTTCGAGGTTACTCATTCTTCGGCGATTCCTATGTTTACGTTATTTTCGATGAAGATACCGATCTTTATTGGGCACGTTCACGGGTTCTTGAGTATTTAAGTCAAGTTGCTCCCAATCTACCTGCTGATGCACGGCCGCAATTGGGTCCGGATGCAACAGGCGTTGGCTGGGTTTACTTGTATGCACTTACAGATAAAACAGGCCGACATGATTTAAGTCAATTACGGAGTATACAAGATTGGTTTTTAAAATTTGAGTTGCAAACTGTACCTGGCGTTTCAGAGGTATCTGCGCTTGGCGGTATGGTCAAGCAATATCAGGTAAGAGTTGACCCTGATAAGTTACGTGCTTTTGGCATTCCACTTTCTCATATTCAAATGGCCATTAAACAAGGTAATCAGGAAATAGGCGCATCAGTGGTTGAGATGGCCGAAGCTGAGTACATGGTCAGAGCGACGGGTTACATTAAAGGTGTAGATGATTTAGAAAATATTCCTCTGGGAGTTAACGAAAATGGTACGCCTTTATTGTTGAAAGATGTCGCAGATATTGGAACTGGCCCGCAGATGCGTCGTGGCATTGCTGAGCTTAACGGCGAAGGTGAAACAGTCGGTGGCATAGTCGTAATGCGTTTTGGCGAAAACGCTCAACAAGTGATTAAAAATGTCAAAGAAAAGCTTGAAAAACTAAAGAAAGGACTGCCGGATGGCGTAGAGATAGTGCCTGTTTATGACCGTTCTGCCTTGATTGAACGAGCAGTCGATAACTTGACCTACAAGCTGCTGGAAGAGTTTGGTGTGGTAGCGATAGTTTGCATCATTTTCTTATTCCACGTACGTTCATCTTTGGTCGCGATTATTAGTTTGCCAGTAGGTATTTTAACTGCTTTTATTATTATGCATTTACAAGGACTTAACGCCAATATCATGTCTCTAGGAGGTATCGCTATAGCTATTGGCGCGATGATTGATGGTGCTATCGTTATGATAGAAAACATGCATAAACATATGGAAAAAACGCCCTTAACTAATGATAATCGTTGGCAAATAGTCACTGAGTCGGCGAGTGAAGTTGGTCCGGCATTATTCTTTAGTTTATTAATTATTACGGTGAGCTTTGTTCCTGTTTTTACCTTAGAAGCCCAAGAAGGTCGAATGTTTGCTCCGCTCGCATTTACTAAGACTTATGCCATGGCTGCTTCTGCTGCATTGGCCATTACCTTAGTACCAATACTAATGGGGTATTTTATTCGCGGTAAAGTACTAACTGAACATAAAAATCCCGTCAATAGATTTTTAACCTTTATTTATATGCCAGCGTTGAAAACCGTTTTACGTTTCCCGAAAGTGACGATAGTAGCTGCATTAGCGGTTCTTGCCATTGGTATATATCCACTGGATAAAATAGGTAGTGAGTTCATCCCCCCCCTTGATGAGGGTGATTTGATGTATATGCCCACGACTTACCCCGGTATTTCTATAGGTCAGGCTCGACAACTTCTGCAACAAACGGACAAGTTGATTAAAACTGTTCCAGAAGTAAAAACCGTGTTTGGTAAAGTCGGTCGTGCCGAAACGGCAACAGATCCAGCACCGCTTACAATGATAGAGACCTTCATACAGTTAAAACCTCATGATGAGTGGCGAGAAGGGGTAACGACAGAAAGCTTGAAAAAGGAACTGGATGCATTAGTCAAACTTCCAGGGGTAACTAACGCCTGGGTTATGCCAATTAAAACGCGTATTGATATGTTGGCAACAGGAATTAAGACGCCTGTAGGAATAAAAATTGCCGGTCCTAAACTGGGCGTTATTCAAGAAATAGGTAAACAAATAGAAGAAATTTTAGCCGATGTTCCTGGCACCTCCTCAGTTTACTCTGAGCGTGTTGCCGGTGGTCGATACATAAAAGTGGATATCCAAAGGGCAAAAGCGGCTCGTTATGGATTGAATATCGCTGAAATACAGCAAGTGGTGGCTACCGCTATTGGTGGCATGAATGTTACGCAAACAGTTGAAGGTTTAGAGCGCTATCCTGTGAATTTACGTTATCCACAAGATTATCGTGATTCTCCTGAACAGCTATCTTTACTGCCTATAGTGACTCCTAATGGGCAACGAATTTCATTGGGAGATGTTGCTAACATCATAGTAGAAGATGGACCTCCGGGTATTAAATCTGAAAATGCACGTCTAAATGGTTGGGCATTTGTGGATATCGACGGCGTTGATGTAGGGACCTATGTTGAAGCTGCACAGAAAGTGGTGGCTGATAAATTAGATTTACCCGCTGGTTACTCTATCTCTTGGGCTGGGCAATACGAATATATGCAGCGTGCGAAAGCTAAACTGACCTACGTCGTTCCATTAACCTTATTTATCATCGTTATATTACTTTATCTTAACTTTCGTAATGTGATTGAAGTCGCGATGATCATGGGTACTTTGCCTCTAGCCATGGTCGGTAGTATATGGTTGATGTATCTAGAAGGTTATAACTTCTCTGTGGCGGTTGGAGTGGGTTTTATCGCGTTAGCAGGAGTGGCTGTAGAAATTGGCGTCATTATGCTGGTGTATTTAAATCAAGCTTACAAAGAAATGCTCAGTGAACACCGATTAAATAATGTTTCGACAACAAAAGAAGATGTACTCCAGGCAGTTTTGCACGGCGCGGGTATGCGTGTTCGTCCCGTGATGATGACAGCTGCAGCTATTATTGTTGGCCTATTACCTATTTTATATGGTAAAGGCACCGGATCTGAGGTCATGAGTCGAATTGCAGCCCCAATGGTAGGTGGAATGTCAAGTGCGGTCATTCTGACGTTGCTCGTGTTACCTGCCTTATTTTATTTATGGCGTTCGTCATCAATAAAAAGTAGGTCGTAAAAAGCACAAATATTTGAATTTTTAAAAACGAAGAACTTTGATGCAGACATATTGCATTGGACGAATTTAACAAGAAAACCTTAATCACTACTATAGGAATAAACCATGAAAAGAGACTTAATTAAAACAATCAGTAAAATTGCATTGGTATTAATACCAACACTTACTTTATCCATGACAGCTTCGGCACATGATCCTAAATTACACGCAGAAAAGCCTGAGAAAGCTGATTGCAGCAAAATGGATCACAGTAAGATGGATATGAACGATACTGTCGCAATGGCTATGATGAAAAAATGCATGAAACAAACAAAGGATTCGAGTAACAAAATGGACGAAAAGATGGATCATAGCAAAATGATGAATGAAAAGATGGATCATAGCAAAATGATGAATGAAAAAATGGATCACAGTAAAATGAATGATAAAGAAGTGAAAAAGGAAGAGCACGACAATCACTAATCGAATGTGAGATAACTCGTAGCCCAAAATCATGGGCTACGTATCTATTTACTCAAGAAGGAAAAAGCGATGAAGTTACTTAAATTATTTGTGCTACTGGCAGTGTTAGGAATAGCAACCATGGCAACAGTAGTTTACTCAGGTATTGTTAATGTGTCTGCCGATGAACCTCATAGCGACCTAGTTTATTGGCTTTTAGAAGAAACGAGAGAAACGTCCATAAAAAAGGCGGCAGAGGATATAAATGTTCCAGATTTAGTCGATCCTGATTTACTTCTCAGTGGGGGTGTTGACTATAACTTTATGTGTGCAAGCTGCCATTTAAAACCGGGCCAAAAAGAAAGTGATATGAGTGTGGGTCTATACCCATCACCGCCCAATTTAACCATTGCTTCTGACAACCATGAAGGTCATGAACATGGGGATGATGCACAAAAAGCTCGTGAAAACTTTTGGGTAATCAAACATGGTATCAAAGCGTCTGGTATGCCAGCTTGGGGCAAAACTCATGATGATAAACGGATTTGGGCAATGGTGGCTTTTGTACAAAAACTACCCGAGTTAACACCAGAACAGTACCAAATATTGACTGCGCTCGATCCCAGCGACAATCAGGAAATGTCTCATTAATGAGCCTAATTGAAGACCAAAACAACTTTTAATGGTTAAAACACTGGAAATAATCATGAAAATAAAATCTTATAGTTTTACTTTGGCATTTATTACCTTAATTGGACTGTGTTTTCCATCATTATCTTGGGCACATGGTGAAGCAAAACACTCCGATTCCTCACCATTTTTTGTGAACACCAACACTGCACCGGCTAAGGTAGTAAGAGCATTTCATCTGGCATTGGAAAATGGAGACAAAGCCAAAGCTCGTTCATTACTGGCCGACGATGTGCTAATTTTTGAAGGGGGCGTTGAACGCTCGGCAGACCAATACGCCAACCACCATATGTTGGCCGATATGAAATATCTGGCTGATGTAGAGACAAAAACCCTCGAGCATCAAGTGAATATAAGCGGGAATATGGCTATGTCCATCACCCGCAGCAAAACCACAGGAAATTATAAAGATAAAGAAGTGGATTACGAAGGATTGGAGACCATAGTGTTAAACCTAAGTAATGGAGAATGGATAATCACACATATTCATTGGTCACGTTAATTCAATACACCCTCGCCCGAGGAACCGGCTTTTTTATGGATAATGCGGGTGACAACTTGCCACACACATTATGCCTACCAAATTAACTTGGGACGACTTATATCCCTGAGTGTTGATGTCGCTTCTACTTAGGCAAATCAGCTACTGACCAGTTTTTCTAACGCGGAAAATGTCAGCCAGTTGGAAGCGCTAAAAAACTGTTTTTATAGTGTCGTCCATATTTTGAATAACTCGTACATTATTATTGCAAAAAATATAGTCAGTTAAAACTCGATATTTTTGCTGGTATTCAACAATAGACAAATTATGTACATAAAATCCCGTAATGAATTTTAACATTTAAGGAGACGTTATACTGCTTGTGTGATCTAACATACTGATAGACATAGTTGATTAAAAAATAGGGAAAACATACGTTCTAAATAAGCTTGTTTCATTCAGTAAATCAAGTCCCTTCGATATATATAAATAATTGATTACATTACAAAAATGTAATCAAACTGTAATCCAATTACCGAGAAAAGTTGATCTGGATCAATTACACTTTTGAGGTAAAAAACTAGTATGTAATTACACAAGACGAAGCGGGTTAGTTTTAAGTGAGAAAGTCATCTATCGCACTATTTTGTATGATTGCTTTGCTGAACAATTCAGTGAGGGCAGATGAACCTGCAACAAAATATAGTTTGCAAGAAGATTATGCGACATCACTTTCTGTTATCACTTCCTTCTTTGAGGAGCCGGTATTTACTCATTCTAAACATGACCAAAATTCAGAAGGTAGTTGCAGTGATTGTTGTAGCGCCGCTTTATTCCCAAGTGACTTGTTCATTGAGCTATCTAACTTAATTTTATATTCAATTGAGCATAGAAAAGGAGATGAAAGTTACTGTTTAACTTCTAGCGTCAAAAATCATATTTCCTCATTATTAGTGCACCCCCCTCAGCGTCATATTTAAGTAAATTAAAGACACTTGAGATTTGAATAAATAATAAGGCTAGGGTGTTCCATCACAAACTTTATAGAGTATTTAGTCAGTAATTGCGCCTACTAGCGACAAAAAAATGATGGGGGAAATGATTGGGTACACAGCTGAAAAAAGCAAAGTGCTTAATAAATACTAGTAGTCGGATCACTCAGTCAGGGAATGTCCTCATTGGTCTACGTAACAGCCTATGGGTTTAATTAATAGTGTATGAATGTGAGTATTAAAAAGCATTTGACCTGTGTCCTACTCACAGGTTTAAAGTTGAGTTAATACCTAAGATTTATTCATAGGATTACTCCGGTTATATGTTTAGCGAGAGGTGAGGAGGTCCAGTTGATGCAAGTCATACAATTAGCGAAAATGCTCGGTGTAAGCCCTGATACAGTGCGGTATTACACCAGAATTGGCTTGTTGGTTCCGAAAAAGTCGATTGAAAATGGATACAAATTTTATAGCTCAAACGAGCAAAATCGTCTTCGGTTTATTTTGAGTGCAAGGGATTTAGGTTTTTCAGTAGATGACATTAAACAGATTTTTCATAAAGCGGATGAGGGTGAGTCTCCTTGCCCAACGGTTAGGCGCTTGATAGACAACCGCCTGCATGAAACTGAACAACGTTTCCAAGACACATTGAGACTCAGAGCAAAAATGCACGCCGCAGTCGAAAATTGGGGCGATAAACCAGATAAAAAACCAAGTGGAAATGTTATTTGCCACTTGATAGATGAATTCACCAAGTCGCCAGAGTGAATATTATTAAATATGAGGATTTATGAATACTGACAGCCAAAAAGAAGGTGCGGGAAGTCCCCACAAATGTTGCCAAATCGAATCAGAACAGCGCAGTGTTAAAACAAATAGTCGCTCTGGAACTTTGGAAGCGAGTTCCACCGGAAACGAAATGATCGAACATGAGTTAATAATTGACGGGGCCAGTTGTGCTAGTTGTGTAAGTAAAATTGAAAAAGCATTGCTGTCAGTGTCTGGCGTGCATTCAGCAGAGATGAACTTCGCTCAGCGAACAGTGCAAGTCAAAACAAATGTGGATGTATCCAAATTAATTCAAGCGGTAGAAAAGGCTGGCTATAACGCCAAGGTATCAACTAGCGAGTCCGAGGAGGAAGCGTTAGATGAAAAAGAGCAAGCCGATTGGCAGTATTATAAAAAACTAATGCGAGATATGACGCTTGCTTTGGCGCTTGGTGTGCCTTTAATGATTTACAGTTTGATTGTCGGTGAAATGACAGTAAATACTGATACAGAAAGGTTAGTCTGGCTGATAGTTGGCTTACTTACACTGGGTGTGATGGTGTTTGCGGGTAAGCATTTTTACATCGGAGCTTGGAATTCACTTAAAAATCATTCCGCTAATATGGACACATTGATTGCATTAGGCACCGGTACCGCATGGTTATATTCCATGGTGGTGGTTTTTGCTCCAGAAATTGTTCCTTTAATGGCTCGCCATGTCTATTTTGAAGCGACTGCCATGATTATTGGTTTGATTAATTTAGGTCTGGCTCTTGAAGTAAAGGCTCGTGGAAAAACCTCTGAGGCCATCAAACGCTTAATTGGCCTCCAAGCAAAAACGGCCAGAGTTATCCGAGATGATAAAGACATCGACATTCCTATTGAAGACGTACTTTTAAACGACCTAATTCGAGTTCGTCCTGGTGAAAAAATATCTGTCGATGGTGATGTGGTTGAGGGGCATACCTCAGTCGACGAATCTATGCTTACCGGTGAACCGATGCCTGTAGAAAAAACTGAGGGTGGGCAGGTGGTTGCAGGCACTATCAATAAATCAGGTTCTATAGTTTTTAAGGCCACTAGAATAGGTAAAGATACTGCACTGGCGCAGATCATCAATATGGTTAAGCGTGCGCAAAATTCCAAACCTCCAATTGGTCGGTTGGCTGACGTTACATCCGCATACTTTGTACCTGTTGTGATGATTGTCGCGGTGATGAGCGCCATGGTGTGGTTGAATTTTGGGCCTTCACCTGCCATCGCCTATGCCATAGTATCGGCGACGACTGTGTTGATTATTGCTTGCCCATGCGCATTAGGACTGGCTACGCCGATGTCGGTGATGGTCGGTGTAGGCAAAGCAGCTGAAGCGGGCGTTTTAATCCGTAACGGTGAGGCATTACAAACAGCGTCAAAGATCACTACCATGGTACTCGACAAGACAGGCACGATTACACAGGGTGCACCTAAGGTAACGGACATTATTATTGCCGGTTCGCAAACTGAAGATGACATTTTACTGTTAGTTGCCAGTCTGGAGGCAGGATCGGAACATCCCCTGGCCATGGCAATTGTTGAATCTGCGACAGATAAGGGTATTTCCCCTAAAAAAGTCACTGACTTTGCCTCACTATCGGGCATGGGTGTACAAGCGACGTTGCAGAACAAAAAGCTGTTGTTTGGTAATGAAAAACTGATGAAACAACAGGGTATTGCTATAGACAAGTTCTTAGACAAAGCCCAACAACTCGCAGCAGATGCAAAAACGCCTATGTATTTTGCCATTGATGCAGAGTTAGCGGCTGTCATTGCCGTAGCAGATCCGATTAAATCGGACTCGATTGAAGCCATTAAGCGTCTTCAGAATAATGGGATCCGCGTTGTTATGTTAACCGGTGACAATCGGATGACCGCCAAAGCGGTTGCTAGCATGGTAGGGATCACCGATTTTGTGGCTGAAGTGATGCCAGAAGATAAAGCCAAGAAAGTCGCTGAATACCAAGCCAATGGCGAAATAGTCGGCATGACAGGTGACGGCATAAATGATGCCCCCGCGCTGGCTCTTGCCAATGTAGGCTTTGCCATTGGAACTGGCACTGATGTGGCCATTGAAAGCGCAGATATCACGCTCATGCGAGGCTCTTTGCATGGTTTAGCCGATGCAATCGCAGTCAGTAAAGCCACTCTTACCAATATTAAGCAAAACCTGTTTGGGGCGTTTATTTACAACGTTGCAGGCGTTCCTTTTGCAGCGGGAGTCCTGTATCCCTTTTTTGGACTTTTACTGAGTCCGGTTATTGCAGGTGCAGCAATGGCCTTTTCATCTCTTACTGTAGTGACCAATGCCAATCGTTTACGTTTTTTTAAAGCCAAAGAACATTAGGAGTTTGAAATTATGATGTGGATTAACTTAGCGGGTTTCGGATTAATATTACTCATTGTCTGGTGGTTTTGGATGTACAAATCGCCCAATGTGGCTATGCAAGATGGAGCGATTGAAATAGTCGTTAAAGATGGAGTATATCAACCATCAATTATCAAAATAGCTGCTAATAAAGACACCGCGATCACTTTTACAAGATTAGATGCGTCATCTTGTTCTGAGACATTGCTGATCCCTGATTTGGATATTACTGCCACCTTACCGTTAAACAAAAAAGTGAGTGTCACCATACCAGCCTCATTACCTGGTCGTTATCAGTTTCACTGCCAAATGAAAATGTACTTAGGTGAATTAATCGTCGAATAATGCAGGCGCAAGGCCTACTCAACTAACGATGTTATACATGATACAAACATAAGATTGGAGAAAGAACATGAGCGATTTAGATCACAGAGTAGGGGTGACGGAGGCAAATTTGGTACTTCGTCATCTAAAACTTAGCAACACCGATGAAGCGAAGGTTAGTGCGATTGTTCGAGATATTGACGCAACGTTTGGTGTCGATGCGGTTTCATTCGAACAAGCCAAACAAACATTGCACATAGGTTATGACGCCACGCATTGTGAGCTAGACGGCCTCGAAAACATAATAAAAATAAATGGTGCTGATATTTCACATGATTGGTGGACAAACTTAAAAGAAGGTTATTACCAGTTTGTTGATGAAAACATCAGAGATAACGCTAAGCATAAGCCTTGGAGCTGCCATGCCAGCCCTCATGTGAATCACTCGAAACATAAATAAACGAGGATATGACATCACTAGCTGTCAGATCCAATTGAAAAATATATTCAATCAACATTGATATTAATTAAAGGAAGAACTCATGGGTGGTTTATTTACGCTATTGCTTTACGCAGGACTATTTTATCTTTTTATGCGCTTTGGTTGTGGTGCACATCTGACCCATGGCCACCATCACGGGCATGGAAAACCTAAAGATAAAGAAATTTTTATTGATCCTGTTTGCGGAAAACAAGTCGCTGATGACGAGGGGTATGGAGAGTTAGTTGACAAAAAATTGTTTCGTTTTTGCTCTAAAGCATGTTTGGAAGAGTTTGATGAAAACAAAGCTGAATTGAGTAAAAAACCAAACACATTACTAGTAAAAGAAGGGCACCAGCATGAAGCATAAAATATCACTTTTCGCCTTTGGGCATGCAACGAGCCTATTTTTACTTATGAGTTTCAGTGTCTGTGTCGGGTTTGGTCTGCTGTTTCCTCAGCAAGCTATGTATGAAGT
Organism: Flavobacterium sp. W21_SRS_FM6; assembly: GCF_052119645.1. Lineage (NCBI taxonomy): Bacteria > Pseudomonadati > Bacteroidota > Flavobacteriia > Flavobacteriales > Flavobacteriaceae > Flavobacterium > Flavobacterium sp. W21_SRS_FM6. Next base: position 112,800 of record NZ_JBGQOM010000013.1, read on the forward strand.
CTGGTTAACACTCTTACCTGGATTTGAATGGATAAGCTGGAAAAGCTTTTTCTTAGGCGCATTAGAAAGTTACGCATACGGCTGGTTTATTGCACTTATTTGGGTGCCTCTATATAACTTCTTTGGAAGTAAGGCGAAATAATATGAACGAACAAATAGCACATTCAGGGATGTGGGTAATAGCGCTAATCATAATCGTGCTTGTCTCATGGTATATGTATAAATATTTGGCCCCTTCGTCTTGGCATGAATGGGCAGGGGCAGGGGTGGTACAAGCTTTTATAATTGCGCTATATGCAGAAATGTATGGATTTCCATTAACGATTTATTTACTTGCGCGTTTTGGTGGTCTCGACCGAACCGGCCTCAATGCCAATTTGTGGTCTTCTTTGATGGGAATGGGCGAAACAGGGATGATGATCTCAATGATTTTGGGCTACATTTTGCTATTCATTGGCATCGGTATCTTTTTTCAAGGCTGGCGTCAGGTACATCGTGCCAGACAAGAAAATAAATTGGTGACTGATGGACTGTATGCCTTGGCACGTCATCCACAATACACTGGGTTATTTATTGCGTTGTTTGGTGAAGGCGTGGTGCATTGGCCAACACTTTTTTCTGTCGGATTACTACCGGTTATTATCTTTATCTATTACCGACTGTCCAAACGCGAGGAATTAGCGGTAATAAAAGAATTTGGTGAGGAATATATCGAATATCAAAAACGAGTACCGATGTTTATTCCTCGCGTATTGCAATGGAAGTCTTTTGTCGCCCAATCGCGATAAATTCGATAGTGGTTGTTGAACTGCCATATAACTAGCACTAGTCACTTTTGGTGGATATGTTTTATCGGGGGGGACGACCGCTTCTTTGTAATATAAAAATTCAACCTATCAAAATTTGTCGCCGATTTTACGCTGACAATGGCTGCAAATTCGATTTTACGGGTGTGCCCATCCAGGTGACTTGCACCCATCAATTTAGCTGTGCCAGAGCGTCGGCATAGTAATGGCAACGTCGCTGAAATTAGGACTGAAACAATTTAAAGGAGATTTTTCATGGCACAAGAACTACAAAAATTACCGGATATTAAAGTATCAACTAAAAATATTACTTTGGGGATTACCACCGCAATACTACTTTATATGGGGTAAAGCAGTTACTACACCGTGTCTGCCGAATCAGTTGGCGTGTTACAGCGTTTTGGTCATTATCACCAGATAGTTGACCCGGGACTTCATTGGAAAATTCCTTTCGGTGTAGACACAGTAATACAAGTGCCGATCAAGCGTCAATTGAAAGAAGAGTTTGGTTTTGGTACACCCGGAGCTACCTTTGTAAATCAAGTGGCATCCAAGCAACAATGGAATTTAGAAACTACGATTGTCACTGGCGATTTGAATACTGCACAAGTGGAGTGGGTGATTCAGTTTCGAATTGAGAACGCCTTCGACTTTTTATTTAAAGTGCGAGACCCAGGAGAAGCACTACGGGATATTTCGGAGTCGGTAATGCGCGAAGTTGTCGGGGATCGCACAGTGGACGAAGTACTGACCGTTGGACGCCAAGAAATAGAAACGAATGCGCAAATTCAAATGCAGGAGGTCGTTAATTTATATGAAATGGGATTACGCATTGACCAAGTGCAACTTAAAAATGTTAATCCCCCCGATCCTGTTCAATCATCTTTCGATGAAGTGAATGAGGCTCAACAGGAACGAGAGAGAATGATCAATGTTGCCCACGGGGAATACAACAAAGCCGTGCCACGGGCAAGAGGTAAAGCGGATCAAAATATCCAAGCCGCACAAGGTTATGCCATTCAAAGAGTGAATCAAGCACAAGGTGATGCTTCCAAATTTAATGCTTTGCTTACCGAATATGTTAAGGCCCCCGAAGTGACCGAACGCCGCTTGTACTTAGAAACGATGGCGGAAGTGCTACCACAGGTTGAACAAAAAATCGTTCTGGATGTGAAAGCTGGAAACGTACTGCCATTGCTAAACCTAAATAGTCAACAAGGAAACCAATAATGAAAAAGCTACTGATCACATTAGCAGTGTCAATTTTTCTAGGGATAATTGTATTAGTTCAATCCCTCTACAAGATCGATGAAACAGAACAAGTCATCATCACACAATTTGGTAAGCCTATTGGCAACGTCATTTCAGATGCAGGGTTAAAGCTAAAAGTACCGTTTATTCAAACCGTCAATCGAATTGAAAAGCGCATCTTACTTTGGGATGGAGCGGCCAACGATATGCCGACTAAAGATAAGCTCTATATTACTGTTGATACATTCGGACGATGGAGAATAAAAGATCCGTTACAATATTTTTTACGTCTTCGAGATGAGCGTAGTGCTCTATCTAGGTTAGAAGATATTCTTGGCAGTGAGACTCGCAACGCCATTGCCAAACACGAACTAATCGAAATCATCCGCACTAAAAAGGATCGAAAACCAGCCGTAGATCCTTTATTGGAAAATGCAAACATCAGTACGCTTCTTCCAATTACTCGAGGCCGTCGTCAAATCGAACAGGATATTTATGCGGCAGCATCAAATAAACTCTTGGAATTTGGCATTGAGCTGTTGGATATTCGTTTTAAGCGGATCAATTATAACGAAAGTGTGCGCCTGAAAATCTATCAGCGCATGATCAGTGAGCGACAACAAATTGCTGAACGTTTTCGTTCTGAAGGGGCGGGTGAAGCCAATAAAATAATTGGTAATATGGAAAAAGATCTTCGTGAAATAGAGTCGGTGGCATATAAAACAATACAAACAATTCAAGGTGATGCAGACGCTAAGGCAACTGAAATTTATGCTGATTCATATAACAAGTCGAAAGAATCACGTTCACTATACAACTTCGTAAAAACCCTCAAAACTTACCAAACTATTATTGATAAAAATACCACTCTTGTGTTGACGACCGATAGTGCGCTTTACAAACTATTAAGTGATGGAAAAACGGTTGTCGAAAAATGAATCGGCAGCCCATTATGTGTTGTGAATCTTTCATAGAGACATTGATGCAGATAAAACAGAAGTATTTAAGTGGAACTTATATGAATAATAATTTTAATTTTCTCTTAGTCATTTTATTGCGATGGGAAATGGCTTTATGATTGGTGCCGATATTATTGCTTTAACAGGTCAGCTATCTAAATTAGGGGGGAATTTAAACACTTTGACCGCGGGTAATATTTTATGACGAATGACATACCAAGTCTTTCAATTCCCGCTACCCTAATCTCCGGACCAGATTCGATTGAGCTACTCAACAGTGAATGTTTTTGCCTCAGCCTTGATACCAAAGCGCTAAGACAAGCGTTGGAGTCTGAAATTGGCCAACCGGGCCTATTTGATTTAATTCAGCAACGTTGTCCTTATTTATTCGCTACGCGCCCCGTATTTGTCTCTCACGCCAACATGGCACGCATGGAGAAAGTCGTTCATGCGATAGAGTCTGTTGTCGCATTGCCGGCCTATCGTGAAGAAATCTTAGGTGATTCGCAGCACATTGCGAGACATGATCCAGGTGGCGCTAAGGGCGTATTTTTCGGTTACGATTTTCATGTCACTGAAGGCAGTTTTGGGCTGATCGAGATCAACACCAATGCGGGTGGAGCCATGCTCAACGCAGTATTGGCAAGGGCGCACCAGGCTTGCTGTCCGGCCATAGAAAAAATGGTGGGAGCGCAAAAAAAGTCCAGCGCCCTTGAAGACGATATTGTAGCGATGTTCCGCCAAGAATGGTCTCTTTCTGGTCATGATCGTGCGTTGCATAGTATAGCGATAGTCGATGAGAACCCCACACAACAGTATTTATATCCAGAATTTTTGCTCTTTCAGCAACTGTTTCAAAGACACGGATTAGAGGTCGTGATTGCAGACCCGAGTGAGTTCACCTTGCATGACGGTGTGCTTAAGCACGGCAATATGAATATTGACTTGGTATATAACCGACTGACAGATTTTTCTCTTAGTGAGCCTGACAGCGCTACATTGCGTGAGGCTTACCTGCAAAACGCTATAGTGCTCACGCCCAATCCTCAGGCGCATGCCCTGTTTGCGGATAAACGTAACCTTGTGTTGCTTAGTGATCCAATACGGTTACAGGCATTGGGGGTGCCAAAGGCCACACAAGATATTTTGCTTGCCGCGATCCCCCACACTGAGATTGTGCTGCCAGAGAACGAGGAGCGACTTTGGCATGAGCGCCGAAGGCTTTTTTTCAAACCTTTCGCTGGATTTGGCGGTCGAGCTGCCTACCGTGGCGACAAGTTAACTAAGCGTATCTGGCAGGAAATCCTCGCAGGCGGTTATATCGCACAAGCTTTGGTCATACCAGGTAGTCGGGTTATTTCGGATCTCGAACCGGAACAAGTTCTTAAATTCGATTTGCGCAACTACACCTATGACGACAAGGTGCAATGGGTCGCTGCACGTTTGTATCAGGGGCAAACTACCAATTTCCGTACCCTTGGCGGCGGTTTTGCACCGGTCTATGAAGGGCCAATTGATCCTAGTGAAATAATTTGTTCAACCTCTCCCGAATCGGTTGTACAACATGAAACCCGATTGTTTTTAATTGAAGAAAACACCGTAATGCCACTCGAACATGACTTATACCTTGCGCTCGTTCGAGGCAAGTCCACTGCGCCAGAGTTTGCCGGTCGCCGTTTCATATTAGTTGACTGGTATTTACGACTTGTGTGTTGCCAACCGGAAACCGTTGTTAATGAAACCTGTAGTTGGTTGGTATTCGATGCCGAAGGTAGGCTGGACTTTAACGCAGCGCATGAAATTGATGTTGAAACCGCACCAACAGAAGCGCACCGGGAGCAATTGAAGGAATTGCTGTTCGGTGCAGTAGCGGTAATTAACACCAAATAAATTACCGACAGGAGGCTCATTATGCTCATTCAGGAGACTACCTTAGTTAAATAATTTGAGCCGATGGCGTTTGTAAAACTAATTTAGTAAACATTTTCATTCATTTACCAATGGGGTATCCGACATATGGATCATAAACACAACGAAAAGGACAAAGAGTCAATCTCCCTTACTAGTGCAGTTGCGATGGGAACTGGCGTTATGATTGGTGCCGGCATTTTTGCGCTAACTGGTCAAGTAGCCGAATTAGCTGGGCCTTTCTTTCCATTTGCTTTTATTGTCGGCGCTATTATTGCCGGATTTAGTGCTTACAGTTATATAAAAATGTCCAATGCGTGGCCATCATCGGGTGGGGTTGCGATGATTTTACAAAAGTCCTATGGCACTGGCGCGATTGCCGCTGGTGCGGCCTTATTGATGGCACTATCCATGGTCATTGCAGAAAGCCTTGTTGCTAGAACCTTTGCCTCTTACGTTTTGCGGCCTTTCGATATCACTGGTGGTTTATTGGTGCCCATCATATCGGTTGGCGTCATACTTTTTGCATTTGCCGTCAATATGGCTGGAAATCGTTCGGTTGGCTTTCTGTCGTCAATTATGGCGGTTATTAAAATTGGTGGTATTTCCCTGTTTGCCATAGCCGCATTATGGTCGAGTGGATTTCAATTTTCTGCCACCGCTGATTCGACATCTACCTTTAGTTTAACGGGATTTGTCGCTTCAGTGGCACTTACAATTTTAGCCTTTAAAGGTTTTACGACCATCACGAATAGCGGGTCGGAAATCACCAATCCTCATCGAAATATCGGTTTGGCTATCATGATTTCTATTGCATTGTGTGCTGTCGTTTATGTGCTTGTTACATTTGCTGTTGGCTCTAGTCTTTCCATTGAAGAAATCATTTCAGCAAAAGATTACTCCTTGGCAGAAGCGGCAGAGCCAGCTCTTGGTCGCACTGGATTCTATTTAACCATCGTTCTTGCTGCTGTGGCGACTTTGTCTGGCGTATTAGCAAGTGTTTTTGCGGTATCGCGCATGTTGGCCATGATGACTGATATGAAAATGATCCCCCACAGCCATTTTGGGATGTCAGGCTCTATTCGTAAACACACTCTTGTATACGCTGTCGTGATTGCGTCGCTACTGGCCATATTCTTTGATATCGGAAGGATTGCTTCTCTTGGCGCTTTTTTGTACATCGTAATGGACATGATCATTCAATGGGGTGTTTATCGCTATATGAGAAAAGAAATAAGTGCTTCGTCACCGATAATATTGATGGCATTGACATTCGATGCGATTGTTCTTACGGCTCTCACAATCTACAAAATAAACACAGATCCACTCATCGTCATTTATTCAGCAATTGCTATTGTTAGCATATTTTCATACGAACGTTTTTACTTGTCTAAGTGGTACGGTAAAGGCCAAACTGAAACATCTGAGTAGTCAGGTCTGTGATCAAACAATTATCGAAGATAAATGCGATTAAACTAAGGAATAAAATATGCAAGTTGAAACAATTAGAGACGTGCTTAATTGGACTGTTACATTTCATAAAAACTTAAAGGACTGCTTAAAACATTGTTCTGAACAAAATAAAGATGAGCGAGCACGAATGACCCTTGACTACTTATCTGGTCATGAAGCCAGTTTAGAGCGCATTGTGAAGGGGTTTGTAAATACGGCTGATAAAAAGGCACTGAACACTTGGTGTTATGACTATATCGAAAAACACCCCTTTCTTGAGCACGGTCATTGCGACTCACCCTTTAAAGAATTAGATATGACGCACATTATGGAAAAGACAGTAAATCATCACGAGCAAGTGATTGAGTTATACACTCATCTTTATTCTCGTGTCGATATAGACAGTGCAAAAGAGTTACTTGATACGATAAAAGATGTTGAAGAAAATGAAATTAAACGAATGGTACAAGCGGTTAATCGGTTGTCAGACATGTAATTCACGAGAAGCTGGTAATGCTCATTGACCGAGTGACTTTGTCGCCAAATATTAGCTAATATTTGGCGTATATTGCTTCCGTTGATTCAACAATAAGACTCGACATTTTTTACTGATCGTTTGATGCGCCTGATCCGCTCTTTTCTGTTAATTGTTTTTTTTCTGCTTAATAACTTTATTTGGACGATGATCAAAAGAATTGAGATCGGTTGGGTTTTATCAATCCGAACAGCGTCTTTGTGCCCGCGGACATAGTTTCACGACGGCTTCACGCCCAATATAGTCGTTCAACCTTAAATGCTCATCGATTATGATGGCTAAGGTTATGTGCTTGTTGTGTACGAATTACACGCCCAGATTACTTGATAATTCCCGCTTTACTTTCGACACAACAAGTACCTTTACTCAAAACGAATCCTCAGGGCGTGCAATCAAAAAATCGCTGTCTATATTGTTTTCGAAGAGTAAAGGGAGCATAACAAATTTCACTTTAGGAGATTTGTCATGAATGAAATGAAGGGTAAGTTTGCTGCCTTTGTTGGTTTAGATTGGGCAGATAAAAAACACGATGTTTGTGTGCAAGAAGGTAATTTTGAACAGCGTAAATGTCATGTTATTGAACATAAACCTGAAGCCATTGAACAGTGGTTAGCTGAACTACATAAAAAAGTGAAAGGCAATATTGCCGTTGTTTTAGAACTGAACAAAGGACCAATTGTATATGCCTTACAAAAGTATCCATTTGTGACGGTATATCCAATCCATGGTTTAACGTTAGCACGGTATCGAGAAGCCATGTTTCCTAGTGGTGCTAAAGATGATCCATCAGATGCAGAGCTTGCCTTGGATATGATGTTGAACTATCCCAAGAAAGTCATTCCATTAAAACCCAGCAGTGCGGAAACACGCACACTGAATCATTTAGTTGAGCAGCGCAGAACATTAATTGATGATAAGCGACGTCAAGCTAATCGTTTGATTAATGCCTTAAAGCAATACTATCCGCAACCTTTGGAATGGTTCTCACATCGTGACAGTCAGCTGTTTTGTGACTTCTTAATTAAATGGCCAAGCTTGCAACAAGTAAAACGAGCAAGGGCTTCTACTATTGAGAAGTTCTTTAAGTCTTATGGTGGTAATGCGGTTTCAAAAACAGCCAAGAGAATTGACGCCATTAGCGAAGCTCTACCTTTAACTGAGGACGAGGCCGTGATTATTCCCCATCAAATGCTAGTGGTGGCACTGTGCAAACAACTGCTCACGCAAATTGAGAATATCCGCATATACGATAAAGCTATCAATGAATTATTTAACAACATGCCCGATGCTGAGTTATTTAAATCACTACCTGGTACGGGCCCATGTTTAGCTCCTAGATTATTAGCGGCATTGGGTGAAGATAGAAGTCGATTCAATAGTGCACTTGAGATACAAAACTATGCTGGACTATCGCCAGTCACAGAAAGAAGTGGAGAAATGTGTTGGGTACATTGGCGATGGCAATGTGCTTCGTTCGTGAGGCAAAGCTTCATAGAGTGGGCTGCAAAAAGTGTGCATCAGTCTTATTGGGCAGGACTTTATTATGCGAACCAAAAAGCGAAAGGTAAGACGCATCAAAAAGCAGTGAGAGCGCTAGCATACAAATGGGTTCGGATTGTCTATAAGTGTTGGAAAACGAAAACACCTTATGATGAATCAAGATATTTAAAAGTACTAAAAGAGAAAAATTCGCCTCTTTTAGCTGCATAAAATAGTTGTTGAATGACTCAGGGCGTGAAGCGGACCAAACATATTATGGAATCGAACGGCAAAAATACTGACTAATACGATGGACGGCTTTGAGCGTGAAACGGACTGTCAGGTTTCTTTGCACCACGATCTGTTCTACTGTGAAAGCAGCTGATCAAAGAAATTTACAATAATTATAAGCTTAGCCAAAAGCAGACTTTCATAAACGATTGGTTTGCATTAATGACAACATGAGTTCAGGTAAGAAATTTAATATTGCCACCAACCTTTAAACTTTGAAAAATTCAGTAAATCTTAAGCTATTCTAAAGTTAAGAGAGTCATAATAGTTAAAAATGCATCAAAGTGGGTCGGAATGAAAATTTTACTAGTTGAGGATTCCTCTTCACTTCGCAGAAGCCTAAGCATTGGCTTGCAAAATTTAGGTTTTACAGTCGATGATACGTCTGATGGTTCTGAAGGACTTAGCATGGCACTTACAGGTGATTATGACGTGATCATATTGGATATCATGCTTCCTAGTGTTGATGGCCTATCATTGTTGAAAACCTTAAGAAGCAGTCACAAGGATACAAGAGTATTGTTGCTCTCTGCTAAAAGCGAACCTGAGGATCGTGTTAAAGGGTTACTGAGTGGTGCAGATGATTATTTAACCAAGCCATTTTCTTTTGATGAACTGCATGCTCGATTATTGTCTTTATTACGCAGAGGCACCTTACGTAAAGACATTGACAAAATAGAGCTTGCAGGACTAAGCCTCAATTTGCAGCTTAAAAGTCTTCGATTTGGTAAAACACTCATAGATTTAACGCCAAACGAATACAAGATAGTCGAGTGTTTATTCACCAATCAAAATATTGTTGTGACTCCTGAAAAACTGAGTGAACATCTTGCAGGTCAGTATGACGCCATATCAAAAAATTCAATTGAAGCGCATTTGTCTTCAGCCAGAAAAAAAACGAAAATAGCAGGTGGTGAATTGCCTATTCAAACTAAACGCGGTTTTGGTTATATAGTCAGCGAATGAAAACTATTTCGATCCATACTAAGTTAGTTCGTACACTGTCCATCTCAATTACGGCGGTGATGATCATCATTCTATTATTAACAGATATCGCGGTTGATACATGGGTTCATGATGAATTCAAACGTGCCATGCACAACAAGGCAAATTTACTGACAACTTTGGTTGAAGAGAATTCTGAAGGTGTTGAATTTGATTTTGCTGGCGAGTTTATGCCTGAATTTGAGGGGGATAGTGATCCTGAATATTATCAACTGTGGCGTAATGGTGAGACATTTGAGCGCTCGGATACTCTTGATTTATTTTCTGTACATTCGTTTCCTTTTCAGTCATTAAAATTAAACACCAAGCTCATAAAAGATATTATTCTGCCTGATGGCCGAAGTGGTCTAATCCTCTACTACAGTTTTATACCACAGGTCGATTCAGACGAAAGAGAAGGCTTTAAAGCTTATATGAATCAGAGCGGGCAGACACAAAAAACAATGTTACTCGCTTATGCTGTTTCAGCAGAAAAGGTTAACGTACTAATGTTATTGATAGACATCAGTTTTTTTGTGGCAGCGCTATTAGTTAGTCTTATTGTGAGTTCGGTCGTAAAACGCACTGTTGACTTAGGTCTAAAACCTTTGGATGAATTAACCCAAAATTTGTCAACCATCAGTTTGGCAGATAAAAGTGACACATTGACGTTGAATGAAAGAGTCAAAGAATTGCTCCCTATTGAGGACAGTATCAATCATTTTATTACAGAAAATAGAAAACTTTATCTTAAAGAACAAAGAATGACCTCAGATATCGCACACGAGTTAAAAACGCCAATTGCAGAGTTGATCAATTTGGCTGAAGTGTCTGTAAAGTTTCCACTTGATGAAAGCCTATCCAAGACCTTGGCACCAGCAGTGCTTGAGATCAGTCAGAGATTAGAAAAAATTGTGGCAAACATCTTGTTGTTTCATCGATATAATAATCAAGTATTTGAAAAAAATGATGTTTTTGACGTAACTCAAGTTGTGGAGCGACTTGCTGAAAAATATAGAGAGATCAATATAATAAGCCAGCCCGATGTTATGGTCAGCAGTAATTTATTCGCCTTTGAAACTATAATGGTCAATTTGTTAAAAAATGCCTGCCTGTATAAAGCTAAAGACTCGTCAGTCAATGTGGATATTGAAATGCTTTCTGATGCGGGGTTGCAAGTCATTGTCAGCAACGAGTGTTCAATTCCATTGAGTCCAGAGGAATTAACTCACTTATTCGAACCCCTTTGGCAAAAAGACAATTCTCGCACCAGCAATAAAAACTTCGGATTGGGTTTATCTATTGTTAAGACATTTGTACAAGCATTAGGTGGTAGAATTGAAGTTAAACTTGAGCAAAGTATTATTCATTTTAATTTATTTTTACCCATTTGAATCAATTTGTATGGGAGGTAAAACGTTCAATATTTTTCTAGGTAATTGCTAATTTCAGCTTCAATTCAGTTTTTCTCAAGCTGATCTTAAGTCTTGGCTATTAAGCTCTCACTTACTCTACTCCTTTTGCAATTCTGCGTTTTTATTTGTTTTTCACTTTCTGTAAGGTCAATTAACTATGGGAAAATTAGTCAGTAGTAAAGTACCTGAGATTATCGCGCTTTATTGGATAATCAAAATTGCAGCCACAACATTAGGCGAAACGGGCGCTGATATGTTCTCAATGACGCTGCAAATTGGTTACGATTTCACCATTGCATTGTTTCTAAGCCTGTTTATTATTTCATTGTGGTTCAAACTCAAACAAGCAAGCTACACGCCGGTCTTGTATTGGCTTACTTTTACCACGAGTGCGATTGCTGGCACGGCAATGTCTGACTATATAGACAGAACACTAGGCTTTGGTTATTTACAAGGCTCGGTTTTGTTGTTGTGTTTACTGCTTTTTATATTAGCACTTTGGTATTTTAAAGAGGGGTCTTTGTCTGTTGACCAGATCACTAGTTCGAAAGTTGAAATATATTATTGGTTAGCATTTTTAATGGCTAATACTTTAGGCACAGCACTTGGTGACTACATGGCGGATGATTTAACACTAGGATTTTTAACAAGTGCTGGAATTATAGGCGGATTACTTGCTCTGTGTGCCGTTTTACATTATTTCACTAATGCATCCAGCATAATACTTTTTTGGTTGGCATTTGTATTAACCCGACCTTTTGGCGCTACGTTCGGTGATTTTTTAACAAAACCCTACAGCCAAGGAGGTATTGACATTGGCACAATTGGCGCGTCTATTTTCTTTACTAGTGTCCTCATTATTGCCTTAATAATGGAATTAAAAAGGGTGGCTAAACACACGGATTAATGTCAATTTCTGCTCATTTTATTTGAGCATCAACATAGCAGAAATTAGTAATATTTTAAGTAAATAATCAGTATGTTTTCAGCCATTCTTAAGTTTGAATTCCTACCATACAAGCCCTTATTAAGGTGCTTGTATGAATCCCAAATTAATAGCCTATTTTTGTTTTTTCACGTTTTATCACTTTTTCGCTAACGCACAATCCGCCCCTGATAATGCTGATTGTGACCAAACGAACAATGTGCAATTTGACACACATGATATTTTTAATTTAGACGATCCCGACACTATTTTTGTGCATTATTGGGCTAATTTTTTTCATATAAAAACCAAAGCAATAACCTTACTTAATGAAAGTGCTTTTTTCCTTCAAAAATGTGGCATCAATCAAGCTGATATTGCTGAATTAGAACGGCATTTAAGAAAACAAAAATATATCCGAGAAGCCAAAGTTACAAGCTCAGAGAAGAGCAAAATAAAGATTGAAACTTGGGATAACTGGTCTCTCATGCCAACGGTCGATTTTGGTAGAAAGGGCGGTACAAACAAATATGCCATCGGCATTAAAGACAGAAACTTACTGGGTTTGGGCATTGATGCAGAAATTGAATATTTCAGTAACAATCAACGCACGGGTTATAAATTTGATACGCAATTCCCCTTATTTCTTAAGCAAAATTTAACTGCCGCCATCCGCCTTACTAGTAATGACGACGGCAGTTCACAAGCGGTATTTTTGCAAAAAGAGTTTGTCAGCTTTGACACCACACATGCTTACAAAGTGGGATTTGACAACTTTAAGCAAATTGATAGTCAATTTCAAAATGGGACGACTGTAGCAGAGTACAATCATGATAAATCGTATTCGTTGGCACAATGGCAGTGGCTTTCAAAAGATACAGCCACACATACACTGCGTTACGGTATTGGTTATGTAAGAGACAAACATATCTTCACCAATTTGATTGGATTGGAATTGCCTTCAGAAAGCTTTGTGCCAGACAATCGAAAGTTCCAATACCCCTTTATTAGTGCTGAATACCTGCAAAAAGACTATCTGAAGTTGACCAACTTTAATCTCATCAATCAGATAGAAGACTTTAATCTTGGGTGGCATATCTCCGCAATGTTAGGTCGAGATTTCGGTCATTCTGAGCAATCACCTGATGTTATTTGGCAAAGCTCAGTTAGCAAAGGGGTGCGGACTTCGGATCGTGGATATTTATTTTTCGACGCATCGTTTTCGGGGGAGTGGTATTCAAACCAAGTCGCAAAAGATAGGCTCCTGTTCACCTTCTCTACTGAATATTTTCATAAATTCAATGATAACTGGGGTGCTTATTTTAGGAATGCTAATACTCTAAGTAATAATGCCTTCCTCGATGACCCAGTTGCGTTAGGAGATGATTCAGGGGTCAGAGGCTATCCACTGCAATATCAGCATGGCGAGAGAATGTCTCAGTTTACAGCGGAAGCCAGATACTATCCGCATATCAACATATATAAGCTATTTGAATTAGGAGGAGCAGCGTTTTTAGACACAGGAAAAGCCTTCGGTGATAGCCCAGTATCAAACGTCAATCAATCGCAACTTACCTCGGTAGGTTTAGGTTTAAGATTTTTCTCAACACATTCAAGCGACAAAAAAGTCATTCATCTCGATGTAGTTAAGCCCCTTTCAACCGACGTCAATGTCAACGGTGTTGAAGTTCGCATTACCACCAAACAATCATTCTGAAGAAGCCATACCAATGCAGTTAATAAATCGCCTTTCACATATTACTCTGAGCGTTAATCAATTATTGTTTCTAACCTGTGCTTATATCGCTTTGGTTTTGAATATTCCATTTTTCAGCAAAGTAATAGATGCCGTAACTATCAACCAAGATTTTAATGTTTGGTTTTTACTTTCTGTTCCATTGGTATTGTTATGTCTAACTGTGCTTTTTCACAGCATTTTTGCATTCAGACCTTTACTGAAACCTTTTTTAATTTTTTCTGTTTTATTATCGTCATTACTATTTTATGCAACCTATCACTACGGCATTATTTTTGATTATGGTATGGTGCAAAACACAATTGAAACCGATACAGCAGAAGCGTTGTCGTATATCAATGTTTATGCGGTGTGCACATTCCTTGTATTAGGTTTACTTCCTGCGCTGTTAATTTATTTTGTTAAAATTCGCCCAGCATCATTAGTCAGAGAACTGAGCAGTAGAATTCAACTGATAGTTATATCAATCTTAATTTTATCTACTCTAGTTGGTGTATTTTATGTCAACTTTGCTTCTGTCGGCAGAAATAATAGAGAGTTGACCTCATATATAACGCCTTTCAAGCTGTATGAAGCATCGTTCAAATATGTAAACCGTTCATTGAATAATGCAGCGCGACCTTTTCATATGCTAGACGCTAAACCAACGCTCATTTATCCTGTTAAACAGTCAAATGTAACCGTTCTAGTAATAGGTGAGACTGCCAGAGCCAAAAACTACGCGTTAAATGGTTATCATAAACCCACCAACGCACATACTGATGATATTGGTCTTATTTCATTTTCAAATGTGAGTTCTTGTGGCACGGCGACTGCCGTATCGCTACCTTGCATGTTTTCTCGCTTGAACAGGGATGAATACGACAAACATATAGCTGTTTCAGAACAGAACGCCATCGATCTCATTCATCTAGCAGGCGCTGATGTTTTGTGGATAGACAATAACAATGGAGGTTGCAAAGAGGTTTGCTCACGCGTGGAGTCAGTCTTTATTGATGAAAAAAGTCCTAATAGTTTTTGTGATGGTGAATATTGTTTTGATGAGGTTCTACTTGAATATTTGAATGACAAATTAAATAATTTATCGGCAAAATCAACGTTAATCGTACTCCATGTAATGGGGTCACATGGCCCTACCTATTATAGAAGATACCCAAAAGAACATCGTAAATTCACCCCTGATTGCCCTCGCAGTGATATTCAAAATTGCACCAATGAAACACTCATGAATACTTACGACAACACGATTTTGTATACTGATTTTATATTAAGCAAAGTCGTAGAATCACTAGAAAATTTATCAAAATCTAAAAATGTTAATGCATCAATGTTTTATATTTCCGACCATGGGGAATCACTTGGTGAGAACGGCATTTATCTACATGGTTTACCGTATGCATTTGCTCCAACAGACCAAACACATATTCCAATGTTATTCTGGCAAAACAGCCTGACACAGCCATATGATGTCGAATGTATTAAAAATCATTCAAAAGATGAAATTTCACAGGATAACTTCTTCGATATATTACTTGGCATGTTGTCAGTGAAAACTAATGTTTATAAACAGCAACAAGATACCTTCGCTTCATGTCGCAATTAGATTGATATTCAAAAATGGAAACTAATGCAATGCCTACGCAACAAAATAAAACAGTTTTATTTTTTGATGTTAAGTCTAAGCCGAGAGGAATCAAGCGCCTTATTCTAGCAACCAAAAATTCAGCCAGAGCACTGACTTGGTTGTTTAAAAATGAGTCGGCATTTAGGCAAGAATGTGTCGCATTATTTGCCGCGATCCCAGTATCGTTTGCACTCAACATTACGTTAAGCGAACAAATAATACTGATTGGCTCAGTGTTATTCGTGATGTTATGCGAGATAGTGAATACTGCAATAGAAGTTGTCATTGATCGAATAAGTTTAGAAATTCATCCCTTGTCAGGATTAGCGAAAGATTTAGGCTCTGCTGTAGTTTCAATTAGTCTTATATTGGCGCTACTTGTTTGGCTAGTTGTTTGTTTATAAATAGCATCAAACTTACGTTTTATAGGTCAATTTATTATACTTTAAAAAGTTTCTATACATGTGCTTCAGCTAAAAGAGTGCAATTCAGGAATATTTTAAATAGTCCTATCAGGGTAAACTCAACGTCCGTTATCGAGAAAATTTAAAGTTTGTTAGACAAACTCTGATGATCCGCTTTCTGCTAATAAGGTTCGTTTACTGAATGACATGCCAACGGCAGGTAATGGCACATGGCCGATATTCGGCTTCGAGTGAATTGCAGCCATTGGAGCTAGCTTAGCCGAACGACTGCTATGCCCAAGAAAGCGGACGTAGATATTTATTGTGTATTGGTTACTTTATCTAATTTCAATTAGCGAACCATGTACAATTATGAAACCATGTACAATTATGAAACCGTATGCGAACGTAAAACTACAAAACTTGTAGATATTAGTATCACTCTTCAAGCAACTGCAACACCCCACATTCTTTAACTTTTCTATCATCTGTGCATGCCGAAGCCATGTCAGATAAGGTAAGCTTTAGCTCCTCAAGCTCTGCAAT
>NZ_JBGQOM010000014.1:0-123027 GCF_052119645.1 Flavobacterium sp. W21_SRS_FM6
TGACCGTCTAGCGCTTTTATTACTTGATGTTTTCATAAAGAAGTCCTCTTTATGTCAACTTATTTCAGGATGGGACAGTGCTACAAAAAAAGCCTCAAGGTGAAAGGCCTTGAGGCTTTTTTTGTTAGTGGGCTAACGTTTTTTCTATGTCAGCAATAAAATCTTTATCGGTGGGTTTGGTGTTTGATGCATAAGAATCAACGATGTTGCCGTCTTTATCCATTAAGTATTTGTAAAAATTCCACTTAGGTGTGGTACCCGACTTTTTAGCCAACATGCGATAAAGCGGATCTACATCATCGCCTCTTACTGCTATGGTTTCAAACATGGGAAATTTTACCCCATACGTTAACTCACACAATTCAGCCGTTTTACTTTCGTCGGAAAACTCTTGTTTAAAATCATTTGACGGAAAGCCTAATACCACTAAACCTTTGTCTTGATAATCAGAATATAGTTTTTCTAAGCCTTCGAACTGCGGGGTAAAGCCACATTTACTGGCAGTGTTGACAAATAACACTGTCTTGCCTTGATAAGCTTCACAAAAATTGACGGTTTCTTGCGAATTTAACTTACGCTTCATGAATTTCAAGAGGTCAGGACATTCAGCTGCTTGGCTGGCACCAGAGCAAAATAGTAGGGCAGCGATAAGTACTTTTTTCATAACAATCCTTGGTGGGTTAAGTGTTGATTACTATATCTAAATAGTGATTTTGGATCAGTCTTAATGTTTTTATTTTTACTTGTTCATTGAGATAAACCTGCCAATAATAGCCCGCTTATATGTTATTAAAATGATCAATTATGGGGTTCTATGCATCAATTAACACGTTGTCTTTTATTGGCTTGCTCTAGCAGCTTACTGTTTGCTTGTGTGGCGAGTCAGACCAACAATCAACAGCGAACAGTAGCACAACATGTCGCCGTACCTCCTGCTATTTTGCCAGCAACCATAAAAGCGCAAACCCCGTCTACCCATGCCACTCAACTGAGTCTAACGCAAATAATGGCCGATCCTGATTGGCTAGGTCGTCAACCAATGTCAGCATTTTGGGCGGATGATAGCCAACATATTATTTATAGCCAAAAGCAGCAGGGCAGTCCGTTATTCAACTTACTGCTTACATCACTCGATAAGCCTAACAACGCAGAAGTGATAACGCTCGAAGAGCAACACCTATTTGCTTACAAAAATCGAGTATTGAGCCCTACTAAGCAAGGGGCGGCATGGATTTTTGCCGGCAATGTATTTTATAAAGATTTAACTGACAACAGGCTCCGTCAATTAAGCAAAGATAATTCAGCACCTCACAACCTGCAATTTCTCATAGATGGTCGAGTGAGCTTTCAAAGCGGCAATAGTTTTATCGTTATTGATCCGCATAACGGTATGCGGGAAATGCACGCAAGTTGGGAGTTTGACGATGCGCCTGTTGGAGTTGATGTAGCCAAAGACTACCTCGCCCAAGAGCAACAAAAATTATTAAAGGTTGTGGCGCAAAGACGAGCGGATCGCCAGAGTCAATTTGTACAAAAGCAACAATTACAACAACAAAATAGGGCATCAACCCCTCAGCCATTTTACCTTGGAAAAGATAAGGCAACAGTAGAGGCGAGTTTGTCACCCAATGGCCAATGGCTGTTGTTAGTTGTGCAGCCAAGCGGCGCCGATCGTGACAAAGGCGATATCATGCCTGACTACATAAATGATGATGGGCGGATAACCAGTGTTGAAGTGCGTCAACGTGTCGCAGATGCGAAACCCGTAGAGCAAAGTGTATGGTTGCTCAATTTATCCCGTCATGAAGCAAAACGCTTATCTTACACAGATTTACCGGGATACAACGACGATGTACTCGCGTCAGTCAAACGCGAAAATGCCGTGGCACAAGGTAAAACCTACGTTGATAATCGTTTACCTCGAACCATCAGATTAATTGATGATTGGTACTGGTCTCAAAGCCCTATTCAGTGGCATTCCCAAGGTAACAACGTCGCTGTAATGCTAGCAGCTGCTGATAATAAAGACAGATGGCTAAGTACTATCGATGTGAATGAGGCAAAATGGCGTGTTCAGCACCGTTTACACGATGATGCCTGGATTAATTACAAAATGAATGACTTCGGCTGGTTAAGCAACAGTGAAACCTTGTATTACTTGTCGGAAGAAAGTGGCTACAGTCAGCTATACCTCAAACCATATAATGATAAGGCGCTTGCCCTGACACAAGGGCGCTTTGAAGTGAGTGAGCCAAGGATTTCAGCCGACGATCGGCATATTTATTTTAAGGCAAATAAAAAGCACCCCGGTATTTACGAAATATATCGTGTGTCTTTAGAGGATAAAACCACAGAGGAATTAACCAATCTCAACGGCATGACTGATTATCAATTAAGCCCAGACGAAAATTCACTACTGCTTACCCATTCAAAATTAACCATGCCACCAGAGCTGTATATCCAGACGATAGGACAAGCTGAGGCTGAGCAAATCACCCACACAGTAAGCCAAGAGTTTTTGGCCATGAACTGGTTAGCCCCTGATGTAGTGCCTATTAAATCGAGTCATACTGAGCAGGCCATTTATGCTCGGGTGTACGCCACGCCAAGAAAAGAAGGAGAGCCGCTGCGCAAAGCTGTGGTGTTTAATCATGGCGCAGGCTACTTACAGAACTCACATTTGGGCTGGTCTGATTATTTCCGCGAGTTTATGTTTCATAACTTGTTAGTTCAGCAAGGTTATGTGGTACTGGATATGGACTATCGCGCCTCTGCTGGATATGGTCGAGATTGGCGCACTGCTATCTACCGACATATGGGTAAACCGGAAATAGAAGATTTAAGGGACGGCGTTAACTGGTTAGTGGATAACGTTGATGTTGACCGGGCAAGGGTAGGGACTTACGGTGGCTCGTATGGCGGATTCTTGACCTTTATGTCGCTCTTTACTGCACCTGATTTATTCCAAGCTGGGGCAGCATTGCGACCTGTAAGCGATTGGGCTCATTATAACTTCGGTTATACCTCTAATATCCTTAATACGCCTGATGTTGATCCGATTGCTTATGAGCGCAGCTCTCCGATTTATTTTGCCCAAGGACTTAAAGTGCCACTTCTCATTAATGCTCCTATGGTCGACAGTAACGTGTTTTTTCAAGATTCTGTGCGTTTAGTACAGCGCTTAATTGAATTAGAAAAGCAGAATTTTGAAACGGCTATTTACCCGGTTGAATCTCACGGCTTTGTTGAGCCTAGCTCATGGCTTGATGAATATCGTCGAATTTTTAAATTGTTCGAGCAAAACTTGTAGCGCCTATCAGGCCTCACTCCTTAAGAGTTGAGGCCTTTTTTATTGAAAAGAGCTGTAATAAAACAACGATAATCAAACCGGCTAAGGTGCCATACAAATGGGCATCAACAGCAACCTTCGCTGCAATCAGATTGGCAACATCTTGACTTGCACCAAAATATTGCTCGTGAGCAACCTTAGCAATAACCCCGATCATTAACAGCCAACCAGTTTTTAACCCGTGTTTAATGTCAAAGTAGGCACCGAGTAAAAAAACGCCGTGCAATAAGCCCGATAAACCCACATACCACTGCAGCGTTTTTGCAAAAAAATAAATGCCTAAGGTCGTACACAAACTGAGTATCAATAGCATAAACAGGTAGTGACGGGCAGTGAAATATTGCCCATGTAAGGCCCATAATAGGGTCACGCCGGCCAAGTTAAGCCCTAAATGATTGGCATTAGTATGCAAAAGATTGCCCGTAAATAAACGCCACCATTCAAACTGCTCAATCTGAAGTCGGTCATAGGCTAAATAATGGCTAGCGGTGGGTTCAGTGAGAAACAATAAAACGCAGACAACCAGCAATACTAGCGGGCCGATCACATATTGCCTAGCAAGGGGTAAATTAAAAGTTAACATAGCAAAATCATTGTTCTATTTTGAGCATGGTAACTAAAATCTCACGCTTTCAATATTAAAAAATCTAGATGTATAAAAACAATTGTATATTTTTACCTTAGTGCCGTGCTCTTGTTGCAATCTATAAGCCTGCTCGTTAGTGTGTGCCTTCGAAACTACAAATATGATGAGGTTGATGTGGGATTACGTTTTCGATTTTTATGCTGTTGGGTATCGTTAATGTTGGTTCAGCCACTTGAGGCTCAACAAAGAGAAGATCGGGAACCGGAAGCCGCCACCGGAAGACAGAGCAAAAACGCTTTTAATGCTAAGAAATACATGGTTGTAGCGGCAAATCCTTATGCGTCGTGGGCCGGTAAAAATATCTTAGAAAAAGGCGGCAGTGCCATCGATGCTGCCATTGCCGTTCAAGCAATGTTAACCTTAGTTGAGCCTCAATCTTCAGGAATTGGCGGTGGGGCTTTTATTCTATACTGGGACAATAAAGGCAAAAAGCTGCATACATTTGATGGCCGTGAAACTGCACCAAAAGCAAGCAGAACCAGCATGTTTATGCAAACGCCTGACAAACCCATGTCTTGGATTGACGCAGTGGTAGGCGGTAAGTCGGTAGGCGTGCCCGGTGTACTAAAAGCCTTAGAATTAGCTCATCAGGATTTTGGAAAGTTACCTTGGCTTCAATTGTTTAATGACGCCATTAATACATCAGAGGGCGGCTTTCGTGTGTCTGATAGACTGGCCACGTTGTTAGCCTTAAAAATTCATCCTGGTTTGTACCAATTCAGAGATTCTTCGGTATATTTTTATCCTGATGGAAAACCTTTAGTAAAAGGACAGTTACGAAAAAACAGTGCGTTAGCTCGGACATTGCTGCATATAGCTGAAACAGGCGCTGATGGGTTTTACCAAGGTGAACTGGCTAAATCCATGGCCAAGGCTGCACAATTTACCACCATTAACCCAGGCGAAATCACAGAGGAAGATTTTGCTCAATATCAAGCGTTAAAACGCTCACCGGTATGTGGCGCTTATAAAGATTTTAAAGTCTGTGGTATGGGGCCACCGAGTTCTGGAGGCATCAATGTCTTGCAGATTCTGCGAATGTTAGAACCCTTTAATTTGTCGCAATATGCGCCTAACTCTCTCGAGGCGATGCACCTGTTTACTCAGGCTTCAAAATTAGCGTTTGCTGATCGCGAGATGTATATTGCGGACACAGATTTTACAGGCTTGCCAATTAGTGGTTTGATAAGCCAAAGTTACTTAAGCAGCAGAGCACGACATATTGATCTAAATAAAGACATGGGACGAGCAAGGCCGGGACAACCTTATGCGATGTTAAAAGTTGGCCAAGATAACGCTTACGAATTGCCCAATACCAGTCATATTTCTATTGTCGATAGTGAAGGAAACGCGTTATCGATGACCACAAGCATTGAATTTGCATTTGGCTCTGGGGTATTTGTTGAAGGGTTTTTACTTAACAATCAAATGACAGATTTTTCCTTAAATCCCAGCTCTATGGGTAAACCAGTATTAAATCGTGTAGAGCCGCTAAAACGTCCTCGCAGTGCCATGAGCCCGACTATGGTATTCGATAAAGAGGGGCAGCTTTTTCTTGCCCTTGGTTCACCTGGCGGCAGTCGCATTATTAACTATGTTGCTCAAACCTTAATAGGTGTACTTGATTGGGGATTAGATATTCAGCAGGCTATCAACTTACCTCATGTCACTGATCGCAACGATTACACTGCCTTGGAAAAAGGGACTATGGCAGAAGAATTGGCAGAAGGTTTAAAAGCCAAAGGCCATCAAGTCAAAATAATAGATTTAAATAGTGGTTTACATGGTATTCAGATTAAAGATAACACTTTAATGGGTGGGGCAGATCCTCGCAGAGAGGGCGTAGCAGTAGGCATGTAAAAATAAAAAGGCAGCTTCTAATTTGAGGCTGCCCAAAGGCTTATTTAATACTAATTTTATCTACTTTCCATTCTTTTCCATCACGAATTAAATCCACAACGCGCATATCTTTGAGGATCTTGCCGTTGAGTTCACCTTCAAAAAAGATAATGACTTTGGACTCTTTAGAAAATTCATTCCGGCCAGCACTACCGGTGTGAGGCGTGATCTTTACCTTATCAAAGCGTAAATTTAGAACATGCCGTTGTGCATTACGGTTGGTATGGTAAGAGGAAATTAAGCGTTTCAAAGTGGGGCTGCTGAGCTTCAGCGCTTCAGTGAGATCATCATCGTGAAACATGTGATCAAAAAATTCAATGGCGGTATATTCAGGCAGGTTAGGGTCCATCATGCCATATTTGCCCATTCCTTGTTTTTTTTCTAAGCCATCACAACCAACGATTGCAGTCAGTAGTAGCATGACTAGGCCTAATCTTAAGTACATGTAAGTAACACTCTTTTTAGTAGGATCTGCCTTGTTTTATAACGAATCACGAAAGAAAAGGGAAGCATAAGCTTCCCTTTGTTAAGTATATCAGCTTTAGGCTTATTGCACGTTTTCGGTTTCTGAAAACTCACCGGCAAAAAGCGGGCTACTTAAGTAACGCTCAGACGCACTGGCCAATATGACCACCACTTTTTTATCGGCGTTTTCTGGCTTTTCTGCCCAACGTTTTGCCGCAACCACAGCCGCACCAGAAGAAATACCCACTAGGATGCCTTCTTCTTTCATTAAACGATGGCACATTGCCATACATTCTTCATTGGTGACCTGTTCTACCGCATCAACCAAGTCTAAGTCGAGGTTGCCAGGAATGAAACCAGCGCCGATCCCTTGGATTTTGTGTGGGCCCGGGGTTAAAGGTAAACCTGCTTTGGCTTGAGTAATAACCGGCGAATCAGCTGGTTCGACCGCGACAGACGTAATGGTTTTCCCCTTACTTTTTAAATAGCGACTAACACCTGTCATGGTTCCGCCAGTACCGACACCTGCGACAAAAATGTCGACTTCGCCATCGGTATCATTCCAGATTTCAGGCCCTGTGGTAAGTTCATGAATTTCTGGGTTAGCAGGGTTCTCAAACTGATGCAAAGGAATAAATTTTTCAGGATCGGAAGCAACAATCTCGTTAGCTGCTGCTACTGCGCCCTTCATGCCTTTAGCGGCTTCAGTTAACACTAAATTTGCACCGAGTGCTTTTAATAGTTTGCGGCGCTCTAAGCTCATTGAGCTTGGCATAGTGAGGGTTAATTTGTAGCCTTTTGCTGCAGCGACAAAAGCCAATGCAATACCAGTGTTACCACTGGTTGCTTCAACCAGTTCTTTACCTTCAGTCAGTATGCCTTTTTTTTCTGCATCCCAAATCATGTTGGCACCGATACGGCACTTTACGCTGAAGCTTGGATTACGCGCTTCAATTTTTGCGTAAACGTTACCACCGCTAACGCGATTTAGTTTGACCAAGGGGGTTTTACCGATGGCTAATGAATTATCGTCGTAAATTTGCATTTTTATTTCCTTGCTATTTTTAGATGAACCCAGTTCAAATCAATTGGAATTTATCACTATTATTGATACGTAATGAGCACAATTCTGTTTTACCATGACAAGATTAAGGCGAAGTACGTAAATTCAAAGTGCTATTTCGCTATATCTTATGGTTAATCATTTGTTAATTTGAATTAGAGGTCATGAATGTCGTTTAAAGGAACCGAAAAATACATCGCTAGTCGCGAATTACAACTCGCGGTCAACGCCGCCATCACACTAGAAAAACCATTATTAATCAAGGGTGAACCAGGAACGGGTAAAACGATGTTAGCCGAACAATTGGCACAAAGTTTAGGAGCGGATCTCATTCAATGGCATATCAAATCAACCACCAAGGCACAACAAGGTTTATATGAATATGATGCCGTTTCGCGTTTACGCGACTCGCAATTAGGCGATGACAAAGTTCACGATATCGCCAACTACATCGTAAAGGGAAAACTGTGGCAAGCGTTTGAGTCAACTAAACGCACCATTTTATTAATTGATGAAATCGATAAAGCCGACATCGAGTTTCCAAATGACTTGCTTTTAGAGTTAGATAAAATGGAATTTTTTGTGTACGAGACTCAGCAGCTTGTAAAAGCCGCGCAGCGTCCCATCGTCATTATTACCTCAAACAATGAAAAAGAGCTGCCAGATGCCTTTTTACGTCGCTGCTTTTTTCACTACATTCAATTTCCAGACGCAGATGAAATGCGAAGAATAGTTGATGTGCATTACCCTGAGATCAAAAAAGACTTATTAAACCAAGCCCTCGAAGCATTTTTTGGACTTCGTGATATCCCTGGTTTAAAAAAGAAACCTTCGACATCTGAGTTAATAGATTGGTTGAAGTTATTAGTAGCAGAAGATATTCCTGCAGAAGCCTTGCAAAATAAAGACGGCAAAAAGTCGATACCGCCTTTGTACGGTGCCCTACTTAAGAACGAGCAAGATATTCATTTGTTTGAAAAATTGGTCTTTATGGCGCGTCGCTAATGTTAGTGGATTTTTTCTTTAAATTACGCGACTACCAATTACCAGTGAGTTTGCGTGAGTTGCTCGACTTACTCGAAGCCTTAGAAAAAGGCGTAATTTTTGCCAGTGTTGATGATTTTTATCATTTGTCTAAGTTGATCATGGTCAAAGATGAAAGTCATTTTGATAAATTTGATCGCGCCTTTGCAGATTATTTTGAAGGCGTTCAAAGTCTTGATTTGTTTGGTAAAGACATTCCTGAAGACTGGCTAAACAATGCCTTAAATCGTTTTTTTACTGAAGAAGAGAAAGCTAAGATTAAAGCCATGGGCGGCCTTGATGAGCTAATGAAAAAACTGCAAGAGCGTTTAGCTGAGCAGGAAAAACGTCATCAAGGGGGCAATAAGTGGATTGGTACTGGCGGCACGTCTCCCTTTGGGGCCAATGGTTATAATCCCGAGGGCGTAAGAATAGGCCAGCAAGGTAATCGTAATTTTTCAGCGGCAAAAGTTTGGGAAAAACGCGAGTTTAAAAATTTATCGGGCGACGTCGAACTCGGTACCCGAAACATTAAAGTCGCACTGAGAAAACTGCGTAAATTTGCCCGCAGTGGCGCTACCGAAGAACTGGATATTCATACCACCATTGGTGCTACGGCCAAAAACGCGGGTTTGCTTGATATTCATATGGTGAAAGAGCGCCACAATGCAGTAAAAGTATTGATGTTCTTTGATGTTGGCGGCTCGATGGACGCCCATATCAAAGAATGTGAGGAGCTTTTTTCGGCGGTGCAAACAGAGTTTAAGCATCTCGAATTTTTCTATTTTCACAACTGTGTTTATGAAGGTGTATGGAAAGACAACAAACGCCGAGAGCGCGAAACCCTATCAGTGTGGGACATTATTCATAAATACGGCCGTGACTATAAAGTTATCTTTGTGGGGGATGCGACCATGGGACCTTATGAAATTACCTATCCCGGTGGCAGTGTCGAACACTGGAATGAAGAACCTGGTGCCACGTGGATGCAACGTTTATTACATCATTTTGAACATGCTATTTGGTTAAATCCTCAATTAGAAGACTATTGGAATTACTATCATTCGATTACAATCATGCGAGAGCTACTCGATGAACGCATGTTTCCTTTAACACTTGACGGTCTGAGCGAGGGCATAAAAAGCTTAATTAAGCGCCACTAAATTTTGGGTAAAACATGCACGTTGAAAACGAAGTCCTTGGGCAAAATCAGCAAGATGAACATCATTTAACCCGCAAAGAAACCCGTCAAATTGTTACGCCTTATGCGTTTCATGTGTCGCCTGAGTTGTTTGGTACTGCGTTGGCACGGCCCATAAAACGCGCTATTGCCATTGGTATTGATGCCTTGTTAATCGCAATGTTATCGCAATCAGCCAGTTTTCTATTAGCCGGTGTGGCGGCGGTAACCTTTTTTCGTGCTGGTAATCGTTTGAAGCTAAAAAAGCGTTTTAATGCTGGGCGCCTCGCACTTAGGTTTATTGCCGCTTCGTTACTGTTTATATTTGCTCTTGGTGTGTTCGATACATTTGAACTAAATCAATCGAAAAATGAGGGGGCGACAGACTATACCGAGATAAGCGGCAAAGAAGCATTGGCTGTGGTGGCAGTGACCACTAAGTATATGCTCTCGGCGAATGCCCTAGTAGAAAAAGTAGACTCAGGTGAATGCCCTAATACGTATTTGTGTTGGCAGTCCTTAGGTAATGACTTAGTTGAATCGCTTATTGAGTTAGCCTTACCCGAAAAAGAAGCGCTCGATATACTAGAAGGTTTACTCGACATGGCTGAGAAGCAACTTTCTGCACAAGAAAAAAGTGCGATGTTAAGACAATGGCAAGATCAACTTAAGTTTCAAGAAGCTGAACTTGATAATAAATTAGTGAATAAAAGTGCAGGTCAAATGCCTGCTGAGTCTCTTGCATCCGACCAAGCGGTGCCTACGCCAGAAGACGAGAGTGACGCCACAAACGAGCAAAAAGAACCCAGTATTTTGGCTTGGTTTGAAGGCATCATGGAAGATTTGGGCTTAGGCTTTGGTTGGGCAGCGTTTTATTTTTCTATTTTTACCGCATGGCTTCGTGGGCAAACGCCGGGCAAAAAGTTATTGGGTATTAAAGTCATTAAACTTGACGGTAAAGAGCCCAATCTTTGGGAAAGCTTTGGCCGTTATGGTGGCTACGGGGCGGGTTTTGCCACCGGTTTGCTAGGGTTTTTACAAGTGTATTGGGATCCAAATCGTCAAGCCATACAAGATAAAATATCTCATACCGTCGTGATCGATTTACGTATTGCTAAAATCGACTTTATTCCTGAAAATCAGTCAGCATAACTATTAGTGAATTATGGCAAATCAATTAGATAAACTCCTTGGCCATTGGCTGCCTCAAAGAGATGCTCAACAATGGGTATTGGCTACCATAATAAACACCGAAGGCTCTTCATATCGTAAAGCTGGCGCCATGATGATGATTAACGACCTTGGCCAATATTTTGGCATGTTAAGCGGTGGTTGTTTAGAGTCTGACATCATGCGACAAGCAAGACGCTGTTGGGATAATGCCCAAAATCGTATTGTTAAATATGACATGCGCGAAGAAGAAGATTTAGCATGGCAACTTGGTATAGGCTGTGGAGGGATGGTCGAAATTCTTCTGCAACCTGTGAGTCAGGCAAATGATTACCTGCACTTACATACTCTTTATGGCTTACTGCAAAATAATCAAGCCGGCACCTATGTGCAGCGTATTGATCAAGCAAAACCTTATAATCAATTAAGCGAGGCCTTGACTCAAGATGCGCTTAAAAATAGTGGTATTCAGCAAATTGACAATGAACGCTATTTTTCGCAAACCATCCGCAGTGCCTATTTCTTAGCTATTTTTGGCGCAGGGGTGGATGCCCGTCCTGTAGTAGCAATGGCCGCCGCCCTCGGTTGGCAAGTGCTATTGCTCGACCCTCGCAGCGGTTACGCACGAGAGGGGTATTTTAACGACGCGCAGCACATTATTAGGCAACCATTCGAAGAACTGAGCCAGGCAAGATGGTTGCAACAAATAGACGCCGCTTTAGTACTGACCCATAACATTAAATTAGATGCACAAGCCCTCAGTTTGTTGCAGCACAGTGCGGCCAGTTATGTGGGATTATTAGGGCCTTTACATCGAACCGAACGGGTTCTTGCGCACGCTAGGTTATCTAAACAACATTTACACTATCCTTTGGCGAATCCGGTTGGTTTGCGCTTAGGCGGTGAGTTACCAGAATCAATTGCCTTGTCTATGTTGTCTGAGGTGCATGCCTTCTTAGAAAAAACGGACGCACAATCTATTAGCCGCATAGTAAAGCCATGACATTACACACAGTCATTTTAGCTGCGGGTAGCAGTCAACGCTTTTTCGGCATCAAACAATTGGCCGAAATTAAGGGGCTGAGCCTGCTTGAACATAGTATTAACTGTTATAAAACAGCCCTTGGTTACCTTGCACAACGTGGTGCTTTTACGATTGTGGTTGGGGCTAACCAAGACAAAATAATTGCGGCCGTCGGGCAGAATATTGAGTGTTATTATGCGCCTAACTGGTCCTTAGGAATGGGCCATAGTTTGGCTGATTTTATCAAAAACGTCGTACCTACAAGCACTCATGTATTAGTAGGTTTGGCAGATCAAATTGCATTGCAAAGTGAAGACATTCAACGATTAATAAAAGTACATCAAGAATTTCCTGAGGCTATTATCAGTGCCCGCTACAATAATGTAGTGGGCGCCCCGTGTATTTTTCCGAGGAGCTATTATATTCATTTATCTGAGTTACGAGGTGACAAGGGGGCAAAAAGTGTTCTCGAACATTTTGCCAATCATGTTGTGACGGTAGATATCCCCAATGCCCAGTTTGACGTTGATACTCCAGATGATTTTAAAAAAGCTAAAACGTTGGCCCAGTTTAAAGCTTAGGCTCAGCTAAATAGACAATGGCCGAGTCAATAATGCAGAAAATTAACCTTTTAAACTTTAAATTAATGTTATGCGCCACATATAAGGTGAATGAAAAAATATAGCCGTTTTCGTCAAAGTATTATAGTTAGCTCGCTACTGGTATCGTTACTATGGTGCTTAAAATCTGCTGAAATACTGTTTCATTGGCCGTTGTATTGGATGGGTCTTAGACCTCTTGACGTGTCTGGGTTGCTGGGTATTTTAACTGCGCCCTTGGTGCATGGATCGCTTGAGCATTTGTTTAATAACACCTTGCCGCTGATTATTATGGGGACCATGCTTGCGCTAGGCTACCCCAAAGTATGGGCCAGAGTGTTAGCGCTTATTTGGTTGGTTTCTGGCTTTGGTGTGTGGCTGTTTGCCAGAGAGGCTAACCATATCGGAGCAAGTGGTATCGCCCATGGCTTGTTCTTTTTTATATTGGTGGCCAGCATATTTCGCCGAGATAAGAGCTCTGTTGCTATTATGATGATAGTATTTTTGCTGTATGGCGGAATGACGATGACGATATTTCCGCGAGAAGAATACATCAGTTTTGAATATCACTTTTTTGGCGCGCTGGCAGGTGCGATAGCTGCTTTGCTGTGGCGAAATGTTGACCCTCTGCCACCTGTGAAGCGTTACCGCTGGGAAGTCATTCAAGAAGATGATCCTATTATCGGCGATGAGTGGCAAGTAGAAAGTCAGCAAGCTGAGCGGCAAGACATTTCTGCACGGCTTGGACCACACTAACTGACTAACACAATAAGGAAGGTCGCTTTGGACCAACAAGCAGAATTTAGTTTATTGATCCGTGTACGCTATGCTGAGTGTGATGCACAGCAAGTGGTATTCAATGCTCGCTATGGTGATTATGTCGATTTGGCGATTACCGAATATATGCGGTACAAAATCGGTGGGTTTCAAAAACTATTAGAACGAGGGCTAGATAATCAAGTGGTTAATCTAACAATCGATTTTCGCTCGTCTGCGGTTTTCGATGATGTGCTTGAATTGCGAGTCATTCCCATCAAATTTGGTCATACTTCTTATCGTTATTCTGTCACGATACGCCAGTTTGCTACTTTACAAACTGTAGTAGAAGCACAGGTAACCTATGTATTGGTTGACGCAAAAACCTTTCAAAAAACACCATTAACACCTTGGTTAATTGAGCAACTAAGTCGTGAAGCCCCACCAATACAGGTTAATCAAGCAGGCATTGACCTCACTTAATTCACTTAAAGAATGCTCCCGCAAGTGGCTCGATACTCCCCGAGTTGGACACGGACTTTTTAAACGTTCGCGGTTTATAAACAGGGTCAAATCGTTAACATAATCTGAGTAATTTAACTGAATACGTATGCAAAATGTTGTTGAAGAACAGTCATAACGGGTAGTCTAGCGACTATTTGCTGTTACCGAATATTAACAATACGTTTACGTTGCTGATACTCAGCGCTCATTCATTGCTATTATCACAGTTAACACCTACTTTTCAGCGCCTGATAAAGGCGTATTCACCTAGATTTCAATAATCAGAGAAATATAAATGAATAAGTCACAACCCACATTGAATTTTTGGCAAATTTGGAACATGTGTTTTGGTTTTATGGGTATTCAGTTTGGCTTTGCATTGCAAAACGCTAACGTCAGTCGAATTTTTGAAACCCTTGGCGCTGACTACAACAATATGGCTGTACTGTGGGTAGCGGCACCTATTACTGGGTTGATTATCCAGCCCATCATAGGTTACTTCAGTGATAAAACGTGGAACCGCTTGGGCCGTCGCCGTCCTTATTTCTTGTTTGGTGCCATTGCTGCAAGTTTAGCGTTGTTTATTATGCCTAACTCTCCGGCGTTGTGGGTTGCGGCCGGTATGTTATGGATAATGGACGCGTCGATTAATGTTTCAATGGAGCCTTTTCGGGCTTTTGTTGGTGATATGTTGCCTAAAAAGCAGCGTCCACTGGGTTATGCAATGCAAAGCTTTTTCATTGGGGTAGGAGCGGTAGTAGCGTCGTCTTTGCCGTGGATGATGACAAATTGGTTTGATGTGTCCAATGTGGCGCAAGCTGGCCTTATTCCAGACTCAGTGAAATACTCATTTTATGCCGGTGGCACCATATTTTTTCTGTGTGTTGCTTGGACGGTGTATTCAACAAAAGAGTATTCACCAGAAGAATTGGCTGAATTTGAGCAGGCAGAAGTTGACAAGGGTCTTGGTGCACAAGTGGTAGAAAATATTCGCTCGCCAGCCAGTTACCTCAAGGGCGGAGCGATATTTACTCTCCTTGGTCTTATTTTAGCGCTAGTTATTGCCGTTAATATTGAGCGTCTCGATAAAAATTTGTATATCGCTGCGGGCATGTTAGTCGCTTTTGGTGTGTGTCAGTTGCTGGCAGGATGGTTTGCTAAGAGGCAATCGACCGCTAACGGTTTTTCAGAAGTCATGAATGATTTGTTTGCAATGCCTGTTGCCATGCGTCAGCTTGCCGTGGTGCAATTTTTTTCGTGGTTTGCTTTTTTCGCAATGTGGATTTACATGACATCCGGTGTTGCTTCGTTTCATTTTGGTAGTAAAGACCCAAGTTCATTAGCCTATAATGAGGGCGCTGACTGGGTGGGAGTGCTTTACGCCGTTTATAACGGTACCTCTATTTTTGCAGCGATTTTAATTCCTATCATTGTAAAATTAACTAACTTACGTTTCGCCCATCTGATTAACCTTGGGTTAGGCGGTCTAGGCTTCATTTCTTTTCTGATTATTCGCGATCCTAATTGGTTAGTGCTCTCCATGGTAGGCGTCGGTTTTGCTTGGGCCTCAGTGTTGTCGGTTCCTTATGCGTTATTATCGAATGCATTACCCATTAAAAAGCTCGGCGTTTATATGGGTATCTTCAACTTTTTTATCGTTATCCCACAAATACTAGCAGCCAGCATACTGGGTTTTTTAGTCACTAAAGTATTTAACAATGAGCCTATTTATGCCCTGGTTGTCGGTGGTTGCAGTATGTTGATTGCAGGTTTGATGACATTACGTGTACAAGTGCCAACTGAAGGTTAAGGAAAAATGATGCAGCAAAGACACACAAAAAAATTAGCACTGGCCATTTCATTGGTATTAAGTGCCTGTACAACGACTACGCGAACGAGCACTACGCTGGCACCTCAGGAGTTTTATGGTTCAAGTCAGCCATTTACCAAAGAAGCCGTGTATTTTGTGATGACTGATCGATTTGTTGACGGTGATCCAAGTAACAATCACCCGCAACAGGGTGGTAAATATCCTACTTTTGGTTTGCCCTTAAGCAACGAGAGTGGCGACATAGCCTATGTGGGTTATATGGGCGGGGATTTACAAGGTGTATTAAATAATGCTGCCTACATCAAAGATATGGGGTTTACCGCTGTGTGGTTAACACCAATTTTAGATAACCCTGATGAAGCTTTTAGTGGTGGTGAACCAATCACGTTTGGTGGTGCATTTAAAGATGGTGGTAAAACCGGTTATCACGGTTATTGGGCCAATAACTTTTATCAGATGGACGAGCATTTAGGCTCGCCTGGCTTGGACTACAAAGCCTTTACTCAACAAATGCGTGAAAAATTTGGTTTAAAATCCGTATTAGACATAGTTGCTAATCACGGCACGCCTTCCTTTGATATGCCTGAGGATCAAGCAAAATTTGGCGAATTGTATGATAGGGATGGCAAATTGGTGGCGGACCATCAAAATCTGCCCCCAGAGGCACTTGACCCAGCTAAGCCCTTGCATGACTTTTTTCACAAGTTTCCTGATATCCTGCAGTTATCAAACTTAGATGAAAGTAATGCCCAAGTACAAGACTATCTGATTAACTCATATTTATATTGGATAGAGCAGGGCGCAGATGCATTTAGAATAGACACGATTCGTCATGTACCACATGCATTTTGGCGACTGATGTCCGATAGGATCAGAGCAAAATACCCTAACTTTTATATGTTTGGTGAAAGTTTTAATTACGATGCAAATTTTATTGCTCAGCATACTTTGACTAAAAATGGAGCAATTAGTGTATTGGATTTTCCGCAACAAAAAGCCATTGTGTCAGTGTTTGAAAATCCAGACAGCGATTTTGCAGAATTAGAAAAAGTCCTGTATTTAACCCATGGTCCCTACGAAAACCCTTATGAATTAACCACGTTTTATGACAATCATGACATGCCTCGGATGAATGCCTCTGATGAGGGTTTCATTGATGCGAATAATTGGTTGTTCACGAGTCGCGGTATTCCAGTGGTGTACCAAGGCTCTGAGCTTGGCTTTATGCGCGGTAAAGCGGAGCATCAAGGTAATCGTAACTACCTTGGTCAAGCTAATATTGAATTGGCCAAACAGCACCCGATTCATCATGCCTTAAGCCGTGTCGCCAACTTGCGTAAAAACATACCTGCGTTACAAAACGGTTTACAGGTCAATATTGAGCTTGCGGGTAACAAAGCGGCATTCTACCGCGTCTTGGTAAAAGAGGGGGTTTCACAAGTTGCCTTAGTGTTGTTGAATAAAGGCGACACCGCTGCGGAATTTAGCGTCAAAAAGGCCTTGCAGCAGGGTGTATGGTATCGCCAATCATCAGATGAAAAACGTAGTATCAGTGACCGCCAAGACACCTTAAACAGCAGTGTCGGGCCTCATGATGTGCAAGTATGGCTATATAAGGGTGAGCTGACGCAAGAAGCATTACTCACAGAGTTAAGTGCGCTAATGCGTTATAAGTAGGAAAAGTGGCGCGCAGATTTAACTCTGCGCTACATGGCCACAAGAATGACGAATAACCAAGTCCACTGGCATTAAATATTGTTCGACTCTACTGCCGTTAATCAATTGTATTAGGCTTTCAACCAATATTTCTCCGGCTAATTTAGTGTTTTGCTGCACGGTGGTCAAAGCGGGGTTGGCGAAACTTGAGATAGGAATATTGTCGTAACCTGCCACCGCGACTTGCTGGGGTATGCTTATATTGTTATCGCGCAATGCCCTCATTGCGCCCATCGCAATTAAATCACTGGCACAAACTAGGGCATCAAAAGGTAAACCTGCTGCCAGTAAACTGCATGTTGCTTGATAGCCAGAGTCTTCGGTGGATATTGCTTCAATTTGCATAACGGGGTTATGTACCAAGCCAGCTTCATGTAAGGCTTGACTAAAACCAATATAGCGGTCCATAAATTCAGGGCAGTGTTTGTCGGCACCACCGATAAAAGCAAAGGTTGTACGGCCTTGATTAATCATGTGTTGGGTGATGTCAAAACCACCTTGAATATTATTGCTGCCTATTGAGACACCTGGATGATCAACATCATGCGCTCCCCAGCGAACAAAATGTGTTTGCTGCTCTTCTAATTTGGCCAGTTTGTCACGGTAATCCACATAATCACCGTAGCCCAACAGTATAATGCCATCCGCTTTGTTCGAGTCTTCGTATTCGGCGTGCCAGTCGTCATTTAGATTTTGAAATGAGACAAGTAAGTCATAACCCGCTTTTGCGCTGGCTTTGGTAATACTGCCCAACATCGATAAGAAAAACGGATTGATAAGCGAATCGTCAGACGTAGGATCTTCAAACAACAACAACGCCAAAGTACCGCTTTGTTGCCGTCGTAAGTTACTGGCGTTTTTGTCTACTTTATAATTTAACTCGGCTGCAATAGCTTGGACTTTTTCGCGAGTTTCTTTATTCACCAAAGGGCTATTTCTTAGGGCTCTGGAAACTGTCGACTGTGATACACCGGCTAAGTGGGCAATATCAAAAGATGTTGCTTTATCTCTCATAACTACGTGTTTATTCCCTGAAACGCTATTTGCGTTATTTGACTGTGACGACTCGAACTTGACTTTTATACACCAGCTTATGATTTTGTTCCTTAATATTCTGCAAAAACATAAAAAGAAAACAGCGATGCGGGAAAATTAAGCAAAAATCGCAGGTTGGCGCTTAAAGATACGATCAGCGTACTTAGGCCCAGAAAAACCCTTATGCACTCACTTCAACCTGTTATAATATGCGGCTCGTATTTTACCAATCATTGCTAAGAGGATATTCTTAATGGCCGAGACTGACAGTCGTCCGACCAACTTCATTCGTCAAATTATTGATAACGATCTTAAAAGTGGCTTGCATAGCGTTGTTCAAACGCGCTTTCCACCTGAGCCAAATGGTTATTTACATATTGGCCATGCAAAATCAATTTGTTTGAATTTTGGCATAGCTCAAGACTACGCAGGTTATTGTAATCTTCGCTTTGACGACACCAATCCTGAAAAAGAAGACATCGATTATGTGAATGCCATTCAGCAGGATGTGAGTTGGTTGGGGTTCAAATGGCACGGTAAAGTCAGGTATTCATCTGATTATTTTGAGCAGTTGTATGGTTTTGCTCTTGAATTAATTAACAAAGGTTTGGCTTATGTTGACTTTTCAACGCCAGAAGAAGTAAGACAGCTGCGCGGCACGCTAAAGGCGCCTGGACAAAATAGCGCTTACCGAGATACCTCTGTAGCAGATAACTTAGCGCATTTTGAAAAAATGAAACAGGGAGAATATCAAGAGGGCCAATGTTTGTTGCGCGCTAAAATTGATATGGCTTCACCGTTTATGTGTATGCGTGATCCAGCGTTATACCGTGTTAAGTTTGCCCATCATCACCAAACCGGTGATGCTTGGTGTATCTATCCTATGTATGACTTTACGCATTGTATCTCTGATGCAATTGAGGGGATTACACACTCATTATGTACATTAGAGTTTCAAGATAATCGTCGTTTATACGATTGGGTATTGAGTAATATCACCATTGATACAGTGCCTCATCAATACGAGTTTTCTCGTTTAAATCTTGAATACACTGTGCTCAGTAAACGTAAGCTTATTCAACTAGTTGAAGAAAAACATGTAGCGGGTTGGGATGACCCCCGAATGCCTACTATTGCCGGTTTACGTCGACGAGGTTTTACACCGAACGCGATTGTTGAGTTTTGCAAACGTATTGGTGTGACGAAAATGGATAATTTGGTTGAAATGTCTATGTTAGACGCCTGTATACGTGAAGAATTAAACGAACGTGCACCACGGGCGATGGCTGTGCTTGACCCAGTAAAGCTCGTTATTGAAAATTATCCAAATGATACTAGCGAAACCTTGGTGGCACAGAATCATCCTAATGATGAATCGATGGGGACGCGTCAATTACCCTTTACCCGCGAGATTTATATCGAAGCGGAAGATTTTCGCGAAGAAGCCAATAAGAAATTTAAACGTTTAGTGTTAGGCAAAGAAGTGCGTTTACGCAATGCCTATGTGATCAAAGCCGAGCGCGTTGAAAAAGACGAACAAGGCAATGTAATTTGCATTTACTGCACTTATGATGAACAAACGCTAGGTAAGGATCCAGCCGATGGCCGTAAGGTTAAAGGGGTTATTCATTGGGTTTCAGCCACTCATGGCCTAAAAGCACAAGTTAATTTGTATGACAGATTATTTAGTGTGCCCAATCCAGCTGGGGAAGACGATTTTTTAGCGGCCTTGAATCCAGAATCCTTATTAGTGAAACAGGCTATTGTTGAACCTAGTTTGCAAAATGCTGAGGTGGGTCACTCATTACAGTTCGAACGCATGGGTTACTTTACTTTGGATAAAAGTAGCACCACTGACCAGTTGGTGTTTAACCGCACTGTTGGATTACGTGATTCTTGGGCAAAAGCAGATCAAGAGTAAGGCACAGGGTAAAGACAAAAAAAGCAGACACGTAGTCTGCTTTTTTTATGCCTGAAACAACCTCAAAAAGTGGGCAATCAAGCTTGAGCGTGCATGGTCTCTCCGCGCTCTGCTGAGCTATTGGCATCCATCAAATACAAGTAGTAAGGCATAAGATCCGCAGGGGTTTTAAGTAAACTCGCATCTTCGGCAGGAAAAGCAGATGCACGCATTGCCGTTTTGGTGCCGCCGGGATTTAAGCAATTAAAACGAATTGACGAGTTCTCATATTCATCAGCCAATACTTCCATCATACCTTGCGTGGCAAATTTTGATACAGCATAGGCCCCCCAATAGGCCTTACCTTTGATACCAACACCTGAGGTGGTAAAAATAACCGAAGCTGCGGGCGCTTTTTTTAACAGTGGTAACAGAGCTTGTGTTAAATAAAACTGGCTATTTACATTTACTTGCATAATAGATTGCCATTCTTCCACTGGAATTTGAACAAAGGGACCGAGATTACCCAGTTTAGCCGCGTTATGCAGTAAACCATCGAGTTGACCAAACTGATGTTCAATGGAACCTGCTAAACCCGCGTAGTGATTAGGAGTTGCACCCTGTAAATCAAGTGGCACGATAGCGGGCTCTTTACCGCCTTCGCTGATAATCTGATCATAAACCTGTTCTAATTTTTTGACGGTTTTACCAAGTAAAATAACGGTTGCACCATAGCGAGCATACTGCAGGGCCGCTTCTTTGCCGATGCCGTCACCAGCGCCTGTGACTAAAATAACCTTGTCTCTTAAATATTGTGTTTGAGGTGTGTAATTGAGCATGGAGTAACTTAATTGTTAGTGATGGCAGGATAATATCATTGATAAATGAACTTTTGCACTTTTAGGCAATTTCTCATTTATTGGCAGATTTGGCTTACAAAATATTAACAAAGCTTTGCAAAAAGCAAATAAAGTCAATAAGATTGCAACAAGTTTAACTGGTCTAACTTGTTGCTTGCACGGATAAACCCTTCGTACAAAACCAATAAAAGAAACGGCCAAATTAATAGACAACAATCATCGGATAACGTGGAAACCTTATGAAAAAATTATTACTCGCTATGAGTATTTCAGCTGTTTTGGGACTAAGTAGTTGTGGTGGAGACACCGTTGAAGAAATGAAAAGTGCAAGCGGCACCGACCGAGCCGCTTCAAGAATTTTATTTGATCCCAGCGCTGGAGTATTGCCGGTTCCTAGCGATCTGCTTTTTGCATTGGCAGCACAAACTCAAGATGGCACCCTAGAAGTACCAGATGAGGTTGCAGCAAAAGCGGCAGGCATGGCTCCTGACTTTGGCAGCCCATCGGTAGCCTTAGGTGCGCAAGACGGTTGGTCTACACAGCAAGCATTCAGTATTTCAACTTCTCATCCTGCTGGTATTTCTCTTGACGCCGCTTCGGTGTCAACCCCGGGTTCAGTGCGCTTATTTAAAGGGGCAATTGGCGGAGCATTAAACGATGCTGATTGTTTAACCGCATCACCTTTAACGGGCTGTAAGATTTATGAAGAGCTAACCTTTGGGGTCGATTTTGCCGCTCAAGCTGTCGGCGACAATATTGCGATTATTCCACTTAAAGCATTTGAAGGTTCAACGTCTTATTACGTGGTACTAACCGATGGTTTGAAGGCCAGCGATGGTCAGTCACTAAAAGCATCTACCTCTTATGAGCTGGTGAGTTTACCTATTACTACACAACCTCTATCTAGCGATTCTCAACTGGCGCTGCAAGGTTTAGTGAATTCCTATGAGTCAGTGGTTGTGAGTCAAGGTGGGGTAGACGCTGATTCCATCATATTCACTTCTACCTTTACTACGCAAACCACTGATACCATTTTTAATACCATGAAAGGCATTCAAATTGCAGGTTTTGCAGGTGCTTTGGCACAGGGCGTAAGCCCACAAGTGGCCGCGCAGTATTTACCTTCTATTACTGTAGCCGAACAGCAAAACGCTACTGCCTTTGATGTGCTTGCTGGTGCTTTATTAAGCGCAGATCAAATTGCTGGTCTGGAGCAATACGGCTTGAAAAGTTGTAGTGCCTTGGCAGCGACCTTAGCAACGCCCACTTCACCATTATTTTCAACAGCAGTAAGTACCTTCGCTCAAGTAGGGCCGTTTTGTGCGTCTCAAGTAAGTTCTGGTAGTATTGATTTACCTTACTACTTAAGTACTACTGCGCCCCTGAGTGATTTTTGGCATGCAGCATGTACCAATGGTTTAGCGCTGCAAGGTATCGGTGCAGAAAATATTCCTAGTTTGATTGCCAATGGCACCTTACCCGTGGGCAGCAATAATGCCCTGTGTCAGGCCGCATCTAATGGTCAGTTGTTAGATTTAGATGTATCGGCACTGGGAATAAGTGATGAGCGTCACGTTACCCGTTACAGCCCAATTGTAAAACCACAGGGCAGAAACACCAACGGTACTGAAACCTTGCAGGTACAAATTACCGTACCTGATGAAGCCGTTGTGGCGGCATTAGCCGGTTTGAGTGGGTCTGTTACAGCGATTTCTAAGCCAGAAGCCGGTTGGCCTGTGGTGATTTTAACCCATGGTATTACCTCTAAAAAAGAAGATATGTTGATCTTATCTGGCGCGCTATCACTGGCCGGTTTTGCCACAGTGGCGATTGATAATCCCTTACATGGTAGCCGCGGTTTTACCCTGGAAGATGGCACTATTGTTAACGCTTCTGGTGGTTTTGGTGGCAGCACTACAGATTATTTCAACTTAAGTAGCTTGTTAACCGCCCGAGATAACACCAGGCAAGGTATCGCCGATGTTCTTGGCTTACGTTTAGGTTTACATGCACTTGCTGATGCAAGTGGGAGTATTGATATTGACGCCTCTAATGTCTATTTAGCCGGACAATCTCTTGGTTCGATTATCGGTAGCACGGCAGTAACTGTGGCCAATACCAGCTTGAGTGAAGTCAATCCGGCGTTAGCTGCTTTTGATGGGATGTTCAAGTTTAATGCTGTTGCGTTAAATGTTCCTGGCGGTGGTGTGGCAAATTTCCTTATGCAATCAGCCTCCTTTGGTAATTTAGTGAAGGGCTCGTTGTTTGCAGCATCTTCCACTGAGTTTCAACAATTTTTAGCTGCCTTTGCACAGGAAAATAGTTTGCCGCTACAAAGCGCCATTTCGCCTGCTTACGCAGCATTTTCTGCAGGCTTTAGCGCGGAGCAAAGTGCTGCAGCTAATGCCTTGTTTTCTCAATTTACCTTTGCTGCTCAAACGCTATTAGATTCGAGCGACCCAAATACCTATGCAGCAAAACTAGCTGCAACTGAAACGCCGGTATACATGGCTGAGGTAGTTGGTGGTGGTACAAATGATGATGGCTCAACAGCACTTTCAGATCGCGTTATTCCTAATTTTGTTGCTCCACTAGCCGGTACTGAGGCTCTTGCTTCGCTTATTGGATTAGAAGGAGTGGTGTCGACTACACCAGGGAATGGCATTGTTCGTTTTACCAGTGGCGAGCATAGCTCATTGTTGAATCCCGCGCTCAGCATGGCGACAACTCGTGAAATGCAAGCTCAAATTGCTAAGTTTTTTGCGACTGACCTAATGGGACAAGCCACTATTGTTGTGTCAGATACCAGTGTTGTAGCGAACTAAGTTAGAAAAAGTTGATTTAACAAAGCCAAGTCTTAGACTTGGCTTTTTTTTTAGTTATTCATCCCCATAAAGTGTGAAACGAAATTAGGAGAGTACCAATTTGGAATTTTTATATGAATACGGCTTATTTACCGCTAAGGCGATTACCATTGTTGTGGCCTTACTATTAGCAATTGGAGGAATTGTCAGTTTAGCCTCTAAGCAAAAGTCAGGGAAAGGACACCTCGAAATTACCTCCTTATCAGAAAAACTTGAAGACGTCGCCGATTATTCTCGCAGTATGCTACTCACCAAAGAGCAGTTAAAAAAGCATAATAAAGAACAGAAAAAAGCAGAAAAACAACAAAAGAAGAGTGCCGAAGACCAAGTAAGCAGCCATTTGTTTGTTATCGACTTTAAAGGCTCAATGGATGCCCATGAAGTAGAATATCTACGAGAAGAAATTACTGCCATTTTGACGATTGCCAAACCAGAAGATGAGGTGCTGGTACGCCTAGAAAGTGGCGGCGGAGTAGTGCACGGTTATGGACTTGCCGCATCTCAACTT
Organism: Flavobacterium sp. W21_SRS_FM6; assembly: GCF_052119645.1. Taxonomy (NCBI): domain Bacteria; kingdom Pseudomonadati; phylum Bacteroidota; class Flavobacteriia; order Flavobacteriales; family Flavobacteriaceae; genus Flavobacterium; species Flavobacterium sp. W21_SRS_FM6. Next base: position 24,393 of record NZ_JBGQOM010000014.1, read on the forward strand.
CAACGATTATGCGATAAAAAGATCAAACTCACGGTTGCAGTTGATAAGGTCGCTGCCAGTGGCGGTTACATGATGGCGTGTGTTGCGGATAGAGTACTCGCTGCAAAATTTGCCATAATTGGCTCGATTGGGGTCATTGCTCAATTGCCTAATTTTAATAAATTATTGAAAAAAAGTAATATCGAGTGGGAGCAACACACCGCGGGAGAATTTAAACGCACATTAACCATGTTTGGTGAAAACAATGAGCAAGGTCGCGAAAAATTCAAAGAAGAACTAGAAGAAGTTCATCAAATGTTCAAAGGCTTTGTACAAGAGCATCGTCCTGAATTAGACATAAGTAAAGTGGCTACCGGTGAATACTGGTATGGTAGTAGAGCCTTAGAACTAGGTTTGGTTGATGAAATTCAAACTTCAGACGATTATTTATTACGTGCCAATGAGCAACGTAAAATCTATAGCGTTAAATATTCCATGAAAAAGAATATCGCTGAACGTCTAGGTTTTGCCGCCAGTACCGCGATTGAGTCGGTGCTTGTGAAATTATGGTCAATGCAGAACAACTTGTTTAAATAATCCGTAGCGCACTATTCGCGCAAGCTCATCGTTGATTAGTGCTTAGCGTTAGGCAAATTGCTGCAAGGTAGTTTGCCTTTTTTATTGATGCCTAATTTCAGATGATGTTGAACTTGATAAGCCCATGTCTTATGTGTTTTTACATTTGCCTTATGAGCTCAGATATTGAGACAATTGCTGCGGCTAAGCTGTTAAGCACTCTCTAACATTTTTATCTGCGGCGCAGTGATAACACTGAAGGCTCAAAGGCTTGCTTGGAAGGTAAAAACAGTTCTGCTCTCATTTGAACTTACCGTCAGCGATCCGTTATGGGACAAGGTTATTTGAGAGGCTATGAACAAACCTAAACCCAAACCGCCGGTTTTCTTGTTACTTTCATTGCGCCAAAAAGGCTGAAATAGCTTATCAACTGTCTCTGGGCTGATAGGAGAGCCCCCGTTACTGACAGTCAATGTAAAAACACCCTCAATGATGGTTGATGTTACCTCGATGATTTGTGCCGGGTCGCCATGCACGATGGCGTTAATTAAAAGGTTAGATAACAATTGGGCGATTCGCTCAGGATCACAATTAAGCAATCCCTCAACATTAATGCTAGTTTGAATGGTCTGTTGTGGATGCAAAGCTGCGAGTTCAGCGACAGTGTGGGATAAAATATTTTGTAAATTGTTAACCGGCTTTACTTGCAATTCGATGCCATTGCCCATTTTTCCGTGGGTCAAATCCATCACATCACTAATCAAACGTTTCATTCTATTTGCACTATTGTCCATGCGAGCGAGAATTTTTTGCGAGGTATCATCTTTTACCTGTTCCATCAGAAAATTCACGCCCATGGTAAGAGCAGACAAAGGCGTTCTTAAATCGTGACCCAGAATGGCGATGTATTGTTCTCGTAATTTGGCGGCCGTCTTCTCATTAAATAAATCAGACTCAACCGTACTGAGTTTTTCGTCAGCTTCAATCTGTCTCGAAATCAATTCTGCAAAAGACTTAATTTGTTGTTTGATCTCAGTGGTTTTTAATTTTGCTGGTAGCGGATCTAGACCGCAGAGGGTGCCGAAAAAATGGCCATTTTTACTGAATATAGGGAAGGAAAAGTAGCTTTCAAATCCATACATGCTTGGGATCGTACTACTGTTATAATACTCGTCATTCTGCGCGTGCTCTATAATGATTGGCGTACTCGACTGTCTAACCTGGTTACAAAAAGTAGTCTGTATCTCCAGCTCATCACCTGGTTGTAGATTAAAATTAACCCTATCTAATACTGCACAGGTGGTCCAGTTGTCGTGAGTTACTCTAGCGATACAGATAAATCGTAGACTTGTCGCGTCTGCTAACATTTTCATGATGAAAGGAACAGCCTCGATAGACTGGATAGTACGGATATCTTTTTCGATTAAGGCGTTCATTAACTACTCTTTATTTTGCGCTTGTCCATCTTCATTATTTACAGAGCTCATATTTTGCCATTCATTTGACATATTGGCTTTGCGCTTATTATCGTATTGAGTTAAATCAAAAAGTGATGCGGCTAGCCTAAACTTGTAACATTACCTGCGTTTGTTTTCAATGACATTCATATGGCTGTGCTTTCAAATCATATAATAGTCGGCCAAATGCCTTCATAAGATAGGGGCGCAGCATACTATTTTCACGGCGATGGTGTTCATCTTTTGCCGTGATACGCGGCAAACTACTCTAGGTAAATACCGCGTTTAACCTGCATTGCAATATGGCTGCCTAAGGTTATAATCCGCGCCTTTTGATAAAACCTCAATGAATTAGGTTTTCCTGCACCATAAAGAGCTGCTCCATCATGAAGTTTATAATCAAACTACACCCTGAGATTTTAATTAAGAGTAAGGCCGTGCGTAAACGTTTTACCCGCTTGCTGGAAGGGAATATTCGTTTGGTGTTTAAACGTAATGAGCTGTCGGTGGAAGTACGTCATTCGTGGGATAAGCTGGTGTTGTTGGTTAATCCTAAAGCCATTGAACGATTAGATGAAGTGATCGCATTGCTGCAACGTATTCCTGGTATCGATCAAATATTAGATGTACAAGAGAGTCAATTTACTGATCTTGAAGATATTTATCAGCAAGTGAAAGGCATCTGGCAGGATAAATTGGCTGGCTTACGTTTTGCGGTAAAAGTAAAACGCCGTGGTCAACATAATTTTAGCTCGCTTGAAGCAGCCGCCTACATCGGTGGAAGGCTAAAAGAGCATTGTGCAAGCAGTCAAATTAAACTAAAAAATCCAGATATCACTATTGATCTCGATATTACTGACAACACCTTAATTTTTAATCATCAACGCATTAAATGCCTTGGTGGTATGCCTTTGCCGAGTCAGGAAGATGTTTTGTCCTTGATCTCTGGAGGTTTTGACTCTGGGGTCGCCAGCTATCAATTAATTCGTCGTGGTGCCCGTACTCATTTTTGTTTTTTTAATTTAGGGGGCAGGGAGCACGAAATTGGTGTAAAGCAGGTCAGTTATTATTTATGGCAACGTTATAGTGAGTCACACAAGGTCAAATTTGTGATGCTGGACTTTTCAAAGGTGGTTAACGAGATTGTTGAAAAGGTTGACAATAATCAAATGGGCGTTGTGCTTAAACGTATGATGGTGCGCGCAGCATCAATGGTGGCAGATAAACTTAATATCAATGCCTTGGTTACGGGTGAATGTATAGGGCAAGTTGCCAGTCAAACCATCAGTAATTTGCAAATTATCGACCAAGCCACAGACAAACTCATTATTCGCCCCTTAGTGTGCATGGATAAAAGTGACATTATCAATATCGCACGTCAGATTGGCACTGAGGATTTTGCCAGAGTCATGCCAGAATATTGCGGAGTAGTTTCTCGTAAACCCACGGTTAAAGCACTGTTATCTACTATCGTAAATGAAGAGGCTAAAATTGATGGTAATTTACTAAAGCTCGCCGTTGAAGAAGCAAACTTTAACGATATTCGTAGCATACTAGACGAAACCCAACAGCTTATTAAAACCGTCAACAACACACAGACACTACCTGATGGTGCGGTAGTCATTGATATTCGCTCTTTTGACGAACAAGAAGCTAAGCCTTTGGTCTTGAAAAACAATGAAGTAAAACATATTCCGTTTTTTAAATTGGCTAATCAGGTACGTGTATTAGACGCGAAAACTGAGTATTTTTTATATTGCGAAAAAGGTGTAATGAGCCAGCTACAGGCCTTGCTCTTGCTGGAGCAGGGCCATAGCAATGTGCAAGTATATAGGCCCTGATTCATCGATTTTTTTATTAATTGCCCGATAACCCATCAAAAATCCATACGCTCTCTTTCTTTCAACATTGCCTGGTATAGCGCGTTATCGGCTTCTATTAGCATACCTGACATCTACTCAACGTCTGTGTACTCAGCCCCTTCAGAGACATACCGAGTTTTAGCTTAGTAAAGGCTAAGAGTGAGAAGATAAACTTAATTTTTTAACTAAATCCTTGCACAGTGTTATTGGCAGTGGAGGCGGTACAATTTAGACATTTAAAGAGAAATTTGGCACCGTTTCGTCCCATTATCGCTGAAACCTCAAAGTATTCTCTTGCTGGTTGAATGCTCAAGCTTCTTAAATTCAACTATGCGATAAGGCTTGTTTGCATGTCGACAAGCACCAACTCTTGACGACAAAAATAAATGTTAAGTAAAAAACAACAGCATTTAAAAAGTTAGATAGAATAGGCCTTATAATCAGTAACAGAGTTTAAAATTTGCAACATAAGCATCAGAAACGACGTCGTAAAGTTAACACAGTAGCGGTAGGACCTAATCAAGAGTTTCAGGTTGAGGGGTTAACACATGACGCTAGGGGCGTGGCCCGGTTGAGCGGCAAAGTGACCTTTATTGAAGGGGCCTTACCTGATGAAAAAGTTATCGCTCAGGTAATTAAGCCGGGCAAAAGCTTTGACATCGCTAGTTTGAATCAAATCATTGAAGTCAGCCCTTATCGTTTAACCCCCCTTTGTCCGCATTACGACCTGTGTGGTGGTTGTAGTTTTCAGCACTTAGCTATGGAGCAGCAGCTAGTTGCCAAACAAACGTGGTTGCAAGGTCAGTTACGCAAAGTCATCGGCGAACTGCCCATAGAACGTTTAAGTGCCGAGGATTATGGGTATCGTCGCCGAGCAAGAGTTGCTTTCATTTATAGTGAAGGTAAAACTATCATGGGCTTTCGTGGTAAAGCCTCAAACCGCATTATCGATATCGACAATTGTATTGTGCTGACCCCAGCGTTGCAGCAGATTTTCGCCAAGCTCAAACAACGTTTGTTAAGCGATAGCTTAGCAGCAAATTTAGGGCATATAGAATTACTTGAAGATAGCCGCGGTGTGTCAGTATTGTTTCGATTAACCGCGATGATTAGCCCCGAGTTAAAAGCGCAATGGATGCAATGGGCAGATACGTTTTCGTTTGTCATTTATTGGCAGGATCCAGCAGAAAAACGCGTGCAGGTAGAGGAAGGTGACCTACGCTTTTACGATGTTGATGATCTTAGGCTACGTTACCATCCACAAGACTTTATCCAAGTAAATGAGCAGATGAATAGCAAAATGGTGGCTCTTGCGATGAAATGGCTAGCGCCCAGTCAAGACGACGTGATTTTAGACTTGTTCTGTGGGGTAGGTAATTTTTCATTGCCCTTAGCTAAGCGTGCGAAACAGGTGGTAGGTGTTGAGGTGCAAGCAAGCATGGTCGCCGCTGGCAGACGAAACGCCTCAGAAAACAAACTAGAAAACCTGCAATTTGTAGCGGCTGATTTGAGCCAGACCGTGACAAACGAATTGACGGCCATGTCGGTCACTAAAGTATTACTTGACCCCCCAAGAGCAGGAGCAAAAGCCTTTTTAGATACCCTAATAGGCATTAAACCTCAGCAAATTTTATATGTTTCGTGTGATGCAGCAACCTTAGCTCGAGATACAGAGTACCTCGTTTCAAAAGGCTTCAAGGTGTTACGCGTAACAATGATGAATATGTTTCCGCAAACATCTCACGTTGAAACTATGATGTTACTAGAACGGCTTTCCCAGTGAGTGATCATATTAGTGCTCAGGTACGTAGCCACGTGTTAGGTTAAAAAATTAAGGACAACAAAATGACTGCATTGGTTTGGTTAAGAAGCGATTTACGTGCGAATTGGCATAGCCCTCTAGATTATGCCATTGAACATCATGAGCAGGTGTGTGCACTGTATTGCTTAACACCAGCGCAGTGGCAGCATTATCATTATGCCCCTTGCAAAATTAATTTAATTATTAATCGCCTCTCGGCACTTCGTGAAGAATTAGCGCAAAGAAACGTACCCTTGTTCATTATAAACACTGAAGATTTTGCCCACACTCCCCAAGACCTTATTGAATTTTGCGTTAAGCATCAAATGAGTGCCGTTTACTTCAACGCTGAATACGAATGGGATGAACGAGTTCGAGACAAAAAATTTAAGCAATTATGTGATGAAAAGGACATTAAGGTTGCCAAGTTTCATGATACTTGCATTATTCGCCCTGAAGTCATCATGAGCAAACAAGACACGCCCTATAAGATGTTTACACCTTACTTTAAAACGTGGTTAACTGAGCTGTTAGATCATTTTCCATATCCCACGGCTACCTCATCGGCAAAGTCCACAAAAATAACGCCAGATAATGGTGATTTAACATATTGTAAACAGAACACTGATGTAGAAGATTGGCCTGCGTCTAGTGATGATATGTATAAGCAACTGATAGCCTTTGTTGAGCAAAAAGCCCCTGATTACGCTGACAACAGAGATGTTCCAGCAGTGGATGGCACCAGTCAGATATCCCACTTGCTTTCGATTGGAGGCCTTAGCGCTAAGCACTGTGCATTTGTTTTACAACAAGAATATGGTGAAAAAATCTCTGAGCCAAATCACGGCGCGCACGTGTGGTTAAAAGAGCTCGCGTGGCGCGACTTTTACCGGTATGTGGCGTTTCATTTTACCCATGTAAATAAGAATTTGCCTTTTCAAAAGCAATACCACCACTTTAAGTGGGATGATAACAAAGCGCATTTTGAGGCATGGAAAAAGGGTGAAACAGGCTACCCTATTGTTGATGCTGCGATGCGCGCGCTTAAAGCCACTGGTTGGATGCACAACCGCTTGAGAATGATCGTAGCTAGTTTTTATTGCAAACACTTGTTTTTGCCTTGGCGCTGGGCTGAAGACTATTTTATGAGCCAATTGATTGATGGTGATTTTGCGTCGAATAATGGTGGTTGGCAGTGGAGTGCATCGGTAGGAACGGATGCTGCACCGTATTTTCGTATTTTTAATCCTACTTCACAAAGTGAACGTTTCGACCCGCAGGGCACGTTTATAAAACGTTGGGTGCCAGAGCTGAGTAAGCTGACAGCAAAACAAATTCATCAACCAAGTAAATATACTGATGTCATAAAACTCGGTTACTATGTGCCTATCGTTGACCACGCCAGCTCTGTGTCTCGAACAAAAGCACTATTTAAAAGCTTTATCGATGCCCAGCAGCAGTAAAGCAAAGACAAAAAATTAAGCGACCAAGACCTTTAAAATATGAGCGTTTCAAGAACTGAATTACTGAACACCCTAAATGACTTACTACAGCCGCATTTGATGGGTGACGGGTGCCCAAATGGTTTGCAAATAGAGGGTAAGCCTATCATTCGTAAAATTGTGACAGGCGTGACAGCGTCACAAGCATTGATCGACCGAGCTGTAGCAGCCGAGGCGGACGCCATTTTTGTACATCATGGTTATTTTTGGAAGGGCGAAGATCCTTGTTTAAGCGGCATGAAAAAAAAGCGGATAGCCACTTTGCTGCAACACGATATAAGTTTATTTGCTTATCACTTACCCTTAGATGTGCATCCTAGCCTTGGCAATAATGTGCAACTGGCTCAGCGTTTAGACATAAAAAATATCGAAAACCTTGAAGGAGGAAGGATCAGTATTGCCTTAAAAGGCAACTTTGAAACAGCGCTTACCCCAAGTGAATTAGCCCAGCGTTTAGATTTAGTGCTAGGCAAATCCCCCTTAGTTGAAGTCGCGCAAAAAGCGCTAATCAGTTCCGTGGCATGGTGCACTGGTGGTGGACAAAAATACATCGATTTAGCTGCCAGCCAAGGTATTGATGCGTTTATCACGGGTGAGGTTTCCGAGCAAACCATCCATACTGCACGAGAAATGAATATTCACTTTTTCGCTGCAGGCCATCATGCAACTGAGCGATTTGGTGCCCAAGCAGTGGGTGACTATTTAGCAAAGACCCTTGATGTGACAGTTGAATTTATTGATATTCCCAATCCTGCCTAAGATTAAAAAATGAAAGCCGACCAAAATTTTGATGATATTGCCACGAAGTTTGAGCACAATATCCATGGTTCAACCAAGGGGAAACTCAGGCACGAACTATTTTTACATCATTTAACCAACATCATCGACTTGCGCAGCTCACCTATGCGGATACTTGATGCAGGTGGCGGTACTGGCACCATGACTCAAGCCATGTTAGCCCTAGGACATGAGGTCACACTTACGGATATTTCTGGAGAAACCTTAGCCATTGCTAAAGCTAAGTTTGCCACCAATGACAAGCTGACATTGTGTCATCAAGATATACTTAGCTTGCCTGAAACGCAGTACGATCTTGTTATTTGTCATGCGGTTTTAGAATGGTTAAGCGACCCTTTTCCTGTTATCCAAAAATTAGTGGCCTTGCTTAAGCCCGCTGGGTATTTGTCTTTAAGCTTTTTTAATCAAGATGCGCAGCGTTTCAGTAATATTTGTTACGGTAATTTTGATTATGTTGAGCAAGGCATGAAGGTAAAAAATCAAGTACGCTTAAATCCTAATAATCCACAGCGTCCGCAAGATATTTTGGCTTTTATGCAAGATTTGCCGGTAAATATTGTTCAGCAGGCAGGTATTCGGTGTTTTCACGATTATTTAAAAGATAAGACCCAGCAAACCAGTCATTACGAGCAGTTAAAACGACTAGAATTACAATATGGCGAGCAACAGCCCTATTTGTGGTTTGGTAAATATTTTATGCTAATTGCGCAGCGAACTATATAAATTGAGCAAGGGCTCAACCCATGTAACTTGGCCCTTAACACAAAGGGCAGGGTTACCTGCCCTTTGTGTGTAGTGCTTACTCAGCGAGCAATGCCTCTATATCGGTGATGATATCTGCGGGTTTAGTGGTTGGTGCATAACGCTTAATTACCTTGCCATTTTTATCCACTAAAAATTTAGTAAAATTCCACTTAATCCCTTTGCTGCCCAATACGCCAGGGGCCTCTGACTTGAGAAACGTGTAAAGTGGTGATGCCTGACTTCCGTTTACGTCAATTTTTTGAAACAAGGGAAAATTCACATTAAAGTTAAGGCTACAGAATTGTTCAATTTCTTCGTCTGAACCTGGCTCCTGATGGCCAAATTGGTCACAAGGAAAACCCAGGACAACCAAACCTTGGGCGTGATAGGTGCTGTACAGGCGTTGTAAGCCTTCATATTGAGGCGTAAAACCACATTTACTGGCAGTATTAACAATCAACAACACCTTCCCCTGATACGGTTCGAGGGTGGTTTGTTGGCCATTATTTAAGGTAAGGTTAAAATGATAAAGGGTATCTGTCATGAAGGTTCCTGCATCGTGAGTAGTAGTTTATATTGTCAGGTTTAACGGTACATTCAAGTATTAAAGGGCATAACATGAAGCAAAAAGTAGCTTTTATCGGCTTAGGCGTTATGGGTTATCCCATGGCTGGACATTTAGCGGCTGCAGGTCATCAAGTGAGCGTGTACAACCGTTCATCAGCTAAGGCAGAACGTTGGTTAACTGAGTATGCTGGCCAGTGCGTTGCTACTCCTAGAGAAGCGGCTCAGCAAGCAGAAATTATTTTTATTTGTGTGGGTAACGATGAAGATTTACGTGAAATCATGCTCGGGGAGCAAGGTGTGCTTGCAGGTATCAGCCCTGAAAAAATTGTTGTAGATCACACCACCACATCAGCCAAAGTGGCTAAAGAGATGGCGGCAGAATGCGAAGCCTTAGGTGTTTCTTTTTATGATGCGCCCGTATCTGGCGGACAAATTGGCGCACAAAAGGGGCTGCTTACCATCATGTTAGGCGGTGATGAGGGACACTTTGTTAAGGTTAAAGCGGTAACAAATGCCTATGCAAAATTTAGTCAATTATTAGGGCCTGTAGGCAGTGGTCAATTAGCAAAGATGATGAATCAGATCTGCATCGCAGGCATCGTACAAGGCTTGGCAGAAGCCTTACAGTTTGGCCAAAACGCAGGGCTAGATTGCCAAGCAGTAATCGATGTTATTTCTAAAGGGGCGGCACAGAGCTGGCAAATGGAAAATCGCTCAGCCACGATGCTGCAGCAGCGATACGATTTTGGATTTGCGGTGGATTGGATGCGCAAAGATTTAGATATCGCCCTACAAGAAGCTAAGAATAACGGGAGTTCCTTACCCTTAACCGCGCTGGTTGATCAATTTTATGCTGATGTTCAAAAACTAGGAGGTAACCGTTGGGATACCTCCAGTTTGTTAGCACGACTATAGACTGACTTCGTCGCAGAAACTAAACCAATGGCTCATGTTGCCATTGGTGTCCCAAAAACGACACTTGAGATTTTTCATATTCTCGTTCCGCACGCCATGTACGGTTATTGAGTTTTAGAATGACTCCCGGATAAATTTTCTTATTAGCTAATAATTTGATATTTGTTTGATAGCTGTCTTTCGAATTTTTCATTTCTTCGGCTTTGCTTTCTAGCCATTTTAATAATTGCCACTCGTTTTGCACCATTTCATTGGCTTCTTCTACTCGTCCCTTCATATCTTCGGGGATGTATTTTCCGTTGATCAGGTTCATTCGTTGTTGGTGTCGGGTATTATTTTGTTTAATTTGGCGCAGTAGTTCGTCAAGCGTATCCTTGCGCTCTAACAAACTATTAAAACCGTCGCTAAAATCAATACTTAAACTACTGCCTGAAATAGCGCCTACGGTTCCAGCCGCTAACTTACTATTGCATTTAATGGTACAGCCAAAAATATTACCAGTGGGTTTGTCAACAGCGCCTACTGTTACTTCGCCTTTGCAGGTTACTCGGCTATACGCTAATTGACGGCCAATGGTTACATTGCCATTACAATTTATATCTAGGCCCTGGCCATGTTGAACGTGCACGCTGCCCTTGGCAAATAGCTGAGAGCTGTATTCGGTGACATTGTCATTAACCTTACCCATAGCTCCTTCAGTAATAATGATGTCACCGCCAGCCTGAATATGAGCTGATTCAACAAAGCCATTGATAGTGACATCGCCAGAGGCAATGATTTGCATTTTTTCTGTTACATCGCCGTTTACCAACACCGCGCCATCGTAATTGATGTTGCCCGTTCCTACGTTGACCCCTTTACAAATAAAGGTCTCATCTACCCACATTTTTTGATCTTTAAACTTAGGCATCCCCGAAATGTCAGCGATCAGAAGATTTTCATCTCGTTCACTGATAGCCGTCCCTTCGCCAGGTTTAATAGGCAGTAACTCGCCGGGTTTCGGCTCAATTCTAGCGCCGGTCACAGTCACGCCGATGCGGCCTTTACCTGGTGGTAGGCGGCGCAACAACTCTGTTCCTTTTTTAACGCAAATAACGTCACCCAAATTACGCATATCTACGCGGGCGCTACCAACTTGCTGTGGTTGTAGGATGCGTTCTAGGGCATTTTGCACCAAAGGCTGTAGTTTAGACGAGCGGCCATTTCGTGGTGTTAAACCCTTAGCAACGATATTTTGATAGGTTTGTCCTGGCACTCCGTTATTACACTCTTTGGCAAGGGCTTCTAAGCGTTTTTTACTGATACCTTTAACAATACTGTGTTCTTTCAAGGTTTTCATTAAGTGATCTGCTGTGAGAGCAGCTCCACCATAGCCTCTGGTGATAATTAAGCTTGCAGCTAACTCGTCTTCTTGAATCTTGCATTTAATGTCGCTTTCTTTGCGCTCAGCAATACGGTGAGTTGAGTCATCTTTGTTGCCGTTTTTCAAGGCAGTTTGATAGTGATTTAAGGCATCAACAATATTTTGTTCAAAAATAAACCATTGGCTATATTCACTTCGTTGGAGAATTTCTTGGATGGTTTTAGCATCGATGGGCTTTTGGATCATTTTGGGCGATAACACCACATCCAAAAATTGCTTGTTTTCATCTACCTTAAGGGTAATACCTAGCATTTAAATCACCTTGTCCGTGTGAAACATTGATTTCACAATATAATCAAAACGTTTTGCTTACAATTCAAATTAAATATCGGCTAGTTCAGATTTTACCTTACCGCCATTGTTATAAATTTTGCGCATATTTGTAAAGGGCCGTGATGATAGCCAATTTTTTAGGGTTTTTAGCATGTTCAACGCTTAGGTGTTCTAACTCTTGAAAGTACTCTGGTAATTTAATCGAAGCGGCTGAATTTGGTTCCATCAAACGAGTTTTTCTGTATTGTTGCCAGCTTTCAATTTCTTTTTGGCTCAGAGTTTGGGGAAAGTTTCTGGCTCTGTAACGAAACAGCAACGTGCTTAATCTCGGATCTTCAAAGGGCAGCACTAAGTCAATTAACTGCTGCTCTGTGGCTTGATTAACTTGAGAGATAAGTTGCTTATCTGCTGAACTGAAAAAACCACCGCTGTACAGGGCATGTTCCGGATCCGATGACCTTTCACTATATTGCTCAGTAAATACGGCTTTTAGCTTCGCCACTATGTCTGTGTTGGATTTAATCCATTGTAAGTTTTCTAGACATTCTTTGCGATTGATGCCGAGCCGAGAAGCATTTTCTTCTGTTAGTGTTTTAGCTGGCGCGATAAAAGGGCATTTATTTAAATGTATCAATTTAAGGGGCAAGCGCTGCTCGTCCTGAGCCAACATACTGCTCGGCTGATATAGTTTTTGTCTAATTTCTTCAACGCTTAGGGTAGTCAATGGTCTGGGATCTAAGGCTAAATTAAGTACGATCACCGCATTTTTATTAGTAGGGTGAAGCGCTACCGGACTTATCCACGTACAACATCCCTGAGCCGCAGGCAATTTAGAAGATACATGAACGAGGGGCGTTAAATTTTCACAGTCAATTAGCGCTGCTACCTTGGTTTTACTGCGATTTTCAAAGGAAAATTGATAAAGCTTACTTTGTTTTTCCTTGATTAATTTAGCCAAGGCAATGGTGGCGTAAACATCCGACATCGCATCGTGCGCGGCCTTGTGCTCTAAACCGTTGGCTGAGCTTAACGCTTGCAGTTTAAAACTCGGTATTCCATCGTCGTTTAATGGCCATTCTATGCCTTCTGGCCGAAGTGCATAACAGGCTCTGGCTAAATCAATAATGTCCCATCGGCTATTACCATTTTGCCATTCGCGAGCATAGGGATCGTAAAAGTTACGGTATAGCGTGTAGCGAGTTACCTCATCATCAAACCGTAAACTGTTGTAACCCGCCACACAGGTATTAGCTTGGCTGAACTGCTCATAAATTTTCTGAATAAAACTGGCTTCACTGATCCCATCACGCAGGGTTAATTGAGGTGTTATCCCTGTAATTAAACAAGCCTGCGGTTGGGGGATGTAATCGTTGGGTATTTGACTGTATATCATCAAAGGTTTGTCGACAATATTAAGGTCTAAATCGGTTCTTACACCAGCAAATTGACATGGAAAGTCTTTTTGTGGACTGACTCCCCACGTTTCATAATCGTGCCAGTAAATTGTTGCTTGGTTCATGCCTAGCTTTTATCTCGTTTCGCAGTTTGCTAATAAATTTACAGGCTTGGATACTAAACTAAAGGCGAGGTTGGGTAAACGTCTTGGCAGATGAAGAGTAAAGCGATGTCGTTGTTTGTAAAAATGTAAGGGCAAAAACTTAATCTTTTCTTTGTAAAGCCACTATTTCCTCTTCCAGTTTTTTGCTCGGGAAAAAAATCATCTGTTTTTGTAAGATGGCGAATCGTTTGACGTCTTCCTTATTGACGCGGTGTATTTGGCTTAATAACGAATACCAATTGATATTTTGCGGGCTATTGTGTGATTCTGCTTGAGATATCAGTTGTTCTAACAGTAATTCTGCCTCTTCTAATTGACCGGTTTGAAAATAAGCGCGGGCTTTTAGATTTTCATATTCCTCAGGTAAACGTTGGGTTGCAGGGTCGAGTTCGTTTAAGGTTAATTGTCTTAATTGCTCAATGTAGGTTATTAATAACTCATACTGTTGGTAATCACGACATAAATGGATGGCTTTAACCAACATTTTAAATTGCTGATGCGGGCTAAGCATCTTATTAAAACTCAGGGCGGTTTGTATCGGCGTGATAACCTCGTAGGAGGATAAGCCTGCTAATCTGGCGCTTATGGCAACATTATACCAATAAAAGGCTTGTGCTTGGTTATCAAGCTCATTTACTTGAGGTTGGATGCTGAGTAAGTCGGCTCTTAACTGCTGTTTGTCGACCTTACTGATCCCGATTGAAATGAGGTCAAATAGGCGTTCATCTGTTAATGCATCTGTTGGGCTTATTTTCTTGAAAGTTTGGCTTTCTTGAACTTCACTTTTAAGGTCTGCACTCAAAAAGTAGACGACGGCAAAAAGAGTGATGGTGCTTAACAAACTAGACATTATCATTCCTGAGCTATAGTAGACGAATCAATGTTTTGTCACCCGCGCCGTATGTATAAGTTGTTGCAGTGAGGTATACCGTGTTTGCGACCAGACTTACCTTAACACCAGAGTGTTAAATTTACCCATAAAAATAGGTGGTATCAATGGAATCTTTAAATGTCAGTGATCACATGAATCTTCGTCCTGTCACTTTTAATAGCGAAATGACCGTAGCAGAAGCGGTTGAAAAACTGCTGCAGAGTCGTCAGACAGGCGGCCCTGTTATTGATGGGCAAAATAAAGTAATCGGTTTTTTATCTGAGCAAGACTGTTTAGTTCAGATGCTTGAGTCAAGTTATTATCGAGAACAGGTGGCCCATGTAAAGGATGTGATGCGAGTTGAAGTTATTGCGGTTAAGCCCTATTTGTCAGTTATCGAATTAGCTCAACGTATGTTAACTGAAAAACCGAAAGTGTATCCCATAGTGGACGATGATGGCTTTTTATTGGGTACCATTAATCGCTCCGCATTGCTAAATGCCATTGATTTACATTTACGTGATGGTTACAAAAACGCGGTTTAATCGCTGGTAATTTATAGGCGCTTCTTTTACGATCGACATTGTCGTTAACTAAGAGAAGCTCCATTGTCTGACCGCGCAAACATATCACCTGCTATTACTTCAAAGCTTATATATGCACAGATTAATCAGTGTTTATCGAAAGACCGTTTTAAATTTCGGCAACGAGTAAAACGCCTAGACAAGGCTGATTACGAAAAAACCAGTGAAAAACTGCAAAGCGTGTTGCTTGATATTGAACAATCACTATCGGTAGTGCAGCGTAAACAGCTGAATCGACCCAATATTGATTATCCCGATTTGCCCGTCAGCGAAAAAAAGCAAGAAATTGCTGAAGCGATTTCTGCTCATCAAGTGGTCATTGTGGCGGGTGAAACAGGGTCGGGTAAAACCACGCAAATTCCGAAAATATGCATGGAATTGGGTCGTGGTATACATGGTTTAATCGGCCATACCCAACCAAGACGACTTGCAGCCCGCACGGTGGCACAGCGTATTGCACAAGAGTTACAGAGTGAATTAGGCCAGCACGTCGGTTTTAAAATCCGTTTTTCAGACAATGTCAGTGAAACCAGCTATATCAAACTGATGACTGACGGGATTTTGTTGGCTGAAATTCAACAAGACAGGTTTTTAAATCAATATGACACCATCATTATCGACGAGGCACACGAGCGTAGCCTAAACATCGATTTTATTTTGGGCTACTTCAAACAACTGCTACCTAAGCGACCTGATTTAAAGCTTATTATTACTTCTGCTACTATTGATCCTCTGCGTTTTTCGAAACACTTTGATGATGCCCCCGTTATTCAAGTGAGTGGCCGTACCTTTCCGGTAGAAATGCGTTATCGTCCATTAGACAGTCAAGATAATGATCAAACCCAGGGAATTATTGATGCGGTTAACGAGCTGGCGACTGAAAAGCCCGGCGATATATTGGTTTTTTTAAGCGGTGAGCGTGAAATTCGCGACACTGCTGATGCCTTAAATAAAGAGCAATTTCGCCATACAGAAGTGGTTCCGCTGTATGCACGTTTAAGTGTGAGCGAACAGAATAAAGTATTTCAATCCCATTCTGGCCGTCGCATTGTACTGGCCACTAACGTGGCTGAAACATCATTGACTGTTCCGGGTATTAAGTATGTCATAGATCCAGGTTTTGCCCGTATATCCCGTTACAGCGCGCGCAGTAAAGTGCAGCGCTTACCTATCGAAGCTATTTCACAAGCATCGGCTAATCAAAGGGCAGGGCGATGTGGTCGTGTGTCTGATGGTATTTGTATTCGCTTATACAGTGAAGATGACTACACTGCTCGGGCAGACTTTACTGATCCGGAGATACTGCGCACTAATCTAGCCTCGGTAATTTTGCAAATGATGTCGCTGGGTTTAGGTAAAATTGATGATTTTCCTTTTGTCGAGGCCCCAGAGTCCCGCAACATTAATGATGGCTTTCAATTACTTGAAGAATTAGGTGCAGTAGCCTCTAAACACAGTCGCTTAGAACTCACTGCTATTGGTAAACAACTCGCACGTTTACCCGTGGATCCTCGGTATGCGCGTATGGTGGTAGAAGCGGCGCGGTTAAATTGTGTATCAGAGGTACTGATTATTGCTGCGGGCTTAAGTATTCAAGACCCCCGAGAGCGCCCACAAGATAAACGTCAAGCGGCTGACGAGATGCACAGCGATTATCGCAGTAAAGAGTCTGATTTTGTCGGGTTTTTGTTGTTATGGCAGGATTTTAAGCAACAGCAAAAAGACTTGAGTGCAAATCAATTACGTACTTGGTGCAAAAAGCACTTTATCAACTATCTACGTATGCGTGAATGGCAAGACATCGTTAGCCAACTGAAAAAGTCCGTCGCTGAATTGGGTTTTGGTATTAGCCATGCTGAGGCAGATTATCAGGCTATTCACCAAGCGTTGGCATCCGGTTTATTGTCTCATCTTGGCTTTAAAGACAAAGACCGCGAATATTTGGGCGCTAGAAACACTCGCTTTATGATTTTTCCGGGCTCTGGTTTGTCAAAAACGCAGCCTAAGTGGACGATGGTGGCGGAGCTCGTTGAAACCTCGAGTTTATTTGGCCGAGTGGCCGCTAAAATTGAGCCTGAATGGATTGAGCCTTTAGCCTCACATTTAAGTAAAACAGAATATTCAGAGCCTCATTGGTCAAAAAAACAAGGCGTAGTGCAGGCATTTGAAAAAGTCACCTTATTTGGTTTAGTTCTTGTAGCGCAAAGACGACGCACCTATAGCACCATTGATCCGGTGATCAGCAGAGAGATTTTCATTCGTGAAGCCTTAGTAAATCTAGATACCAAGTTAACCTTTGCTTTTTTACAACACAATCAAAAAATCGTTGCTGACATTGAAGCCTTAGAAGAAAAAAGTCGTCGCCGTGATTTATTAGTTGACGAAGACACTTTAATTGATTTTTATGCTGAAAGACTTCCCGAACATGTATGCAGTGATGCGAGTTTTAAAAAATGGTGGCAAAAACAGAGTGTAGTGGCGCCTGCGTTTTTAAATTTTGATCCTGAAGCCTTAATTAAAAAAGATGCCTCGCATATTGATGCCCACTCTTTTCCAGAAACCTATCGCCAAGGCAACTTACGATTGGTCCTGCAATATCATTTTGAGCCAACAGACATTGATGATGGCGTTAGTTTAATAGTGCCGCTGGCGCTATTGAACCAACTAGAAAATAAAGGCTTTGATTGGTTAATTCCTGGATTACGCCATGAGTTAATTGTGGCGCTGATTAAGGGCTTACCCAAGCGATTAAGACGAAATTTTGTGCCAGCTCCAAATTACGCAGATGCTTGTTTGGCTGATTTAAGCCCTATTGATAAAAAGGGGCAGTTTGTTCCGTTTTTGGAGGCATTATCTTTAAAATTAAAGAGAATGACAGGTATTGAAGTTAGTGATGAAGAGTGGCAAGTGGCGAGTTTACCCAAACATCTGCGCTTTAATTTTAAGGTACTAGATGAGCAAGGTAAGTTGCTGCGCCAAGGACGGGATTTGCACGAATTGCAACACAGCTTACAAGGTAAGGTTAAGCAGAGCTTACAAAAAGTCGCAACGCCTGATTTAGAGCAAAAAGGACTCAGTGAGTGGGCTTTTGATGTTTTACCCAAAGAATATATCAGCAAGAGTGCCGGTTACGAAATTAAAGCTTATCCCGCTTTAGTTAACGAAGGTAAAACCGTTGGAATAAAACTGTTTGAACAAGCTCATCTCGCTAAATCGTCACATAAAATAGGATTACGTCAACTGGTGGTACTCGCTATTCCATCACCCATTAAGTACTTGCAAGAAAAGCTACCCAATAAAGCTAAGCTGGGCTTGTATTTTAATCCATTTGGTCAAATTCAAACCTTAATTGACGACTGTATTAATGCCGGTGTTGATAAACTTATCGGCGATTTTAGCCAAAAGAACGCAACTGACATACGCAGTAAAAATGAATTTTTAGCGTGTTGTGACTATGTCCGCCAAGACATTAATGAATTGGTTTTGGCTATCGCCAACAAGGTTGAGGTAGGTTTGACTACCGCTCACGGTATCAATAAAAAAATGAAGGGCAATGTACCTTTAACTATGATCCATGCTCACAGCGATATTAAGCAACATTTGGACTCTTTGGTTTTTCCTCAATTTGTCAGTGTCATTGGCGTAGATAAGCTAGTGGATTGGCAGCGTTATATCGAGGGCATAAAGCGCCGGTTTGAAAAACTGCCTATCGATCCGATAAAAGATAAACTTCATCAACTTAATATCGAGAAAGTACAGGCTGAGTACTTAAAAAAATGTCAACAAATCCCTTTAGGAAAAGAGATACCCGCAGAGTTAGCAGAAGTGAGATGGCTAATTGAAGAGTTGCGAATTTCATTTTTTGCGCAGCAATTAGGAACGAATGTGCCTATTTCAACAAAACGTATCGCAAATCAGCTGGCAAGTATCTAATTTAAGTCGTTGACTTTATTTTACACTCACCCTATAAACAGGGGGTGCAATAATAAAACAGGAAGAGGTATCTGATGTTAGGTTATGACGATAAGCGCAATTTTTTTCGGATGATGATTAACTCGCCATGTGAAATAGTGGTAAGTGATGATGAGTCAACGCGGTCCCTACAAACAGTGTGTAAAGATATTAGTGCTACAGGGATGTCGTTTGAATTGGACGAAAGTTCTTTAGAAATAGGAACTTTTGTTAATGTACATATAGCCTCTACCAGCAGTCAGATCCCTTCTTTGTCTGCCAGTGCCAGAGTGGTACGGTGTGAAGCCAACGGTGAAAATTCTTGTGTTATAGGTGTTGAAATTATCGAGATGAAATAAGCTCAACACCTAAGGTTGAGGTCTTAAGTATTAAGGCCTCAAATGACTCGGCATACTAATCCTTTTAAATAAAATCCTTCTGGATAGGCAGAACCTACGGGGTGGTCAGCAGCTTGTCCTAAGCGCTCAATAAATTGCACTTCTCTTCCTGCGTCTAAGGCCGCATCTGCGACTACTTTTTGAAATAGTTCAAATGACAATAAGCCAGAACAACTAAAAGTACATAATATGCCACCGGGCTCCATAATTTGCATGGCTAACATATTAATATCTTTATACCCTCGACAGCCTCTGACTAAAGAATTTTTAGACTCTATGAACTTGGGTGGGTCGAGGATGATTTGTTCAAACTTTCGGCCCTCTTGTTTGTAGTCACGAAGGGCTTGAAATACATCGGCGTTGATAAAATCACACTTTGCCGTGTCAAGACCGTTTACTTCAACGTTGCGCTTAGCTGTTTCTAGGGCTAGGTCAGAGACGTCTAAATTGGTCACATGCTCTGCGCCTGAAGCGAGAGCATAACTGCCAAAAGTGCCAGTGTAACAAAAACAGTTAAGGACCTTTTTGTTGCGTGCGTATTTAGCGGCAATCGCACGGTTATCTCGTTGGTCGAGATAAAATCCAGTTTTGTGCCCTTGTTTTACGTTGACGATAATTTTGATACCGTTTTCTTCGATGATTACTTCGTCAGGAACCTCGCCGTGCAATACCTGCATTAACTCTGGCAACCCTTCTTTCTTACGCACAGATACATCACTACGTTCGTAAATAATCGCATCAGGAAACTCTTTTAATAGGGCCCAGACGATTTTGTCGCGGTGCTTTTCTGCTCCCGCAGATAAAAGCTGGCATACAAAGACATGGTTGTAGCGATCGATAGTGACACCGGGTAGACCGTCAGATTCGGCTGCAATAAGGCGATAGCCAGTCAGACCATGACGGGCGATAATATCCTCACGTCCCGCCTGAGCTCGGGCAATACGACGTTGGAAAAAACCATTATCAATCACTTCTTTTTGTTCGAAGGTCCAAATACGAATTTGAATTTGTGATTCTGGTGACCACGCACCGCGGCCCAACCAAGCACCCTCTGAACTAAACACATCAACAGTATCACCGGAATTTAAACGACCGACTTGTTTGTCGATGGCTCGGGTAAATATCCAAGGATGGCGACGCAATAAAGATTTTTCCCTTTCGGGCTGCAAAATAACACTAGAAGACATAAAGTAGAGCACTCTTAAATTTTCGTAAATTGTACCTAAGGTTTACAGCAAGCTACACACAATAAGGTAATTAAATGCGTTTTATTGATTTTAACAGTGCAGACGAGACGAATACGTTATTTATTAATGAAACCTCAGTGCCTGAGTTGGCACCAGGTCAAGTGCTAGTAAAAGTCGCGGCGTTTGGTATTAATCGTGCGGATATTTTGCAAAAAAAGGGCCAATACCCACCACCTGCAGGTGAAAGCCCCATCCTGGGTTTAGAGATGGCTGGTGAGATTGTCGAAATGCCGGCTGAACTCATGACTTCTTCATCGTTTAAAATCGGCGACAGAGTGTATGGTTTAGTGGCGGGCGGTGCTTATGCAGAGTATGTGGCGGTGGATGTGCAGCATTTATTAGCAACGCCAAGCTCGTTAACAGATGATGAAGCTGCAGGGGTCGCAGAATGTTTTTTAACTGCCTACCAAAGCATGTTTGTTGAATACAATTTAGCAAAAAAGAGCAGGGTGTTGATCCACGCGGGGGCCAGTGGCGTCGGCTTGGCGGCCACTCAGTTGGCTAAACAATGGGACTGCCATATTGCAGTAACCGCCTCTAGCAGCGAAAAATTACACGTGTGTCAAAGCAACGGGGCGGCTTTACTGATCAACTACAAACAACAAGACTTTGTTGAAGCACTAAAGGCCCATGATAAACGAGATTTAATTATCGATTTTATTGGCGCTGACTATGTTAACCGTAATTTGTCTGTTGCCAATCAGGATGCTTGCATTATCCAGTTAGCCATGTTGGGCGGGCGCTATGCAGAAAAAATTGATATGGCCCAATTGCTTGGTAAACGAGTTACCTTAAAAGGCTCAACGTTAAGGAGTCGGACAGGTGACTATAAAGCCCATTTAGTGGCTGAGTTTGCCAAGCAGTTTGGCGAGACATTGAGTAAGCAACTCATTAAGCCTAATATAGAGTTCTGTTATTCAGTGGATGAAATCAATACCGCTCATGCCCGCATGGAGAATAATCTCAACACCGGTAAATTAGTGGTCCACTGGTAAAAGATGATATGTATTACACGCAATTTTACCTTTATCAGTAAAACTGCGTGTTCTTATGTAGCACAGACCGTGTTTTTACCGGATGACTTGGCTTTATAAAGATGCTGATCAGCTTTTTCTAATAAATGTTGATGATCGTCGTGAATTTGTGGCAAACAGCTAGCGGCGCCAATACTGACTGTCACGACGGGGGCTGCATTAGACAGGTGATGGGGGATATTTAATTGTTGTACATTTTGCAATATACAACGCGCGACGTTGATGGCTCCTTCTAATTCAGTATTAGGCAAAATACATAAAAACTCTTCACCACCATAACGAGCCACCAAATCAAGAGGACGCTCTAAGCTTGTTTTAATGGCATTGGCCACCCGTTTAATACACTCATCACCATTAACATGGCCATAGTGATCGTTAAACTTTTTGAAGTTATCAATATCCACCATTAATAAAGAAATAGGCTTTTGAATGCGAATACTTGAGAGCCAATTTTCCACAAAACGCTCTTCTAGTAAAAGACGGTTACCAATACCAGTTAAACCATCTACCATAGCCAACGAGCGTAACTTGTCTGATTGACGTTTGAGTTCTATTTGGTTTTTGACCCGTGCTAACGCAATTTTACTATCGATTGGTTTATGCACATAGTCGACACCACCCGAGGTAAAACCTTGCACTTCGCCTAGGGCATCTTCTGAGGCCGTGATAAAAATGATTGGAATATGATGTAATCCCGGTGTTGCTTTAATTTGCTCACATAGTTCGTAACCATTAATGCTAGGCATCATCACATCTAACAAAATGACATCGGGCAACACTTTTTTACATAACTCAAGGGCGCAGCCTTCATCAGTAGTCATAAAGACTTCGTAGTCATGCTTGAATATCTCATTGAGTTGAACCATCGACGAACTTTGGTCATCTACCAACAAAATATGGGGTTTGGTTCGTTCCGCGCTTAACAATTCTAACAAAATAGCATCCTCATTTAGATCGTTGCTGTGTTAATTTAAGCCCTCAAAATCTGAGGAAATTGTTAGTCAAACATTATATTTGGTTTTACTTGCTCGCTTTACGACTAAAGAGCATCACAACAAATAACGGACTATAGCTATCATTTTATTGCAATTTGATTATTTCGCCATTTCTGGCCAACTAAATTTTATCTCCTATATCATTAATTTATAACGTGAAAATAAAAATCAGGGCAAACACGCCCATTAATTTACCCTAGATTAGCATGCTAGATAGAAACCTTTCATTAAATAGTTTTGAGCGAAAACGTAAAGCAAGTCTCTTGTTGCTCAATTTGTGTTCAAATCATGACATTTCACCGTTTACTGATGAAAAGAATGCGCATATTCAGTAAAAAAGTGCAATAGAACCTGCATGGTTTTTTCGATATCAGAAATTTCAATCGCTTCTGCGGGGTGATGACTAATACCTTTATCACAGCGCATAAATAACATGCCTACGGGACATATTTTAGCCATGGCCATAGTGTCATGCCCCGCTCCAGAGGTCAGTGTATAAGGCACTATGTGCGTGTCTGAAATCGCTTTTGCTAAGATAGATTGTAATTGTGCGTCGCACTGGACGGCACTGGCAGAGTGAGTTTGTACTACAGTGAGTTGCAACTGACGACGTGTTGCAATATCACTCAACTGGCTTGCAATGTCACTAAAGGCATCATCACGTTGTTGATCGTTTTCGCTGCGTATATCAATTGAAAACTCAGTTTTCCCTGAAATCACATTAGTCGCTCCCGATAAGCAACTTAATTTACCAACGGTGGCGACCACATCGAAATCTTTTGCACTACGCTCGATGGCCAGGATCATCTCAGCTGCACCGGCTAGGGCATCTTGACGCATAGTCATAGGCACGGTGCCGGCATGACCTGCCATACCCGTCACCACACATTTGAAGCGACGAGCTCCGGCAATGGCATTGACGATACCGACCGCAAGATCCTGTGCTTCTAATACAGGACCTTGCTCAATATGCACTTCTAAAAAGGCACTGATATCGTGACGTATGCTTTCATTCACACGATTGATATCAAGACCAAAATCTTGCATCGCCTGACTGAGCGATATACCGTCACTGTCGGTTAAATCAGCCCAATCTTCTTGCCATGTTCCAGCAATAGCGTGGCTGCCTAACAGTGTCGCGCCGAACCGCGTCCCTTCTTCATCACCAAAGCCTACAATTTGCAGAGTAAAGGGTAGGCTTTGCTGAGTATCGTATAAATACTGCAATACACTTAAAGGTAATAATACACCGAGTATTCCATCGTATTTGCCGCCGTTAGGCACCGTGTCTAAATGACTGCCAATCACTAAGGTTGGGGCATGTGGTGAGGCAGATTTTAATTCGCCCCACTGATTACCTGCCGCATCTTGCCAAACTCTCATTCCAGCTTGTTCCATCCACTTCGCGACCTGATGATTGGCTAATTGATGTTCTTTGCTTAGGTAACGCCTGTCCATGCACGTTGGATCTTGACTAAGTTCGGCCAACTCATCACACCGTTGATAAGTTAAAGCGGCGTAAGCGCTTAAATCATTCATAGATTGCTCGCTGCATAAACGGCCAACGCATTGTCTACACATTGACCAGCGGTCATGGTATGACCCGCCCGTCTAAGTAATGTTTCCATTGACTGTAGAGTGTGCAATACCGTGTCTTTTCGTGCGTTATAGCCCATGGTGCCAATACGCCAAATTTTACCGTGCAGAGGACCAAAACTGGTGCCGATTTCAATATTAAAATCATTAAGTAGCTGCATTCTTAGCTCGTCGCCGTGGATACCGGGTGGAATATAGACACCCACTACGTTGTGCATTTTATGTTTTAAATCTCCAAAAGGTTGAAGGTTTAAGCCTTTGACACCCGCTAACATAGCGTCGCCGTGAACCTTATGCCTATTGATTGAGTTCTCAATGCCTTCTTCAAGTAAGTTAAATGCACATTCACGGGCACAGTAAAGCATGGTTGTGGCTTCAGTATGGTGATTAAGGCGTTCCGGGCCCCAATAATCAAGGATCATAGATAAATCAAAGTAGTTTGAGCGAATACGGCTACCTGAGCCTGCTTCATGATGATCGGCTCTGATTCCTGCTTCAATGTGCTTACGCTGACGCACAAGGTCTACAAACCGTTCGCTCAACGTGATAGGAGCACTGCCACTTGGGCCACCTAAGCATTTTTGCAAACCTACCGACACTGCATCTAACTGCCACTTGTCTGTTTCAAAAGGGTTACCGCCGATAGATGCAGTGGCGTCAGAATAAAACAAAACACCATACCGTTGACAGATTTCCCCCAGATGTTCTAGCGGCTGTAGCATCGTGGTAGAGGTGTCACCTTGCACAATAGCCAATAACTTTGGTTTCACTTTTTTGATGGCATCTTCAATTTGCTCGGGTAAAAATACTTGGCCCCACTCAATTTCAATGCAGTGTACTTCTGCACCAGCTCGCTCGGCGATTTCTTTTAACAGATGCCCAAAACGGCCGAAAATTGGCACTAAAACTTTGTCGCCTGGCTCAATACATGACACCAATACCGCTTCAATGCCTGCTCGCGATGTGCCGTCTATCAGTAAGGTCGCCTGATTTTCTGTTTTAAATACCTGACGATAAAGACCCATCACTTCATTCATATAACCCGTCATCACTGGATCGTATTGACCGATTAACTGGGTCGACATGGCACTTAATACACGGGGATAACAATTGATCGGGCCAGGGCCCATTAACAAACGGGGAGGGGGATTAAGTCGATTCATGACGAGGCTCCTAAATAAAAGACTGGATTAACATACGGGCGCCAGTGATAAGTAACACCACGGCAAATATTTTTTTAAGCAGGTTTGCATCCATAATCGACGCTAACTTGGCGCCTAATGGCGCAAAAAGAACGGTAAGCGGTACGATGCAAATAAAGCCAACAAGATTGACTAAGCCATAAGTACCGACAGGCGCATCAACAGGAGTTTGACCCAGTATCAACATGGTAAGCGCTGCAGGAAGGGAGATAATTAAGCCAATGGCTGCTGCAGTGCCCACTGCTTTGTGAGCTGGGTAATTACAGGCCGTTAAAATGGGTACAGACAAAGTGCCGCCACCAATACCTACCATGGAGCTAAAAAAACCGATACAAGAGGCCATAATACTCTGGCCAGCCTTGCCAGGTAATTGCTCAACAATGGCTGACTTACCGGTACGAAACAACATATTCAAGGCTGATAAACTGGCTACAATGCCAAACAATGAACTTAACCACTGCCCACCGATAAAGGTGACCACGCTACTGCCAACGAGCACCCCTAACAGAATAAATAGGCCCCAAGCTTTTAATAAGTCAAAGTCTACATTGCCTTTGGCCATATGGGCTTTAATCGAACTGATTGAGGTGGGAATGATGGTGGCTAAAGACGTGGCGGTAGCGATAAGCATGGCACTTTGTGGCGATACACCAAAGCGCTGAAACAAAAAATACAACACGGGCACGATAACGATACCGCCGCCCACACCTAACAAACCTGCTAATAGGCCAGCAAAGACACCTGTGGTCGCTAAAGCAAGTACGGTTGGGAGATTTTCTAACAAAAAATTCATCTTTATTCCTATTTATATCAGAGGGGCGAAGGCTTTGCCGTCACTACGAGGATCGGTGGCTGCGGTGAGTAAATTGGGCCCTAGTACAATGGCACCCGCGTGCCCCATAAGTTCATTGCAAGGGGCAACAATAGCGACATCGTGGCCTCTGTCGATAAGTTGCTCAATAATCTTAGCTGGTAAGTCTTCTTCGACTTTCAGGTTGTGGCTGTTATCGCCCCATGTGCGGCCCAATAACCAGCGGGCTTCTGAAATAGCATGACTCAGTGGTTTATTTTGATACATGTAGCGAGCAAATAAAGCGGCTTGAGTTTGCGGTTGTCCTTCTCCGCCCATGGTGCCGTAGACCATTCGGCGACCATCAAGACACTCTGCAAAAGCAGGATTTAAGGTATGAAAGGGCTTTAAACCTGGTGCTAAGGCATTGAGATGTTGGGGATCTAGACTAAAAGAGGTTCCGCGGTTATTCCATACAATCCCCGTTTTGGGTGAAACAATGCCGCTACCAAACTCCCAGTAAATGCTTTGAATATAACTGACCATGCGTCCTTGCTCATCACATGCACCCATCCAAATCGTGTCACCCTGTTTGGCTTCATGTGGCCAATTTAACGCCTTGTCTAAGCTGATGTTAGTGATGGCTTTGTTGAGTTCATCTTCCGTTAAGAAAGCTTCGAGCGGACGAGCGAGGCGCGAAGCGTCGGTCAAATACTGATTTCTGACGATAAAGGCCTGTTTAGTGCACTCAATTAATAAGTGGACAAAGTCGCTGTCACTTTTTGCCTGATCTTTGACCTTGTCAAATAAGGCTAATATCAGCAGTGATGCAATACCTTGTGTCGGTGCAGGTAAATTAAAGAGCTTGGCCACCGAGGTACTAACCGTTAATGGTTCGACTTTCTTTACCGCATAATCTTTAAAATCACTGAGTTCAATTGGCGAACCTGCATCGGCTAAGTCTTGTGCGAGATCCTTAGCAATTTCACCATGGTAAAAATCCATGAGTCCGTTTTCTGCCAGACGGCTGAGGGTGTTGGCAATTAACGGTAACTTAACTATTTTGCCTTTTTTAAGAGATTTCCCTTTAATTAAAAATTGATCAAAGTGCTCAAATTCCGATAGGGCCTCAAAGGTTTTTTCACTGGCATCTTGTAAACTCTGAGTGACTTCTACGCCCCATTGCGCCTGGCCAATAGCGGGTGCAAGTAATTCGGCTAAGGGAATTGCGGTTTGCCAATCTTGACTTAACTCTAAGGCTTTATGCCAGCCAGCGACTGCTCCTGCCATGCTTAAGGCTGCTAGTCCGCCACGGGCCGGTATGGCCGTATGGCCTTTATAAAAATCAAAGGTAGCCCCTTTGGCAGCTGTACCGCTGGCATCAATGCCAATAGGGTCTTTACCTGGCTCACTGATTAGCCAAAATCCATCACCCCCCATACTATTCATGTGAGGGTAAACCACGGCAATCGAAGCGGCGGCAGCGACCATGGCTTCAACAGCGGTGCCTCCTTGTTCCAAAATTTTCTGCCCAACTTGGCTTGCTGCATAGTGCGGGGCTGTAAAGGCAACGGATTTATTATTCATATTATTGATTCCAATACTGTGTGTGCAAAATCGATTAAAAATTGGTCGTGGTACTTTGCGCCGATAAGCGACACGCCCACGGGCGCGTCATTTTTTCCACTTAGGGGAAGTTGTAATTGTGGTAAGCCTCCAAGCCCCGCTATACAGGTCATCGACAATAACGTATTGCGGTAATGCGCAAGTTCATCGTCATTCATGGTTAGCAAGGGGGCGCTGCCCGGTGTAGTCGGTATCAATAAGCAGTCTGCTTGTTCAAATAAAGGCTTTAACTTGAGATTAAATTGTTGTTGGATTTTTAAAGCCTCCAACTGCTGTGCTGGAGTTATGGTACTGCACCATGCAAAACGATTGGCTATATCAGGGGCGAATGTAGGTTGGCACGTTGTTATCCATTCCCCGTGAGTTGACCAAATTTCAGCACCCTGTAAGATCCTAAACGCTTCAGCGCCTTGCTGTAAATCAGCAGGAGTCAATATGGATGAAAGGTCAAGCACGTCTATTTTTTCGAGCTTCTGTAAGGTTACAAGTAACTGCGCAAGTTCTGCATGTTGACTACTCTGTGCGTTAATGCTCGCGGAATAAGCCACTTTAATGGGTTTGTTAATGGAAACTGCCGGTAAGTCTGCTAGTAGCACCTTAGCTACTGCGTTTAGGGTATGAATATCCCGTGTCATCCAACCCACTGTATCGAAGCTAGGCGCTAATCCCACTAGATGCTCCGTTGACACAACGCCATGACTGGGACGCAATCCATACAAACCATTATAACTAGCGGGGACACGGATTGAGCCGCCTGTATCCGTACCTAAACCAATATCTGCACTGCCTTGAGCGACAGCAATAGCCGAACCACTACTTGAACCACCAGGTAAGCGCTCGGCGTTCCGGGGATTAAGTGGCGTGCCAAAATGTATATTTTGACCATTTAAACTGTAGGCCAGTTCATCGGTGATGGTTTTCCCTACAATGCTAGCACCTGCATTTTGCAAAGCACTCACAACCGGTGACGTAAAGTGTGGAATAGGGTGGGTGTTAGCCCAATCAGGATTACCTGCTGTGGTGGGGTAACTTGCAATATCAAATAAGTCTTTTACCGCCACGCGAAATTGCTTTAAGGAAGAACCATTACCAGCTAAAGCGGGTGAGAACTCGATAATATAGGGGGAGTCAGTGCTGTGGTGTTGCATGGTCTATCGTTTTAAGGGCAAGAAGATATGCTTATGAAACAACTGTTTCATTATCGAGTCAAGTGAAACAAATGGTTTCAACAAAAATATATTTGGAGGGGCTGAATAGATTAGCGCCACCAACATTCAGCTCTCTGTTTATCCTGTTAACAAAGTTGAAGTGATTAACTATCAACTACGAAAACATAAATAGTGACCGTTAATCATTCTAATTCATCCAGAAGCCTAAAACGGTCAGAGATACTTGCTACCCGTTTTTGCCCTTGACTGGCTAATTTTGTTAGCACTTTATTGCTTATAATCGCAATAAGACTCATGGGCGCGGCATAACTATCTAAGGCTTGTTCTTGACCAAGCTGACAAATAAATAAGTAATCAGTATTGGCTTTATAAATTTGTCCTGAGGGGTCAGCAAATAGCGCCACTTTATGCTGACTTACGTGCTGGAGCATCTCAGCAAAAATTTTAGGTCGGCGTCTGAACCCAAATACAATAATGAGTTCGTCGGGCTCGAGATCCTGTAAATCTTCGCTTAGGGTTTGACCAGGGTAGGGCAAAACCCTAATTTGAGTTTTAATCTGTTGTAATTGCTGACGAAAATGCAAGGCTACCGGATAGCTATTCCGAAAACCGATCAAGGTGATACGTTTGGCTTGAATTATATCATCGATAAAATGGCTTAACTGCTGATTATCAATATTTTCAAAAGTTTGTTTTAAGCGAGTGAGTTCGGCTTTGTAACCCGTTACATCAGAAGAATGCGTACTGATTGGATAACCCGCAGCCCGTAATTCATTCATTTCCTGTTTCACATCAAAATGCGACTCATACCCTAACTGCCTAAAAAAACGGCTCACCGTTGCTTTGGATGTTTGCGTGATGGTTGCTAGTTCTGCAACGGTGCAGTTAATTACGTCCTGTGAATGATGCATCAAATGATCGGCAAGTTTTCGACCATTGGGCGACAGCTCGCTATACAGTCTTTCTATTCTTTGAGTAAATGGCATTGGAGATGGAGGCAAAATAGTCATGACCCTAAGTAAAGTTAAAAGAAGGATAAAATGCTTTTGCTATGACTACAATGCCTATGATTAAGCAGGCCAACTATTCTTTCATCACTGGCGATGGTAATATTTGCCAAAAATGTATCGTTGTTATTAGCCATGAAATTTAAGCGTGTTGTTGTATTAACCGGAGCAGGGATCTCTGCTGAATCGGGTATAAAAACGTTTAGAGATAGCAATGGCTTATGGGAAAACCATGCGATCGAAGATGTGGCTACTCCTGAAGGTTTTGCGCGAAATCCTCAACTTGTTTACGACTTTTATAACGCTAGGCGAAAACAGTTGTTAAGTCCTGACGTTACACCCAATAAGGCTCATATAGCCCTTGCAAACGTAGCGTCGAGATTTGCTGAGCGTTTTGTTTTAATTACGCAGAACGTTGATAATTTGCATGAACGGGCAGGTAATACTGATGTTCTGCATATGCATGGTGAATTACAACGAGCCCGATGTGTACGAAGTGGAAAAACAATCACTACTACAGGTGATATTGATGGACACCATCACTGTACGTGTTGTCACCCCTCACAGGCTCTGCGCCCTGATATCGTGTGGTTTGGAGAGACTCCACAGTACATGAGTCAAATAGAAGCAGCCTTATGCCAATGTGATATATTTGTTTCTATTGGCACTTCAGGTAATGTTTATCCCGCTGCAGGCTTTGTAGAGCTTGCTAAGAATCACGGTGCACATACTGTGGAGCTTAATTTAGAACCGAGTGCGGGTAAAAATAACTTTGCAGAGCACCACTATGGACTGGCAAGTGTTATAGTGCCGCAATTTTTTAATGCAAGTATGAAATAGAGTAGCCAAGATGTTTGATGCTTTTTCACAATACTGGTTAGAGTTTTTGACTATTGCGAGTGTGCATATATTGGCAGTTGCTAGTCCTGGTCCCGATTTTGCGATTGTCCTAAAACATAGCATTAGTTATGGGCGAAGAGTGGCGATTTACACCAGTATAGGTATTGGTTTAGCTATCATGTTACACGTGGCATATTCACTGTTGGGCATTGGTTTGTTAATACAAAATACCCCGGGGGTATTTTCGTTGCTTAGTTATGCAGCCGCTGCGTATCTTTTATACATCGGCTGGGGCGCGATAAGGAGTAAGGCGCCACAAAATACCAATGAGCTAAATACTCAACAAAGTACTCAAACCATGTCAGATAAGAAAGCCTTTTGGGTAGGCTTTTTAACTAATGGTTTAAATCCTAAGGCAACCTTGTTTTTCTTATCTGTTTTTGCGGTTGCTGTGTCTGCCCAAACCCCTAATCACATAAAGTTGGTCTATGGCCTTTATTTATCAGTGGCCACTGGCGTATGGTTTTGTGGCTTATCGTATTTACTTAGCTCAAGCAAAGTCAGGGGGTTTTTGAGCGCTAAAGGTTATTGGTTTGATCGAATTATGGGTGCCGTACTTATTTTACTGGCAGCTAAACTGGCTTTTACAGCCTAATACATAATAAAGCTTCAGTTTAAAAAGGTAATGATGTGAATCAACATGAATACGACAATGTAGGCGGTAATATTGAAAATAGCCTGCAAGGTCTAACCAAGCTCAATATGCCAGTGTTAGCCAAAGAAGCATGGAATTTGAGTCAAACGCGAAAAGGCAGTTTACTGCAAGGCTCTCTCCTTATTTTTGGTTTGGTTTTACTGTGCATTGCGGTGTTAGAACACCTTTTTGAGGTGCAAGATTGGGCTGTTGCCCCACCTAATGCGCAACTTGCTTTACAAATTGTCGTTACTATCATTACCGCACCTTTAGTCGCGGCCATGTTTATGACAGGTATATCTCATAGTGTTGGTGAAAGACCGGCTTTTTCGGTGGTTCTCAAACGAATTATTAATTCAGCCTTAGTGATTTTTTTAGCCATGCTAGTCTTGGTTATTGTTTACTTAGGCTCAGCATTATTTATTTTGCCCGGGATTTATCTTGGCTTTGCTACGGGCTTTTCCATGATGTTATATGTAGAGAAGCAGCTTTCACCTGGCCAAGCTATTTTGCAGTCTATTCGTATTTTTAATCGCTATTGGACTCAGTTAAGTTTGTTTTACGTGGGCGCTTTTGTGCTGTTTATCGTCGGTTTATTCACCTTTGGTATTGCTTATATCTGGATTATTCCATTTTATTTCAATATGAAGGGGGTCCTCTACCGTGAGTTATTTGGTATCAAAGTTAAAATACAAGATGCTAGCTTAACTAAAGAGAAATCGGTGGATTCTATTTTTCATGCCTAACATCAAAAAACATAAGAAAAACAAGCCGCATAATAAGCTGGGTATGCGGTTTTTTTTGTTAATTATTTTTATAGTGCTAGGTATTACTGCCATTTTGTTTAAAACACAAGTTGAACCAACTGATGTGTCGAATGACATCGTTAGCATGGAACACATGGAAGTCCCCCCCTTAGAAAATAGCTATAAACCGGTACCTAATTTTTCTGAAATTGAAGATATTGTCGAAAAAAAGAAGCAATTTTTTGCTTACCTGTTACCGGAAATAAGACGGCAAAACACTATCGTACTGCGTGAGCGAGAAATTGTGATGTCACTGTCTAACCAGTTTGCTCAATCGCCTACTTTAAGTCCTCGTCATCGGCTTGTATTAGATAAACTAGCGGCCAAATATCAATTAGAGGATGAGGAGTCAACGCCTGCTTTATTGCGAGAATTAGTGAAACGGGTCGATATTATTCCTCCCGCTTTAATTTTAGTGCAGGCGGCCAATGAATCTGCATGGGGCACTTCACGGTTTGCCCAAAATGGTTATAATTTTTTTGGCTTGTGGTGTTTTAGAAAAGGTTGTGGTTTTGTGCCTACTCTCAGAGACGATGATGAAGCCCACGAAGTGGCAAAGTTTCGCAGTTTGTCTCATGCGGTTATGACTTACATTCGTAATCTGAATAGACATTATGCCTATGCTGAATTGCGTGATATTAGAGCAAATTTAAGAGTTAAAAATCGTCCCATTACCGCAGAGGCCCTAGCGAAAGGCCTGCACAGTTATTCAATTCGAGGTCAAGATTATATTGACGAGATTTTGAGTATGATCCGAGTTAACCGTAAATACATGAAGTTGTCAGTATGAAAAAATTAGTTTTAACCTTCGCTCTATTAAGTCAAGCGTGTTTTGCTGAGCATATAGAGGTGGAATATTCTCGCTTTTATAGCCATTTAAAAAAAATAGACAAAGAAGAATTGAACGCTTTGCAGTTCTCTTTTGGCTTTAAAAAAGTTCAAGAAGAGTGGTTATGTGATATCGATAACGCCATTATCGTTACGCAGAAACAAACTATTCCTTTAGTTATTAGTAAAGACAAAAGATTCACCTTACCCACTGAAAAGGCCTTAAAATTGGCTGATGCCTATATATCAGTTGATATAAAACAACCGGCAAACCAATGCGACATGTCAGTGCAATTAGAGACTAAAACAGAATATTTAAAAGTAGAATATTCGCAAGCAGAGTTAAAAATGTTATCTGATCAGTACGCGACTTTTTTTAGTGATATGGGCAGTTTTTTATCGTTTATGATGCCCGGTACTGAAGGATTACGATTTAGCTTCGAGGATACGCCCGGCATAGAAAACAATGTAAAGGGCTTAGCTCTTAAAAATAAAGAAATTGACCTGCACAATGACACAATTGAACATGCTACGGATGGTTTAAAACTAAATATTAAACCCCTCAGAATCAATGCATTAATGTCAAAGTAATTGGTTTTACCGCCAGTTTCTGATGTTTTAAAATGTGTAACAGGCAAATAGTGGGTTTATTTGCCTGCATTATACGCCACAAGAGCGTTGACTAATTACTTAATCTAAGTTGATATTTAATTTGGTCAGCAATGCGTTTTACACTGTTTCGACCTTCTTCGATTAGTTCTTCTGCTCGGTAAAATTCCATCATACCAAAGTCTCGCAATTGCGGCTCAATCAGAATGTCTGGAGGATCGCCGGCAAGTCGAGAACGGGTGACTCTGCCTTGCAGTATGTCTAAGGAGCCTGACATCGCATTCAAAATCGACGGGGTGGGCAATGCACTAGTAGTCGGATTACTTTGATCACTGGGCACCTCAGCGTTGGCTTGTTCAAGAATGTCAATTTCACCTTCGACCTTGAGATCTTGTTGTTGTTCTTCACCTAAATATTCACTTCCTTCTGCATCTGGTTTACTGCCTTTTTTAAACCAATTTTGAATTTGTGCTTGACTGCGTTTAAAAAAATCAGAGGTTTTTTGTTGATTTTTTTCATGTTCATGCTGGTTTTGCAATAAGGATTGTGGCCGAAAATCTGCGCTTAGATTGATGGCAAACACGATGTCTGCGCCGAGTAAACGACATAAATTGACGGGTACGGGATTCACCACACCACCATCCACCAGCCAGCGATTGTCGATGCAAACCGGTGGAAACAAACCAGGAATGGCGCATGATGCTCTTACCGCTTGAATAACAGACCCTTGAGTGAAGTCGACTTCGCGACCGCTATACAAATCCGTCGCTACAGCCGCAAAGGGTTTGTGTAGTTTATCAAAGGTGTCAAAGGCAAAATTATCTTCTAAGGCTTTAAAAACCTTTAAGCCACTTACCAGTCCACCTCGATAAAACCCCACCCCCATCAACGCGAATACTTGCCACTCAGTCAAACTTTTTACCCATTCAGCTAAGGGCGCTAATTTTCCTGAGGCGTAAGCTGCACCTACATAAGAGCCAATTGAGC
Source organism: Flavobacterium sp. W21_SRS_FM6 (assembly GCF_052119645.1). NCBI lineage: Bacteria > Pseudomonadati > Bacteroidota > Flavobacteriia > Flavobacteriales > Flavobacteriaceae > Flavobacterium > Flavobacterium sp. W21_SRS_FM6. The sequence goes on from NZ_JBGQOM010000014.1 coordinate 59,082, forward strand.
AGCCCGTTACGATATCTATTTCAATACCAAGCTCTTCTAAAGCTTGAATAACACCAATGTGAGCCCAACCACGAGAGGCACCGCTACCTAGCGCTAACCCAATTTTCATGCCTTTTCTCCTTGATTCCCACACTTACAAATTTATAATTTTTACGCTCGATTCTTCCTGCTCGTCTACCAATAGCCTCGGGTTAAAAGTAGGAGGGTCAAAAGCAAGATCGCCGTTTTCATAGGGCGTGGCTTGTGTCGCCAGTTCAGCAAAGTTAAACAGCTTAGTATCGGCTAAATGGGAGGGCGTTACATTCTGCAAAGCTTTAAACATCGATTCTATGCGACCTGGAAAGCGTTTATCCCAATCATTTAACATGCCTTTGATTGCCACTCGTTGCAAGTTGTCTTGTGAACCACACAAATTACATGGAATGATAGGAAACTCCAGAATACTCGAATAGCGCGCAATGTCTTTTTCGGCGCAATAGGCTAAAGGGCGGATGACCATTTGTTTACCATCATCACTGACAAGTTTGGGCGGCATGGCTTTTAACTGTCCACCGTGAAACATATTTAAGAATAACGTTTCTAATATATCGTCACGGTGATGACCTAATGCAATTTTAGTGGCACCTAATTCTGTCGCAGTACGATACAAGATCCCCCGCCGTAAACGAGAGCATAAAGAACAGGTGGTTTTTCCCTCAGGTATTTTATCTAGCACGATAGAGTAGGTGTCTTCTTCGACTATTTTATAGTCGACGCCCAGTTCAGATAAGTAACGGGGTAAGACGTGCTCTGGAAAACCCGGTTGTTTTTGATCTAAATTAACCGCGACGATAGTAAATTTGAGAGGCGCGACGCGTTGCATGTATAGCAATACATCAAGCATGGTATAGCTGTCTTTACCACCTGACAAACACACCATAACCTTGTCACCATCTTCAATCATATTGAAATCGGCAATGGCTTGGCCGGTAAATCGGCGTATTCTTTTTTGAAGTTTGTTAAAACTGTATTTCTTTTTGGAATCTAATGCTGAAATCTGGCTCATTGGCTCGTCTTTAAATGCTGTTATTGCTTGAAACGCTAAACTCGATGGGCAATTATAACGGAAAATACAGCAATAAAAATCAGTGATTTTGTGCCTTGACAATCGAGGGGCTAAAATTATTCGATTTAAGGCATTAAAAAAGTTGCAATTGGACTCTATGGAATTAGCGATAAACATCAAAGACTTAAATTTTAGTTGGCAAAAACAGAGTATGTTTAAGTTACATATTAGTCGTTGGCAGGTAGAAAAAGCACAGCACCTATTTTTGTATGGTAATTCAGGTAGTGGCAAGTCTACTTTATTGAATCTTTTAAGTGCTGTGGTGAGCGGATATTCCGGTTCGATTGAAATCTTAGGGCAAGACCTAAACAGCTTATCGGCAGCTAAAAGAGACCAATTTAGAGCGAATAACGTGGGTATGATATTTCAGCAATTTAATTTATTACCATATTTAAGCGGCTTGCAAAATATTCAGTTAGGTCAGTATTTTTCTTCGAGCAACTCAGACAGTAAACAACAATTACTCGAACAATTGACCGATAAACTTCAGTTGAGTGGATCATTGCTCGCGCAAGCGGCCAGTGAAATGAGTGTAGGACAGCAGCAACGAGTGGCGGTTGTTAGGGCCTTGATCAATCAACCTCAACTTATTATTGCAGACGAGCCAACCTCAGCATTAGACAGCGAATTACGTGATCACTTTATTCAACTATTGCTTGAATGTGCGCAAAAAAGTACGGTCATTTTTGTCAGTCATGATAAGAGCCTCGCCAATCATTTTTCTCAGCAAGTGAATTTTGCTGACCTTCTAGCTCAATAGGGCGACCATATTTATGTTGTTTAACCTTAGTATAGCGAGTTTATTTTCACGTAAGCCTATGGTTTTTTTGACTTGTTTTTCTATTGCAATCAGCATGTTAGTGTTAGCCAGTGTTGCGCATATCGAAACGCAGGTGCGACAAAACTTCGAGCGGTCAGTATCCGGTGTAGACTTAATTGTTGGCAGCCGAACCAGTCAATTAAACTTATTGTTATTTTCAATCTTTCGCTTGGGGAATCCCAGCAATAATATGGCATGGCAAAGTTTTGCTGAGTTAGCCTCTAACAAACAAGTTTCGTGGGCAGTGCCTATTGTGCTGGGTGATTCGCACCAAGGTTATGCTGTGGTTGGTACCACCCTAGATTATTTCGAGCACGTCAAATTTGCTCAACAAGATAAATTAAGCTTACAAGAGGGTAAGCTGTTTATGCACAATGAGCAACTTGTATTAGGTGCGACTGTGGCTCGAGATTTAGGCTATCAACTTCAAGATGAGATAGTGCTGTCACATGGCGCGGGCAAAGTCAGTTTTAGCCAGCATAAAAATCATCCCTTTACTATCGTCGGGATATTAAATGCCACAGGCACACCTATGGATCGCGCTATTTACATGCCAATTGAAGCAGTGGATAGTTTGCATGGTAGTGGCAGCAGTAAGCAAGATTCTCACGCACATGGGCACGAATATGATGGCGTTCAAGAACATCATAACCATGCTGAGCATCCACAGGCAATTAGTGCTGCATTAGTAGGTGTCAACAGTAAAATCGCTTTGCTTAGTCTACAAAGGATTGTCAGCCAGAACAAAACAGAGCCTCTAACCGCGATTTTACCAAATGTGGCTTTACATGAACTTTGGCAAATGATGTCTGTGGTTGAATTGAGTTTAAAGGTAATCGCAGTTTTGGTTTTGTTTGCTTCTTTAATCGGAATGACAACCATGTTGTTGGCCTCAATGCGTGAGCGCCAGCGTGAATTGTCGGTTCTTAGAGCGCTTGGCGCGAGGCCTTGGGTGTTAATATGGTTGGTAGAAGTCGAAGCATTATTGATTACCTTATTAGGGTGCATTTTAGGTTATGTCTTTCTGAGTTTAGGTTTAACGTGTCTGCAGCCTGTCTTGCTTCATCACTATGCTTTTAACATTGCTCGTTTTCCTGAACCTCTAACATTTCTTGGCTTTACCGGCCTTGCCTTGGGTTTAGCAGGTATGTTGGCCTTAATACCTGCATTGCTCAGCTATAAAAAGAGTTTGTCAGGCGGCCTGCGGTTTCCATAATGGTACAGGGTGTTTTCTTTGTTTGAATCAAATCCGAATAGGGGAAACAAACCCTTCAGGTTTAATCGCCAATACGTCACAGTTTAATTTATCAATAACATGTTCTGCGGTGTTGCCTATCAATGCTGCAGATATACCTTGCCTACCTACCGTGCCAAGCACCACAAGCTCTGCGTCAAGTTGTTCTGCGCAATGAGGAATAACGTATTCAGGTAGGCCCTCATCAATATGGCACTGTGCTGGCGAAATATGATGTTGCTGCGCATGGTTTTGCATGGCGTCAATATGATGTTGACGGATGGTCTGATTATATTGGGTAGGATCAAATTCAGGTATTTCAATGACGATGTTGGTAGGTGTACCCGGATAGGCGTTGACCAGATGCAGTTCAGAACCTAATAATTTAGTGAAGTGTAAGGCGTGTTTGGTGATTTGTTGGTTGAGGGATTGGTGCTCTTCAATATCTGATCCTAAATTTAACGCTGCGATAATTTTGCCGCCCATAGGCCAATCATGTTCTTTAACCAGAAGCACGGGTACAGGCGCTTTGCGCATAATATGCCAATCTGTTGGCGTAAAGATGACCGACTCTAGTAAGCTATGTTGTTGAGTGCCTTTTACGATCAGGTCATACCCTTTTTCAATCACTTCGTAGATAATGCTTTCGTATGGCCGATTGTGCCATACGACTTTTATATCAATTTTATGATCAGTCTCGCTAAACGCTTCTTTAATGACATTCGTCAACCATTCTGTTCTATCGTCAACCACGGCCTGACGCATATTCTCTCTTTCATCCATGGATAACATGGTGGTCATTTCATAGGAAAAATCGTAAATGTTAAGAAATGCAGTAACACTGGCGCCCGTTTTTTCCGATATTTCAAGGGCTCTAGATAAGGATTTCTGCTGTTCTGTATTGCTATCAATAACCGCTAGAATCTTTTTAAAGTTCATACCCATTACCTCAAATAATTAACCAATAAAGTGTTTAATCATGAGCTAAGTGTATGAAGCTATCGCACTTTTCGCCAATAACTAAGTGAAAGATTTAATGATTAGCAAGTAGCTGCACAGCCTTTAAAACAGTAAATAAACCATATAACAACAAGCTTACCGCTATTACTTGTTTAAACAAAGGGTGGGTAACAATGTGCTGAAGTGTTTTAAAGCCAAGGGCCATGAGTACCATAACCGGTAAGGTACCTAAACCAAAGGCAAACATAATTTTAGCCCCGGCAATAGCCTCCCCACTGGCAAGCGCCCAAGTTAATGTTGAGTACACTAAGCCGCATGGCAACCAACCCCAAAGCATACCATAGGGTAGGGCGCTGATGGGTGAACGAAATGGGATAAAACGCTTAGACAGAGGGCTGATGTATTTCCATAAGTGCTTTCCGCCTTTTTCTACAAATAGTAAACCATGCCACCAACCACCGATATAACACGCAAGTACCATTAAAAAAACACCGCTAATAAACTGCAGTACTGACACACCCGCTAGGCTATGATGACTCACGAATTGGCCAAGTAAGCCCACTAGGGCTCCAGCAATACTATAACTAAGGATGCGACCCATATTATAAGCTAAGATGTAGGGATAATTAGCGTGGTTATTGGGGATCGCGAAACTTAGTGCGCCGACAATTCCTCCGCACATTCCCACGCAGTGCACACTACCGGCTATCCCAATCAAAAAAGCGGATAAAAAACTCAGATCAGTCATGTTGTTTAGGATCAGTCTTGGTCTGCTCGTTTTGTTGAAGGTTGGGTTCTACTTTCTTAACGTCATCGTCAAATAAAATACTGTGGCCATGGCGCTCTAAATCATCAAACTGATTAGATTTTACCGCCCAAAAAAAGATAGCAATAGCAAGACACACTAATACGATTGCTAAGGGGATCAATACGTAGATAACACTCATAATATTTGACTTATTACCTTAATAAACGTGTGGCATTAGCTACCACAATGAGTGAACTTACCGACATGCCGATAACCGCAATTAGCGGACTGAGTGAGCCAGTAACAGCAAGAGGTAAAATTAACAAATTATAAGCAGTAGCCCAAGCGATGTTTTGTTTTATATTACGTTGGGTTCGTATTGCTTGCTGAATAATCACTGGGATTTTATCAAGGGCGTTATCTAGCAAGATAATGTCCGCTGACGATTTCGCTAGATCAGTACTTAGACCTAAGGTAATAGATACGTCAGCCTGTGCTAAAACCGGTGCATCATTGATACCATCCCCAATCATCAGAACAGTATGACCTTGATGTTGTGCTTGTTGAATGATTGAAAGTTTTTGCGCGGGCTCTAGATGGGCATGATAATGTTTGATATTCAGTTCTTGGGCTAATTTTTCTACCGCTAGCTCATTATCTCCGCTGAGTAAGCTAACGTACTTCGGCGCTAAACTGTTAATTAAACGAGCACTTTCTGGGCGGATCGCGTCGGCTAACAAAAATGCCGCTAATAGTGTATCGCCACAGGTTAAAAACACGTTGAATGAAGCCAATTCATCCTTGCTGGTGACTTGGCAAAACCGCGCAGAACCTATGCGATAGGTTTTGCCATTGATCTCGCCACTGACCCCATTGGCGATGGTTTCTTGGGCATCCTTTACAATATCGCTAGCACTGAACTCTTTAAAAACCGCTGCAATAGGGTGAGAAGAATATTGCTCTAAACTTGACGCTAATTTCAGTATTTCTTGCTCGTTTAAGTCACTGAAATTAGTAAGCTGCTTGATGATAAACTTCCCTTCGGTCAAGGTGCCCGTCTTGTCTAAGCCTACCCAATCTACCTGGGTTAATTGCTCTAATACATCTGCTCGTTTGAGTAATACACCGCGTTTGTTCAGATAACCTACGGTACACGTTAAACTCACTGGCGTGGCTAAACCTAGTGCACAAGGGCAGGTGGCAATTAACACTGAAATCATGACCCAAAACGCAAGATCAGGGGCGATAAAAAGCCAAGTTGCATAAGTCAGGCCAGCAATAATAAGCACAAACATTACAAACTGATGAGCGGTTCTGTCGGCAAAGTTAGCGAGCCGTGGCTTAGAGAGTAGAGCACGATTTTGTAGTTGATTGATTTGATTTGCCACAGAGTGATGCAAAGCGTTAAGCACTTCGATAACCAGCGTACCTACTTCGTTGATGGTTCCAGCATACACCTTATCGTCTTGCTGTTTAGTTATCAGCTGAAACTCGCCTGTTAACATGGATTCATTAACTTGACCATTGCCCTGTCGTACTATGCCATCAACCGGAATAATCTCACCAACCTTAACTAGAACGAGTTGGCCAATTTTCAAGTGCTTGGCTAACACACTCTGATGGCTATTATCTTCATTAATTAAGGTTGCAGTTGTCGGCATATGGCTAAAAAGATTGGATGAAATTTGTGCGGCTTTAAAACGAGCATTTTGTTCAAGAAAACGACTAATCAATAATAAAAACACAAACATGCACAACGACTCGAAATAGGTTTGACCCTGTGCTGTGGTGGTGGCGTATAAACCAGAAACATAGATCGAGATTAGGGCAAAACTGATTGGGACATCCATATTCACTGAGCGAGCTTTTAACGCGCGCCAAGCGCTTAAATAAAACCCTATCGCAGAATAAAGTGCCACAGGGGTGCTTAGCACGAGGCTAACCCAATTGAAATATTGTTTAGTCTGGGCGTCAATCTGACCAAATAGATCGAAAAAAACACCCAGATTTAACATCATAACTTGCATGGTCATGAGACCTGCTAGGCCCAGGCGTTTAAGCAGTAGCTTGTTTTCCTGTTGATGCAAAGCTTCGTGTTGTTCTTCTTGAAAGGGTTTCGCTAGGTAACCTATTTGTTGAATCTTTTGCAGTATTTGACTGAGTTTGAGCGCTTTGTCGTCCCAAATCACGATCAGGCGCTTAGTGGTGACATTGGCACCAACACTGCGTATCCCGCCCAGTTTACTTAGCTGTTTTTCTAACAACCAACCACAAGCTGCACAATTAATTCCGGCAATACTTAATTGAATCTCTCGATTTTCACCTGACTGATATACAAACTCTTCGGTAATATTATCTTCATCAAACAGTTGTAGGGATTCAAGTATGTCATTATTTTTATCTGACACTTTATCAGCCAGTTCACTGCGAAAGCTGTAATAATTCTCTAGCCCATTGCTGACGATCGCTTCTGCAACAGCTTGACAGCCTGGACAACAGAAAAAACGCATCTCATTGAGTACCACAGAAGAATAGGCTGCACTCGGATTTTTGGTACCACAATGATAACAACTTTGCTGCATGTTCTACTCGGGTTTAAGAACTACAGGAGTGCTCTGTGGTAGATGAACGACTTGTTGAATTTTCCACAGCTCGTCATACGGGTGCAAACTGATCCGCCACTTGCCCTGTAAAGGGTGTTCTATCTCACCTTTGTATTGTCCTGCAGCATCTTTGAGTAACACCGTTTTAAAATCTTTGAATTGTTGTGTTGAATGGAAAAAATCCATGGTTAATGCCGCACCATCATCAACGTTGCCTGAAACGAGTTCAAGCACAACATTGGTGTCACTAAACACAACATGAGCCTCGATTTGGCGGACTTTCGCTTCTTGTATTTTATGAATATCAAGATTTATAGACCGTCCTTCTTTGTAATAATCATCTTTTACTAAGCTATCTTCGCTGTTAAAAGCAAAGTTCATCATGGTAAAACTTAAAACCATCGAAGACAGGGGAATGACGATTAAAAACCATGGCCAAAACTGTTTATACCAAGCCTGCTTTTCAGCATGTTGTTGCATGTAAGTTTCCATCATAAAAATGAATTTGTAGAATAAAACATAAAAAAGCCCCGGATAAACCGAGGCTTATTTTAGTTATCAATTATTACTTGTCTTGTGAAAGACTGTAAACGTATGCTGCGACTAAATGGATCTTCTTTTCACCCAAGGTGTTTTTGAAAGCAGGCATGACACCGTTACGCCCGTAGGTTAGCGTTTCAGTGACTTTTTCGTGACTGTTGCCATATAACCAAATGTCATCTGTTAGATTAGGAGCACCAAAGGCTTGATTGCCTTTACCATCGGGACCATGACAGGCAGCACAGGCAACAAATCTGTCTTTGCCTTTTGCCGCTAATGACTCGTCCACCTTACGACCACTTAATCCTAGAACGTAGTTAACCACTTCTTCAATACCGTCAGCGCCCATGCTATCAAACCAAGCAGGCATTATGGCATTACGACCGTTGATTAACGTCTCAGTAATCTTTTCTGGTGTACCGCCATACAACCAGTCGTTGTCCGTAAGGTTAGGGAAACCTCTTTGACCACGAGCATCAGAGCCATGGCACTGTGAGCAATTTTGACTAAATAATCGCTGCCCAACCTTCAAAGCTTCTGCGTCCTTTGCAAGTTCCGTAATGGGCCTCGCATAGTAGCCGTCAAAAATAGGTTGGAATAACTCATTGGCTTGATCAACTTCACGGTCGTACTGACTGATAACGCCGTCAGCTTTATTTTTCTCTACAGCTGCTCTGGATTCAGCTAACGATAAAATACCTTGATTTGAACTTTGCCAATTCCATAGACCTTTGAAGTTACCTAATCCCGGGTAAAGCAGTAAATATAGTAGTGCCCAAACGATACAAATATAAAAAAGTATCGTCCACCAACGGGGTAATTGGTTATTGATTTCGAGTATGCCGTCAAATTCATGATGCATATCATCGCCTTCTTTAACGCCAGTCTTATTTGATAAACACCAACGTAACAGTAAAAAACAACCCAAAATACTTCCCAGTGTAATTACTGAGATCCAAATGCTCCAAAAACTACTCATCTAGCTTTGACTCCTGCTTGTTAGTCCGTGGCTCGTCATCAAAAATCAAATTCTCTGCTTCTTTAAAGCGCTTCTTTGATTTTTTACTAAATGCCCACAACACTATGCCAATAAAACAAACAAATACTAATACTGTAAAAATACTACCGCTGACTGCGTAATCCATATTATTTCAACGCTGTGCCGCGAGACTGAAGGTAGGCAATGATAGCCTCCATTTCAGTTTTTCCTTGAACCGCAGCTTGCGCCCCTGCAATATCTTCATCAGTATATGGCACACCAAAATCTCGGAATACAGACAGTTTTTTGGCGGTTAACTTACCGTCTAATTTGTTTTCAGCTAACCAAGGAAAGCCTGGCATATTAGACTCAGGAACAACATTACGAGGATTGATTAAGTGCACTCTATGCCACTCATCACTGTATCTGCCACCAACTCGCGCCAAATCTGGCCCAGTACGTTTCGAACCCCACAGGAAGGGGTGTTCCCAAACTGATTCACCGGCCACAGAATAATGGCCGTAACGCTCAGTTTCAGAGCGAAATGGACGGATCATTTGGCTGTGACAACCCACACAACCTTCACGAATAAAGATGTCTCTACCTTCCATTTCTAGAGCGGTATAAGGCTTCAAACCATCGACAGGTGTCATTGTTTGTTGCTGAAACATCAAAGGAGTAATTTGTGCGGCACCACCTAAACTAATAGCAATCAATACTAGGATAGTTAACAGGCCCACATTTTTTTCAACTAACTCATGTGCATTTTTCATTAATTTTGTTCCTTAGGCTGCCTGTAGCGCTTTATTATCAACGGTTTCTTGTGTATCACCCTTGATTGTGCGGTAACAGTTGTAAGCCATAATCAACATACCAACAACTACAAAACAACCACCTATAAATCTTACTAAATAGAAGGGTTTAGAAGCCTGAAGAGATTCAACAAAACTGTAAGTTAAGGTGCCGTCAGCGTTAATTGCACGCCACATTAGACCTTGCAGTACACCAGACATCCACATGGCAACGATGTATAAAACAACACCGATTGTGGCTAACCAGAAATGCACATTAATTAGATAAATGCTGTACATACGCTCGCGATTAAACAGTACAGGGATCAAGTGGTAGATAGAACCAATCGATACCATTGCAACCCAGCCCAATGCACCAGAGTGCACGTGACCAATCGTCCAGTCAGTGTAATGAGATAGCGCATTAACTGTTTTGATGGCCATCATCGGGCCTTCAAACGTAGACATACCGTAGAAAGACAATGAAACCACTAAGAAACGTAAAATCGGATCAGTACGTAGTTTGTGCCACGCACCTGATAAGGTCATAATACCGTTGATCATACCGCCCCAAGATGGAACAAATAAAATGATCGACATAGCCATACCAAGTGACTGAGTCCAATCGGGCAGTGCGGTGTAATGCAAGTGGTGAGGACCCGCCCAAATATAAAGTGATATTAGGGCCCAAAAGTGAACAACGGATAAACGGTAAGAATAAACAGGGCGTCCTGCTTGTTTAGGAACAAAATAATACATCATCCCTAAAAAGCCTGCTGTTAAGAAAAAGCCAACAGCGTTGTGACCGTACCACCACTGCATCATGGCATCAACAGCGCCTGCATAGATAGAATATGACTTAGTCATAGAGACGGGGATTGCCATACTGTTACCGACATGCAGAACTAATACAGTCAACATGAAAGCACCAAAGAACCAGTTTGCGACGTAAATATGTGAAACTTTGCGGATCACCATTGTGCCAAAAAAGTTCACTACATAAGCAGACCATACCAAGGCGATTAAAATATCAATCGGCCATTCGAGTTCTGCATACTCTTTACTACTGGTAAGACCCAAAGGAAGTGTAATAACAGCAAGTACGATAACAGCTTGCCAGCCCCAAAACGTAAAAGAGGCTAACTTGTCACTGAACAGGCGAACCTGCGATGTACGTTGCACTACATAATAGGAAGTAGCAAACAAGGCACAACCACCGAATGCAAAAATAACCGCGTTGGTATGCAGAGGACGAAGGCGAGAAAAGGTCAACCAGGGAGTATCGAAATTTAAAGCGGGCCAATAAAGTTGAGCGGCGATTAAAACGCCTAGACTCATACCAATGATCCCCCAAATAACGGTCATCACTGCAAACTGCCGAATAACTTTGTAGTTATATTCGGGATGTACTTGAATTGCATCACTCATTTAATGAATCTTCCAATTTGTTAATGAAGTGCCACTGAATATTTACATCGTAACGTATTAATTTTAACAATTAACCTGATTTTGAATTTTAAATATTACTAAGGCTAAAAACCCTATAAATAATAATGGTATAGGCCTAAAAAAGAAAGAAAAAACAAGCTTGTTCCTAATCTTTATTTACCGCAAACTTACCCAAAGCAAAATAAACATAAAGATAAAAATTGCCTTGAATCAGTCTATTAAATCCATATTATTTTTGGGTGCCTTTGTTGTGCTCATATCGCTTGCTGTTTTTCTAACAGGTTTAGAAAAAACGACAGAAACCACTGGTAAACAATGTTCTCTCGACACCACTCTTATGTGCCAATTTAACTCTGTGGATACAGATGCCGCTCAAGTTATAGTCAAGTTTCTTGGTAAAGTGCAAGTTGAAGAGCAAAATCAATTTCAGCTTATCATGTCTGAAAACCTAGAGTTAGCGCATGCTTGGATTCAAGGTGTGAACATGTACATGGGTAAAATAGCCGTGATAAATACTGATCAAAGAGCCCAAGAAAACCCAGACAAACATAACTTAAGCTTTTTTATCGGGTCTTGTAGTGAGCCACTGATGCGGTGGCAACTGATTATCGAATTGGATAATAAGCTCACTAAAAAACCTGAACGTTACTTTGTTAATTTTAGTACTGAGTTTCCGTAGTTTTGGTTTTGCTAGCCGCAAAAATAGTATTTTCCTTAACTTTGCGATTGTAAATAATTAGCCAAACCAATGAATTTAATCATACGTATTTGCTGTTCTAACCAGTGCGCGTGATCCATTTCTGTGTCGTCTAGCAATTCAAGTAACATATCTCGCGTCACATAGTCTTTTTCAACTTCGCACAGTGCCATAGTTTCTTTGAGTTTACTGGCAACGGCATATTCTACTCGTAAGTCACTTTCTAACATTGAAGGTACGTCGTTACCGATGTGTAAACCATCACGCGTAACCATGTCAGGAGTGCCTTCTAAAAATAGAATTCGTTCGATTAGTTTCTTAGCATGACCTTTCTCATCTTCAAATTCATGAGAAATACGCTCATATAGTTTTGTAAAGCCCCAATCAGCATACATTTCAGAATGAATAAAATACTGATCCATCGCGGCTAATTCATAAGCTAATAGGGCGTTTAACTGGTCGATAATGTTTTTATTACCTTTCATGTTTAATCCTCATCGTGAACTTGTGTTTGCAGATAATTTTGCGCACCTAGGCTACTAACTTGCGACTGTTGGGTTTCTAGCCAATCAATATGGTCTTCTTCGCCGTGTAAGATCTTACTGAGTAAATCCCGTGATACAAAATCCTGCTTCTCTTCACACAGTGCTATCGCCTTCTTTAACAAAGGAATTTGACTAAGCTCAAAGGTCAGATCGCATTGCAGCATTTCTAGTGGCTCTTCACCGATCATTAATTTGCCTAACATTTGCAAATTGGGTAGCCCCTCAAGAAACAAAATACGCTCAATTAACTCGTCGGCTTGTTTCATGTCGCAAATAGATTTTTTGTAGCATTTTTCATTTAATTGACTGAATCCCCAGTTTTTGTACATACGAGCATGCAAAAAAAACTGATTGATTGAGGTTAACTCAAAGGTCAATACCTCATTGAGGCTCGCGATGACTGTTTTATCACCTAACATAATACGATTCCTATCTCGGTAGTTAATGCATGCATTCTAGCGTTATTATAATGATAAAACCAATAAATTCCTTATAAAACAAAGTGATAAAGAATGATAATGGTTACCATTGCCAATCACTAAAAGGGTGTTACGCCTCGGATGTTAAAAGTTGCACACTTTCTTCGGCGAAACCTGTTCCTGCTTCGGTAAAAAAGTTGAAAACTTTGTCTGAGCCAGCATCTATGAGTGGTTGAATCTCATCCTCGTAGCGAGCAATAGAGGCTATTTTGCCTTGGTAATTGGCATGCTGAAGCTGTTCCGTAATGTTGCAGATATCTTCAATCGACGGCAGGGCAAGTAAGATCAATTGAATTTTGCCTAGATCCATGTTGTCCCATAAATCGATGTCTTCACCATCACCTACCAAAACTTGTAGCCCCGCTTTTTGCAATTTTGCAATGCGGACAGGATCAGCGTCCATTCCCCACACCTTTTCGCCTAACATATTGTTCAATGATGAATAGGCTCCTTTACCTACACGGCCCATACCTAAAACCAGTACTTCAGCATTTTTTGGTTGCACATAGGTGTCCTCGGCTAATCTGGTCGGACTTTCAAAGGTTTTTAAATATGCCTTGAGTTTGTTGTATTGGTTGTGTGAATTACGGTATAGCAGGCCGGTGAGTAAAAATGAGAAGGACAATGCTAAGGCTAATATTACCAGCCATTTGGCCTCTAATACGCCGGTGCTGACCAAAAGGGCGACCACGATTAATCCAAATTCACTGTAGTTTGATAGCACTAAACTAGCTAAATAAGAGGTACGCGCACGGAGTTTAAGCCAAGTGAACAACCTAAAAAATAAAATAAACTTAATAGGAATAAACAAACATAATAAAAGTGCCATGCCAACCAACTCAAAAGTTGGTAGCGCGGTAAAGCCTATGTTTAAAAAGAAGCCGATGAGAAATAAATCTTTGAAACTCATGAGTGATTTAGATAATTCAGCTGCTTTACTGTGTGGCGCCCAGAACATACCAATAATCAAAGCGCCTAAGTCACCTTTAATCCCGACAAGTTCGAATAATTCGTATCCACCCAAGGCTAACAAAAAACCACTTAAGGGGAGTAATTCTCCGTGACCAACTATTTCTAAGGATTTCTTGAAGAAAGGTTTGGCAAAATACAATAAAAGAAGCAGTGGAGCCCATACTGAAGGTATTTTTCCGGTCGCTATTACCATAAAAAGCACCGCGATAATGTCTTGCATAACAAGTACGCCGATGGCAACTTTGCCATGACGGGTTTTAATTTCACCGCTATCTTCTAATATTTTTACAATACACACTGTACTACTAAAACTAAGGGCAAATGCTAATAAAGTGATATCGAATAATGTCAGTTCAGTAAAAGCATTTAAGCCAAGCCACGCCAAACCAGTTACTGCAATATTAAGCAGCGTAATCCAAATGATGGAATGACTAATGCTGCCAAGCCACACTTCTTTTTTGTACAAGTCTCTGACGTTTAATTTTAAACCGATGGTGAAGAGCATCAAAGTGATACCGAGTTCAGCTAACACCTCTAGGGAGGGACTTGCTTCATATCCTAAGAAATTTAAAGCAAAACCAGCCATCAAAAATCCGATTAGGGGAGGGAAGCCGGCCATCTTTATGGCTAAGCCACAGATAAAAGCGACTAATATAAAAACAAATTCCAATTTGTGCTCCTTTTAATGGATAGGTCAGTCAACGTTGAACCTTAACCTGCATTAACGAGTTGATATTTTGCTATTTAAAATAGCCGAACTGATGTGGATTTTTAGCTACATCGGTTTGCAGTATATGTATTTTCTGAATGAAAAGGTTGTTTACGATCAATTAAATAAAAAAATTTTTAAAGGGAGTCGACAGCGGAATTTATATGATGTTATATTATAACATCTATGCAAGCTCATACTTTACATCAATACAGAAAATCAAGCACGGTGCTGAAATATGCACTGGTATTGTCGGCTGTATTGTTGATTTTAATGGGCAATATCACTGCAAGGCATGATTCCTCCCATATCGCAAAAGCCGATCAGCATTGCGTGTTGTGCTTAACCTCGCATAACTTAGATCACGCAGTGTTATTTAATGCTTTCAAATCAAACGTACTTGCGCAAACGTTTATCCAACAATTTAAGGCACAACAGCACGTTATAGCATCGCTGCCTTTAACTTTCGGCAATAGAGACCCACCACAGTTCAACTGATTTTTTTAATTTACGGTTTACTCACTATTTTTCGGTTGCGTTAGCGCATATCGAGTCGTTTATATGTAAAAGAGATCACGAAATGAACATGAAATATTCCGCCATTCTAGTGGCAGTAATTGCTGCGTTTGGCGCAAAAGCGCAAGAAAAAGACATTCAAAAAGACGAGCATGACGTCGAAACCTTAATAATCAGTGCCTCTCCCTTAAAACGCACCGTATTAGAATCAAGTACCCCGGTTACAATCATCAGTGGTGAAGAACTCGATCAGAATCAAGCGGCTACCTTAGGTGAAACCCTAAGAAATGTACCTGGCGTCCATGGCTCATATTTTGGTCCAGTTGCCAGTAGCCCTATCATCAGGGGACTAGATGGCCCTCGGATTAAAGTGGTACAAAATGGACTTGATGCATCTGACGCTTCCAGAGTTGGGCCGGATCACCAAGTTGCAAGTGAAACGTCAACAGCGAGTCAGATAGAAGTCCTGCGGGGCCCTGCAACCCTGCTTTACGGGAGTGGTGCTATTGGTGGTGTGGTGAATGTGGTAGATAACCGCTTACCCCTAGTTCGTTCTGAAGGCTTCAGTGGAGAAGTGTTTGCTCAGTACAATGATGTCGCTGACGCAACAACGTTTTCTACCGATATTAATGGTGGCAGTGACAATCTTGCATGGCATTTTGATGCCTATGATCGTAGCACTAGTGATTTTACCATTCCTGTTCCTGCCGACATTAATGAGACTGGCGGGCGTTCAACGCTAAAGAATTCTGCCCTTGATGCAGATGGGTTTACCCTTGGTGGCGCATGGATTAATGATAATACTCGCGCTGCTTTGTCATATGGTCGTATGAATTCTGAATATGGCATTGTAGGCGAAGAAGGCGTCTTCATTAAACTCAAGCAAGACCGCTACCAAGGTGTCGTTGATTGGAATAATTTGTCTGGTTTTTTCAATTCGGTTCATTGGCAGAATGGTTTTACCGATTACCAGCATTCTGAATTTGAAGGGGATGAGATTGGTACCACTTTTAAGAATGAATCATTTGAATCGAGATTGTGGGCCGAACACGCTTTAATTAATGGTTGGAAAGGTGTGGCAGGTGTTCACTACAACCACCTTGATTTTTCAGCCATTGGTGAAGAAGCCTTTACGCCTCCAACAGTAACCGACAGTGTTGCTGTGTTTTTAATGGAGGAACGCAAAGCAGGTCCCTTGTTATGGCAATTAGGCACGAGGCTTGAGCAATCGAGTCATGACGTAGATAATGACTTCTTTGCAGAAAAACCTACCCAAGATATCGTTTCTTTTGATAAAAAAGATTATACCGCGGTGTCTGGCTCTGCAGGGGTAGTATGGAGTATTGATGGGCAAAATTCTTTAGCGTTTAATTATGCATATTCGGAACGCGCGCCATCTGCTTCAGAAATCTTTTCCTATGGTCCTCATATCGGCTCAAAAACCTTTGAAATAGGTGGAGGCTTTGAATTAGCCCAGCTAAACGATGAATACACCGTGGTTCAGAGCGCTGCTGACATGAACAAAGAAGTATCAAATAATATCGACGTAACTTACCGCTATAATGCACAAGTATGGAATGCCAGTTTTAGTCTATTTAATAATCAGGTAAGTGACTATATATTTGAACAACGCACCGATTTGGTCTTCGATGGCGAAGTACTAGTTACCGAAGCCGCATTTGCCCAAACTATCCTTGAAAACGGTGAACCAGAAGATGAGGCGGCAGGATTGCCGGTTATTATTTTCAGTCAACAAGATGCTAGGCTTTATGGTTTTGAAGCGCAGCTCGATTGGCATTTAAACGAAGAATTACGCCTAGAAGTTTTTACAGATTACACTCGAGCCAAATTGGATTCTGGAGGTAATGTTCCTCGCATTCCGCCGATGAGAATAGGCAGTTCATTGCATTACGAATATGACAATTGGCATGCCGAGCTTGAAGTGATTCGCAATAGTAAGCAGGATAAAGTCGCGGCGTACGAAACAGATACCGATGGCTTCACCATGCTGTCAGCTTCCGCTAATTATTATCTTGATTTAGACGCTGTAGACATGACTATCTATTTAAAAGGTGACAACCTAACCGACCAAGAAGGTCGAGTGCATTCTTCATATCTAAAAGACGAGGCGCCCTTACCTGGACGTGCTTTTTCAATTGGTGTAAGAGCTAGGTTCTAATGATAAAAGGCGGTTAGCGAAAGTTATCCGCCTTTCATTAAGGTGTTTTACATCAAGCAATGTAGATAAAGCGTTTCACTCGTCTAACAGTTTGTTTTCACGAATTTTTAGCTCACCTAACTCAAAGGTAATTTCCGTCTCACGCCGTTTTACCTGCGCATAACTCAAAGAATGACGAGCAGCGCTATGGGGGGCATGTTTGGCTTGTTTATTGCGTTCCGCGCTATCTAATAACTCCAGTTTTCTGCAAACCGTCCTAAGGATTAAATATTCGCACTCAATCCCATTTGCGTGCATTGCTCAAAGGTGAGAACTGCATTTTACTAGTTGTTTTGACGGATAAGTTGCTTGACTACATCAACTTGTTCCGTATTAGACTTTCCACTTCACATCTGCTGAAGCTGCCTAATTCTTATTTTTATTTGATTGGCATAAAAAAATCGTAGTAGAAATTTTTGAAGGCGAGAGTCTACAAAAAAATGTGCTATTTGCTAAAAGATTGTTAAACCCCAGCTTGTTCAAAATAAACAAAATTAATTGCTAAACCACTTGTTTGTATTATGTAAAAGTAGTTTTGACCCTAAAAAATTTTGTTTTTTAGCAAGATAACTTTTAAAAAAGTAACGTTTGATGCTCAATGTTAAAAAAAGATTAAGGAATATTGTATGGGAACGCAATCTCGAATTTGTTTAATAGTATTGGTCTGTTACTCATTACTTTTTGCTTGCTCAAATCAAGGTGTTACTTTATCCAGAGCAAACCAGCAAGAGATCTCAATCAAACAAATTGAACTCGTTAACTCGTCAAATAGAGCTCCGTGGAAATTAGCCCTCGTAGCTAACGAACAACAGTTGTTAGTCGATGAACTACCTGCTCAATTCGCTAATGGCAAGGTTATGTTAGATTTAGCTGCTTATTTAAAAGAAAATGATGCACTACAACTTCACTTCAATGAGGCTTGGTCTTCTGGCACATATTTCACTAATGGCAGTCTAGACTTAAGGGATTATAGACAAGAAGGTACCCTGGAATTTGATCTTAAAATTGATCAAATCGAAAAAGGCAAACTTGATTTAATCGTCAATTGTGAAATGCATTGCACAAAAGCCTACCGACTGAGGGAGTGGGCACAAACACATCAGCAACAGGGTTGGCAGCATCTATCAATCGACCTTAGTTGCCTGATCGATGAAGCCGATGATCTTAGCCATGTTCGTCGCCCGTTTCAGCTAAGTACTGGTGGAGAAGGACAAATTGCATTTGCCAATGTCAGGTTCAAGGCACAGGGTCACAGTAATATGCCATGCCCAAGTGCAATAGAGCTGGCAACCACCCCCAGTACCTTAAATGAATATTGGTCAGTTGAATGGTGGCTACCACGTCACAACCAAAAAGTGGCACAAGCCAAACAAGGTAGTGCTGAACTTATAATGATTGGAGATTCAATAACCCATGGTTGGGAAAATGAAGGCAAAGAGGTTTGGAACAAGTACTTTGCTGATATTAAAACGTTAAATTTAGGCTATAGCGGTGATCGTACCGAAAATGTAATGTGGCGCTTACAACACGGTGAGTTAGGTAACACTGACCCTGCGCTCGTCGTAATGATGATTGGTACCAATAATACCGGTCACAGAATGGATTCCCCTCAAGCCATTGCCGCCGGTGTGACGAAAATTGTTGATGAGCTACAACAACAATTACCACAGGCTAAAATCCTGTTACTCGAAATATTTCCACGAGATGCAGAGCCTGATTCAGCAATGCGACTTAACAATCAAGTGGCGAGTGATTTAATCGCAGAATTAGCTAAAAAACGAGGCTTGCTGTTTGCTAACTTCAATGCCGATTTTTTAAGCGTAGATGGCACTTTAACAAAAGAAATGATGCCGGATCTCCTTCATCCCAAAGCGTTAGGATACGAGGTATGGGCCAAACAACTTAGGCCTTTTGTTGATCAGTATGTCCGGAAAAAAGAGTAAAGTCTGCTCACCACTTCATGCAAGCGGCGGTGATGCTTACATTGTTCTACAGAACACTTGTTTAGCAGGCGTACGTATCGGGTTATCTGCTAATCCTCGGTACAAGGTAAGAAAGACTTTCGCAAAGTGCTTTGGCCGAGTTTGCACTAAACAATGTGGGCCTCTGATTTTTTGCTCAGCATGTTGGCTAAAAACCCGTTTGATAGCTGCTGACGCCTCACAACTGACTAGTCTGTCTTGTTTAGCGGTAACGATCAAACAGGGCACATCCATGATTAAATTTGGTTGTGGTAGTTGATGTATTAACCTCAGTCTATTTTTTAAAAATGCCCCAGGCAATGCCGTTAAATTATGGATAAAGGGATTCGTCAGTTTATTTTTTAGCAACAGTTTCATTGCTAAACCACCAACCAAAACTTTAGCCAGAAATGTTGTGTTCAATAAACGCAGCGGCATAAAGCGAGCGAATGATAGTAAACGTGAGGGTTGGGTAATAAAACTTGCGCCAAAGACAACGTAGACAAATTTCTTGGGTGCTAAGCGGCATAATTCATAGGCGGTTCGGCCAGAAAAAGACTCTGCTAAAATCACATAACGTTTATCGCTTAGCGTGGCTAAAACGTGATTCGCAATTTCACTGTGATCCGTAAATAACGCCTCAGGGAGAGGTGCGAGTTGTACCTTAATATTACTGGGTAATACATCAAGTAAGGGGGCATACAATTTCCCTGAGCCGTCGATGCCAGGCAATAATAACAACGTCGGGGCCTCATATGAGATATGATTTTTCAATGACTTTAATCGTCCTTTTACAGCAAGTTTTTTCTTCCATGGATCTTATTAATAAGTAGATACAAGAGAAACGATAAGGATGGAAAAGTATCCCTTTCGCAGCAGTTTAATCAAGTCATTTTTCTGTAAAACTAGCTTATTGTGCTGGATCTTTTTGATTTGGATCAAAATCTTTTGGCCAATAAGGTATCTAATAAGATAACGGTACAATAAATAGGCTAATCTATCTATTGGTATGCTTGTTTAACAAACCATCACGGTGAGGTATTACATGAGTTATTATTCAAACATTCTTGTTGCAGTCGATATTTTTGCCCAAAGTAATGTGGTCATTGAAAAAGCATTAAATATTGCAAAGTCCCCTAAAAACCTAAGTATTATCTATGTCACCGTGCCAATGGTTAACTATCAACCTTTTGGTATGGCGTATGAAGGTGATTTTTTTAATGATCTGTGTTTACAGAGCAAAGAAAAATTAAAAGAAATTGCTCAGACTTATGCTATTCCTACTGCGCAAATATATAGTCCTGTGGGTAATCCAGCCGATGAAATACATACTATTGCACAAGACATTAATGCTGATCTTATTGTGATGGGTACGCATGGTCGCAGCGGTTTAAAATTGCTTTTAGGCTCAACTGCCAACGGCGTGTTACATGGTGTTAAATGCGATGTACTTGCCGTAAAAGTGTAGGTGTTTAATGGTCATATCGGCTTGAATGCTGACAGCTAATATGGCGATAAACGCCCTGTTATTAACAACTCGCCTATTGAGAAGTCAGGTGCCTAGCAACGCTTTCGAGGGCTTAAAATGGTTTCTTCAAATACACGATATGTTAGCCAACTTACCAGAAACACATTGGCTTTGATTCTCGCTGGAGGCAAGGGCAGTCGTCTGTTCGAACTGACGCAATCTCAAGCCAAACCTGCCTTACATTTTGGTGGTAAATTTCGAGTAATTGACTTTCCACTGTCTAATTGTGTCAATTCTGGTATCAAACAAATTGGCGTGATGACCCAATACAAAGCGCATTCACTGATTCGTCATTTAGCCTGTGGTTGGGGGCATATGAATCGTGATCTGGGTGAATTTGTTGAATTGTTGCCCGCCACACAACAACAGTCTGAGCATTGGTACGAAGGCACAGCTAACGCTTTATATCAAAATATTGAATTTATTCGTGAGCATAATCCTAAACAGGTTTTGGTGCTCTCTGGAGATCACGTATATAAAATGGATTATGCGGATATGTTGGCTCAACATGTCCAAACTGGCGCAGATTTGACCGTTTCATGTATTGAGGTTCCAATCGAAGCTGCCGCCGGGGCCTTTGGTGTGATGTGCGTTAATAAGGGTAACCGCATCCTGAAATTCCAAGAAAAACCTGAGCATCCCTGTACGTTAGATGAACGAGCAGGCTACACCTTAGCGTCTATGGGAAATTATGTATTTAACACGGAGTTTCTGATTGAACAGCTACTCAAAGATGCAAGCAATCCCGATTCAGAACATGACTTTGGTAAAGACATTATTCCGGCATCTATCGACAACAACAAGGTCTTAGCATTTCGGTTTCATGATATTGAAAACCATCAACAGCCTTATTGGCGAGATGTAGGTACCATTGATTCATTTTATGCCGCAAATATGGATTTAATTGCCGTAACACCGCAACTTAATATATACGATGATGGTTGGCCTATTTGGACTCATCAAAAGCAATCACCACCAGCAAAGTTTATTTTTAATCAGCCAACTAGGCGAGGATTTGCGGTAGATTCCACCGTATCAGGTGGATGTATTATTTCTGGCGCAATGATAGAACGTTCATTACTTTTTTCTGATGTACACGTGCATTCTTACAGTCATATTGAAGAATCTGTCATTATGCCTAAAGTCAATATTGCCAGACATGTCAAAATTAAACACGCCATCATTGATTCTGGCTGCAATATTCCTAGTGGTATGGAAATAGGTATTGACCGAGATGCTGACATTCAACGAGGGTTTCGCATCAGCCAAGAAGGAGTCGTTCTGGTTACACAAGGTATGTTAGATGCCTTAGAAATAGATAACTCGATAAGCCACAAAGTAAAAATAAACAGTCCTGTCAGCGTTTAAATCAGAGGACTTTGTGGCAAAAAACATCAACACCTGAGCTAATCGCCTGAGTTACGTCTCAAGCATTTAATGCTTTGCATAGCGGGGCGAGTAAACATAAAGTGGTTTGCTCGCCCCAGACAATCGCTTTCTATCAAATTAAATTTCTGGATAAGGCAAACCAACATATTGCTCGGCAATGACCTTTTGACCCGCTTTGCTATTGAGATAAAAATCTAATTCAGATTTCATAAAACGTTCAAAGGTCTTTTGATCCATATTGTTTGCCTTTCCCGCATCATCTTTAAAGTCATGCAGCATATTACTCATCCACCATGAAAAGCGCTCTGCTTGCCATACGCGACTTAGGGCTAATTCTGAATATCGTTGACTGGCGTTTGCTTGATTTTCGTTATATTCCTTGTTGAGTAGGCGATACAATATCGCCACGTCCGAGGCGGCCAAGTTTAAACCTTTGGCCCCAGTGGGCGGGACGATGTGCGCCGCGTCACCCACTAAAAATAACTTACCCAGTTGCATTGGCTCACAGACAAAACTGCGCAGGGGAGCGATACTTTTTTCTATACTCGGTCCGGTTACCAAACTGGCGGCAGATTCCGGTGGTAAACGCAATTTCAATTCATCCCAAAAACGTTGATCATCCCATTGTTCTACTTTGTCAGACAGTGGTACTTGTAGGTAATAGCGTGAACGAGTTGATGAACGCATACTGGCTAAAGCAAATCCGCGCTCGGTTTTGCAGTAAATCAATTCATCTGCAACGGGTGGGGTATCACTCAATACGCCAAGCCATCCAAAGGGATAGACTCGTTCAAATTCTTCGCGTTTATCTGCAGGTATACTTTGACGTGATACGCCATGAAAACCGTCACAACCCGCAATATAATCACACTCAAGTTTATAGCTCACACCGTCTTGTTCAAATGTCACACAAGGATGTGCTGTTTCGATGCCGTGCAAGGTAACATTAGATGAGCTGTAATAAGTGCTTAATCCTGAGGTTTGGCGTGCGGCCATTAAGTCACGGGTTACTTCGGTTTGACCGTAACACATGACGGTTTTACCTTCTGTTAGTTCATGCAGGTCGATGCGATAAGCTTTACCGTAATAGCTAATGGCAAAACCATCATGCACATGGCCTTCTTCATCCATACGCTGATACACATCAGCCTCATGAAGCAGATCCACTAAGCCTTGCTCTAAGATCCCAGCGCGAATACGGCCAAGAATATAATCAGCAGCGACCCGTTCGATAATAATATTGTCGATGCCTTGCTTAGCCAATAACTGACCTAACAACAAACCTGAGGGGCCCGCCCCAATAATGGCAACGTTAGTTTTGATTGATTGCATTTTTTATCCAACTCGTTTTATAACCTAGGTTTATCATGCTTTTTTTATCGACAACTATTAATTCACATACGCGTTAACTTATTGTACTTTTGCGTCATATTAAGCATGGGTAGAAAATGAGGTTAAGGGTAAAGTTAATGAATAAAAGTCCTATTCCTTTTTACGATCTGTATGGCGAGGCCTTTATTCGCCAAGAGCCAAATTTAGTGCATGTAGAGGATATTGCCTATCGCAGTCGCGGTTTAGGCTGGGAAATTGCACCTCATCGGCACAATCGCCTTTCCCAAGTGGTCGTGGTCTTTGACAATCATTGGTCGGTGGATCTTGACGATACTTCCCATCAACTCAGTGGCAATTGGTTGGTGTTGATCCCTGCAGGAGTTGTACATAGTTTTCATTTTGCGCCAAATACTCAAGGTTTTGTGCTCTCAATCAACGATGCATTAGTAAGTGGTAAGCAAGGAGACGAGACGCAGCCTCTTGCAGATTTAGTTTGGCAAGCACAAGCAGTTCAATTTAAAGATCAACAGCAGATAAAGCGTTTTTGTACTTACATTAATTTGCTACAACATGAGTTAAACGCGGATGAATTGGCGCAAAATATGGCAGTTTCCCAATTGGTGCAATTAATCTTACTCACCATACTGCGTCAACAACGATTAGAGGCTATGAAGGTCAGCAGTGTGAGTCGCGAGTCTACAGTGTTACTCAATTTTCGGGCCTTAATAGAGCAACATTATAATCAACATCTAGCGGTAAAAGACTACGCTGCGCGTTTACACATTTCAGTTTCAAAACTCAATCGTTTGTGCCAAACATTACTGAATAACTCTCCTAAAGCCATTATTCACCAACGCTTAGTGATTGAAGCAAAGCGCCGTTTGATCTACACCAAACAAAGCGTGGAAGAGATAGCAGAAGAGTTGGGGTTTAGTGATCCTGCGTATTTTAGTCGATTTTTTAAACAATTGGTGGGCACCACTGCAGGGTGTTTTCGCCAACAGGGTAATATCAACGAATAAGTGACGTGTTGATATTTACAAGAATTGAGCAAAGCTAAACAACGAGATAGCCTGCGGTTTACTGCTTATTGTCGGCGCTGGTTTGCACTTTGTTACTGTGCTTTTGAGCAATGACGTCTTGAATAATCGCATACACATTATAAATAGTTAACGCAAAGCAGATCACCGCGATAAATGCAGTAGACAAAAATAGCACGACCATATACCCATAGGTGTAGTAGGCAAAAGCGGCGCAGATTAGGCCGATGAAAAACTCAATAAAACCTGCTTCGATGTTAGTTTTAATATTGGTCTTTATTGGCTGCGCGTAGTGATTAATTTTAACCGACATTTCTTTCTCCTTACTTCGACGGTGTACCCAAGGTAACAGAACTAAGCCTTACATCGATTGACTACTTCAAAATTTACATTGTCTATGATGACACTTCGGTGTTTTAGCACAGTTTTTAAGCTGGTGTACAGGTTAATATTGCTCCCTAAACTCAGTGTCGTTTTTCAGTTTACTTGGGGTATTTGTACTAATGACTTCGATGAAGTTCTAGTAAGGCAGGTATAACCACTTGGCAAAACGAAATATCACAGTGCTCTTTAACCCAAGGCAAAATGCGATTATGGGCCGAATGAAATAAACGTGCGCTACTGGAAGTATGGAACCAAATCAGTAGACATAAGTTAAGAAACAACATGATGACAAATACAACTTTAAATGATGTTTTTTGGGTTTTGTGACGTAAGGTGTGTTGCGCAATAATTGAACCTGGCCAGCCCGCGAGCAGTGACGAAATATGTAAATTTTTCTCTGGTACTCGCCATGTCCCTTTAGTCGCGGCTCTTTTATCTTTTGCATAAAGAAAATACGACACCACACTAGCGAACAAATATACAACACAAAGTAATAGCGGCGTATAGCCGTTCCAAAAGGAATACATCAAACCAATTGATAAAAGTAAAATTGGTGTGAACCATAACCTCATGCATCGTCCTCACATTTTGTTATTCAGCCATTTCTTGGCCACTTGTTTATTGTATAGGATGTCCACGTGACCCGCGACCTTCAATTTACGCCGCGTAGCAAGGCTTTTTTTCTTGCTTGCTAAGCCTAATTACAGGATCTGCTCATCAATTTTGCTTACCTTTTGTACAAGCGCTAGGACGATTGGGCTTAAATTAGTAAATTTGAGCTGTAATAGGTTTCAGCGCATTATAATTGCCTGTACATTAGTCGCTCACTCGCGAAATTTAATAGCTTTTGACGGCTAGAAGCTGGTGTCTACCTAACAAGCTGAGCTTTTATTAGTCAGCTAAAAGTAGGAGCAACGCTTTGCAGCAAAGCTGCGATTTTTGTAAAACAATGGAAGTATTTTATGCAGGAAGTTAAATCGAAAGCTTGGCGATATTTGGCAAAATCAGGATATTGCGCTCGTGGTGTTGTTTATTTCATGATTGGCAGTTTAGCCTTGATGGTTGCGCTCGGGATTGGGGGTAAAAAAACCGATACCAAAGGGGCTATCTCCACCTTGCTAGAACAACCTTTTGGCTGGTTTTTGCTTATTACACTGATAATGGGACTAATCGGCTACGTGGCTTGGCGTTTTTATCAAGCAATAAAAGATACCGATAATCATGGAACCAATTTTAAAGGCTTGTTTATCCGACTTGGCCTTATTGGTAGTGGTCTCTCTTATACCTTTTTAAGTTACTGGTCGATTAAAGTCGCCTTAGGCATCGTGTCTTCCTCTGAGGATCAAAAGCCATTGGGAAGTTGGCTGAGTGCTGATTATGCACAAACCGCACTCCTTGCTATGACCATAGTGGTCGTCATTGTTGGGATTGCCCATCTAATCAAAGCGTGGAAGGCGAAGTTTGATGACTACATGGATATACCATCTCAACAGCGAGTTTGGATCATGCCGTTATGCCGGTCAGGCTTGATTGCTAGGGGCGTTGCGTGGTTGATCTTGGCGCTGTTGTTGTATCAATCAGCTATGGTAACAAAAGAGAATGATATTAAAGGTATGCAAGATGTCCTGCAGAGTGTGTCTGAAAATTACGCAGGCGCGTGGTTACTGGGAGGCATGGCACTTGGCCTAATGGCGTTTGGCTTATACAGTTTGCTTGAGGCGCTTTATCGTCGAATTTAATATTCAATTTACTTACTCTGTCACTTAAGGTTTAAGCATGCGCCAATAACTGCTTAACAATATCAAGGTAACGACTCTGCATTTGCGTGGGGTGCCAACTTTTTCTTAGGGTAAGGCCAATTTCACGATGAGTTCCAGGTAAAATCATCGGACAAACTGCAAGTAAACCTGCACGGACTTCCACTTCAACCTGACGGGCAGGAAGCAAGGCTGCCCGTTCACTGTTAAGCAATATACCACGCACAGCAACTAACGAACTGCATTCGATAACATGAGAGGGTGGACTTAAGCCTCGCCCGGTAAATATTTGGCTAAATACATGGCGTGCAGGTGTGCTTTTAGCTGGTGCGACCCAATCAAGTTGTTGTAATTCGGCAGTTGAAATACTTTGGCGATTCGCCAATAGATGATCCGCTTTCACCACAATACTCAGCTGATCATCAAACAGATGAATTTGTCGCATGTCTTGTTGGGCTTGTAACGGACGAAGGGCACCGATAATAACGTCTAATTGGCCGTGCAACAGACTGTTAAATTGCTCACTGTAAGGGCCATCGATAATAGAAATTCTTGCATCAGGAAACTCACTATTGAGTTGTAAAACAGACAAGGGCACGATATCGGTACGAGCGAGGGGTAAGCTACCCACCCGTAACGAACCATCCATTTGGCCCATCGTTTCATTGATTTCTTCAACACCTTGTTGTAATTCCACAAAAAACAAACTGGCGTAGCGGCGCAATTGCTTTGCTCGCCAGCTGGGTTCCACACCTGTAGGGGAGCGTTGAAGGAGTCTTTGTTCGCACACATGCTCAAGATCTTTAATGCTGCGATGCAAGGTGGGTTGTGATAAGCCCAATCTCACTGCTGCACCAGTGTAGCTTTGTAATTCAACGATATGAATTAAGGCCCTTAACTGACGAGTACTTACAGAGCGGATAAAGGTTGAGCGTTTAGCTTTATCTTGGCCAAATAGGATGCTGCTAAACTCTTGAAGTTGCTCAAAGGCTCGACTCACCCGCGTTAAAAAACGTTCGCCTACCTCGGTAGTCTGCATGCCTGAGTGAGAACGGTCAAAAAGAACATGCCCCAGTTCAGTTTCCAACTTATTAATACCCTGTGTTAAGGCTGATTGGCTAAGACAAATTTGCTGTGCGGCTTGGCTTAATGTGCCAAATTCCTTGATTTTTAACGCACACATTAGGTGCCGGGTATTGAAATTCACGATTGAAAAACCTTAATCAGCTTTAATACTTATTTTCTAATTATAGAAAAATCTAATGGAGCATGACAGCTTTCTAAAGTTTTTTTTACCTTTAGTTAACGCATACTCAGTCCATCAAAACTACATAGAGATAAATTATGCCTGTTTGTATTACCGATATCGCACGTCCTAGTGACCAGACGGTGGCAAAGTTTAAAAATGCTGAAGTCGCTACGGTGCATGAATCACAGGGCCGTAAGGGATTATTAGCTGAATATATGCGTCCTATATTTCGTCCTGCGCGCATCGCGGGTCCCGCAGTGACCTGTGAAGTTGCGCCGGGAGATAATTGGATGATCCACGTTGCGGTTGAGCAATGCCAACCGGGTGATATTCTCGTTGTCGCGCCTACCAGCCCCTGCGTTGATGGTTTTTTTGGTGACTTACTCGCTACTTCATTAAAAGCCCGAGGTGTGCTCGGTTTAATTATTGATGGTGGTGTGCGCGATGTGGCCACGCTCACCGAAATGGAGTTTCCGGTGTGGTCTAAGGCCATTTTTGCCCAAGGTGCGGTAAAAGAAACCGTAGGGAATGTAAATGTGCCAGTGGTTTGTGCCGGCGCCTATATTCGTCCTGGCGATATAATCGTGGCTGATGATGATGGTGTGGTGGTGGTGAAACGCGAAGAAGCTGATGCCGTAGATGACAATGTACAAAAACGGGTGGCTAATGAAGAGCACAAACGCAAAATTTTAGCCAACGGCACCTTAGGTTTAGACCTATACAAAATGCGTGAGCGGCTAGCTGAAAAAGGCCTTATTTATGTAAAACAGGGTGAGGAAGGGTAAATGTTACGCCCCATTCCTTGTTCTATTATGCGCGGTGGCACATCAAAAGGTCTGTATTTTTTGGCTGAAGATCTACCGTCTGACAGCGCCAAGCGAGATGCATTATTACTTAATTTGATGGGCTCACCAGATGAACGGCAAATTGATGGCTTAGGCGGCGCTCATCCCCTGACCAGTAAAGTGGCTATTGTCAGTCCGTCAACACGCGAAGATGCGGACGTCGATTATTTGTTTTTACAAGTTGTAGTGGATAAAGCAGAAGTCAGTGACGCGCAAAACTGCGGCAATATTCTTGCTGGGGTAGGGCCGTTTGCTATTGAGCAAGGTATGGTTGGTGCAAACGACGACACGACTGACGTGCGTATCCATATGCTTAATACTGGCTCAAATGCAATAGCAAGAGTACAAACGCCTAATGGTCGCGTGAATTACGCAGGTAAGGCGGCAATTGATGGTGTACCCGGCAGTGCGGCCCCTATTTTAATTGATTTTTTGGATGTGGCTGGCTCAAGTTGTGGTGCGCTTTTTCCTACCGGTAATGCCCAAGACATGATTAATAACGTCGCAGTAAGCTGTATCGATAATGGCATGCCTGTGGTGCTGTTAAACGCCGCATCGTTTGGTTTGAGTGGCGCTGAATCGCCCGCTGAGCTTGAGGCTAACCTAGAACTGAAAGAACAAATTGAAGCGATTCGTTTAGAGGCGGGTAAACGCATGAACTTAGGTGATGTCAGTAAAAAGACCGTTCCTAAGATGAGTCTGATTTCACCGGCTTTACACGGAGGTGTTGTGAATACTAGAACGTTTATTCCACACCGTGTACATGACGCTATTGGCGTGCTTGGCTCTGTCAGTGTGGCTACCGCTTGTGTACTCAAAGGCACTGTGGCCTGTGATTTACTTAAACAAGAATTTGCTGATGGCAGTATCGAAATAGCCGTTGAGCATCCAACCGGTCAATTTATTGTTGAGATGGATGTAGCTGGCAGTGCGGATATCCGGCAATTTACCGTTAAACGCGCCGCTTTATTACGAACCGCTCGCATGTTAATGCGCGGTGAAGCCATGGCGTCAATAAGCTAAGCCAATGAGCGACTGAATCACTACCCGAATTAAGAGGACAACCCCATGATTATAGATTGCCATGGTCACTATACGACCGCGCCTGAGCCCTTACAATTGTTCAGAGAAGCGCAGATAAAAGCCTTTAAAGAAGGAAAAGCCTTACCCGAAGTGCCCCATATCACAGACGACCAAATTCGTGAGAGCATCGACAAGAATCAAATTAAACTGCTAGATGAACGTGGTTTAGATATGACAATTTTTTCACCTCGAGCTTCTGCGATGGCCCATCATATCGGCGATGAAGCAGTATCAAAACAATGGACCTCGGCATGTAATGATTTAATTTCCCGTGTGGTGGATTTATATCCGCAGCGTTTTATTGGCGTGTGTCAGTTGCCACAGTCTGTAGGCGTTCCCATTAAAAATTCTATCGAAGAATTAGAACGTTGCGTCGTCGAAAAAGGATTTGTTGGCTGTAACTTAAACCCTGATCCTTCAGGTGGTCACTGGAACTCAGCGCCTTTAACAGATCCCAGTTGGTATCCTTTTTACGAGAAAATGGTAGAGCTGGATGTGCCTGCCATGATTCACGTATCTGGCTCGTGTAATCCTAATTTTCATGCCACAGGGGCACACTACATGAATGCTGATACCACGGCCTTTATGCAGTTTTTAGAAGGTAATTTGTTTAAAGACTTTCCAGAATTACGTTTTATTATTCCTCATGGCGGAGGTGCTGTTCCTTATCATTGGGGACGCTATCGTGGTTTAGCGGATATGCTTAAACAACCTCCGCTGCGCGAACATGTGATGAAAAACGTGTACTTTGATACCTGTGTTTATCATCAGCCGGGTATCGATTTATTGTTTAAGGTGATTGATATCGAAAA
This sequence comes from Flavobacterium sp. W21_SRS_FM6, assembly GCF_052119645.1. Lineage (NCBI taxonomy): Bacteria > Pseudomonadati > Bacteroidota > Flavobacteriia > Flavobacteriales > Flavobacteriaceae > Flavobacterium > Flavobacterium sp. W21_SRS_FM6. The sequence continues at coordinate 89,827 of NZ_JBGQOM010000014.1, forward strand.
TATTTTGTTTGGTTCAGAAATGATTGGCGCTGTGCGCGGTATCGACCCTGAAACCGGTCACTATTTTGATGATACTAAACGTTACGTTGACAGTCTGAAACTGTCTGATGCAGACCGGACCAAAGTGTATTCAGGCAATGCGCGCCGTGTGTACCCCGGCCTCGGTCGTAAATTAACAGGAATGGGTTTATGACACATTTTACAAAAGATGCAGACTGGTTAGACTGGCATCCATCTCCCTCTAAACCAAGGTTTATTGTGCCACCAGGCGCGGTCGACGCTCATTGCCATGTGTTTGGCCCAGGCGCTGAATTCCCTTTTGCCCCTGAGCGCAAATACACGCCTTGTGATGCCTCCAAAGCCCAGCTTTGGAACTTGCGCGATTATCTTGGTTTTAGCCGTAATGTCGTGGTGCAAGCCACCTGTCATGGCGCCGATAACCGTGCCTTAGTTGACGCACTAAACGCCTCCCATGGCATGGCTCGAGGCGTTGCTACCGTCAAAGAAAGTATTACTGATGCTGAACTTGAAACCTTACATCAAGCGGGTGTGCGCGGTGTGCGGTTTAACTTTGTAAAGCGCTTAGTCGATGCCTTACCCTTTGATTCGTTGAAGCGTATTGCCGCCCGTATTAAAGAGCTAGATTGGCACATCGTGATTTATTTTGAAGGACAAGAGCTGCCGGAGCTTTATGACTTTTTTACCAGTTTACCTACTACAGTCGTGGTGGATCACATGGGTCGGCCTGATGTGAGTAAACCGATTGATGGTCCAGAATTTGCCCTGTTTTTAAAGCTGATGGGTGATAACGAAAACTTTTGGTCAAAAGTAAGTTGTCCAGAACGCTTGTCGCTGCTTGGCCCAACAAAGCATTATGTTGATGTGGTGCCTTTTGCGCGTACCGTGGTTGAACAGTTTCCTGATCGCGTTTTATGGGGCACCGACTGGCCACATCCGAATATGAAAACTCATATGCCTGATGATGGACAATTAGTTGATATGATCCCAATGATTGCGCCAACCGCCCAGTTGCAACACAAGTTGTTAGTGGATAATCCCATGCGCCTCTACTGGTCTTAAGAGAAAGGAGTAAACATGTCATTAGCTAAACCTTATAAGAATATTCCCGGCACCACTATTTTCGATGCTGAAATGGGGCGTTTGGGTTATCACTTAAATCAATTTTGCATGTCATTAATGAAAGCAGAAAACCGTGCCCGTTTTAAAGCCAATGAGCGCGTTTACCTTGATGAATGGCCTATGAGCGAAGAACAAAAATTAGCAGTCATGGCGCGCGATTACAACCGGATGATGGCCACTGGTGGCAACATCTATTTTTTAGCAAAAATATTTTCAAGTGACGGTTTAAGTTTTCAATTTGCTGCTGCCACGATGACAGGCATGAGCCAACCAGACTATGCACAAATGATGCTGCAAGGCGGTCGTTCGCCTCAGGGCAACATGTATGAAGGAGACATTTAATGGCAAAAATTACTGCAGGTGTTGCTACCTCTCATGTGCCTGCCATTGGGGCGGCCATTGATAATGGTAAGACTCAAGATGCGTATTGGCAGCCCTTGTTTGCCGGTTACGATTTTGGTAAAGAATGGATAAAGCAGCAAAAGCCCGATGTGGTGATTTTGGTATACAACGATCACGCTTCTGCCTTTGATATGAACATTATTCCTACCTTTGCATTGGGCTGTGCGCCAACTTTTGCGCCTGCCGATGAAGGGTGGGGGCCGCGTCCAGTGCCCAGTGTTATGGGTTATCCAGAATTGGCTTCGCATATTGCTCAGTCGGTTATTCAACAAGATTTTGACTTAACGATTATTAACCAAATGGATGTGGATCACGGATTAACCGTGCCTATGTCATTGATGTTTGGTCAGCCAGAAGCGTGGCCTTGTAGAGTGATCCCACTGGCCGTAAATGTGGTGTTGTATCCCGCCCCATCAGGAAAACGCTGTTACAACTTAGGAAAGGCAATCCGCAAAGCTGTTGACAGTTTTGACGAAGATCTGAATGTGCAAATTTGGGGCACAGGTGGTATGAGCCACCAGTTGCAGGGGCCTCGGGCCGGATTAATTAATAAAGAATTTGATAATGCCTTTTTAGACCGTATCGTGGATGACGCTGAAAGTTTGGCCGACATGCCCCATTTTGATTATCTCAATCAAGCGGGCTCTGAAGGGGTTGAATTAGTGATGTGGCTGATTATGCGCGGCGCCTTAAACGACAAAGTGAAGCTGAAAAAACGTTTCTATCATGTTCCTGCGTCTAATACTGCGGTTGGCCATCTTATTTTAGAAAATGATTAGGAGTTGATGATGAAAGTAATAGTGGTAGGCCCAGGTGCCTTTGGTATCAAACATTTAGATGGTATTAAAAATATTGACGGCGTAGAAGTGGTTGCCCTTGTGGGTCGTTCTGCTGAGAAAACCCAAAAAGTCGCGGATGACTATGGCATTCCACAGGTTTTTACTGACCTGGCTGAAGCACTTAAAATTGACGCTGACGCGGTTATCTTGTGTACACCAACTCAGCAACATGCAGAACAATCCATTCAGTGTATGCAAGCGGGTAAACACGTTCAGGTTGAGATCCCTCTTGCGGATAGTTGGGCTGATTCACAAGCGGTGGTTAACACGCAGCAAGAGACCGGATTAACCTGCATGGTTGGTCATACTCGTCGCTTTAATCCCTCACACCAATGGATACACAAGCGTATTACTGCGGGCGAACTCAACATTCAACAAATGGATGTACAAACCTATTTCTTCCGACGCAAAAATATTAATGCCAAAGGCGAAGCGCGATCTTGGACCGATCATTTGTTGTGGCACCATGCTGCCCATACAGTTGATTTATTTGCTTATCAGGCTGGCAGTAAGATTGTCAAAGCCAATGCTATACAAGGGCCGATACATCCTGAGTTAGGTATAGCACTAGACATGTCGATTCAACTGCAAGCTGAAAACGGCGCCATTTGTACCTTGTCACTGTCTTTTAATAACGACGGCCCCTTAGGGACGTTCTTCCGCTACATATGTGATAACGGCACTTACATTGCCCGGTATGACGATTTAGTTGATGGCAAAGAAAGCGCGATTGATGTGTCGAATGTTGACGTATCGATGAATGGCATTGAGTTACAAGACCGGGAATTTTTTGCCGCTATTAAAGAAGGCCGTGAGCCTAATTCAAGTGTGGGTCAAGTATTGGCTTGTTATAAAGTGCTACATGATCTTGAACAACAATTGGCTTAATTTTTAGAACAAAACAAAGAAGGGCTTCATTTTGAAACAACGCGCTATTGCCGGACAATGGGTATCAGAAATAGGTTTGGGCTGTATGAATTTAAGCCATGCCTACGGTCATCCTTTAACAGAAAGCGAAGCCGCTAAGGTTGTCAATGAAGCCCTCGATATTGGTGTAACACACTTTGATACGGCTGCCCTATATGGATTTGGCCAAAACGAATTACTGTTAGGTAAATTACTTAAGGCGCAGCGCCATAATCTCTTTTTAGCCAGCAAGTGCGGTATGACAGGCGTAGACGGCAAGCGGGTTATCGATGGTCGACCAGCCACTTTACGTTTAACCATTGAGCAAGCTCTAACAAGCTTACAAACTGACGTGCTGGACCTGTACTACTTGCATCGCTGGGATAAGGAAGTCCCCATTGAAGACAGCGTAGGAGAGTTAAGCAATATGGTGGCTGAAGGTAAAATAAAAGCGATCGGTTTATGCGAAGTTTCTTCAGCGACCTTACGCAAGGCTCATGCGGTGCACCCGATTGCTGCGCTGCAAACTGAATACTCCTTATGGACTCGCAATGCTGAAATTTCAGTACTCGAAACCTGTCAGCAGCTCGGCACTGCATTTGTGGCGTTCTCACCATTGGCTCGTGGCTTTTTGAGTGGTCAAGTAAAAGATAAAAATGACTTAGTTGATGGGGATATCCGTAAGGGAATGCCGCGCTTTCAAGCCGAGCATATGCAAAAGAATCTGCCTCTGCTTACTGAACTTAACATGCTTAGTGACGAATTACATTGCTCGATGCCCCAACTCGCCTTAGCGTGGCTATTAGGTCAAGGTGAGCATATTCATCCTATTCCGGGCACCACAAATGTGGGGCATTTACGTGACAATATCGGCGCCTCTAAAGTCACGCTTAAGCAAGTACACATAGAGAAACTAAATCAGCTATTTGCTCCAGAATGTATTAGTGGACCGCGTTATCCAGCGGCTACCCAATTAGAAATTGATACTGAAGAATTCTAAAAATTGCCTAATTGGCACTCGACGATAATAAGAAAGTAAACCCATATAAAAATAATAAAAACCAAAAATTAACCTCTGTACCCAACTACAAAAAGGAAATTATCACTATGAGTGCTTTGCGAGAATCCGTCGACCACAGTGACGTACAACCCATCGATTTGTCTTCTATAGGCATTAATAATACTAGCGAAATTCTGTATAACCCCAGTTATGAGCAGCTATTTATCGAAGAAACCGCGCCCCATTTAACAGGTTTCGAAAAAGGCTATGTCACTGAACTAGGCGCAATTTCTGTAGATACAGGGGTATTTACAGGCCGTTCACCTAAAGATAAATACATCGTACTAGATGACACGACCCGGGATACCATTTGGTGGTCTGATCAAGGTAAAAATGATAATAAAGCGATGTCTCCTGATACGTGGTCACACTTAAAAGGCTTAGTGACTACCCAATTGTCAGGTAAACGCTTGTTTGTGGTTGATGCGTATTGTGGCGCTAATCAAGATACGCGTTTAAGCGTGCGGTTTATTACTGAAGTAGCGTGGCAAGCTCACTTCGTAAAAAACATGTTTATTCGCCCTAGTGATGCCGAGTTAGCTACCTTTGAACCCGATTTTGTGGTGATGAATGGGGCCAAAGTTGTCAATGACAAATGGCAGGAGCAGGGTTTAAATTCTGAGAATTTTATTGCCTTTAACTTAAGTGAAAAGATTCAGATCATTGGTGGCACTTGGTACGGCGGCGAAATGAAGAAAGGTATGTTCTCGATGATGAACTACTTTTTACCGCTAAAAGGTATCGCTTCAATGCACTGCAGTGCCAACGTAGGCGAAAAAGGCGATGTGGCGATCTTTTTTGGCTTATCGGGCACCGGCAAAACCACCTTATCAACGGATCCTAAACGCCAACTGATTGGTGATGACGAGCACGGCTGGGATGATAACGGTATCTTTAATTTTGAAGGGGGCTGTTATGCAAAAACCATTAATCTCAGTCAAGAGAACGAACCCGATATATATCAGGCGATCCGTCGCGATGCGCTGTTAGAAAACGTTGCAGTGGATAATAGAGGTAATATCGATTTTGATGATAATTCGAAAACCGAAAATACCCGAGTTTCATACCCCTTGTATCATATTGAAAACATTGTAAAACCCGTATCACGAGCCGGTCATGCTAATAAAGTTATCTTTTTAACCGCCGATGCTTTTGGGGTTTTGCCGCCGGTATCAAAACTAACACCAGAACAAGCAGAGTATTATTTTTTGTCTGGTTTTACCGCTAAACTTGCTGGTACAGAGCGCGGAATTACCGAGCCAAGCCCGACTTTTTCAAGTTGTTTTGGCGCCGCATTTTTAAGTTTGCACCCGACCAAATACGCCGAAGTATTACGTAAGCGCATGCAAGACTCAGGGGCACAAGCCTACTTGGTTAATACGGGCTGGAATGGGTCGGGTAAACGGATTTCTATTAAAGATACCCGGGCAATTATTGATGCCATATTAGATGATTCGATTGAGCAGCATCCAAGCAGTAATTTACCTATTTTTAATTTACGCATCCCGCAAACCATTAAAGGTGTCGATACCCAAGTACTTGACCCCCGTAATACCTACGCCAGTGCACAGCAATGGCAAGATAAAGCGCAAGACTTAGCCGGCCAGTTTATCAGTAACTTTGTTAAGTTTACTGATGTGGACAATGGCAAAGCGTTGGTGGCCTGTGGACCACAGCTTAATAGCTGATCGGTCTTATTGCCCGCCAAAGCAGGTGGGGCGCAGGCTTCAACAAGCTAAACGTGGTTAATGTTGAATTGTTTTTGAACAGACAATACGGCATTAACCTTTTTTATTGAGAGGGTGCGCGCTGATTCTATGGAGTTTTTAAGCAACGATATGTTAGGGCCCGCGGTGGCCGCGGGCTTGATCATTCTAGCGGGTTTTACTTCCTTAATAACCGCGGCTTTTGGGGCTGGCGGGGGCTTGTTATTATTGGTCGTAATGGCCTCTATCTTACCCATGGCCGTGGTGATACCGGTGCATGGACTAGTGCAATTAGGCTCTAATGCCAACAGAGCGGTGATGACTTTTCGCCATATTGATTACAAGTTATTGCTGTATTTTTCGTTGGGCGGTAGCTTTGGGGCGCTGTTGTCATCACATTTAGTGATGCTGATACCGCTTGAAATGATGAAGGTTTTTATCGCAATATTTGTGCTCTATATACTGTGGCTCAAGCCCCCATCCACTGCGCCAAGCTCACATCTGGTTGATGGAATATATGGTTTATTCACGACATTTCTATCAATGTTTGTGGGAGCCAGCGGACCATTAGTGGGCAGTTTTCTTTTCTCCAAGGGCTATGACAAATTACGTTTTACCGCGTCATTTTCAAGCTGTTTAACCTTTCAACATAGTGTGAAGGCCATTGTGTATACCGTAGTTGGTTTTTCTTTTTGGCAATGGTTGCCTCTGGTGATTGCCATGATCCTCAGCGGAACCCTCGGCACGTGGTTGGGTCTGCGCTTGCTGAAGAAGCTACCTGAGCAAAAATTCAGTTTTATTTTTAAAGTGATATTGACTGTTTTATCAATACAATTAGGCTGGCAATTTATAGCCAGCCTTTAAACACCCAAGCCAGGTTTTTAACGTAACATCTGACTAGTCATGAGTAACCACGAGTAATAGCACGCTCGCACCCTGTATGTGATAGGGGTGCATGATAGTGTTTATGCCGTGAATTTACGTTTGGGCCAAGCGCACCGGGCATCACCAGCCACGTAATCACTTTAATAGCTTCGGTGACGCCTTTTTTCATGATCGGGGGATTACTCAATTCACACAGTTTTTCTGGGTCATTAATAATGTCATCCATACGCTGCAAAGCAAAACCGGGGTTTATCAGGTTCGCTCATTCGCCTTGTAATCAATGAGATAAACTGCCTGTGCCAAGAATAACTCCTCTTCTGTTTTCAGGGTAACTTTTCACTGCCTTACGCAGTGCCTTGGGTAAGGCAACACATCGTTTAGCACTTGCTAGAGGGGACCGTATTTAGCGCAACGCCAGTAACTTGCATGGCCAACTTGCTAAGTGACGCATCATTAGGTTCATGGGCACGATGCAAACATGGTCGACTTTCATCTTTAAAACTTGTCATATCGAAGTTTTGTCTGATGAGTGATTCGGCAACTTGCAATGAGCAATGGCCTGCATATGTAAGGTTCATAAAATATGAGCTTGTGGTGTTAAATCATCGCAAGACATGCTTTTATACAATGAAATAACCAACGGTGCTTACAGGAAGAACAGATGCAAAACAAAGGTGAATATGGCTCAGCGTCTAACCACTATATTAGTGCCTTGTATCATCGAGCGCGCAAAATTGGCCTTGACGCTGATAACTTACTCGCGTCGGCCAATATTCTGCAAGACGTGATAGACAAGCCTGATGTACGTGTTAGAACTGAAGATCTGTCGGCTTTTCAAAAAGCCTGCTGGGATGCAGCAAAAGAAGAAAGTATGGGGGTATTGCCCGTCAGACTTGAACTAGGCACCTATTATATGATGGGTAAATTAACGGTTAATCAACCTACCTTGCAAAAAGCCCTTGAGTTAGGTGCGAGGTTTTATAATTTAGTCACCCGTTTTTCATTTATTGAATTAAAAGTCGGTCCTGATGTGACCTTGATGTCATTCAATCAGGTTAAACCGCAAGACGATCATGGACATTTGTTTGCTGAGATGTGCTTATTAGCGTGGCATCGTTATGCGTCTTGGCTGATTGTTGACTCGTTGCCTTTAATCGAAACGCGTTTTAATTATCCCAATCCACCGCACGCCCGAGAGTACAGCTATCTGTTTCCGGGGGTCCATAAATTTAACTGTGACTCACTCAGCTTGGTGTTTCCTAGCGCGTATTTATCACGCCCCGTAAAACAAAATGAAGCGTCGCTTAAGTCGTTTATGCACAATTGTCCACTTGAGTTATTTCGCCAGTACAAAGCGGATTATAGCGTGTCAGCTGAAGTAAAACGTATCCTTAAAAGTAATATCACTGAAGGTAATAATTCGATAGATGATATTGCAGCCATCCTGTACATGACGAGTCGTACGGTCATGCGGCGCTTAAAAGATGAAGGGTCGTCTTTTCAACAAATCAAAGATGTAGTGCGCCGTGATAAAGCCATTAATTTATTAACCTTATACTCGTTGCCTGTTAAAGAGGTGGCAGAAAAAGTCGGGTTTTCCGATCCTGCCGTGTTTACTCGTGCATTCAGAGGTTGGACGGGCCTTTCACCACGTCAATACCGAGATAATTTTAATCGAGAGCTTACGTCTTAATGGACCACTAAATCTATCATGCCATTCTTGGTGTCACTGGTCGGTCGCATTTTTACCTGAGGTCTGAACTGATTCATTTAACTTTTCCACCTCATCCTCCTAACTATCTTGTTAATCCTAAGTATTGAGGCTGCCTTTCTTGATTGAAACAGTCTAGATATTAAGCTTAATTTTTGTTTACTCAGCCTAATTGTCCATTTTTGCAAATCAATTGTTTGGTAAATAACGTTTGTTGTTGGCGCTATTATGGCTGAACATCTGTTTAAATAATGTAAACAAAATCGCATTTACTTGTTAAGCGTTCAGTTGACTTACAAATAAAGCATTGATTTGTTTAATTCATTTTTTTGCCTTCATACAACAGATAATTCAAGGAATTTGATTAATGAGTAAGTTTATCAAGATTAATGAGATAACTATTTCATCGGATCATTACATCGGCGGTCAACGGGTCGCAGCAGAGCATTATCTAGAGGTGTTTTCTCCCATCGATGGTCAAGTACTCGGCCAGGTTGCTAATGGCAGTCCTAGCATAATTAATCAAGCTATCGAAGCTGCTGAGCGTGCATTTCCTGCGTGGGCTGCCTTAAGCGCCGCCGAGCGTAAAGTTTACTTAGACAAGTTTGCTGATGAAATTGGCAAACGTGCTGATGAGTTTGCTTTGACAGAAAGTACCGATGCAGGGGTATTGTTTTCTCGTATGCAACATGGCGTTGTGGGCCGAGCGCAACTTAATATTCGCCACTTTGCAGAACATGCCCTACGTTTGCAAAATCACAGCATTGATACCAAGCAAGCTGAACACTTAGTTCGTCATGATCCTGCTGGGGTAGTCGTTATCATCACCCCTTGGAATGCGCCGTTGATGTTATCTACATGGAAACTTGGTCCAGCGCTGGCGTCAGGCAATACGTGTATATTAAAAGCGCCAGAATGGGCGCCGTGCACCAGTTCATTGTTAGCCGATGCTGCGCAGGCTGCCGGTATACCGCCAGGTGTTTTTAATGTTGTGCAGGGCACGGGTCTTGAGTCAGGTGCTGGCCTGGTTGCCGACCCACGAATTGCGCGCGTGTCCTTTACCGGATCGGTGCCTACCGCAAAACTTATCGCGCAATCTGCCGCGCAAAATTTAGTGCCGTGCAGCTTAGAGTTAGGCGGCAAAAGCCCTTTTATTGTATTAGCCACGGCGGATATCGATAACGCCGCCGCTACTGCCGCATTGATGTATCGAAACGCCGGACAAGTGTGTTTGGCCGGCACGCGTTTACTGGTGCATGAATCCATTAAAGATGAATTTGTTGAGGCGATGCGCGCCTATGTCGAGGCCTTAAACGTGGGCGACCCGCGAGATCCAGCTACAGAAGTGGGGCCTATTATTCATCAGCGTCAAGTTGAGCGTGTCGCTGGATTTATTGAGCGCGCCAAAGCGGCCGGAGCAGTCGTGTTGTGGGGCGCAGAAAAACACCCTTTTGGCGAACTGTATTTTAAACCCACCTTACTGACCAACGTTAAACAAGATGACGAAATTGTACAAAACGAAGTGTTTGGTCCGGTGTTGACCTTACAAACCTTTAGCCATGACGACGAGCTCATTGCCATGGCGAATGGCACTGACTATGGGCTTGGTGGTGTGTGTTACGGCGAACAACAACATGCGACTGAGATTGCCAAACGTGTCAGAACCGGGTTTATCTGGGTGAACAGTTTTGGAATTCGTGATTTAGAAGCGCCTTTTGGTGGCATCAAACGCTCGGGTATAGGCCGCGAAGGGGGCAACTGGAGCTTCGAATTTTTTTGCGACATCAAAGATGTAGTGGTGCCCAAAAAACCATTTAGAGCCAGTTTTAGTCAACGCTAATTGGCGTTTTAAAATAAGTATAAGGAATCATTTTATGGGACAAATAGTTGGAGCCGCATTGCTATCTCATCACCCTGGGCTGATGCAAAACGAAGAAATGCGCAAGTTAATGGGCGCAGGAACAGACTCCGATCTGATTGCGGGTTATGCCAAAGTGCGTAAAAAAATTGAAGCATTAAAGCCCGATACCGTAATTATTTTTGATAGTCATTGGTTTACCACGGGCTTTCATTTAGTCGATGGCCGAGGGCGCATTAAGGGCAACTACGTGAGCTCTGAAATGCCATGGTATTTATTTGGTGTGGACTACGACTTTAACGGTAACCCAGAGCTTGCCAATCACATCAATGATGCGGGTTTGGAAATGGGGGTGAGAGTGCGATCTACCGCTAATGATGGTATGCACAAAGAATACGCCACCATTAATATTATCAAGCAGCTGCATCTAGAGCGTTTAGGTATCAAAGTAGTGTCTGCTAGCTGTTGCCAAAATTGTCGTTGGGATCAGTTCTTGCCAGCCGGCGAAACCATCGCTCAAGGTATCAAAAACAGTGATGCCAAAGTGGTGTTAATTGCCTCAGGAGCCTTGAGTCATCGTTTTAACAATATTGATTGGGAGCCGGTCAATCCGCGGATTTATCATGAGTCCAATGTCTCCAGCCCTGAAAACGTGGCCAGTGACAAGGTGGCTATTGCGTTGATGGAACAAGGCAATCATGAACAAATCATTAACAACTGGGAAAGCGAATATAAACAACGTAACTGGGAGGCGTTTGGCGGTCATTACTTACAAATGCTAGGCGCCCTAGGTGGCGTAAACTGCAAGGCTAAGGGAACGGTTATGTCTGACTACGAAAACGCGCGAGGCACCGGTAATGTGCAAATATGGTTTGATGTTAAGGAATAAGCAATGAATTTTGAATTTCCATTAAAAAATACACCACAAGTGATGATTGGCCCACGCATTGAAAGAAGACGGGTATTAATCGGTGGCAGTGCCTATTGGGGCACCATAATTGAAAGTGGTAATGAACAGGGTAAACTCAGATTAGATGATGGTCGAGTGCTTGAAACGGAACACCTCGTTTACTTACCGCCTGTTGCGCCAAGTAAAATTATCGCTATTCATATCTCTTACACCTCAAGAAGTATGGAGACCCGCAAGCGTCCAAAACCAACCGCTTATCCAACATATTTCACCAAACCTCCGACGGCACTTAATGGCCACAATGGAGAAATTCTCAAGCCAGATGATTGCCAGTATCTCAATTATGAAGGTGAGTACGCGGTAGTAATCAGTAAAACCTGTCGCAATGTACTACCTGACGAAGCCTGGGACTATATAGAAGGATTCTGCCCGGCTTTAGATATGGGGTTGCAAAATTTCCGTGATACCGACCAAGGTTCAATGTTACGAGTGAAAGGTGCAGATACCTTATTACCCATTGGCCCCGGCATTGTGCGCGGCGTTAATTTATTTGACCAAACCCTGACAACTTACGTTAATGGCGAAGTCGTGCAACAAGCCCATGTAGGCGATGAAACCATTTGGGGCCCACATTACGCCATTGCTGATATTGCGCGCCATATTACCCTCAATGCTGGAGACGTTATTTTGATGGGTACGCCTTGTCATTCTCGTTCGGTGGATCCTGGTGATGTTGTTGAGTGTGAAATTACCAATATTGGCCGTATAAAAGGTACGGTAAAAGCGATTCCCGCACCACGGGCATCCGCCCTTGATTGTGGTCATCAACCCACAGACAGCGATGAAGTAAGACGGGTTGCCTTAGGTTTTGATGAAAATGTCGAGCCACGCTTTCCTCACGCTTTAAAAGTAGCGAAAAGCAAAAAATAGCGGTTTAAGTACGCTCACAAATAAGTAAGGGAGAATTAAGCATGTTGTCGCACGATGTTATTAGTGAATTGGCCCAAGAGCTCTATTCAGCGCGAAAAAACCGCACACAAGTGCGCCACATATCCAAGCGCTACCCACAGATGACTATTGAGGATGGGTACGCCATTCAACGTGAATGGGTCAAACTTGAAATCGCTGATGGCCGCGTAGTGAAAGGGCGTAAAATTGGGTTAACGTCAAGAGCTATGCAGCTGTCAGCACAGATCACCGAGCCAGATTACGCCCCACTAATGGATGACATGTTTTTTGATTCAGGCACCGATATTGATATTTCGCAGTTTATTTTGCCTCGCATTGAAGTCGAACTAGCGTTTATTTTAAAAAGCCCCCTTAAGGGCCCAAATGTGACACTATTTGATGTGCTAAGAGCCACAGAATATGTGATCCCCGCATTAGAAATTATTGACGCTCGTATTGAGCAGCTTGACCGCGACACCAAGGCGCCGCGTAAGGTATTTGATACTATCTCAGATTTTGCCGCCAATGCAGGTATTGTGATGGGCGGTCAGCCGGTCAAACCCGATGCGGTAGATCTGCGCTGGGTAGGAGCCATGATGTACAAAAATGCGGTTATCGAAGAAACGGGCTTAGCGGCAGGTGTATTAAATCATCCTGCCATAGGGGTTGCATGGTTAGCCAATAAAATAGCGCCTTATAATGAGCAATTAAATGTGGGGGATGTGGTACTCAGTGGTTCATTTACGCGGCCCGTGGCCGCCCAAGCGGGTGATACCTTTGTGGTGGATTACGGTGCATTGGGCAATGTGTCTTGTCGCTTTATTTGAGCGTGGCAATATAAAATAAGAACAATGAAATGAAGCTACCGAAAAATAGTTTTAAACAGCAAATTAAAGCAGGCCAGCAACAAATCGGTGTATGGGCTGCTTTGGCGAGCGCTTATAGCGTTGAGCTAATTGCCAATACAGAATTTGATTGGCTCCTCATAGACAGCGAGCATGCACCCAATGACACCCGCAGTGTACTAACGCAACTGCAAGCCGTTGCGGCTTATCCTATTCAAGCCATAGTCAGACCACCAATCGGTGATACCGCGCTTATCAAACAATACCTCGATTTGGGGGTGCAAACCTTGTTGGTCCCCATGGTTGAGGACGCAGAACAAGCTAAACAAATTGTGGCGGCAACCCGTTATCCTCCTCAGGGAATAAGGGGAGTAGGGGCCGGTTTAGCCCGTGCGTCTCGTTGGAATCAAGTTGATGACTACCTCGAGCAATGCCAACAGGAGATTTGTGTCATTGTGCAAGTTGAATCTGTCACTGCCTTACAAAATTTAAACGCCATTGCCGCGGTAGAGGGAGTAGACGGCGTATTTTTTGGTCCGGCTGACTTATCGGCTTCAATGGGTTTGCTGGGGAAACAAAACGACAAACAAGTTGTAGATGCCATCATTGAAGGCATTCAATTAGTGAGAAAAACCGGCAAGGCTGCTGGAGTATTAGCGACTGACCCTGCAGTCGCACAAGCGTATTTAGCAAACGGAGCTTTATTTGTTGCGGTGGGAGTGGATACGACCTTATTGGTCAATGCTGCCAAACATTTGTGTGCAACATTCAAAGGCAAGTCATCTACTCAAACCACATCCCCATCCGCATATTAGTTTTGCGGGTGATAGGTACAGATAATCGACCGAAAAGGCGTAGTTATGGAAAATAGTATTCAACAAAAAACCAACTGGTTAACACTGGCTTTGTGTTTTGTTACCACCATCTTTGAAGGCTTGGATTTGCAATCAATGGGCGTTGCAGCGCCAAAAATAGTGGCAGAATTAGCAATAGACTCCAACGAAATGGGCTTAATTGCCAGTGCAAGTTCAGTGGGATTACTCATTGGTGCGCTGTTTGGCGGCATGGTGTCTGACTATATTGGTAGAAAATGGGTGCTTATTTGGTCAGTAGTCGCCTTTGGAACGTTGTCGGTACTCACGCCTTTTGCCTGGGATCCAAATTCACTCATCGCTATTCGTTTTGGTACCGGCTTAGGCATGGGTGGTGCTTTACCAATGATCATCGCCATTGCCGCCGAAGCAGTTGATCCTAAACGTCGAGCAGGGGTGGTGACCATGATGTATTGCGCCACACCTATAGGCGGTTTTATTGCTACCTTTATTGCTTTAGCGTCAGATGAGTGGCGTAACATCTTTTATGTCGGTGGCCTTGCTCCTTTATTGTTGGTCCCTGTTTTGGTTAAGTATTTACAAGAATCAAAGGTATTTACCGATGCTCAACAAGCTCGAAATAATACTGACAATGCGCCCAGTATTAGCGTCAGCAATGCCCTGTTTGGTGAAAAAAGAGCCATGCCCACACTGTATATTTGGCTGGGCTTTTTATGTTCAGTGGCGGTGTTATATTTATTACTTAACTGGCTACCGCTATTATTAGTGGGTAAAGGTTTCAGTAGTGCCCAAGCGAGCAAAGTACAAATGGTATTTAATGTGGGTGGTTCAACTGGCGCACTATTACTTGGCTATTTAATTACTCGCTACAGCCCCCGCTGGATATTTGCCTTTGTTACCGTAGCCATTGCACTTGCACTCATTAGTCTTGCTGGACTTGAACACAACATGGCCTATGCTATTTTAGCCGGTTTGGTGGTGGGGATTTTTGCCAACGGTTTAGTGTTTTTGCTATACGGGCAAGCGGGGGCGTACTACCCCACACGTTTTCGTGGCACCGGTGTCGGCTCGGCTGTTGCAGTAGGTCGTATGGGCGCCATCATTGGGCCTCTCATGGCCGGTGTGTTATTAAGCGCCGATGTAAGTCCTTCTCAGGTACTTCTTTATATCTTACCTCTTGTGTTAGTCGCTGGCGGCGCGATTCAGTTGCTCTTTTTCTGCCCCAAATCTGAGAGTGAGGAATAATATGCAGCAACAATTTAAGCTACTTATCAACGGCGAGTGGGTTGCTGGTAAAGCAGTAAGCGCCAATATTAATCCATCCGATACCAGTGATGTGATTGGCGAATATGCACAGGCCGATGAAAATCTAACGCTACATGCCATTGACGCGGCTAAAACCGCATTTAAATCGTGGTCTGTGAGCTCTATTCAACAACGTTTTGATCTGCTCGATACTGTTGGCACCGAGATTTTAGCGCGTAAAGACGAACTATCGACGCTACTAGCCCTTGAGGAAGGCAAAACCAAAGCCGAAGCCTTAGGTGAGGTAACGCGAGCTGGGCAAATTTTTAAGTTTTTTGCTGGAGAATGTGTGCGTCTAACTGGCGACAAACTAGCGTCCATCAGACCAGGCATAGAAATCGAAATTACCCGAGAACCTATTGGCGTTGTGGGCTTGATCACGCCGTGGAATTTTCCTATTGCTATTCCGGCTTGGAAAATAGCACCGGCGTTAGCATATGGTAATACGGTGGTATTTAAACCTGCAGAACTTGTACCTGGCTCTGCATGGGCTTTAGCCGATATTATTCATCGCGCAGGCGCACCAGCGGGTGTTTTTAACCTAGTGACTGGGCGTGGCTCTGTGGTGGGTGAAACCCTGGTCAATCATCCTGATGTTGCTGCGATTAGTTTTACTGGCTCGGAGAATACAGGACGTAATATTGCCGCTAAAGTAGTGGGGCGCATGGCTAAAGTGCAACTGGAAATGGGCGGAAAAAACCCCTTAGTTGTGCTGGATGATGCGGATCTAGAAATAGCCGCAGAAGTGGCAGTAAATGGCGCCTTTTATGCAACTGGACAGCGCTGTACCGCTTCATCACGGTTTATCGTTACAAGTGGTATTCATGACCGTTTTGTCGACGCGGTAATGGCAAAAATGCGTAAACTACAAGTCGGCCATGCCTTGGCGGCAGATACCTTAATTGGACCGGTGGTGGATAAAAATCAATTAGACATAGATTGCCACTATATTCAATTAGGTCAGCAGGAGGGCGCTAAACTGGCTTTTGGTGGTGAGGTATTACAAAGAAAGACTCAGGGTTTTTTCTTGCAGCCGGCTCTTTTCACTGAAACAAAGGTAGACATGCGCATTGCCAAAGAAGAGATTTTTGGACCGGTCGCCTGTGTGCTGAAAGTGGCAGACTATGAAGAGGCACTTACCATGGCAAACGAGACTAAATTTGGTCTTTCAAGCGGTATTGTTACTACATCGCTGAAGTACGCAAACCATTATAAGCGTCATGCCAAAAGTGGTATGGTCATGATCAATGCACCAACCGCTGGAGTAGATTACCACGTGCCCTTTGGAGGTAGCAAAGGCTCGAGTTATGGTGCTAGAGAGCAGGGGCGCTATGCCGCTGAGTTTTATACCACGGTAAAAACCGCTTATATTGCTTCGTAAAATCAGCGCTTTAGTGACACGCTTTATAAGTAAAAGGGGATTGAGTATAGTTTGTGTTCTTGGGGATAATATGAATAGAGTAGCGATGTGATATGGCACGATTTTCTTTAAGGCAGTTAGAAGCGCTAGTGGCTGTAGCAGATGCAAAAAACTTTAATCGAGCCGGCGATTATATGCATTTAAGTTCGTCTACCATCAGTAACTTGATTGCTGAACTAGAAGATCGTTTAGGTTTTGCGGTGTTTGACCGCACGACCCGTAAGGTATCGCTCACCACTGGTGGCCGAGAATTTTTAGCCTATGCAGTATCGGTATTGCAGCAAATGAAAGTTGCTGAAGCCGCAGCTATTGAGCTAAAAGACAACAACGTTCGGATCGTGAGGGTGGCTGCCCCGCAAGTGGTAGCTGCTACGTTGTTACCTGAAATCATTGCGGCTTACCGAATAACCCACCCTGATATTCGTGTACACATTGTTGACGCTGCGGTTATTTCTTTGTCAGATCAAATTATTAACGGCTCTGCGGATATTGCTATTGGCCCCGAGCAACAAGTTAATCAGGGTATTTCAGTGACCCAACTTTTTCAAAGTCGCTGGATTTTATGGTGTCATCCGGATCATCCAATATCTGCGAAAACCGAGGTGAAATGGTCAGAACTTCGTCCTTATGTGATATGTGCGGCTGGTTCAGACCACGAGCAAAGTCTTGCTAGTATATTAAATACCCTAGAGCCAAGTGAGCGTTTTCACGTATCTGATATTGTGGAGAGCGTCACCACGGCACTGGGTTTAGTCTCGCAAAATATCGCTTTAACCATGACGCCTGAATTTGTTGATCAGCTGGGTATCCATCAACACTTACGTAAGTTGCCATTGAGCCAGCCGACGTTATCAAGACACTACGTACTCTATAGTCAAAGCGACATGTGGGTTTCTGATCCGGTGCAAGGTTTTGCGGATTTTGTTAAACAATTTGTTGCGACTAAACACTTTAATTAGCCCTTAAACCTACCGATTGATGCAAGCACATGCGCACCTAATAGGATTTACCGATGTTGCATTCCTCCCATATTCAGCGCCTTCAAACCTTACTTGGGGATGACGCGCTTAACGTTGACCCAGACATGTTAACGGCTTACAGCAAAGACTGGAGTTCGGTACCAGCGCAATTGCCCTTGGCGGTGGTTAAACCCCGCAACAGTGCTCAGGTCGCAAAATTTATGCAGTACTGTCATAAACATGCCATCAATATCGTTATTCAAGGCGGACGAACTGGATTATGTGGTGGCGCCACACCGCAGCGTAATGAAGTAGTGCTGAGCTTGGAGCGCATGAATCACATTGTCAGTGTTGATGAAAAAGCCATGACCATGACCGTAGAAGCAGGGGCAACGCTAGAACAAGTACAAAACAAAGCACTCGGGTATGGCCTTGATTTTCCGCTTGATTTAAGTGCTCGGGGTAACTGCACCATTGGTGGAAATGCAGCCACCAATGCAGGCGGTAATCGCGTAATAAAATTTGGCATGATGCGTGATTTAGTGCTGGGGATTGAAGCAGTCTTGCCTGACGGCAATATTGTGGGTGGCCTGAATAGCATGATGAAAAATAATGCCGGATTCGATTTAAAACACCTGTTTATTGGCTCAGAAGGCAGCCTTGGCATTATAACTCAATTAGTACTTAAGCTCGTTCCGCGCAGCGACGAATCAGTTGTGGTGTTATGCGCTGCTACCTGTTTGGATAATCTCATCTTATTACTGAGCAAATTGCGCCGAGAAAACGCGCAAAATCTTTCGGCATTTGAAGTCATGTGGGCGGATTACTTTGACGCAGTGATTGATATACAGCAACTTGCTCGTAAACCCTTTGCTGCTAATTATGCCA
Source organism: Flavobacterium sp. W21_SRS_FM6 (assembly GCF_052119645.1). Lineage (NCBI taxonomy): Bacteria > Pseudomonadati > Bacteroidota > Flavobacteriia > Flavobacteriales > Flavobacteriaceae > Flavobacterium > Flavobacterium sp. W21_SRS_FM6. The sequence goes on from NZ_JBGQOM010000014.1 coordinate 108,442, forward strand.
TTTATGCCTTAGTTGAGTTTCAAGGCCAAGATAAGGCCGCGCTGCAAACCATGAGCGAAACCTTGCTAGGTGAAGCCATAGAACAGGGTTTAGTGGAAGACGTTATTATTGCCCAATCGTTACAAGACAACGCTGATATATGGGCTATCAGAGAAGCCATAGCCGAGTTACTTAGTCGTGTAAAACCCTTTATTGCGTTTGATATCAGCATGCCCATTAGCGACATGCAAGATTTTGTGAATACCAGTAGACAACGGGTGGCTGATAAGTATCCAAAGGCCAGATATTTTGCTTTTGGGCATTTAGGAGACGGTAACCTGCACTTAACCATTAGTTATCCGCACCCAGAACAACTGCATGCTATCGAAGACGAGGTATTAAAAATAGCAGGGAAGATGGGCGCATCAATTTCCGGTGAACATGGTATAGGCGTGGTAAAAAAAGACTTTTTGAAATATTCACGCAGCGACAGTGAAATTGCGTTAATGAAAGCCATGAAGAACATGATGGACCCCAACAATATACTTAACGTTGGTCGGGTATTAAATATCTAAGAGTTGCTAAGAGAATCACTGATTTTACAATAAGCCTAAATGGGCTGTTTGTGCTTGAGAAAAAGAGTAAAACTGCTGTATTCACGCAAAGTCACTTGCTTCGTTAGACATAGCGAAGACCGAACACCTCGTTTCTTACCCTATTTAACCCTATCGATTTAAGCAGTATTCCGTCTTTCCACAAATTTATTTTTTTTCAAAGGCAGAAAATTGAACATACACAGGGAGTTGTACCGTGATTAAGAGAAACGCCATTTTACTGAATAAGATGTGGTTATGAATTAAAAAAACGTCCAGCGCAGTTAAAGCCGACTAAGTTGTTTCAAAATAATGAGGCGCGATATAGAGCGAAATAGCTTTTCTTGGCGCTTCATAAAACGGTCAGCAAGCCGCTGACCGTGTTAGGCAAATTGATTTATGGTTTTAAACACAACACTTCACAATTTAATCGTGCCAAGACTGATTCTGCGGTATTACCCATGAGTGCTGCAGAAATACCTTTACGTCCAACGCTGCCCATTACCACTAACTGTGGTTTAAGCTCTCCAACCACTTTAGCTATGGCGAGATCAGGTAAGCCCGACTCCACATGAAGTTGGCTGGGCTTAGGCACGAGTTGATTTTGTTCGAGGAGTTGATTGAGTTTGTCTCGATGGTAATTTTCGGTATTACTGTTGAGCTGCTTAACATCCAGCGTAGGAAAATCCATTGCAGCACTCACCGCGTAAGTTGTGTATGCATTAACTACATGCAAGGAACTCAGTTGAATATGGGAAAACAGCTTAGCTGATGCGATAACGGCACTGTTTAAGGCAATGTGATCAGCATCAGTGGTAAGTACGTCCACCGCCGCAAGAATTGGGTCGTTGGTCCAACTCGAATGTTTAACTAACAACAATGGGGCCTGGCAATGTCTAATTAGGTGTCTGTCTGTGGGCAGGGCAAAAGGATTGATACTGAGTGGCTCTGCACTGACTCGTTTAATCACCAAATCTGGCTGCAACGTTTTCACCACCTCTTCGATTACTTCATGCAGATGCGGACTCCATTTGACGATAACAGAACACTCAATGTCCTGACTTTTTACCTCTTTGGCAATCGACTGCAAATAAAACGTTCTATCTGCCAAATGTTGTTCTTTAAGCTGATCTCGCTGTTCGCTGGGCAGCACTTCGTTTAAATCGAGGGCAGGTTCATAGTTGGTACTTAAAAGATGAATATGAATATCTCTGTATTCCGCAAATTTTATTGCCCGTTGTAGCGCCTCATGTTCTTTATGTTTACCGCTGATGATGACCAAGATGTGATGTGGCATTTTCATGGAGGGTCTCGTTTCACGTAAAGGAGTTCAATACTCAGTGTAGACCCAAACTCATATTAGATTTTGATGTACATCAAGTAGACCGACTTTACACTCAGGTGAAACACCATGAAACAGGTGGGGTATTAATCTTTTAAGACAGGAATTATATGAAACAACTGTGTATAAGATTTAATTTAATTCTATATTTCAATGCTTTGAGACCTGCTTTTAACAAGTAAAAGTGTGGATAAGGTTAGGGCAGGGGGTTGTGTTGGGAGCGGGCAAAAATCAAGGGTAGGCCGATGCTTTCTGCAAGTCGTTTTTAAAAAAAAATATGGTCAAAATATAAACATGGAAAGGTTGTAGTGAGTAGCTAGGTGGCTTTGCCTTGGCAGAACAGTGATGCGCGACGCCGTCGTACCCAGTGAATAATAAAGTCACACTGCCTCGGCTTAGCCTGAAAAATCCTTTAACGATTAATGACCAGCTAAGCCATCTCATTGCCTAGTAGTGTAAAGAGAGGTGCTTTGGATCCACTGGGCGCAGATGTTGGAGTAGGGGGTGCTTACGCTGCTTTAACTCAGTCAAGACTAACTGGGCGACTTCTCTTGCGCCTAGTTCATTAAAATGGGTATTGTCTTTTACCCCATTAGGATAATTAGGGTGTAAATCGGGGGCGATATGCATAAAACGCACAAGGGAATCTTGCTCTCCTAGCTGAGTAAAATAATCGCGACTTAGGGTATCCATATCGATGTATTCGACTTTCGTTTCTTCGGCCACTTGTTTGACTAATTCGGAATAGGGGTGAGTGAACTTGATGCTACCTTGTTCATTAAAATTACGTCGTGTTACCGGCGAAAGTAAAATGGCATGGGCCTTTTTAAAGCGTACTTCATTGATGTAATTAATCAGATTTTGCCGATATTGTGCCGGCGTAGTATATCGATCAACTTTGCTTTCAGACTCATCATTGTGGCCAAATTGAATAAAAACATAGTCGCCGCTCTGACACAAATCGATGAGCTCTTGCCACAAACCTTCGCTTCTAAACGTTTTAGTGCTGCGTCCGTTTTTAGCAAAATTGTGTACTGCAACGCTCTCATTAAAGAAAGTCGCGAAGGGCATGCCCCAACCAGTTTCAGGATAATCTTTCAAATCTTTGATGGCCATGGTTGAGTCCCCAGCCATAAGAATTTTTAAGCCCGAATTTTCTTCGGCTCGCAAATTTTGCATTAGTGAACCAACTATCAACAATAAAAGAATGTAGGTAGGGTAGACGTTTAGCTTGGAATAATGCACAGAATAACTCTCGTTTTTTAGCTTAATTTAAGCATCCTAACGCGAATTATTCCTTACCCAAGCGAATTCTATCGTTTTCTTCTAATATGAATAAATAATAGATATTTTTCATTGAGATAGAAGATTTCAATGAACTTAAAAATAGGTTACGCATAACCTTAAAACATCACTTCTCCGGGTTTTCTGGGCGACAAATATTGATTCAATAATAAATTATTCTGCCGCACATTATTGGCCTCATATAAACCAGCGGAGAACGGCTCGGTGTGGATTTCCTGTTCATCTGGCGCTGGAGGCATCGCACTAAAATTTGTACTTTGTTGGCTAATATTGGCCGAATATGGTTCAGAGTCGAAGGCATTGAGAGTCGTAATTTTGGGGGGAGTAAACTCAGTAAGTTGAGTTTTTAACAGCCTATTTTGCGGGGCTATGGTGGTGGAAATTCTTTTGCTATCTATAAACGTAGTGCTAACAAATAATACTTTTTTCAAGGTATGTGCATGGGGGTCATAATTAAATAAGGTTTCAATTTTAGTTAATTGGCCGTGTGCACTGTTTAATTGTTTATACACCGTAAGCATGTTGTAGTGGCGTACAGATCCAGTTGATTGATAGTTACTGGCAAAGGTTGAAAAAACAAAAGCGCCTAAAAGTAGGGTAATGAGCTGCTTCACGAGATATCCTCACTTATCGATAGTTGGCTTGATCTAGACAAGTAAGTGTGCCGCTTTTATGTGTGTATCAGTAGTTTGAAAATGTTACAGAATTTAAATACTAAGCCTGTCATGTTGACGCTCGCCCTGCTTAAGTAAAGCAAGCGCATTGACGAAAAAACTTCCTGGGTCAATCATGCTACAGTCGCTGCTTATCCAAGGTATTTGGCGCTTAAATTACAAAGGTAGGTCTTGATTTTTTTCGAATTGTTCTAAGGCTTCAAGTGCCTCACAGCCATACACCATGGACGGACTGCCACCCATTAATATGGCTACGCCGATGGTTTCGACAATTTCTTGATGGCTGGCACCTGCTTTTAACGCATCATGCACATGAAACGCAATACAGCCGTTACAATGCACTGATATCGCGATACTAAGGGCGATGAGCTCTTTGGTTTTGGTGTCTAGAGCGCCCTTGCTAATCGCACTGGCATGTAATTGGCCAAAACCTGCCATGGTATCGGGGATCTCGGTGATAAGTTTGGCGCTAAGATTACGTAATTTTTCATAGCTACTAATATGATCGTTGGGGGTCATTGCAGTGTGCCTCTTAATGTGTCGAGCGGGGGCTTAAACAATCTTTGCGCCACTGGCACTCGCTTTGATCACAACAGCCCTGAGTGGCACTGGCAACACAAGGGAAGTTACCCTCTTTATGTTGGATAAGGTGGATAAGTTGAGTTTTGCTGTGTTTTTTAAGGGGGATCCCCTTGGCTTTTGCTATTTCACTGACTTGTTTAAGGTTCATTGCTTTGCCCTGAGTAAATTGAAGGGCAAGCATGCCCTAAACTATGGTGTTTACCTTTGATACAGATCAAAGGTCGGGGCAATAAATTTAGGCCTTGTCCTCGCGATTTAATCCGGGGCAACCGAAACTGATGCCCAAGGCCAGAGCACTGTTTAAGGTGGTATCAGACAAAGTAAGGCCTCTACTTTGATTGGCCACTTGCGCTAACGATACACTGGTTAAACGATTGTTTTGCTGCACAACCACTCGCCCATATTTGTGCTGAGCAACTAAATCGGCCGCATAGCGCCCCACATTCGTGGCAAATATCCGGTCACTGGCGTTAGGTGAGCCGCCTCTTTGAATGTGGCCCAAGGATGTAGAGCGAACCTCTGCTTGTAAATGCTGCTCCAGTTGTTGTTTTAATCGTTCACCAATGCCGCCGAGTCTAATGGGCTCTGGGCTATTTTCAACGTGCTGCTGAACGCTTAAGGTGCCATCTTTAGCCGTAGCGCCTTCAGCCACCACGATAATAGAGTATTGTTGATCGCTTGCTCGTAACTTGCATGCACGCACTACTTCATCGATTTCATAGGGAAATTCAGGCAGTAAAATCACGTCAGCTCCACCCGCAACGCCTGCATATAGGGCTATCCAGCCTGCATACCGGCCCATGGTTTCGAGGATCATAACTCGTTTGTGAGAGTGTCCCGTAGTACGCAAGCGATCAAGTCCATCGGTGACAATCGACACTGCAGTATCAAAACCAAAGGTTCGTTCTGTGCACATTAGGTCGTTGTCGATGGTTTTTGGCACACCCACTATTTTCATACCGAGTTTAGATAGCTCGTAAGCAATAGACATCGATCCATCACCGCCAATGACTACAACAGCATCTAGTGCTAACTCATGGTAGTACTCAACAACAGCAACTGAACAATCTTTGCCCTTGTAGTTAAAGGGACTCGCTTTATTGCTGGTACCTAAGATAGTGCCGCCTAAGGACAAAATACCGCTACAGTCACTGTAGGTAAGCGGTCTTACGCGGCGCTCAATTAAGCCAGCGAATCCATCTTCAATACCTACGATCTCGGCTTGTTCATTCAGCAACAAGGATTTGGCCACCGCTCTGATGGCTGCATTTAAACCCTGACAATCTCCACCGCCGGTGAGAATACCAACACGCATGTTTTTGTCTCCTTAACTTATAGTGTGACTTCGTTTCGGATGAGACCTTGCTGGGCAAAATCAGTGATATTTGTTAGGGTCACTTGTGCAATTTTTTGCATGGCTTCTTCGGTAAAAAAAGCCTGATGGCTGGTGACAATCACATTTGGAAAGGTTAATAGGCGAGAGAGCTGATCGTCTTGGATTACACTGTCAGAAAAGTCTTCAAAAAATAAGGCTTCTTCTTCTTCGTAAACGTCCAAGCCCAACAAGCCAACCTTGCCTTGTTTAAGCGCTTTTATAATGGCTTTGGTATCAATCAATTTACCGCGACTGGTATTAATAATGGTAACTCCGTCTTGCATCAGCTCAAGTGACTCATGATTAATCAGGTGCTGGGTCGCATCATTCAAAGGGCAGTGCAAGGAAATAATACTTGATTGCGCAAATAGGCTTTCTAGGCTGACATATTCAACGCCTTTCTCCTGACATTCTTCGTCTACACACACATCATAGGCAAGCACTCTGCAGCCAAAACCTACCATAATATTAATGAAACATTGCCCAATTTTACCGGTACCAATAACGCCTACCGTTTTACCATGTAGGTCAAAGCCCATTAAGTTATGCAAAGAAAAATCACCTTCGCGTACTCGATTAAACGCACGGTGAATTTTTCTGTTTAAGCAAAGTAGTAAGCCAGCTGCGTGCTCAGCAACGGCGTAAGGAGAATATGTTGGCACTCTAACCACTGGCAAACCTAAGGTTTTGGCAGCAGAAAGGTCGACGTGATTGAATCCGGCCGAACGCAGCGCAATTAACCTTACCCCTTGGTTTTTTAAAGTCGTAAGTACGTCGGCATCAAGTTTGTCATTAATAAACGCACAAACGACCTCTTCGTCCTGAATGAGCTTGGCGGTTTCTAGATTCAAATGAGCTGAAATGTAGTGAATGTCATGACCATGAGTCAAATTGACCTGATTAAAATAACGCTGGTCGTAAGGCTTGGTATTATAGAATGCAATTTTCACAATTTATTCCCTCAAGTAATGATATGAACGTTAGCAAGGTAGTGTAGAGCAAAGAGTTAACTAAACATTGACTTAAGACAAGTCTATACGACATTGTTGAGGGTATTGTGCTAATGGGTGATTAATTTCAGCCAGTTGTCTTGGCATGAGTAGAGTTGTTTGATGGGGGAATTGAGAACGCTATACTGATGCAGTTAAAATACTGCGCTAAGCAGCAGCTTAAAATATGTAACTAGTTGAAACCAATTGGCAAATTTACGCTCTTACTGTTGTTATTCTATCTATTTGGGGAAGCTATATGCATAAATTACATCACTACCTCATGATCGCTTTAACGATTTTTGCCGCTATTTTTATTTTACAAAATATGCAGATCGTGGAGGTCGATATTTTGTTTTGGCAAATCAATATGCCCTCTGCCTTGTTGATTGCTGTGGTACTGGCAATCGGGGTGTTGTTTGGTTTACTGCTGCGTTTTGGAAAACACAAAGAAAAAGCAGCAGCGAAAGAGCCCGAACGTGATTGATAGTGGCTTGCTACAGCCATTTACGTTTTCTAAAGAACACTAACATACCTATTATCATACTTAACATGACTAACCACACGCCGATATAACCGTAAGGTGAGGCTAATTCTGGCATGTTAAAGGGCCCGGCACGTTGATCGAAATTCATCCCATAAATACCCACCACAAAGGTGGGTGGGATAAACAAGGTGGCAATGATGGTCAGCACCCGCATGACTTCATTTAATTTAAGGCTTACTACACTCATATAGAGTTCCATCAGTCCGTTGGTCATTTCATGATAGGTTTCGATTAATTCTAAAATTGAAATGCTGTGATCATAGCAATCGCGTAAAAATAATTTGGTATCTGGCTCAATTAAATTGGACGTATCATCGCGCAATAAAGCGTTTACAAGTTCGCGCTGTGGCCAAATTTGTCGGCGCAGAAGTAGGACTTCACGGCGCAGTTGATGAATTTTGTGCAAGATAAGCTTGTCATGATTTTCGAGCAGTAATTCCTCAGTCGCATCAATCCGGTCAGCATACCGTTCTAACACCGGAAACCCCCAATCAATCACGGTATCAATTAGGCTGTAAAATAAATAGTCGGCCTTGCGTTTACGAATGCGGCTATTTGCCATATTCAAGCGGCTATTTACACCGGCAAACGGATTGAAGTTTCCGCCACAAAACGAAATCACGGTATTCTTTTTTAAAAACACACTAATTTGCTGCAGATTAACACTGTCTTGTGATTGCAGGGGTAGGGTGAGGATGACAAATATTTGCTCTTCTTGAATCTCTATTTTAGGACGCTGCCCCTTATTTGCTACATCTTCAATAAACAACTCGTGGATGCCAAAGTCATAAGCTAATTGGGTAAGGGTGGTCTTATCTGGATCCCCTTGCACATGCACCCAGGTTATATTGTCGTTATTGATAAATTGCGTACATTGCTGAGTAGAAAAGTCTTGGGTTTCGACTACATGATTGTCGTTGTAGTCAAATAAAGTAATGGCGAGTTCACCTTTTGGTTGTTCATGGATAAAACCAGGCTGAGAACCAGGTTGATTATATTGTTTACGAAATAGTTTCATCGTTTTCCTCAGTGCTCTTTTCAGTAAGCCATGTGATCGGGTCAAGCATGTAACATGCCTTAAATTGCTCATATAAAGCGGGATGTAAGCGCCGCAACTGCTGGGGTTTTTCAAAAAATGTCTCAGTGACCACGGCAAAAAACTCGGGGGGTGAGCTTGCTCCGTAACTGTCGATCACATCATCAAAACCGTCGATCATTTTATGTTGAAGCAAGCTAAACTCGGCATTTAGCACGTCAGACCAAGCCTTGTATTGCGTATGGGTAGGGAGGATTGGCAAACCATCCATCGAGGCGTTTTCTTCATCTAGTTTGTGAGCAAATTCGTGCATGACTACATTGTGGCCATCACGGCGGTCTCGCGCCCCTTGCAGTACATGGTCCCAAGCCAAAATCACCGGGCCTCGATGCCAAGATTCGCCCGCTCTTATGCTACTGCTATTTATCTCTAACAAGCCCTCTTTACGCACACTGTTAGCCAGGTATGTTTCGGGGTAAACCAATATGCTACGAAAACCCGGATAATAATCACCCGGGCGATTCATAATAAGTAAACAGGCCTGCGCCGCAATCAATACCTTTACCCTTTCGTTAACGGTAAAACCATTGCGGCCAACGATGTCTTTTTCCTCTAAAAATACATGCATGTGCCCCAGTAGTGTCTGTTGCAATGCTGAGGGGAGTTTGCTAAACAGCGCAAAGTCATGTTGTAAGATAGCGAGCCACTGCGCTGAGGAGGGGGTTTGTCTGAGTATTTCTCGCCTGGCATCTCGTTTAGCCTTGCGCCATTTTTCGATATATATCCATAGCAGCATCACTACCAGAGGTATGCTCAGTAGGCAGTAAATTACAGTTTGTCGCATAGCTCGTCTTTTAAATGCTCAAATCAGCGTCTAGCATAACAAGTTAGCTGATGTTGAGCCTTAAAATTTCGATGTAATTTGGGGCGCTAATTGTCAACAATGATGTCTGTCATATCATTGCTTTCTTACCACGCTTTAGCGACGTTAAATCAAGGCTTTGAGAAGTTTAAGCATGAGCAAGTGATAAACGGTATTTAAGTAAGCGGCTATCCTCAGGCATTTTTTCACAGCTCATGCCTAACGCTTTGGCCAAACGGTGCATCGCGGTATTTGAGGATAAATCGATTGAAAATAACGCGCTGATCCCATTGTGTTGAGCGTAAGTTATTAACGGTTTCATCAATAACTGAGCAAGGCCATGATGTTGCCATTCATCAGCCACGGTAATGGCCATTTCACTTTCGTTTGAGTCAGGTTCACAAGCGTAGCGACTCACCCCAATTTGTTGCTCTTTGTTGTCATGTAAAATGGTTGCAATAAAGGCCATAGCGTTTTTTCCATCAATGTCACAGAGGCGCGCTAACATCTTAGGGGACAGATCGTTAATCCCTTCTAAAAAGCGATTATGTTTTGTCTCAAAAGAGAGATTGTGCACAAAATTTGATTCTAACTCTGCATCTTCTTTGGTCATTGGGCGAATAGTGACTTCAGTATTCGCAATAGTATGGTGGGTATGAACGACGGTATTTAAGGTCAACATGGCGATTCCTTTTAGCGTTATTTGAAGTCATAAACATACACCTGACCCTTAGGCTGTTATTGCCTTAGATCAACAAAGTGGCTGATGAGTAAACAAAGAGAATCAGCGTGTAATAATTAAAGGTGTTGCTGAAATTCAAGCCTTACGCGATGCAAACCACAAAGGCGTAAGCAGCCCAGAGTAAAAAGGGCTGGGCAAAATAGTCGTGAGGTGTCGTTAATCTTATCTGGTTAATAGGGCGTCGATTTTAAGCTCGGCGGCATACCAGTCATCCGTTTCATTGCCATTACTGAATTTTCGCTCTTGGGCCAAAGAGTAGGCTTCGGCCGCTATTAATTGGTGACGGTGTTGCTCTCTCTCATTGGTCATCACTTTGTTACTTGCTTGGGTCTTTTTTAAGGTGGCGTTACTCATCGTAGTCTCCGAACATAAGGTGTTACTTTGCTCTCACGCTGGCATAACGTTGCAAAGCACTAACACTATAAGCCCAATACTACCTAGCCTCTGTGCTGCAACGCACAAAGGCCATTCGTCAAATGCCATGCTGTTATTCATAGGCAGGCTTATAATTTGCGTGAGACGCCTTTCTTGATCCTGTCTCTGTGAGCCGGCGCCACATACACTTCAACCGTGGTTTTGACACTTGCATGGCCTAATTCAACGGCTAACATAGTTTCATTGATTTCAGACAAGGCTTGTGTGGCGCCAGTATGCCTTAACCAATGGGATGATGCGCCAGCTATAGCATGGGCCTGTTGGTTTTTTCCTAATGATTTCAGAGATTTAATCACTAAATCAAAGGCCTCTTCAACCATGTTGTTTAGGCTATCTTGATGCAATGCCTGACCGGTTTTAAACGAGGGCATGATAGGCATGGTTTCATCTATATGGGGCAGGGGGCTGAGCCCTAAGGATTCACGATAACGTATTAAGACATGGTCAATAAATTCATCAGGAACGGTGACTAAACGCTGTTTTTTACCCTTACCAATGACGTTTAATACCCAGCCTTCACCACTTGGATCTTGTGAAAAATGGCCAAATACCGGTACACAATAATCGCGACTCGCTAGCTCTGAAATACGTAAAAAGAGGACTTTTAAGGTCAATACTAAAAAGCGATGCCTTTCATAGAGGGGATTTTCATCAGCGGCCTGAGTAAGTGAATCAACAAATAATTGCCAGGTTTCATCATCTAGCGTGTGCGGTGGTTTGTAGATTTTGCCTTTAACGAGGTATTTACAGCTTTTTTTAACTAGGCTAACCGGATTACGGCTAATTAACTCAGTTTCCCATAATTCTTTAAAAAAAATGTTTAAAGAGGCATAAGAATTTTGCAAGGACGTTTGATTTAAGCTGTAAGCCTGTTTTGGTTTTGTGATGTTTGCGCGCTCTGGTGCAATAAATTCATTGGTTTTGCGATTCGCTTTAGCTCCGCGCAATACAAAGGGTCGCCAGGCTTCATTAACTAAACGCACATCAGAATCGGGTTTGGCTTTATAACGACTGGCAATAGTGTTGTCAGCTATTAAGCGTTTTGGTGGAGACCACAGCCAATCGATGTAATCGCGAATATCTTCAATGGTCGATTTCAGTACAGACTTATTCTTTTCATTCCAGCAAAACAATACGTAACGCTCGGCTTCATTTCTAAAACGTGTTTGTGTGCCTTTAGCTGAACCGATGACATTTATTAAATAGCTAAGCAAGATATCTAAGTCTTTGCGTGCTGGAACACCTGATGATTCCATTTTATTGGGTTTTCTTAAACAAAGTGCGGATTTGGCTTGTAGCAAATGAGAATCATTTATAAAAGATCAATTTACCCCTCAAAACTCACTTGAGCATTCCCAATGCTGAGGCAATAGTTTGATCAATTCTAGGATGATGAGTACCGGTGAAAAGCCCACAGATAAGTTGAGGCTGTTGAAGCCATAATTTTATCTAAGACTGAGGCTGCAAGCACTAACTTGGAAATACATAATTTAACAAATAGCTATTTGTGCTTCACTATTCTCTCTAGGAACGTTTCCAATTCAAAAGCGTTAAACACTTCTATGTCTCGCTTAGCAAGTGACTTGGCAGTTGATAATGTTACGCCTAACCTATTAGCGATATGTTTTAACGGAATGCTATCGAAATCTACATGTTTATGTATTTCGATTATTAGCTCATAGCACTTTTTGTTTAAGGTTGCGTTCTCAGATGATCCTGAGGTAACTTTAAAGGTGTTGTCATATGCTGAGGTCATTAAGATATTTTTGATGTATCTGCCAATAATTATTAATGCAGTTTATATTAAGGTACTTTGGTTGGCTATTTTGACTATCATTTTTAATGAATTATCAATTCGTAATAATTGACATTATTACGAATTGACTAAGGGTTTATATGAGGGTACAGTACTCTTATGAAATATCATCCAATTACCGACACAATTGATCGCCTGCCACAGCAACTTAAGTTATTAGATTCCGCTGAGTTTAAGCACATTTATCCATCTTTGGACGAGTACTTAAATCAAATTGAAAGTTCAGGTGTTAACGCCAGAAAAGATTTAAAACTCCTCCTTCGTTTCCTTACTAATGTCATTGGTAATTCAATTGGCACACAAACCCGTTTTAGAAATGAAGCTGAACGATTTATGTTGTTTTGTTGGACTGAAAAAAACATTTCGGTCCTCAATGCTGACGTTGAAGTGATTCGCAAGTACATTGATTGGATTTGGTCTCCACCAAAATCGCTCATTTCTGATACTACTATTGCAAGTAGGTATAAATCCAAATCGAAAACGGAAATTCGTTTAGTAAATAAAGATTGGCGCCCATTTGTGCTAAGACAATCAAAGGCTAATCGTAAAACCAGTGAACTTATCTCTCCTGAGAGAGAGTCGATCAGTAAACCAAAGCAAAATTACAGTTTAAATCAAACATCCTTGCAGAATTCTTATGCTTCACTAAATATTTTCTTAAAAGAGCTAACGGAATCTGAGCATATGTTACGAAATCCTATTTCTCTGGTGAAGAAAAGTTGTAAATACTTGGTAAAAGGAAAAATTTATAAACCGCCTCACACATTAGACGATGAAACATGGCAATTGTTTGTAGATACACTGACCGAAGCCGCTAACGAGGATCCTATTTATGAACGACATAGATTTTTAGTGCTCGCACTCAAAGTATTATTTTTGAGAATTTCAGAGTTATCTAAAAAGGACTACTACACACCCACATTTGGTCATTTTAGAGAAGATGCTTCGGGAGAAGGATGGGTTCTAAATGTCATTGGTAAGGGTAAAAAAGAAAGGTTGGTTACTGTACCTGATACATTCGTTGACCACGTTTTAATTCGATACAGGGTATATCTTGGCTTATCACCCCTGCCCCATGTTGATGAGAACACACCTATAATGCCTTCATCAAAGTCAGGCCAAGCGCTTCATCAAGACAGCCTCAACAACATGGTAGAAGAGGCATTTGACTTGGTCATCAAGTCGCTGGTTGCAAAAGACAAAAAGCCACAAGCACACGCTATTGCTGGTGCATCTTCTCATTGGTTGAGGCATACCGGGGCTACGCAGGCACTAGATGAAATTAGTGAAACTATGCTTGCAGAGGAACTGGGGCACGCAAGCGTTAAAACCACAGTAGAAATTTATGTAGCACCTGCGCATAGAGATCGAATCAAATCCGGCGTTTCAAGAAAGCTTTAAATATAATCAGTGTACGGGGGAAATGGTCGATCGACTTCGACCATAACATGCAGGCATAACACTCTTTTAAATATTTATATACTTAAGAGATGTTAATGTATGTCATTTGACCATCAACTATAACTTTTAAAGCCGATGATAATTTGAAGAAAACTTTATTCAATGAAGGCGATGCTCTCTATTGTTCAATGCTTAATACAATGAATGACGCTACAACTGAGATATTGTTAGAAAGCTACATTTTTGCGCTTGATAGCGTAGGTGCTCGATTTATCGAAATGCTTAACCACAAAACGAAACAAGGTTTAAAGATAAAACTACATTTAGATGCCGTTGGGTCTCAATTTATCAAAATGGGACCTTCGTTAAAAAAACAACTTGATGAACGCATACAACTAAAATGGTTTCATCGCTGGAGCTGGCGTAGGCCATGGCAATTTAATATACGCGACCATAGAAAATTATTAATTGTTGATAGCAATCAGGTTTTTTTAGGTGGTTTTAATATTCACAAACAGAGTTCGCTCATTTATTTCGGTGATTTGCGCTGGCGAGACAGTCATATTAAAATTGAAGGTGAGATTGTAGAGCACTTTCGTCGATATTTTGATACCCAAACGCTGGTGATCTGCCACTTTTCATTCGGCACATTCTTCACCTCTATCAGTCTTACTGACGAAGCGCATCCTGTTATAAAAAGGGTCAGTAGAGCCAAAGTGGCTAGCCGTAATATAGTGTATTTGGTAAACATAAAGTCCATACCTCATGTTGAATTGCATTTTGTTTTTTAAAGATAAAGAGCACCGTATCTTCTGCGATACGGTGCCTAACAATCACACTTTGGTTGATTTCGAATGCATCATCCGATACAAAATAGGCAACACTATCAATGTTAAAATGGTGGAAGA
>NZ_JBGQOM010000015.1:0-68250 GCF_052119645.1 Flavobacterium sp. W21_SRS_FM6
GCTACGAACCAGGCGGTCGGAGGTTCGAATCCTTCCACACGCGCCATTTCAATCTCATTTTGTATTAAATCCCTTCGCTTAAATGTATACATCTCATTGTTCCCTTACGTGTAGCTCATCACTCCGTGACGGGCAGAATAGCGTACCTGGCTACGAACCAGGCGGTCGGAGGTTCGAATCCTTCCACACGCGCCATTTCAATCTCATTTTGTATTAAATCCCTTCGCTTAAATGTATACATCTCATTGTTCCCTTACGTGTAGCTCATCACTCCGTGACGGGCAGAATAGCGTACCTGGCTACGAACCAGGCGGTCGGAGGTTCGAATCCTTCCACAGGCGCCATTACACAAACTCTGATTTACTTTTAATAATCTCAGTAATCCGCTTAACTCATTTTTAATCCAGGCTTTTATTGTTTTGTACCCGGGCGTTGCATGATTACTTTCAGTTATTTGAAAGGTAGTCGACGTTGATACATAACGGCGTCTTGTCTAAAAGACGCTGGCTGCAGTCCGTATGAGTTATTATCACTACTAGTTGGGTATAACGAAAAGATGCTTCATCTTGCTCTTCCTAGCCCGTTTTTAAGTAAGAAGGCCATGACTGAGCAATCTTTAGATTTCACTTAGTTAGCCAGGGTCAACTTATTGAAGTACTGCCGATTTAGTTGAATATATATGCAAATTTAGTGAATTTTTCTTTATTTTTTGTATCTCGTTGCTCTGTTTGTTTTCTTGTAATAAGGTGTCTGCCTTATTGTTAGAAAGTTCATTTTTGAAAAAGTTGGAAGTCCCCCAAATGCCTAGTGACGTGACAAGTTTGCTCTTCGATGCTGCCAATTTAATGGTAATTGGTATGTTTGTTGTCTTTTTGTTTTTGGCCACCTTAATTGGTGCTGTCAACCTAATTGCTTGGGTTAACAGTAAATTTCCAGAAGTAGAAGTGCCTGTGTCACGACATCAACCAAGCCAATCTAAATCCAATATTGCGATATCGTCAGGGGTTGTCGCCGCTATCAGCGCAGCAATACATCAGCATCGAAACAATAAATAATTTTTATACTTAAGAGAATATGAATATGTCAAAGCCCCTCGCTATTACTGATGTTGTGCTACGTGATGCTCACCAGTCACTGCTTGCCACTCGTTTGCGTTTAAAGGATATGCTGCCCATTGCGAAGCAGTTAGATGAAGTTGGATATTGGTCCCTTGAAACATGGGGCGGCGCGACGTTTGATGCCTGTATTCGTTATTTAGGTGAAGATCCTTGGGAGCGCATTCGTGCCTTAAAAAAAGCCATGCCGAAGACCAAACAACAGATGTTGCTACGTGGTCAGAATTTGCTGGGTTATCGACACTACGCTGACGATGTAGTCGAAAAATTTATCGAACGTGCTCACACTAACGGTGTTGATGTCTTCCGTATTTTTGATGCGATGAATGACATTCGTAATTTACAAACGGCGATAAAAGCGACCATCAAGCAGGGGGCTCACGCCCAAGGAACGCTGTCTTATACAGTATCGCCAGTCCATAATTTGCAAACCTGGTTAGACATGGCAGCTAAGCTTCAAGATATGGGGGTTAATTCAATCTGCATTAAAGATATGGCAGGTTTATTAAAACCTTATGTGTGTGAAGAACTCGTCAGCCGTTTAAAAGAAACAATTGAAGTGCCCATTGCTTTGCACTGTCATGCCACAACAGGTTTGAGTACCGCCACGTATCAAAAAGCCATTGATGCTGGCATTGATATACTAGACACCTCTATATCTTCTATGAGTATGACGTATGGTCATAGTGCGACAGAAACTATCGTGTCAATTGTTGAAGGCACCGCACGGGATACTGGTCTTGATTTACCTCAATTAGCGAATATCGCAACATATTTCAGAGACGTTCGGAAAAAGTACAGTCAATTTGAAGGTAGCCTGAAAGGGGTTGATGCACGTATTTTGATTGCACAGGTGCCAGGCGGCATGTTGACCAACATGGAAAGTCAGTTAAAAGAGCAAGGTGCCTTGGATAGAATGGATGAGGTGCTGCAAGAAATTCCTCGTGTGAGAGAAGATCTTGGCTTTATTCCTCTCGTCACCCCAACCTCACAAATTGTGGGAACGCAATCTGTGTTAAACGTTCTAACTGGCGAGCGGTACAAGAGTATCACCAAAGAAACTGCTGGTGTGTTAAAAGGGGAGTATGGGGCCACGGCAGCTCCAGTAAATCAGAGCTTACAGCTAAAAGTATTAGCAGGTGAAGAGCCTATTACGTGTCGACCCGCTGACTTAATAAGTGCAGAGCTCGATTCATTGACTTCAGAACTAAACGACATCGCCACTAATGAAAATTTTACTTTGGCCAATGACGCTGTTGATGATGTATTGACTTATGCTTTGTTTTCTCAAGTGGGGTTGAAATTTTTACGTAATCGTCATGACCCTTCAGCATTTGAACCCATCCCGCAAGCGGCTCAAGAGGGAAAAACAACTGCGGTTAATACTACCTCTGATAGTAGAGGGGCTGGTCCTGCTAGTTATTCAGTGCGTGTTGATGGAAAAGTGTATCAAGTTGAGGTCGCAGACTCAGGGGCTTTAACCAATGTTCAAGCCGTGGATCATCAGCCTGAGACAGACAACAAAATTACTTCGAGTGCCTCGCAAAGCCTGCAATCGCCATTGTCAGGTAATATTTTTAAAATACTGGTTGGGGTCGATGAAGAAGTCAGCCAAGGCCAAGTGGTATTGGTAATGGAAGCCATGAAAATGGAAACGGAAATTCGCTCTACCGTCAGTGGCACAGTCAGTAAAGTATTAATTAAAGAAGGCGACTCAGTGCAGTCTGGTCAGTCTTTATTAATGTTTAATTAGGCGCCTGTCATGGAAAAAATACAGTTATTGTGGGACAGCACAGCACTGGCGCATTTTGAGCCAGGACAAATTGTCATGATGATAGTTGGTGCGTTGTTGTTATATTTGGCAATTGTAAAGAAATTTGAGCCCCTACTTTTACTACCCATTGGCTTTGGGGCAGTGTTAACTAATATCCCCTTAGCCGGCTTTAGCGATGCAGGTGGCCTGCTATATTACATTTATCATATTGGCATAGAAACTGGCGTATTCCCGCTGCTCATTTTTATGGGGGTGGGGGCAATGACCGATTTTAGCGCTTTGATTGCGAATCCTCGGATGTTATTACTTGGAGCAGCTGCACAATTTGGCATCTTTGGTACCCTTTTTGGCGCTATTGCTCTTAACTTTGTGCCTGGTTTTGAATTCAGCATGAAAGATGCAGCCGCGATTGCCATTATTGGAGGCGCCGATGGTCCTACAGCCATTTTCTTAGCCTCACGCTTAGCGCCTGATTTGCTTGGCGCTATTGCGGTTGCAGCCTATTCTTACATGGCTTTGGTACCCATTATTCAGCCACCGATTATGCGACTGCTGACAAATGAACAAGAACGTAAAATTGAAATGGCGCAATTGCGTCATGTATCGAAACGGGAAAAAATTATTTTTCCCTTGGCTGTATTACTCATGACGATTTTATTTTTACCCAGCGCAACTCCCTTAATCGGTATGTTTTGTCTTGGTAATTTAATGAAAGAATCTGGCGTAGTCGATAGGTTGAGCAACACGGCCCAAAATGAGTTAATCAACGTCGTCACCATCTTTCTTGGATTGGCGGTAGGTTCGAAATTGTCAGCTGATAAGTTCTTAACCCTTGAAACCTTAGGCATACTTGCTCTAGGTGCCATCGCATTTTCTGTCGGCACAGCTGCAGGTGTATTAATGGCAAAGCTTTTGAGCCGCTTTAGTTCGCAAAAAATCAATCCTTTGATTGGGGCTGCAGGGGTATCAGCGGTTCCTATGGCGGCGAGAGTCGTGAACAAAGTTGGTTTAGAAGCCAATCATCATAATTTTTTGTTAATGCACGCTATGGGGCCCAACGTGGCGGGTGTACTAGGCTCAGCAGTTGCTGCAGGGATCCTTCTTGCATTGGTAGCATAACTTAATCTACTGTCACATGTTGCGGTTCCCAGCGCTGCAACATTCTTTGCTTTACTGTGGGGGGATGCGATAGCAACAGAGTGATCTGCCATCTGTTCATTGCGGTAAAGGGAAAATGACTACAGAACAACTCAGGAAAAAGAACACGGAAAACGTTTGTGCAAAAAATATCAGTTACGTGTTTTGACGGTTAATCAGCGCTTGATGGGCGTGTACGAGTTTTTTCGTGTACTCCTCTTTCGGCCAATTAAAAATGACTTCAGTACGCCCCGCTTCAATAACCTTTCCATGACGCATAACGATAATTTTGTCACTAATGTGCCGGACTATGCCCAAGTTATGTGAGATAAAAATAAAGCCTAAACCAAGTTCCCGCTGAATATTCATCAATAAGTTAACGATTTGCGAACGTACCGATGGATCCAAGGCGGCAAAGGGTTCATCTGCTACTAACACTTGCGGGTTTAAAATCAGCGCTCTGGCCAGTGCGACACGCTGGCGCTGGCCATCAGACAACATATGCCGATAAAAAAACTGATGCTCAGGCATCAAGCCCACTTTTACTAAGGTTTGTTCAATTTTTGCAGCACGCTCTAACATGCTCATGGTGGTATTTAAGCGCAGAGGTTCGTCAAGAATAGAGCCTAGGGTGATGCCTGGATTGAGTGATTCATTACTGTTTTGGAAAATCATTCTAATGTTTAAGCAGCGCTGACGTTGATTAGACTTAGTCAGTGCTTCACCATGCAAATATATTTGACCACTATCGGGTTTTTCTAAGCCTACCAGTAACTTAGCCAGTAAAGACTTGCCAGAGCCATTCGCGCCAATAATTGCTAAGGTCTCACCCGCTTTCAAATCGATATTTATCGGTCCTAATTCAAATTGTTTTGTTTTGTTAAAAAAGTTAAAGCTGTCTTTTTTATTAACAAATCGAAGATCTTCAACGTGGATCAAGTCAGTCATTTTTTATCCCAATGCAAAGGAAAGTGACAACTGTAGTAGTGTTGATGCACTCTTCTGACAGCTGGAACAACAACACACTCCCTGCGAGCCCGAGGGCAGCGTGGTCCTAAACGGCAGCCTATTGGTAGGTGTTGTAAGGTGGGGATAGTGCCGTCTAACGAGCTTAGTGGTGACTTGGGCGGCAAATCTTTCCGAAAACTGGGGGCACTATCTAATAGGGCTTGGGTATAAGGATGGAGGGCACGTTTTTTAAGTTGCAGCATATCGCCGCTTTCTACAGTCTGGCCACAATATAATACAGTCATGTAGTGCGCCATGCTTGAAATAGCCAAAAGGTCGTGACTAACAAACAAGACGCTAAGTTTTCTAACTTGGTTAACGCGGCTCAGCAGTTTTAATATTTGCGATTTGGCTGTGACCTCCATGCCTCGAGTGGGATCGTCAGCAATGATAAGTTTAGGCTCAGATACTAAGGCCATAGCAATCATAAATTTTTGGCAAACGTCATTAGAAATTTGATGTGGATAACTCTTCATGCACAACTTATGGTCTTTTATGCCCACTCGGTGCAGCAGTTCCATGACAATTTTTTCCCGCTCTTTTTCTCTTCGCCAAAACAATCGACTCTCAAGACGAGCTTCAGGTACGATTTCTTTAAGTTGTTCGCCTAGGGTAAGAAGCGGGTCAAGCGAGCTTTTAGGATTTTGAAAAATAACAGAAATATCACTGCGGATGACCTTGCGCCGATTTTTAATCGACATGGTTAACAAATCTTGTCCTCGCCACGTCATTCGGTCAGCTGTTACGCGCCAGCGCTGAGGAATTGCGCCCACGATGGCTTTGATTACAAGGCTTTTACCTGAGCCTGATTCACCCACTAATGCGTGAATTTGCCCTTCGTTAATGACTAAGTTAATTTTGTCTAAGGCTTTAACCCACTCGCCAGCGATATCTATCTCAAGAGTGAGATTTTTTATATCCAATAAGCTCATTAGTGCAACAGCCTGTTTCGTAAGGCTGAACGCAAACCATCACCCACTAAATTGATTGAAAGCATCATTAAAAAGATGGCCGCACCCGGTAGAGCGATGCTCCAAGGCGCCATATATGCCACTTCAATACCCTCTGATAGCATTGCCCCTAATTCTGCGGTTGGGGCTTGGGCACCAAGATTTAAAAAACCTAGGGCGCTGATATCCAATATTGCGATAGATAACGCAAGCGTACCTTGGACAACTAAGACTTCACCCATATTAGGTAAAATAGATCGAATGAAAATCTGGGTTGGTGGCGCACCATCTAGTTTTGCTGCCCTGACATACTCTTTTTTACGCTCTTGTCTGACAAAATCTCGAGTTTGATGAATAAACTGCGGTGTTAACGCCAAGGTGATAGCCCACATACTGTTGACTAGACCGGTTCCTAAGATAGCAATAATAATAATGGCAATAAGTAAGGTGGGTATTGCCATCATTGAATCTAAAGTGTGGTTAACAACACTTGAGCGCACTCCGCGGCTCATTCCAGCCACAGCACCCACAGACACACCGACTAACATGGCCACTAGTACCAGGATAATACTGATACCAAAAGTCATTTGGCAGCCGTACATCACTCTTGATAATAAATCTCGTCCTAAGGCATCGGTGCCAAATACATTTACGATACTTCCGTTGGGCTCCCAAGCTGGAGGGATTAAAATCGCATCGGTTTTTTGTAATAAAGGATCAAAAGGCGCAAGAATATTGCAAAACAACACTATGGTTAAAATAAAGATAAAACAACACAAACCGCCAACGGCGATATGGTTTTCTTTAAATTCCAACCAGGTATGTTGCAACGGTGATGGGTGGAATTCTTCTTGATACAGTTCAGATCGCGACACGTTCCACCTTACTTTTTTTAGGGTCAACCAGTCTTAAGAATAAATCAATCGTCATGGTAAAGATAACCACTAAGGTTGCTACCGCTAACATGCCTACCCTAATGGCGGGGTAATCTCGTTGATATATAGCCTGAATAAGCCAATTGCCAATGCCTGGCCAAGAAAATATTACTTCCACTATCATCGCATTGGTTAACAAAGTGGTAAATTGCATTCCTAGTAAGGGAAGTATTGGCATCAAAGAATTACGAATAGCGTGTTTCCAAATAACCTGTCTTGAGGTAAGCCCTCTAGCAACCGCGGCTTGCACAAAATCACTGTTCATTGTCTCAATTAAAGAGCGGCGCATAATCCGTAAAATAATCGTCGTTGTGAAAGCGGCAATAGAAAGAGTAGGTAAAATCAGATGGCGAACCGCATCAATAAAAACATCCGATTTGTTTTCAATATCTGACCATAAAATATCAAGCAATATAAAGCCGCTAATTCGAGGTACTTCATACAATAAACTAATTCTGCCTGACAACGGAAACCACCCTAGCTGTAACGAAAAACCTAAAATCAGGAGCATGGCGAGCCAGAAAACGGGAATTGAATAACCTAGTACACTCACTGACAAAAGTGCATAGTCAGTGGTTTTATGATGCCGAAGACCGGCTAAAAACCCCAGAGGTAAGCCGACGATAAATGACAGTAAAAGCGCGTAAGTACTGAGCTCTATACTTGCAGGTAGAGTTCGAGCGACTTCGCTGGACAACGATAAACCGGAACTGAAGCTTAAACCCCAATTACCACTGAATAAGTCAATAAGATAATACCAATACTGCACAATAAACACGCTATCTCGGTGATAAAGGTGCTGTAATTGCTCTATTTCTTGCGGACTGGGATTAGGTATACCACTTAAGTTGGCTAATGGCTCACCGGGAAATAAATAAATCAGTACAAACGAAAAAAAACTCAATGCGAGCAAGGTAAGAACCACTAAATTGGTAAAGCGAAGAACGACTCTGAGCATCAGTTTTTTGTCACTCCGGCCAATTTAACGCCGCCATATGGATTAATTTCGAAACCGACTAAATCCCGTCGAAAAGCTTGATACTTTGAGGCATGAGCAATCGGCACCAATGGCAGTTGTTCGGCGATTAAGGCATTGGCTTTGTAGTAAAAATATTGCCGGTCTTCAATACTGGTATATTTGAGTGCTTGACCGATGAGTTCGTCATATTCTGGTGAGCACCAAAATGCCCGGTTGGTGCCAGATTTAATCGCTCCACACGATAGCAATGGGCGATAAAAATTATCGGGATCACCATTGTCCGCGGACCAACCTATGAGCACAGAATCATGTGTACCTTGTTTTAACTTTTCTCTAAATGTTGACCACTCGTAACTCACAATTTCGACATTGACCCCAACGGCTTGTAGATAACTTTGCATCAATTCGGCCATTTTAATTGCATTGGGATTGTAAGGACGCTCAACTGGCATAGCCCAGATATTCATAGTGAAGCCTGGCTCTATACCATTTTCTTGCAATAATTTTTTGGCAGCAGACGGATTATAATTAAGATTTTTTTGTTCACTTTGAAAGGCCCAAGAAGTAGGGGGAACAATATTTTTAGCCAAAATTGCACTGTCAAAATAGATCGCTTCAATTAGGGCATTTTTGTCAATAGCCAGAGATAAGGCGCGTCTCACACCGGGGCGGTCAAATGGTGGCTTAGCGGTATTAAAGGCCCAAAAGCCGACGTTTAAACCGGGTTTTTCGTCCAAAATTAAGTCTTTGGATTGGCGAATAACATCCAACTCACTGTGCGCAGGTAGTGCCATGGCATCACATTCTCCGGTGATGAGTTTAGCTAAACGCAAGGAACTGGAGGGCGTAATATCAAATATCAATTGCTCAGTTTGTTTGTTTTCTCCCCAATATTCGTCGTGTCTTTTATAACGAATAAAACTGTCTTGACGAAAATGAGCAAATTTGAAAGGCCCTGTGCCAACGGGTTGTCGATCAATGTTTTCTTTTTGATTTTTTTGTTCAAGACTATCTGCGTATTCTTTAGACATGATTACCGCAAAGTCAGTGGCCAAATTGGCTA
Organism: Flavobacterium sp. W21_SRS_FM6; assembly: GCF_052119645.1. NCBI lineage: Bacteria > Pseudomonadati > Bacteroidota > Flavobacteriia > Flavobacteriales > Flavobacteriaceae > Flavobacterium > Flavobacterium sp. W21_SRS_FM6. Next base: position 8,962 of record NZ_JBGQOM010000015.1, read on the forward strand.
AAAATGAACTTTGGGGCTGCTTAAGTGTAATTTCTAATCGATAGGCATTTACTCGCTCAACTTTTTCGATGAGATTAGCTAGACCAAGGCTGTCAGCGTAGGGATAGATCCCGCCGGCAACTCCGTGATAAGCGCTATTTGGCAAACGCCATCGATCAAAACTAAAAATAACATCTTCAGCATTAAATGTTCGGCTTGGTGAAAAATAAGCAGTGTGGTGAAACGCGACATCCTTTCGTAGCTGAAAAGTATACAGTAAACCATCGGTACTTATGCTCCAGCTAGTGGCCAGGCTTGGAATAACGCTGCCACTTTTGGGATCAAAGTCCAATAAACGGTCGTAAATTTGGTGGGATGATGCATCAACCGTGGTGCCCGAGGTGTCTAACTGTGGGTTGAAGCTAGTGGGATTGCCTTCAGAGCAGTAAATTACTCCGTTTGATTTATTACTGGCACTAATAAGGGCATCACAGCCCGATAAACCAAGGCAACAAAGAGCTAGCATCATGTGCTGAACTTGACCTGGTTTGATGATGCTATTAAACACGCTAAAGTTACCCATCGTCCTCATCTGCATTTTCAAGAAGGTTATATTTTTTCAAATACCCTCTTAGCTGATGATACGTTAAGCCTAATTTTTCTGCAGTTTTCTTTTGGTTAAATTGGCTGTCCGCTAGCGCTTTATTGATTAGGTCTATTTCAAAATTTTGCGACAGTTCTTTTAAATCTACTGGAAATTCGAATTGTTGCTCAGCGTTTGTTGTTGCAGAAGCTGTGTTGATGTGTGATTTGTCTTCGGTCTTTGCGGGTTCTGGCGGTGCAGCTGGTACTGATATTCTGTCGAGTGTTTTGATTCTTTTTTTCGGCCTAAAAACCGATTCAAAGGGGTCAAGTACAATATGATGAACAGGCAAGTGCGGGTTATTGCTTCGATAAACCGCTCGTTCTACAGTATTTTTTAGCTCACGAATATTTCCCGGCCAATGATAATCGAGCAAGGTACGTTTGGCCTTTTCGCTAAAACCACTAAATAACTCCATTTCAAGTTCACGAGCCATATTGATCGCAAAGTTTTCGGCTAACATGAGAATGTCTTCTTTACGTTCACGAAGTGGAGGAAGCGTAATAACATCAAATGCGAGCCTGTCTAATAAATCAGCTCTAAACTCGCCAGAATCAGCCAAACTAGGTAAATCTTCATTTGTCGCAGCGACTAATCTAACGTCAACTTTTATACTGCGCGAGCCGCCAACCCGCTCAAACTCACCATATTCAATCACACGTAGTAGCTTTTCCTGGATCATGCCGGAGGTATTCGCTAACTCGTCCAGAAATAAAGTTCCGTTATGAGCCGTTTCGAAGCGACCTTCTCGTCGTTTCGCTGCGCCTGTAAATGCACCGGCCTCGTAGCCAAACAACTCGCTTTCTAATAAGCTTTCGTTTAACGCTGCGCAATTTAACTTTAAATAGGTTTGCTCCCAACGTTTTGATAAAAAGTGTAATCGCGCTGCTACCAGTTCTTTACCTGTGCCCCGTTCACCTATTATTAACACGGGTTTATTCAAAGGGGCTATTTGCGATATTTGCTCAAGTACCTCTAAAAAACTGTTAGATTGTCCTAACAAATTATCTTGTTGGCGAAAGCGGCTCATCAATATCCTTAAAAAGTGGTCTATTTAGCTAATAATTAGCGTAGATTGGTTCGATTGTAGTTTGGCTAAAAGGTATTGTAAATATTTTTTGTTTAAAATCAGGTAGTTACTTTGTTGTTAAGATTGGCCTATAAATTGAATACCCTTAATCATCAACAACGTTACACAATAGATTTAGTTAACATTTATTAAAGAGGTAATAACTATGGGTATCTTCTCTCGTTTCACCGATATAGTGAACTCAAATATTAATGCCATTCTGGACAAGGCTGAAGATCCAGAAAAAATGGTCAGACTGATTATTCAAGAAATGGAAGACACCTTAGTCGAAGTGCGTTCTGCTTCAGCTAAAACCTTAGCGAATAAAAAAGAAATCAGTACTCAAATTAATAAGCTTCAAAATGAAGCCTTAGATTGGAAGGCAAAGGCTGAATTAGCCATTAGCAAGGACAGGGAAGACTTAGCCAGAGCGGCACTACAAGAAAAGAAAAAATGTGATGATCACGCAGCTGTGCTAGTCAGAGAACTGCAATTAGTTGAAGAACAAATCGCTAAGTTGCAAAGTGAAGTGGGTCAGTTACAAGATAAATTAGCCGATGCCAAAACGCGTCAAAAAGCAATTATTTTACGTCAGAATACGGTCAGTTCACGTCTTGAAGTGAAGAAAACCTTAGACAGTACTAAGGTCGATGCTGCAATGGGGCGTTTCGAGCAATATGAACGTAAAATTGATGACTTAGAGTCAATGGTTGATGCGTATGATTTAGGTAAGAAAACCTTAGCGGACGAATTTGCTGAACTTGAAGCTGGTCAAGAAATTGATGATGAATTAGCGGCACTGAAGAAAAAAGTGCAAGGTAAGTCATCAGCAGCTAAAAAGTAATTTGCGCCAACTAAGGAGATAAGTAATGGAAGGTATCGTAGGAATTGTCGTTGCACCAATCATTATTTTTATGATTTTTGTCGCACCAATTTGGCTAATTATGCATTATCGCAGTAAGAAGCAGATCAATCAGGGATTAACTCAGGAAGAGTACGCAACCTTGCAAGAGCTGGCTGATAGAGCTGATAAGATGGCAGACCGCATTCATACCTTAGAGTCGATATTGGATGCTGAAGCACCCCAATGGAGAAACAAAGTATGAGCTTAAAAAAAGAGTTATACCGCGACCCCGACAAAGGCAAAATTGCTGGGGTTTGTGCCGGTTTAGCTGACTACTTTGGCTGGGAGTTATGGCTAATTAGGATTTTAGTGGTCAGTGCTTTTTTTCTATTTGCCGGCCCCTTTATTTTTGTTAGCTATGTTGCTGCTTGGTTTATTTTAGATAAAAAACCGGGTTCTAAAGGCAGTAAAGCACCTTATGTTGAGCACAGCAGAGTAACTCAAACAAGGGGCAAAGGCTGGCACAACCAAACCGATGACGAAGAAAAAGTCGTGGTTAAGTCGAAAATTTGGCAGGCAGGAGAGCCGCCTAAGCAAGCATTTCATGATATTCAACAGCGTTTTACAAAAAATGAAACACGCTTGAGAAACGTAGAGACGTATGTCACATCTTCAGAGTTTCAACTTAATCGAGAAATTAGTCGTTTATAATTTATCTCATTGTTAGAACCAAGCTAGATCAAATTTGATTTAGTTTGGTTTTTATATTTTTACCCAGCGCATTATTTTTGAGGATTATGGATAAATCTAACTCCGCACAACGTTATGTTAACCAAGCCCTACAACAGGCTAAGTTAGCAGGAGCCCGCATAGCTGATAAACATATTAATCTTGCGGTTACAGGTTTGAGTAAAAGTGGCAAAACGGCTTTTATTACCTCTTTGATGAATCAGCTTTTAGAAGTCAATGAAGATGCGGTCTTACCGTTTTTCTCTACTAAACGAGAAGGGCGAATTATCGGTGTGAAACGCAGCACCCAAGTTGATCTAACGTGTAGTCGCTTTGCCTATGAAGATGCTATCGCAGGCTTGTCCGGATCAATACCCAAGTGGCCTCAATCTACTACAGGTATCTCGCAAATCAGATTGGTGATCCGTTATCAGAAAAAAAGCGGGTTGAGTAAGTGGCTTCGAGAAGATGGCAAGTTAACGCTGGATATCACCGATTATCCTGGAGAGTGGTTGTTAGATTTACCGCTGTTGGATATGGATTTTGCTCAATGGTGTGAATACAGCAGTAAACAGCTGATGGACGGGAAACGTGCGGCACTTGCTAATCAGATTCTTCGCGACATCGAATGCATTGATTTACATGGGCCTGGTGATGAATTGCTGTTGCAAAGAACGGCTGAATCTTATGCTGATTATTTGAAACAGTGTCAAAGTGCGGGATTTCAACTATTGGTACCTGGGCGCTTTTTGTTACCCGGAGAATTATTGGGTGCGCCAGTATTACATTTTTTCCCCTTGTCCTTGAGTCAACTTAAAGAGCAAAATGTTGATTTATCTAAACTTGTTAAGGGCAGCAATATCGCGTTATTAGTCAAACGCTTTGAGTATTACAAACAACATGTTGTACGGCCCTTTTATGAACAGCACTTTAAACGTTTTGATCGGCAAATTATTTTAGTCGATTGTCTTAGCGCCCTAAATAAGGGGGTTCATAGTTATCACGATTTGCAGGCAGCATTGAATTGGATAATGCAGAGTTTTGCCTATGGCTCATCTAATGTACTTAAACGATTATTTAAGCCTAATATCGATAAATTAGTATTTGCCGCAAGTAAAGCCGATCATATTACGCCCGACCAACAGGTTAACTTAGTGAAGTTACTTGACTCAATGCTACGAGATGCGCGTAAGCAACTGCAATTTGACGGTGTGGTGACTGAATCCACTCTCATTGCGGCTATCAAAGCTTCCACAAGTGGTAAAACACAAGTAAACGGTGAGATGCTTCCAGTTCTGCAAGGCACTACTGAAGAAGGGGCAAGTCTAACCTTATTCCCCGGCGAAGTGCCAACGTCATGTCCTCACGCTGATTTTTGGCAGAACCAAGGTTTTGAATTTCCTAAGTTTGCCGCTCCCTTGTTGGGGGAGCGTCATGCATTACCTCATATCAGGATGGATCAAGTTATAGACTTTATATTGGCCGATAAATTGGTGTAAAAATGAATAAAAAACATGAACATGAGCCAGTAGAAAAATCTGAAAAAAGACCCAAACCTCACACTAATGAGGTAGGGGATAAATTCACATCCATTAAGCGTTCAGTGATTATTGAAACAGGTTCAGTCGAAAATAAAACTCTTCATGCCGATGACGCTAACCTTAAAGGCCAAACGGTTGTAGAAAATCAAATTGAATTGTTGGTCACAGATTTAGACGTTGAAGAGGCTCTAGGACCGAGGATTGAGTTACGCTCTCATTCTAAATTGAAGAAAATATCTTGGTTACTCGCTACAATTTTGGTGATTGTGTTGAGTATCGCTGAATTGTATTCAGCGATATCACTAGTACTCAGCAAGCAGGACTGGATGGCCGGAGGGTGGCTAATCGTCTTCGCTATAGTATTGACGAGTATCTTAGGTTTTGCCTACCGAGAATTACGGTCTTTGCAACATTTAAAGCAGCAAGAAGAAATGCAGCAACAGGCGGTTGATTTATTCAATACTCCTGCGATAGGCCTGGGTCAAACACATTGTGAGGCGGTAGCAAGCAAATTACCCAGCCAGTTTCAGCCTTTAGTTGATGAGTGGAATAAGGGCCTGCAGAGTCACTATACCAATACCGAAGTGTTAAGTTTATTTGAATTAAAGGTACTAACGCCCATTGATAAAATTGCCTTAAATCGTATAACAAGCAATGCGTCTGCTGCGGGTGTAATGATTGCCGTCAGTCCATTTGCGATGTTGGATATGTTAATTGTGTTATGGCGCAACATTAAAATGGTTAATCAATTAAGCAGCTTGTATGGCATTCGATTAGGATACTGGGGCAGGGTAGCGCTTATTAAAAAAATATTTCGTTCAATGTTGTACGCCGGGGCAGCAGAAATATTAAGTGATGCGGGAAACTATGCCTTAGGTGTGGGTTTAACAGGTAAAATATCTACCAAGGTAGCGCAAGGGTTAGGGGCTGGTGTATTAACCACCCGCATAGGGTTAAAAGCCTTACACGAATGCAGACCCATGCCATGGCTTTCTGTCAAAAAGCCTGGGGTAAGTCATATGACAAAGCAGTTGTTAGAAGACCTAAGCCGCTTTATGAAGTAGAGATAAAAGCCATCAGATACGGCGATTAAATAATATTTGTAGCATTATCTTTACATGTTGTTAACTTGCTGTTGTGATTCGCCCTCTGTCGATTCATGGCTGAGTCAGTAAACTAAAGACATGATTTTTTAAGTAACGAAGTTATGTCAAAGCAAACAAATTACAGTTCAAATCAAGCTGACGCCTTTGGTTTTATTCAGTGGTCAATAGAAGAAAATGCCACTTGGCGAGCGTTAGTAGAAAAGCAGCTAAAGCTGTTAAAAGGACGAGCATGCAAGGAATATTTGCAAGGTTTAGAGTTATTGGGCCTATCTGCAGGCGTTATTCCACAACTTGCTGATGTTAATAAGGTACTTGCAGAAACGACAGGCTGGCGGGTCACTCAAGTTCCATCGTTAATTAATTTTGACCGTTTCTTTGGGCTACTCGCTAATAAAGAATTTCCTGTTGCGACGTTCATTCGCTCAGCTGATGAATTTGAATACTTGCAAGAGCCTGACATTTTTCATGAAATCTTCGGGCACTGTCCTTTGTTAACTAATCCCGCCTTTGCACATTTTACCCATACTTACGGTAAGCTAGGTGAACAAGCCAGTAAAGAAGATCGTGTTTATTTGGCTCGCTTGTATTGGTTTACCATTGAATTTGGCTTACTTAAAACACCTGATGGAATTAGGATCTATGGAGGCGGCATACTGTCTTCACCCGGCGAGACGTTACACGCCCTTGACACCCAAGTCTGTGATCATCTTGATATGGATCCATTAGAGGCACTTCGCACGCCTTATCGAATCGATATTATGCAACCGCTGTACTATTTACTTAACTCATTTGATGATTTGTTTGCCATTGCGGAACTTGATTTGATGGAACTTGTTAAACAAGCTAAGACATTGGGCTTGCATCAACCTCGGTTCATACCCAAACAATCCATGGTGAGTTAATTTTCTTAATTGGCGAAAACCCTGTTCTGGCGATTAATTTTGTAATAATATCTTTACAAGTTTTTTATATTTAGCTGCAAATATAAAGGCGTTCAGCTAAGTATTTTTTGCGAGAAAATTAATGCGTTTAGAAATTAGTTGTCAAGATAGGTTAGGAATAACCCAAGATGTGCTTGATATTTTGGTGAGTCATCAAATTGACCTCCGTGGCATCGAAATAGATGAGGTGGGGAAAATTTATTTGAATTTTCCCACTATAAAGTTTGAAGATTTTCAACATCTAATGCCAAAAATTCGCAAGATAGCGGGTATCGAAGATGTTAAAACAACTGCATTTATGCCTATTGAACGAGAGCAGAACCAGTTAAAAGCATTGTTAAAAACGCTGCCTGACCCAGTTTTTTCAGTTGATCCCAAAGGCCGCATTATTTTAGTAAATGATGAGGTTTTAAATCAGTTAGATAAAAGCAAAAGTGAAATACTGGGTGAGGAAATCGGTGATTATATAAAGGGTTTTAATATTAGCCGCTGGCTAGAAGGTAAAAGTGTTAGCGCACAAGTCCAGCGTATCCGATTTTTAGAGCAGGACTATTTAGCCGATATTTTGCCCGTTATGATCCCTGACCTCGGCGGAGCTAACATTGTTGCTGGAGCGGTTGTCATGCTTAAATCAGAATTGCGTTTAGGCCAGCAACTCACCGTTTTTCATCAAGCGAGTTTAGATAGTTTTATCTCTGTTCAAGCCCAAAGCAAACTGATGAAAAAGGTAATTGCTGAGGCTAAACGGATGGCCGAATTAGATGGGCCAATGATTATTTTTGGTGAAACAGGTACGGGAAAAGAATTGATCGCCAAAGCGTGTCATGAGGCCAGTCGGCGTTGCGGAGGACAATTTTTAATTCTAAACTGCGGCTCAATTCCTGACGATGTCATTGAAAATGAACTGTTTGGCAGAGTTTCAGGAAGCGTTGGTGAAACACAAAGTAAGGTTGGCTTATTAGAATTGGCGCAAGGTGGAACGTTATTTTTAGACGAAATTGCTGAAATGTCGACTCAGTTGCAAGTTAAGTTGCTGCATGTTTTGCAAAATAATAGTTACAGGCGAACTGGTGAGAACACAGAAAAAATCGTAGATGTAAGAATTATTTGTTCTACCCAACAAGATTTGGGTAAGTTAGTCCAGCAAGGACAGTTTAGAGAAGATTTATATTATCGATTAAATGTGCTTGGCTTAGTTTTGCCGCCTTTGCGAGAACGTAAGTCAGATATTTTGCCTTTGGCAGAACGTTTTCTAAAACAACATAGTCTGAAATTAGGTAGACGGGCTCCCAAGTTAAGTAAAGCCTGTAATGACTACATCCTTGCTTATCCTTGGCCCGGCAATGTCAGGCAGTTAGAGAATGCACTTTACCGAGCAGTTTCTTTACTCGAGGGAAACGAGCTAGAAAAAGAGCACATCAGAGTGCCTAGTTGTTCAACGGTGACGAGTTTTGTTGCTGAAGAATTTACGGGTAATTTGGATGAAGAGGTTAAACGTTATGAAAAAGATATACTTGCTCGACTCTATCCGAGCTTTCCAAGCACCAGGCAGTTAGCTAAAAAATTAGGTTTGAGTCATACCGCCGTGGCCAATAAGTTACGTGAGTACGGCATCAATAAACACACGGTAAATATTTAGGTACTGGCTGAAAACCAATTACCTTGTAAGTGAATGCGGCTTGACTTTATGCGCCGCATAGGATCACTTTTTTGACCCGCATAAATCAGGCGCTCATTTTTAATTGAGCCGATTACTTATAGATTTTTTATGGGCAGGGCCGTTGTGTTTTTGACTTGCTTTAAGGCAAACGTTGAACTGAGATGGTCAACCAAGGGAAGGTGAGTCAGCTTTGACTTCAATAAATGTTCGTATTCTTCGATACTTTCCACAATGACTTTAAGTAAATAGTCTTTTTCACCACTAGTGGTATGACATTCAACGATGGCGTCGATATTTTGTACGGCTTTTTCAAAATCATTGAGTGACTCTCCGTCATGATTTTTTAAGGTTACATAGATAAAAACGGATACGCCTAAGTTAAGTTTTTTATTATCTAACAGGGTTACTTTTTGTAATATGATCTTTTCTGCTTCAAGCCTTTTTACTCTTCTCCAGCAGGGCGTGTGAGAAAGGCCCACTTTTTGGCTTAAGTCGGCCATGGAAATTGTGGCGTCTTTTTGCAAAACACGGAGTATCTCACGATCAAATTTATCTAACTTTACACGACTCATTTTCTGTCTAGTTTTATAGGTTTAATGGCGCGTAGCATGCTTAAAAATCTTATCTTTTTCAAGCGGAATTATGAGGATATATATCCTAAGCAAGGTGGGTTTATAGCAAATTCACTGCGAGATTTTTAAATGCAGAGAAAAACTTGGATGAGTCATCCTCAGGAAAGTGCTATATCATTTGCAACCAATTACATCACCTAAAAAAACCATAAGAGATAAGCCATGTCAGTATTTGAACATATAGAATTTGATCAGCACGAACACGTTGCATTTTGCCATGATAAAGAAACGGGTCTAAAGGCTATCATTGCTATACATAATACGCATCTAGGTGCATCGTTGGGAGGGTGCAGAATGTGGCCGTACTCGTCAGATGATGAAGCCTTGAATGACGTGCTCCGCTTATCAAAAGGGATGACCTACAAGGCTGCGATGGCGGGCCTAAATCAAGGGGGAGGAAAAGCTGTTATTCTTGGCGATCCAAGGAAAGTGAAGACAGTTGCCTTGATGAGGGCGATGGGGCGCTTTGTTGATAGTTTAAATGGGCAGTATATTAGTGCTGAAGATTCGGGCATGTCTGTCGCTGACTTAAAAATAATGGCTGAACATTCGAATCATATTGCAGGAATTGAAGCCAAATACCATGTTTTTGGTGAACAAGCCGATGGTAACCCCGCACCATCGACGGCTTATGGTGTTTTTGTCGGGTTAAGAACGAGTGTAGAATTTGCCTTAGGGCGGGATTTACAGGGCGTTAAAGTTGCTATACAAGGATTAGGACATGTTGGCATGCGTTTGGCTGAACACCTACATAAGGCTGGGGCAATACTTTATGTAACTGATATTTATCCAGAAACAGTAGAAAAAGCGGTCAGTCAGTTTGCTGCAAAAGCAGTGAGCTTAAATGAAATCTATGATTTGGATGTTGACGTTTTTGCGCCTTGTGCGATGGGCGCTATTTTAAATCCTGCCAATATCACACAAATAAAAGCGAAAGTAGTTGCAGGTGCTGCTAACAATCAGCTAGCGACGGAAGCATGCGGGCAGTTATTAAGAGAAAAAGGCATTTTATATGCGCCAGATTACGTCATTAATGCGGGTGGAATTATCGATATTTACCATCAAAAAATACCAAGTTCTCATGATGCCATGAAAGCACATATTGAACGAATTAGCACCACGTTAGTAGAAGTGTACCAACGTGCTAATGAGTTAGAGCAAGCAACAAATGTTGTTGCAAATCAAATAGCCGAAGAAAGGTTTACGAAAAAGGCCTAGAAAAAAAGAAAAAGTGAAAAGTGGGTTGCACTTCTATTTACCTTTGTAGATAATGCGCCCGCTTTGTTCAGAGACTCTGCTTCAAAGTAATTTCAATGGTGGCCTTTTGGTCCCCTCGCAATGATAATTTGTGAACTCGGTCAGGCCTGGAAGGGAGCAGCCGCAGCAAAGGACTCATGTGCCGAGGTGTGGCTGAGAGGGCACCACCACTTTTCAGTTGTTACTCTGACTCCTTGTTTTTGTTATTGTCTAAGTATGCAATGCCATGTTTTACCGCGTTTATCGCATTCATTTCCATTTGTTGCCGCTCACTTTGCGGTAAGTAAAAAGCCATATCAACTTCATAACGAATATAACGTGTTGGTAGTTGGTTAAGGGCCAAACAACATAGATCAGCCAAATAGTCTTCTGACTTCGATTGGGCGAGTTCTAAACGCACAATTTGCTCTAGAACCAAGTGTTCGTAGTAATTATGAATATCATCATCAAGTTTCATGTTTATCCTCAATCCTTCAAAAGGGGTAAAAAGAATGTTAAGACCCTTAACATAGCTGGTTTCTATGAAAAACAAAATGCCAATAACGTCAAATTTGACTTTGAAACCGCAGTCATGAATGTCAAAAACAGTTCTGTAAACAAAAGTGTCCTAATAAAAGGTTATAAAAAATAACTTCTGACGATAAATGACGTTTTTGCAGGTTATATAGTTGACCGTTTTAATAGTTATTGATTACTATCGTCGCCGAGGTTCACTACCTCATAGATAAAAGTTGTGAAAAATAACTAAGCAATCACGCTAGAAATTTGTGGTCCAGGGAGACATACATGTTTACAAAATCTAAATTGACCAAGTCAGTCAGCCTCGCTTTGGCTTTCGGAATGGTTTCAACAATAAATATGAGTACTTCTTTTGCTCAGGACACCGCTGCAGAAGAAAAAGTAGAGAAAATCTCTATTACAGGTTCTCGTATCAGAAGCGCAAATGCTTTATCTACAAGTCCTATTGCTACTGTCGGTGAGGTTGAAATAGAGTTTCAACAACAAGCAGAAGTTGAGCGAGTTTTTAGAAATTTACCGGGTACCATTCCTGGAGATAACGGTAACGTTAATAACGGTACTGGCGGTGCAGCTACGGTCAACCTTCGTGGCTTAGGTTCAAACCGTAACTTAGTATTAATGAACGGTAAGCGTATGGTGCCTTACAACACCGCAGGCAGTGTTGATACGTCAACAATCCCAACCGCATTAATCGACCGTATTGATATCGTGACTGGTGGTGCCTCTGCTGTATATGGTTCAGACGCTATTTCGGGTGCAGTTAACGTAATTTTAAAAGATGATTTTGAAGGTGTCGAGCTAGACCTAACAGGCTCTAGAACGTCTCAAGGTGATGCGCAAAGTCAGAACATAGCGCTTACGATGGGCGGAAACTTTGATAACGATAAAGGTAATGCTGTTGTTTCAGTTAGCTGGTATAACCGCGATCCATTGTTTTTAGGTGACCGTGCACTAGGTAACTACGGTATTGCAACAGGCAATGGTGCAAACTATCAGCAATTTTTAGACGGTACGCCTCCCGTACTCCCAACAGATCCTTTGTGTGGTGCTAGTACGCCTTTCGTAGTAGCCCCTGGCGGCGGTAGTGGTACGACAATTCCTACCAGAGTCGGTATTGCTGGTGTTCCTGCGGTAAGTGGTCAGTTTAGAGATGATGGAAGCTATGTTGTTGGTCCTACTTGTAGTGCTTTTAACTTCAACCCTTTCAACTATTATCAGACTCCGTCAGAGCGATATAGTGCAACGGCAACAGGTCACTATGACGTAAACGATGATACGACTATCTATAGTACTTTTAACTTTACGAATACCAATGTTACTCAGCAAGTTGCTCCTTCTGGTATATTCGGCTCTACTTTCTGGGTGCCATTGGCTAACCCTTTGATGTCAAGTCAAGCAAGAGACGCGCTTATTAACGGTGCGAATACCAATATTGCTGATTTAAATGCGCCAGGGTTTGAAACATGGCGTGATACCAATACCAACGGTGCAGTGGATAGTGAAGATTATTTGCTGTTGGCAATCAACAGACGTACTTCAGAATTAGGCGCCCGTTCAACAACCTTTAATACTGACCAATTTCAATTTGTTGCTGGTGTAGAAGGTTTTATCGGTAATGATTGGGCTTACGATATTTCAATACAACACGGTGAAACAAATCGCGTAAATACGAATGCGGGTTACACAAACGTTGCGAATATAGCTAATGCTTTAGATACCACTGACGGCGTTACCTGTGCGGTAGGCGGAAACTGTGTGCCAATTGATTTATTTGGTGGTTTTGGAACAATTACTCCAGAAGCTGCAGCTTATTCTTCTGCTACCGCTTTCGCCACAACTGAATATCAACAACGTGTATTCTCTGCAAACATCGACGGGCCATTCGACTCTGTAGTTTCACCTTTCGCGGATACACCATTAGCAATGAGCTTTGGTTATGAATATCGTGAAGAGTCGGCATTCTTCAACCCAGATGAATGTTTAAAATTAGCTCCGGCAAGCTGTCTAGGTGGCGCTGGTGGTAATTCATTACCAGTTGGTGGTTCTTTCAAAGTAAATGAACTTTTCACCGAAGGTAAGTTTGCTGTAGTTGAAGATGCCGCTTTTGCGGAAGTACTAGAAGTTGAGTTCGGTTTCCGTCACTCAAAATATGACACTGTAGGGGAAACAAGTAGCTGGAAACTTGGTGCCGCTTGGCGTCCTGTTGATGAGCTTTTGGTTCGTGTTATGAACCAAAAAGCAACTCGAGCGCCTAACGTTGGTGAGTTGTATGCGCCTTTAACTTCTGGTTTAGACAATGCTGAGCAAGACCCTTGTTCTGTTGCTAATGCTGCGAATATTGATGACACCTTACGTGCACTATGTATTTCTACTGGTATGACTGCTAATCAAGTCGGTGCAGTAAGTGATATCGTAGTGGGGCAAATAAACGTGTCTTCAGGTTCTAATCCGAATGCACTTCCAGAAGCTGAATCAGCTAAAACATTTACTGCTGGTGTTGTTTGGTCTCCAGAATTTGAGTCAGTTAAGCGCGCGCTAGTGTCGCTTGATTATTACGATATCGATGTAACTGGATATATCGGTGAAAATACACCTCAAGAAGTTCTTGATGGTTGTTATGTTTTAGGTATTGCAGAGCAATGTTCATTGATTACGCGCATCGGCGGTGGTTTAACTATCTCTGGTTCTGGTATTCAAGCTTATACAACTAACCTATCGTACCTTAAAACTAGTGGTGTAGAAGCAACTTATAGCTTTGGCTTTGACTTTGAAGATTATGGCTCACTAGACTTCAGTGGTAACATCAACAAATATTTGAAAATTGACAGCTTAAGTTCTCCAGTTTCATCTGTGATTGATTGTAAAGGTGTTTATGGTACGAACTGTAATCCACAACATGATTTACGCGCATCACAGCGCGCAACATGGTCTATGGATGATGTATCAGTTTCTGTATTGTGGCGTTACTTCAGCAAGATCGAACGTGAGGCTTCCGCATATGCAGGTACCTTCGAAGCTTTCCGTGAGATACCTTCATACAGCTATTTCGATCTTTTTGCTAATTATCGCGTTAGTGAAATGCTTGGGGTAAGTTTTGGTATCGACAATGTGTTTGATAAAAATCCTCCGGTTGTTGGCGGACAAGCAGGTTCAACATCATATAATGGTGGTAATACCTTCCCCTCTACTTACGACGTATTAGGTCGTTCGTATAGAGCAACACTTAACTTTAAATTCTAAAATTTAGAGAATGTAAAAACGGCTGATTTATCAGCCGTTTTTTTTAATCAAAATTCGAAATCGTAATGTTGCCCTTAAGTATAAAATAATCTCATGTAAATCGTCTTTAACCTCGCTCATGTACTTACTTCACAACAGAACACTCGTCACACAAAATTGCGCTTTTATACCAATTAGTTCTCGAAACAAATCGAGTTATAATGTGAGTCTTTGACCGTCGCACATCGATTAAAGGTAAGCGTCTAGCAAAGGCCGTCTTATAAATATCAACTAGGCAGCACACAATAATATCTTTGATAGAGACTCGAGGATATTATGCGCCGACAACGACGAACAAAAGCACAGTGGCAGCACATTCTTACTGCCCAGCAATCGAGCGGTTTAACCCCATCTGAATATTGTGTGAAGCACTGTATTCACCTCCAAAGCTTTTACGCACGAAGATGCGAGATGAATAAAAGGGCAGCGCAGCAAACTGGTAAGTTGATTAAAGTCAGCCTGCCCAAGACGCAACCTGTACCAATGACATCTCCGTTAACAGTTGTCTATCGTGGTGTGACACTGAATGTTGGTCAAGTCGTTGAAGCCAAATGGTTAGCCGATGTCATGAAGGCTTTAGCATCATGAGAATGTTTGTTGAGATTAACGACATCTATCTGCACAGCGGTTTTGTGGATTTCAGAAAGTCCATTAATGGCTTGTTGGTCATAATTGAAAATGAGCTTGAACTATCGCCCTTTAGTGATGCTATATTTATCTTCTGCAACAAAAAACAAGACAAGCTTAAAGTCGTCTATTGGGATAAAACAGGCTTTGCGCTGTGGTACAAGGTACTGCAAAAACAGCGCTTTAAATGGCTTAAAGTAGACGACTTCAAACACCTGAAATTAAGCGAACAACAGCTTAATTGGTTACTAGGTGGCTTTGATGTCATTGGTCACAACCCGCTTCGCTACAGTGCGTTGGGCTTATAATGTTAGATCATAAGCAGCAATTAACGATCACCAATTAGTCTAAATAAAATCAACTAAATCAGTCTATTAGCGGTTAAAATTAGTGCATGACTGATATCGATTCCTTGCCAGATGATCTTGTAGAGCTAAAGCGCCAATTACTAGCTGAGCGTGAATTAACCGCTAAGCAAGCCGCCCGTTTAATGTACCTAGAAGAACAATTCCGCCTTGCCCAACAACAACGTTTTGGTGCGAGTAGTGAAGGCCATCCTGGTCAGGGTGAGTTATTTAATGAAGCCGAAAAAATAGTTGAAGTCACGCAAGATGAGTCTGAACAGCAAGACATCAGCTACACTCGAAACAGACCTAAGCGCAAACCATTACCTAAACACTTACCGCGTGAAGTGATAGTCCATGATATTGCACAGGAAGATAAAATCTGTGATGGCTGCCAAGGTGAGTTACACAAAATAGGCGAAGATACATCTGAAAAGCTTGAGTTTATTCCCGCACAAGTCAAAGTGATTGAGCATGTACGCCCTAAGTATAGCTGCAAGGCTTGCGAACAAAATGGTACCTGTAACCAAGTCAAACAGGCTCCAGTTCCACCCTCAGTTATCCCTAAGGGCTATGCCACCCCCAGTTTACTTAGCCAAATCATCACCAGTAAATACCAATATGGCTTACCCCTTTATCGCCAAGAAGCCATGTTCAAACAATACGGCATTGAACTGAGTCGCAAGACCACAGCAGATTGGATGATGAGAAGCGCCGACATCCTGCAAATACTGTACGACAGGCTAAGGCAACACTTACTTAAACAAACCGTAATTTATGCAGATGAAACCACGATTAAAGTGGTGGGCGATAATAAATTCAAATCCTACATGTGGTTGTATGCCACAGGCGCAGACTCGCCTGAAGGAAAACTGACCGGTACTGACATTCCCTCTATCGTGCTGTTTGACTATCATGCCAGCCGCGCAGGCCAATGTGCGGTGGAATATCTGGATGGGTATAGGGGATACCTGCAAGTGGATGGCTATGCGGGCTATCACACAACTCAAGCGACACTCGTGGGTTGTTGGGCACATGCAAGACGTAAGTTTACCGATGCTAAAACGGCCATGGGCAAACACAAAAGCGGCAAAGTAGAATGGGCATTGAATCACATTCAAAAGCTGTACAGGATTGAAATCCAAATAAAAAACAAAGCAACGGATGAGCGACTCAAAATAAGACAAGAAAAAAGCCTACCCCTGCTTAAACAGTTTGAAACATGGCTCATCAAATCCGAACAAGAGGTGCTGCCCAAAACCAAGCTGGGTGAAGCGATTCAATATTGCCTAAATCAGTGGGTAAAACTACAACGCTACACCCTAGATGGTCACTTACGCATTGACAACAATCGCGCTGAACGCGCTATTAAGCCCTTCGTCATTGGCCGAAAAGCATGGCTGTTCAGCCAGACCGCCAACGGTGCACATGCCAGTGCCGTACTGTACTCCATTATCGAAACTGCCAAGACTAATGGACTGACGCCATTCAACTATGTCATGCATTTGTTAACAGAGCTGAGTAAGCCCGAGCCTAACATTGAATTGCTACTGCCATGGAATGTTAAATTAAGCTAGGTGGGATCACCGGACGGTTACCATTAAACGAAAACAGATTTTTGCAACTACGCCTTTTGATACAGTCTAGTGAAATTTCTTCTTTATTTGCCCAACTGTCTGAGAGATTTATCTATTTTTTTCATTGTTACGTTTTAGAACACAAATTTTCAGATTGACCAAATTTCAAAACAAGTATTTTTTCTCTTTAATCAACTTTACCCATTATAAAAGCTCTCACTGACTAACAAAAGCAGAAATGCCATTGACCGATCAATCAATAATTGTTTACTATCAGATTGAGGCTCACTACCTTACTAATTAAAAGTCGTTAAAACGACTAAACATTCACACTATAAACTTAGTGGTCCAGGGAGATATACATGTTTACATTCAAAAAGAGTATCACAGCGTTAGCTGTAGTTGCTTCATTAGGACTATCCGGAGCAGCATTTGCTTTGGATACCGGTGGTTTAAAAATTCGAGTTACCGATGCAAGCGGTAATCCAATATCTGGGGCTTCTGTTTTAGTTAAAACGCCTGAAAGTTTAATAAGTAAAGATGCGGTATCTGACGCAGATGGTTACGTTACTCTTCGTGGCTTAGACGCTTCTGAGCAGTATACAGTAAGTATCAACGGAGCGAACATCCAGTCTTTTGAAGCGACTAACGTTCGTGTTATAACAGGTAAAAGCCTCAACTTAAATTATGTCGTTAGCGACGCGACCAATGATATGGAGACAATTACTGTTTCTGGTAGAGCTATTGCAGCGATCGATACCACATCTGCTACGACAGGTCTTGATATTACTTTAGCAATGACGGAATCATTGCCAACAGGCCGGTCTTATCAAAGTTACCTACAACTTACACCTGGTGTTAAGCCTAGTACAGGTGGTAACCCCTCTTCTAAATCGGGTGTTAATTATTCTGACGCTAATGGTACTGTAGGAAGTTCAACCGACAACGTTTATTATATTGATGGCGTAAACGTCACCGACAACGTTACTGGTACGTTCGGAGGCAACATTAACTCTGAAATTATCCAAGAGCAACAAGTTATAACAGGTGCTGTCCCGGCTAAATATGCTGGTGGTGGTGGTCTTGTATCGAGAGTAGTAACTAAATCTGGTGGTAATGAGTTTCATGGTTCAATCAATTATTATTTACAAAATGATAGTTTAGTTAGCGACTATGACAATGAATCTAAAGCTGGTGGTGGTTTTTCTACCTTTGATACCGCGGTAACGTTAGGCGGACCAATTATTCAAGATAAATTGTGGTTCTTTGCTTCTTACCAAATAAAGAACCGTAAAGACGATGTTACTAATCCTGAGACTGGGGAACTCTCGCGCTCTGTTGAAAATGAAAGTGATTTGGGCTTCGGCAAATTAACTTGGTTAATCACCGAAAATGATCGTTTGGTTGTTACCTATTTCAATGATCCGACTGATATCTCCGGAAGTCGGGAGTTTGATACGTTATCTAATAGAGACCGTTCAAGGACATCAGGTGGGGACAACTATAAAATTGACTATTCTCATACTTGGGATGACGTTGTTCTTAACGCTGGCTTTATGAGACATGAAGCTGAGTTGTCTGATTTATCGAAAGATAAGACCACTCGGAATGATGTTTCCTATTTAGCTAATGCAGCCACTACAACTCAAAGTGACACTGACCTTGGTGGACTTGGCGCGGATACACTCCGTAACAGAAATAAAGAAAGTGCCTATATTGATATAGAATACTACTTGGATACGGATTTTGGTTTCCATACGATTGAAGCGGGTTACTCAAAAGAAACAAATGAGAATATAACTAATTCTGTCTATACAGGTGACTCAGCACAATACACTTCCATAGACGATGCTGATGCAGGTGTAACATTTGCTGAATATACAGATGGTGCTGGATGGGTTGGTAACAAAGATCTTTCGGCAGATGATTCTGCTCGAATCGCCGCTGCAGTTGGCATAGATGAAGCAGACGTTGCCTCTATTGTTTTTAACAGTACAGTAGGTAACCCAACTGGTGATGTTAACGCTTATCGAATCATTCAGACTCAACAAGCAGCATCTAAATTGGAAACCAAAGGCCAAAGCCTATACATTCAAGATAAGATTTTAGTTGACGATCTGACATTCAATATTGGGTTCCGTGCAGAAAAATG
This sequence comes from Flavobacterium sp. W21_SRS_FM6, assembly GCF_052119645.1. NCBI lineage: Bacteria > Pseudomonadati > Bacteroidota > Flavobacteriia > Flavobacteriales > Flavobacteriaceae > Flavobacterium > Flavobacterium sp. W21_SRS_FM6. Next base: position 27,861 of record NZ_JBGQOM010000015.1, read on the forward strand.
GGATCACTATGCTTCCACAGGTGCTAAGATTTTTACTTTTGATTGGGACATCGCTCACCGTTTAAGTGTTGTTTATGACATCTTTGGTGACGGAGACTCTAAAGTTTGGGCTTTCACTGGTCGGTATTATGATCCGGTTCGTACGGACATGACATCTTTCGCTGGTAATTTAACCGGTTCTGTTCGCGAAGAACAAATATTTTATGATGGTGCTTGGCAAACCTACCGCACACGCGGCGGTGTAGCAACTCAAGATGCATTCTTTTCACCTACAACTAAGACCCCATACACAGACGAGTACTTGTTCGGATATTCTACTAATTTGACCGAAGACACAAATGTTTCAATTACTTACACTAACCGTAAGACCAGAGACATTTTAGAAGACTACGATTTGGGAGTTTATACGGAAGGTAACGAAGAAGGCACCGCTTTTGCTGACTCGTCGTTGGGCTTGCCACTTTCATACTTTGGTTACTCAGAAAACCCTGGCTCTAACTATGTGCTAGCTACGCTGGCAGGTGGCAAACGTGATTATGAAGGTGTTGAAATTACGTTTAACAAGCTGCGTACAGATAACTGGAACCTTCGTGCTTCTTATACCTATAACAATGCAAAAGGAAATTCAAACTCGGATGGTAATGCAGATTTGCAAGGTGATTTTTATTATCTAGACCCTCGTGCACCTAATATGTATGGTAAACAACCAGGGAACATTGAACACTCAGCCAGAGTTTTTGGTACATACTATTTCGACAATGGTTTTGAAATAGGTGCAGTTTATAATTGGAACTCTGGGACTTTATACAACAGAGCAAATAACGTTTATTCTCGTTATTTACCTTTGCGCGAAACCGAAAGATATGACTTCGGTGGCTATAATGGTCTGTGGATTGCGCCAGGTAACTTGGCAAGTGAAAAAACACCTGCCTATGGAACATTGGATCTGAGAGTTAAATACAACTATGACTTCGCCGGAGACTACACTGCCGAGTTTTTCTTAGACATATTCAATGTCCTTGATGACCAAGCTGTGATAGAGGAAGAGCAACTTGTTGCCGGAAGTGGTTCTTTTGCTTTTGGTGAAGCAAAGGATTGGGTAGAGCCTCGCCGCTTTTATCTAGGTGCTAAATTAATCTTCTAAGTTAAGCTAGAACTTTAAGCTTAAAAGCCAGTAACTATTGTTACTGGCTTTTTTATTGTTGTTGTCCCATTCTGAAATACGTTGACATAAAGAGGATTTCTTTATGGAAACATCAAGCAATAAAAGCGCTAGACGCTCAAAACGAGATTACACTTTAGGCTTTAAATTGAGTATTATTGAGCTCGTAGAAAAGGGGGAATTCACCTAGAAGCAAGCTCAAAAGCACTTTGGTATACAAGGAATAAGTACTGTTTTAGTTTGGCTTAGTAAATAGGGTAAATTGGACTAGTCATCGCCATTTCAGCAACCACTTTTGCCTAAATCAAAAGAAACACCCGCCCAACAAATTAAGCGTTTAGGGCGTAAAGCCCAAGAAGAGTTATGTCAAAACGACGTCCAGTAAACATTGGATGAAAAAACATCCTAAATTACTAAAATATAAATCTCCTATCAAACCTGAAGAGGTCTTCGTCAGCGATATAACCTATGTGCAATCAAATGAAGGTGTTCACTATTTATCATTAGTGACAGATACCTTCTCGCGCAAGATAGTGGATATCATTTAAGCAATGAAATGAAGGCGACAGATGTGGTTAAGGCGCTGAATATGGCCATCCAATATAGACACTTCGACCATGATGCAATTCAGTGTTCTGACCAAGGATTGCAAGAAGGTTCAGCATTATATCAATCAGTCCTTGAGGCAAATAGAACAAAAAAATACGGTATTGTGTACGTTTTGTACACGATGTAAAAATCAATAACACAATATTCAGTTATAACTCTTCATTTGACTAACTCCGCCTTGACAATTCGCTCACATCCGTGTGAACATTCAATAGTCTTAGTCCTATTATTTAGGTTACTAAGCCCCTTAAACAACAGAGCTTTATAGCCCCTTACCGACCCAAGAAGGCGTTCGGAAAGGATTCAAAACAAGAAATTGGTTGGGAATTATGTCCAAAATGAGCAAGAGAAACCTTATTGCTTCTGCCGTCGTTGGTGCTTTTGCACTCGGTAGCAGCGCCGTTGTCTCTGCAGACACGTTAAATGAACTTCACAAAGAAGAATCAAAAATTCATGTGGCTGCAGCGAACTCCCAAGAGAAAATAAATAATCTTTATGAGCAATCTCAAGAATTATTTGCTGAGTATCGTGCAGTAGTAGACGAAACTGAGAATCTTAAAGTTTATAATGACTACGTAGCAACACTTGTTGCTGATCAGCAACGAGGTATTGATTCTCTACAACGTCAGATCGATGGCATTGAAGGTGTTAAACGCGGCGTAGTTCCGTTGATGTTTAGAATGATCGACAGTTTAGAGAAATTCATTGATCTGGATATTCCAATTAACTTGGAAGAGCGTAAAGCCCGTATTGAACGTCTTCGTGATGTAATGGGTAATTCAAACGTTACAACTTCTGAACAATTCCGTCAGGTTATTGAAGCGTATCAAATTGAAAACCAATATGGACGAGGTATTCGTTCATACAAAGGCACTATCGATTTTCAAGGTACAGATATTACAGTTGATTTCTTCAATTTGGGTAGAACAGCTTTAATTGCATTATCACTAGACCAGAAGAACGCTTGGTTGTGGGATAATAACGCACGTGAGTGGCAAGTACTTGGTGATGAATACCTAAGCTCTGTAATTACTGCTGTACGTATGGCCAATAAACTTGTGCCAGCTGACCTTATTAAGTTACCAATCAAAGCTGCGGAGTAATATTGATGAAACCTGTATTTAAATCCATATTGGCAGCTGCGACGATCGCTATGATGGCATCTAGTGCCTATGCCGCCAATTCCCTAGAAGAGTTGTTAGAAGAAGTTAAGAAAAATCGCGTTTCTGAAGCGCGTATTAACAAAGACCGTGAAGCTGAGTTTCAATCTGCTCGTGCTGATAAACAGGCCTTGTTGAAAAAAGCTGAAGATGGTCTTAAAGCTGAGAAAGGCCGTGGTGATCGTTTAACTAAACAGTTTGCTGATAATGAAACAAAGTTAGCCGATAAAGAAATGGAACTTGATCAAGCAACCGGAACTTTAGGTGAAATGTTTGGTGTGGTTCGCCAAGCCTCAGCAGAAGCTTATGGTCAAATCTCAACATCTATCGTTAGCGCTGAGTTCCCAGGTCGTGGTGAATTTTTAAAGCGTATGTCAGAAGAGTCTAAAGGTCTTCCTAATATTCAAGAATTAGAAGATCTATGGTTTGCCTTACAAACTGAAATGACTGAGTCTGGTCAAGTATCACGTTTTAGAACTCAAGTTATCAGCTTAGATGGTGGTTCAAACGAACAGGAAGTTGTTCGTGTTGGTACCTTCAACCTAGTTGGTGAGCAAGGTTATTTAATCTATGACGACAAAGATGAAATCGTTCAGCCTTTAGGCCGTCAACCAGATGGTTATTTGGTGGATTCTGCACAAGAGTTGCGTGGTGCTACTTCTGGTTTAGTTCCTTTCTATGCTGATCCTTCAAGCGGTGCATTGTTGGGCCTTCTTAAAGAAAAAGCGACGATGATGGAACGTTATCACGCTGGCGGTATCGTGGGTTACGTAATCACGGTTATGTTAGCGATTGGTTTGTTAATCGGTTTCTACAAGATTATTACCCTTACGCTTATTGCAGGAAAAATGCGTTCACAACTTAAAAATCCTGGTAGTCCCTCTACATCTAATCCTTTAGGTCGTATCCTAACGGTTTATAAAGACAATAAGTCTGCTGACGCTGAAAACCTAGAACTTAAACTAGATGAAGCAATTTTACGTGAATTACCTAGCATCGAAAGTGGTATTAATATCATTAAGATCTTCGCAGCGATTGCGCCATTATTAGGTCTATTAGGTACAGTATTAGGTATGATCGCAACTTTCCAACAAATTACGTTGTTCGGTACCGGTGACCCGAAATTGATGGCTGGTAGTATCTCAATGGCACTTGTTACTACTGCTCAAGGTATTATTGCAGCGTTACCGTTATTGTTAATGCACAGCATAGTAGCTGGTCGCAGCAAGTCTATCGTTCATATTTTGGATGAGCAAACTGCAGGCATTATTGCGGCCCACGCTGAGACGGAGAAAGCCTAAGATGTTATACCTGATTGGACTATGGGAGTCGGTCAGGGATTTTATCGCTGCCGGTGGCGACGTGTTATACGTCGTTGCCTTAGCGCTCTTCCTCATGTGGGTCTTTATGATCGAGCGTTATTGGTATTTGTCTTCTGTCTTTCCCAAGCTAAGAAATGAAATTATAGCTAATTGGGATGCGAGAGAAGATACTACTTCATGGTATGCGCATAGAATCCGTGATACGTGGATTTCACAGGCGTCGGACGGACTAAGCTCAAGAATGTTGTTAATCAAAACTCTTGTGGCAATGTGTCCTTTAATAGGTTTGCTAGGAACTGTAACTGGTATGATTGGGGTGTTTGAAACAATGGCAACTCAAGGTACTAGTAATCCTCGTCTTATGGCGGCAGGTATATCTATGGCGACTATTCCGACAATGGCTGGGATGGTAGCAGCTTTATCTGGTGTATTTTTTAGCTCTCGTTTAGAAGCGAAAGTGAAGATCGCTCGTGAAAAGCTAGTTGATAGTCTACCCCATCATTAAGGAGAGGGTCTTATGAGTCGAAAAGTTCGAGTCGAAGAAGAAGATGCTGCGATAGACATGACCCCAATGTTGGATATCGTGTTTATCATGTTGATATTCTTCATCGTAACAACAGTATTCGTTAAAGAAGCTGGGATAGAAGTTAACAAGCCAGGTGCAAGCCAAGCTGTAATGCCTAAAAATGCTAATATTTTTATAGCGGTAACAGAAAATGGTGATGTCTGGATTGATAAGCGACAAGTTGATATAGACAGTGTACGAGCAAATTTGGAACGCTTGATGGCGGAACAGCCTTCTGATGTACTTATTATTCAAGCAGATAAAAATGCTGACTATGGAGTTGTCATTGAAGTGATGGATCAAATCAAGTCAGCTGGTATTGATCGCATATCTATAGCAACGACGGGCGGTTAATATGGGAAGATTATTAGTTTCAATTTTAGTAGGGGCTGCAATAGCGTTTGGATTGTTTGTGGTAATGGCAAAGTTGATTGAAAATTCATCTAGGCCAGTGGACAAAGTTCCACCATCACCAATAATCGATATTGTTATGGCAACACCTGATGATTCTACTCAGACGCGAAAACGAGTACCACCGCCACCGCCACCGCCACCTAAGCAACCGCCTAAAATTCAGCCGGTTGAACCTGATGTAGCGAAAGCGAACACAGATGGTTTAGGGTTTAATATGCCTACTATCGATGTGGGTGGCGCTTCGGTTGATATCGGTGGTGTAGGTGCTATGCAACGTGATGGTGATGCTACACCTATCGTTCGTATCGAGCCTAAATATCCGGTACAAGCCGCACGTGATGGGAAAGAAGGCTGGGTAAGGCTTTCATTTACTATCAACGAAGTTGGTGGAGTAGAAGACATTGAGGTTGTTGATTCGGAACCAAAACGTATTTTCGATAGAGAAGCTAAACGTGCTCTAGATAAATGGAAATACAAACCGAAGATCGAAGATGGTAAGCCTATCAAGCAATTTGGGTTAACAGTTCAATTGGACTTTAAGTTGGATCAATCATGATTAAAATACATTTTAAAAAATTATGCATGGTTTCAGCCTTTTCAATGGCTACACTGTTGCCAACAGCAGTTTTTGCTCAAGGTGCGCCGGTTGTTTGTCCTGATTATAAAAAGGGACCGACAAACATACCAAGTGAAAGAACAGGTAAAAAAGTTTCTAAGGCTTTAGAAGCTTACAACCTGGATCAGGTTGACGAGGCGTTAACAATTTTGTACGAAATTGACACATCTCAAGAATTTGATCGTGCTTTTACTGACCGTTTCATTGGTAACTTACTGGCGACTCAATCGGATAAAGCAGCTAAAGCGCTGGAATATCTGAACAAAGCCGTTAATGCTAAAAAGCTAAATGATTTGGAACAGGCCGGTACGCTTCGTTTGATTGCTGATCTTAACATGCAAGAAAAGAACTACGCTGCTGCAGCGGTTAAGTATAAAGAATGGATGGATTTTACTTGTAAAGAAGATCCTGATGTTTACTTAAGACTTGCAACCGCTTATTACGAAGAGCAGAAGTGGGCTGACATTATTGATCCAATCAATAAGTCTATTAAACTTGCTGAAAAACCAAACAAAAACGCCTACGCGCTTAAATTAACTTCTTATTACAATCGCAAGATGTATAAAGAAACAATTCAGGTAGCTGAAGATACTGTCACTATATTCCCTGATAATAAGGCGAATTGGACTCAACTTGGTTTTTTCTACATGTTAGTGGAAGATTACAAGAAGGCTTTATCTACTTTTGAAATGGCGCTAAACCAAGGGTATTTGACTAAAGAAGCAGAGATTAAAGCGTTAATGCAACTTTATTCTACCAATAATATTCCTTATAAAGCAGCGACCTTGTTTGAAAAGTACATGAAAGAAGGTTTGGTTAAAAAGGATGAGAAAAACTTGTCTTCTTTAGCCAGCACATGGAACCAGGCGAAAGACCCTAAGAAAGCAGCGGTATATTACGGTCAAGCTGCGGCGCTAAGTTCAGATCCCGATTTGTATTATAAACAGGGCACTTCGCTTGCTTTGTCTGAGCAATACAAAGATGCATTAGTTGCTTTGCAAAAAGCGCTTGATGCTGGAGCTGACAATGTTGGTCGTATTCACATGGTGATGATGGAAGCTAGTTTTTATTCTGGTGACTTCAAAACTGCTTATGTGCATGTGCAAGAAGCTAAAAAAGATTCTTCGACCTCTAGAAGTGCTAGAAGTTGGGAGCCTTATATAAAAGAGAAAGCTAAAAACCGCGGTATAAAACTGTAGTTAAACGCCTCTTATAAAAAGCCCCATACATTGGGGCTTTTTAGTTTTCTTTATTATATATTTTTACAGTTTTTGAAATATTCCGAGTTGTTCCATATGCCATCATTTGAAACCAAGCTTAATTCACCTTGTATAAGAAATTGTTGTTTAGATGAAAAAGATATCTGCTTAGGGTGTCACCGAAGTATGGTAGAGATATTGGCTTGGGCAGATGCTGACAAAAGCAAACGTATTGAAATATTAGTAAACTGTCAAAAACGACAAGCTGAACATTCAAAATTAAAAAAATTGCTGTAGTCGTTTCTCTAAGCAGTTGTTACTTTTCAATTTAATAATATTGAGGCTATATGCATATAACGCTTGCGCCCATGGAAGGTGTGGTCGATAGCTTAATGCGAGACATGCTGACCCGGATTGGCGGGTTTGATCTCTGTGTTACAGAGTTTATTAGAATAGTTGACCAACTTTTACCAAAACGCGTCTTTTATCGAACTTGCCCTGAGCTACACAATAATTCAATGACACCAGCGGGTGTGCCGGTAAAAATTCAATTGCTGGGTCAAGATCCAAATTGGTTAGCTGAAAATGCGGCGAGGGCGATAGAGCTTGGCTCTCATGGCCTTGACCTAAATTTTGGCTGTCCCGCAAAAACAGTGAATAAAAGTCGAGGTGGGGCTATTTTACTAAAGGAACCAGAAACCCTTTATCAGATAGTGAGTGAAGTTCGTAAAGCAGTCCCTCAAGGCACTATATTGAGTGCTAAAATGCGCTTAGGGTTTAACGATACTTCTTTAGCGTTTGAAAATGCGCAGGCTATTGCTGCAGCGGGAGCCGATTTGTTAGTAATACATGCTCGTACAAAACTAGACGGCTATAAGCCCCCAGCATATTGGAATTGGATAGCGGAAATTAAGAAGGTTGTTGACATCAACATAGTAGCAAATGGTGAAATTTGGTCTGCTCAGGATGCGGTAAATTGCCAAATAAAATCGAATTGCCAAGATATAATGTTGGGAAGGGGGGCCTTAGCTTTACCTAATTTAGCGCAAGTTATTAAGCAAGGTTCAGGTCAGATGCCTTGGGACGAAGTTCGTATGTTGTTAGTGGCTTATTCGGGTTATGAAATATTTGGAGACAAAGGACGATATTTTCCAAATAGACTAAAACAATGGCTCGGTTACTTGAAGTTACAATATCCCCAAGCAGGTATTTTGTTTAACGAGGTTAGGGCGCTTAAAACCGCCAATGAAATTATTCCGGTGCTTAACAAAGTATGAGTGTTCTATTATAAGCCGCTAAATTATATTGTTGAGTTCTTTCAGATATAAAAAAGCCAGTTTAATACTGGCTTATCCATTTTTGATGAGATCAAAAGGCTGATTAATGATTAAACGGTTATATCTACCACTGAGCCCACTCTTTCATTTGATGGCGCTGGACGAGAGGCCTCTGCCGTTTCACTGGACGATTCTAATTCTGTTTTTTGTTGTTGAGATTGCACTTGAACAACTTCTTGTTGAGAGCCTGTTTGTGTAGGGGCTATTTGGGCTAGAGAACCTGCGCCAGATGAACTTATTTCCATTTCAAACTCCTTAAATAGTTAATCATGTTATTGCCTTAGTGTAGTTGCTTATTATCTGTTCTGCTACTTAATATAAGGTCACCTAGTATTTTTTCCATGTCTTTAGCGATAATTGCTTGAGCTTCCGCGTTAGGGTGAATGCCATCTGCTTGCATTAATTTTTTGTTTAAGGCGATATTTTGTAAAAAAAACGGAATGAGAGGTACTCGATGTTTACTCGCCAGGGATTCATACGCAGCGCTAAACATGTCTGTATAACGTTTTCCATAATTTGTTGGTATTGCCATGGCTTGAAGAAATACCGCGGCGCCAGAGTCAATTGATTGGCTGATAATTGAATCTAAATTTTCCATCATTTTACCAACTGGGTGTCCTTGAAGGCCGTCATTGCCACCTAATTCAATATACACATGCGTTGGTTTGTTTTGTTCAAGCAAACGTGGTAAACGAGCTAGCGCACCGTCAGTTGTTTCACCGCTAATTGCACCATTTATGATTGTAATAGACTTACCTTGCCACATATCTTGTAACAAACTAACCCAACCTTCTGTTTGAGAAATACCATAGCCCGCACTTAAGCTATCTCCAAGTATTAATAGCCTTGTCTCTTTCGCCATGAGTTGATCTGAAAAAAGCAAAACTGGTATAAGTAAGACAACGATTTTTAATTTAATTTTCAATAATTTGATAAGTTTGAAAAACACCATGACTCCTATAAAAATGATAAGCACAAACAGCATTAGTAAAACAGTAAGTACTACTCAAGGTCAATTAGAGATCTTAAAACCTATTAGTTTTGACGTTAGTGAAGGTGAATCTATTGCCATCGTGGGTGCATCAGGCTCGGGAAAATCAACCTTATTAAGTTTATTAGCAGGGCTTGATGAAGTCAGTTCTGGCGAGATTTTCATAGACGGCCAGGCTATGCATACTATGAACGAAGAACAGAGGGCTCAACTAAGGGGGGCTAAAGTAGGATTTATATTCCAGAGTTTCATGTTGGTACAAAGCTTAACCGCTATTGAAAATATTATGTTACCAGCCGAAATCGCTGGTCTCAACGACGCTAGAAGCAAAGCGCTAAAACTCCTTCAGTTGGTTGGTTTGGATCATCGTGCAAAACATTATCCAAATCAACTTTCAGGTGGCGAACAGCAGCGCGTAGCTATAGCTAGAGCGTTTATCACCCAACCCAAAATTTTATTCGCGGATGAACCCACTGGTAATTTAGATGCGAGTAACAGTGACAAGGTCGAACAACTGTTATTTGATTTGAATAGAGAGTTAAATACCACCTTAATTCTGGTGACCCATGATCCCAAGCTCGCTGCTAAGTGCCAAAGACAATTGCAAATGCATGCGGGAGCACTAAGTGAAATAACATCGAGTGAGAACGCTGAATGAAACAAGCAGCCTTTAATCTCGCGTGGAGATTGTTTAAACACGAAACAAAACGCGGTGAACTCACTATTATCCTACTAGCGATTATTTTAGCTGTGGGTTCAGTCCTTTCCTTATCACTATTCAGTGAACGTTTACAAAGTGCTTTAACGGCAAAAAGCGCTGAATTTATTGCCGCCGATCGAGTTCTAGATTCCCGTAATCCGATGAACGAGCAATGGCTTGCTAAAGCAAACGAATTTGGTTTGCAAACAGCCCAGCAGGTATATACCCGCTCCATGGTGTTTGCGAATGATAAATTGCAGTTATCTGAATTAAGAGCTGCAAGCTCAACCTACCCGTTAAAAGGCAAGATTAAAGTGTCTGATGTGGCCTTTGCACAAGGCGCGTTTACCGAGGCGTTACCGCAAGAAGGGGAGGCTTGGATTGAGTCGCGATTACTACAAAGTCTGGATGTTAAACTGGGCGACGAAATAGAAATTGGTGCCGCTAATTTTACAATTTCTAAAGTACTCGTGGAAGTGCCCGACGCTGGTTTTAATATCTTTGGCGGCGATCCAAAGGTACTTATTCCCCTTAATGATCTAGCCAATACCCAAGTAACAGGACCTGGAAGTCGCGTTACATACACCGCGTTTTTCAGTGGTAGTAGCGCAAACCTAAATGATTATTATGATTGGCTTCGGCCTCAATTAGATAATGAGATACATCGATGGAAATCAATTGAAGATGATAATTCTCCTATAGGCAACGCCGTAAGTAGAGCAGAGCAATACTTCTTGCTGGCGAGTTTGCTTGCTATTGTATTAGCCGCCGTTTCTATTGCCGTTGCGGCCCAACGTTATAGCCAACGCCATTATGATCCCGTTGCGATCATGAAGACCTTAGGCGCTTCAAAAAACATGGTGCAGCAAATTTATCTATTACAAATCATTTTTATAACTGTATTGGGGATTATTATTGGTTCAGTGGTTGGCTTTGTATTGCAACAATTAGTGGTCTGGGCCTTAGCTGACAGCATCAATGTATCTATGGATGCTTGGCACTGGCGGCCACTTATTATTGCTATCTTCACTGGGTCAATTTGTGCTCTGCTATTTTCTTTGTACCCTTTACTAAAACTATTTTCTGTATCACCACTGCGTGTTCTTAGAAGGGATCTAGGCGCTAATTTGAGTTCTCGTATCATTCAGTTTATCGCCTCGGGTGGGGCGATTTTTCTATTAATGTGGGCCTACAGCGAGAATCTTACCATTAGTGCCATTTTGTTTAGTTCAGGGGTTCTATTGGTGTTGGCTCTATTGCTGGTTACCTATGGATTAATTTGGCTTGGAAGGGCATTTGGGCAAGGTCGAATGAGTGCTTGGCGCTTAGCTTGGGCACGTATTCACCGTCGAGCACTTGATAACAGTGTTCAACTAATCAGTTTCGCCATCACTATCATGTTGTTGCTAGTAGTGTTAGTCATGCGCAATGACATGGTACAGCAGTGGCAAGACCAATTACCGCAAGGAACGCCTAATTATTTCTTGGTGAACATTACCCAAAATCAGCAAAGTGAACTGGCTCAACATTTTGCAGCAAGGAAGGTTCATGTTGAAAAATTCTATCCTGTAGTAAGAGGCCGATTTGTTTCGATTAATGGTGAAAAAATCAGAACTGCAGTTAGTAAAGAAGATGAAGAGCAACAAAGTAGCGGACGTGATGGTCTGGGTAGAGAAGCCAACCTAACGTGGAGTGATGAGTTACAAACAGGCAGTAGAGTTACCGCTGGGCATTGGTTCAATGAGAGTCCCTCCTCCGATACACTCGATACTGAGCAATATGGCGTTTCGGTAGAAGAGCGTTTGGCAGAACGCTTAAATATAAAATTGGGTGATGAGTTAACCTTCAATATTGGCAGTGAGGTTGTGCAAGTTAGAGTCACTAGCCTGAGGGACGTAAACTGGCAATCTATGCGACCTAATTTTTTCTTTGTCATCGAACCCAAGGCTCTAGCGCATTTTGTGCCGACCTACCTAGCAAGTTTTTATCTGCCTAAAGAGCAAAAGTCTGACTTAACCCAATTGATGTTGCCATTTGCCAGCGTAACATTGATCGACGTAGATGCCCGTATCGATCAATTGCGCAATATCGTTGAGCAGGTTTCTTTGGCAGTTGAGTTTATTTTAATACTGGTATTAATCGCAGGCTCTCTGGTCTTAGTTGCTCAAGTACAAGCGAGTATGGATGAGCGTCAACAAGAGCTGGCTATATTACGTACTTTAGGGGCGAAAGGGCGGCTTATTCGAGGCAGTGTGTTATGTGAGTTTATCATTATTGGTCTAACCGCTGGATTGATGGCTGCGGTATTCAATGAATTAAGTTTGTATCTGTTGCAGAGCCAAGTATTTCAAATGGAAGCGAAATTACATTGGCAATATTGGTTCATCGCGCCAGTCGCCGGGGCACTGGTCGTGTCATTTTTGGGTGCGCTGAGTTGCTGGCGATTACTCAAATTGAATACCAGTCATTTACTTAGGCAAATGGTTTAATAAATCAAAAAGGGCATCAACGATGCCCTTTTGGGTTATTTTCTCACGCAATCTAAGGCTGTATTGATATCGGGGAATACAAATTGATAGCCACTGTCTAACAAACGCTGGGGGATCACTCTTTGACCATAAAGAATAAGGTCAGCAGATTCACCCATGGTTAGGCGCAATATTGCCTCAGGAACCTTAAAAAAACAGGGTCTTTTGAGTGCACTCGCTAATGCATGGCTAAACTCATAATTAGTAACAGGATTGGGGGCTGTAAAATTAAATACACCCTTACAGGACGGCGTATCGATAAGATGAACGAGTCCCCTTAACATATCTTCAAGATGAATCCACGAAAAGTACTGGTCGCCTCGGCCTATTGGGCCCCCTAGTCCAAGTCTAAAAGGCGTTAGCATTTTTTCTAGAGCACCGCCTCGCTTCGTCAATACGATGCCTGTACGGACGATACACACTCTTGTTTTAGCAGATTCCGCTTTTTTGGCCAGTTGTTCCCATCTTTCACACAGTTGATGGCCAAAGTCGTCGGTTGGTTCATCGAAGCTTTCATCGATGGGTTGGTCGTTTTGCGGTCCATAAAAGCCGATAGCTGAGCCACTAATCAACAATTCTGGAGGGTGTTCGCTGTTTTTAATTAACGCCACGATCTTCTCGGTGATGGACCATCGGCTTTGCTCTATCTTATGCTTTTGCTCGGCCGTCCATTTTTTACCAACAATGGGCTCACCCGCTAGATTTATAACAACTTGATAATCATTTAAATTGCTCAGATGAGAAAGTGACGAAAGAAAGTGTATTTTGTGGCCGAGTATCTGCTCAGCCATGGATACATTACGAGTGTAAACGGCAATCTCGTTTGGTCTTAATAAAGGAATTAAATTAGAGCCGATTAAACCGGTACCGCCCGTAATGAGAATTTTCATGATATCCCTAGTCGTTAATTTTTATTGCACGATAAACATAACGAAACTGAATCGGCAAAACGTAAAGCATGTGGTTTGTCGACTTCTGCTTCTGCATAAATTACCCACTGGTGCTCTGCTGCAATAGCTAACACGTCAGCGGTGAGTTTTTCTAATAAAGAAAAACGGTTATTTTCAACCAATTTTATGATGCGCTTGGTAATAGTTTTGTAGTTCAGAGCATCATCCATCTTATCCGTATCGGTGGCTTGATCTGCTTGATAATGAATTTTTACATTAATCACAACATCTTGCATATTCACTATTTCGTCTTCGTTGATCCCAATGTAAGTGCGTAGACGAAGATTCTTGATACGAATGGTGGCAGGGTTTAATTTCATTGTTAAGCTAATCCAAAATTAATAATTATTGTTAGTCACCATTACGGCACTGATCATACTGTAAAAGTAACGTTATATCTGATAGTTTGCTAGTAAAGGAATGGTCAAAGAAAATTAAATGCAAAATCCGTCTTCATCTTCACTCAAAATGCTCCTCATTCTAGCTTCTATCGTTATTGTTTTGGCCGGAATAAAATCAGCCAGTGTCATTGTTGTCCCTTTTTTACTGTCACTATTTATTGCAATGGCATGTAGTCCTCTCATTACTTGGGCGGGCAAGTATAAAGTGCCTCGCTCAATTGCCGTTGTGTTAGTGATACTCCTGATAGTGATTTTTGGATTTATTTTGGCTGGATTAGTTGGCCAATCGATGAATGAATTTAGCCAAAATTTACCTAAATACCGCACGCAATTAGTTGAGGAGTTCGGGTGGTTAATTGGTCAGGCTGAAAAATTTAATCTTAAATTTGATAAACAGCAAATATTGTCTTATTTGGATCCTGGTTTAGCCATGAACATGGTAACAAATCTCTTATCGAGCCTTGGCGGCGTATTAACTAACTTTCTACTTATCTTGTTAATTGTGGTCTTTATGTTGTTTGAAGCCGATTCAATTCCTAAAAAAGTGCATATCGCACTTGACGATCCCGATATGAAAATTAAACAAATTGATAAGTTTCTAGTATCGGTAAAAAACTATCTAGCCATCAAAACCTTGGTGAGTCTTGGAACGGGGCTATTTATCGGGGTTTGGCTTTATTTCTTAGGATTAGATCATTATTTGCTTTGGGCCATGTTGGCCTTTTTATTCAACTATATTCCCAATATTGGGTCGATTATTGCCGCTGTGCCTGCTGTTATGTTAGCCGTCGTACAACTAGGAACAGGCTCGGCGGGTTTGGTCGCCCTAGGTTATATCTTCACCAATACGGTGATGGGGAATATTGTAGAGCCACGATTTATGGGGCGTGGCTTGGGGCTGTCTACTCTAGTGGTTTTTTTATCCTTAATTTTTTGGGGATGGTTATTGGGTACCGTGGGCATGTTGTTGTCTGTGCCGCTAACTATGATTGTTAAAATCGCGCTAGAGTCTAGTCAAAATACCCGTTGGATAGCGTTGTTATTAGATAGTGAAAACACTGATGAAGTAGCCGTGACTGAAGAGAGTGCACAGTAGTCTTAAATTTACACTTGGCGGATTGGAAATTTAAGGCTAATTAAGGCGCCTCCCAAGGCGCTTGTGCTTATTGCTAGCTGGCCTTGATACGCACTCACTAAGTCTGCAACTACCGCCATCCCAATGCCTTGCCCTTCGGTATAACTGTCTAAACGCATACCCCGTTCAAGTAAAATCTGTCGTTTATCCGCAGGGATGCCCGGCCCATCATCAGCAATAGATAGGCTTAACCAATTTTCTGTGACAGCGCATTCAATACTGACTGTATTGTTGGCTGCTTTACAGGCGTTATCTAATACATTTCCCAATAATTCCATCAAATCAGTGATATCCCCCTGAAAACAGGCGCTTGGCTCAACCTTTTCAGTATTCAGTTCAAGGGCTTTATCAGCGTAAACCTTTGACATGGCATTGGTAAGTTTTAATACAATAGGTTTTATTTCTATCGCTTGCTCCCATCCAGCATAGCTGCCTATCACGGCGCGCTTTAGTTGACGTTTTATCAGCGAGTCGATTTGCTGAATAGGCTCTTTGGCTTCAAAGGGTAAACCTTGACTCCCAGACAACACCGCAAGAGGGGTTTTTAAACTGTGAGCGAGATCACTTAAACTATTTTTGTAACGCGCTCGCTGTTGTTCTTCACTGTCGAGTAAGTGGTTTATGCTTCTTTTTAATTTTTCTAATTCAGGTGGATATTGCTGATCAAGTCGTTTTAATTGGCCTCGCTCTGCTTTCTTTATCTGCTGATTCAATCGGTTGATGGGCAGTAATGCGGCATTTAAGCTGACCAAAAGAAGCACTAATAATAGTAGGGCAATAAAACCGAGCCATTCAAACAGGATAGTGGCAAACTTGTCTTTTTCAGTATTAAAGACAGCCTTATCTTGCAAAATAAAAAAACTGACGGATTGATAGCTTCCATCATTGTCGAATTCAGCTGTGTAAGCGTAGACAAAATAGGTATTTTGCAGCGCTAAGTCTTCGATAAAATGATCGGTACCTACCGCAGGAGCATTTAAAACGGGAAGTTGCTGCCAATTAAGCGCAGACAACGATTTCCAGACCACGGCGTCATTTGTCACAATAAAACCATATAATCCAGAGTCCGGCAGGTTAAATTGATCGTTAATAAGTTGCTCGGGCATGCTGGCTTGATTATGTTCAAACTCGAATTCGCTGATCAACATCAAGTTTTGCACTTTCAGTTGTTGCAACATCGACTGGCTCAAACTGTCGTTAAAGGCAGCCTCCAATGTAATCGCAGTAAAAGGGATAAAGATAAGCAAGGTTAAAATCGCCGCCGCAAAACTTCGTAAACGTAAAGATAAACTATTAAGCGCTGAAGTTAGCGGCACGGCGTTTACAGATCTCTATTGATGCGGTATCCACGACCACGTAAGGTTTCTATAGGGTTTAACGTTCCTTCGGGGTCAATTTTTTTGCGCAAACGCCCTACAAATACTTCTATAACGTTGCTATCTAAGTCGAAGTCTTGATCATAAATGTGTTCTGTTAATTCTGTTTTAGACACGATTTTTTGCGGGTTGAGCAACAAATATTCAAGTACCTTATATTCATAAGCCGTTAACTCAATGTAGCTTCCATTAATGGTCACTTCTTCGCTCAGGGTGTCTAAGGCAATCGGCCCTTTTTCAATTAAAGGGTGGGCTTTGCCTGCTGCTCGACGAATAAGCGCTTTGACTCGGGCTAACAACTCTTCATTGTGAAATGGTTTTGTTAAGTAATCATCTGCACCAGCATCTAAACCCTCGACTTTCTCTTGCCATCTATCTCGGGCGGTTAGTATTAGAATAGGGCAGGTGACGTTGTTTTTACGGGCTCGTTGAATAACGTCAAAGCCATCAACTACCGGCAAGCCAATATCTACAATGGCCAGATCGTAAGGGTGTTCATTGAGTAAAAACAGGGCTTTTGCGCCGTCATCTGCCAAATCAACACTGTAACCACTTTTTTGTAGCAACTGATCCAATTGGGTCAGTAAACGACTATCGTCCTCGACGATTAATACTCGCATTTTTAGTCCTTTTTCTCTTTGCTGACTTTCCCAGATTTTTTATCTACGTCAACGGATACAACGCGTCCTGATTTTTGCAGGACTTTAACTCGGTATGTGGTTTGATTTTGTTCTACCTTTAGCACTCTACCATTCACTTTTTGCTGGGCTTGTTGAGCGGCTTCTGATTTGGTTTTGGGTGCTTGAGTTTGTTTTTTATCATCAGCCACAGCCGAGTTTGATAACAGCAATAGCGATATCAAACTAAACGTGCAAAATTGTATGACTGAGAATCTTTTCAAAGGCTGACTCAACTTCTTAGCATTGAAAAACAAAACATTGGCTTAAGCCTACTTTAACAAGAAAGTAAGGTGGGCATAAGCCATCTAAACATAAAATAATGTGGTTTACTTACGCAATGAAATGTAACGAGATGGCTCTTGTTCACTAAAGCCTTTATACATTTTGCCATTAACCCGATACCAATAGTCATAGCCTGTAATAACACGTACTTTTTCAGTATTCACATAATGGGTTGTGCATGCCAGTGCGGGAGACCTAACAGAATGTCTATTGTTGTCTATTTGACTACCAATAACTCCGCCGATTACAGCCCCTATTATCGTTGCCTCGGTTCGGTTTTTACGTTCGCTGGTCATATTGCCAATCGTGCCCCCAACCACACTGCCAAATAATGCACCGTCATGATTTACTGTAAGCTGACGCGAATAAAGTGGACGGCATTGCTCCACAGGTTTGTTAACAACGACATATTCATATATGGGCTGGACTTCGAGCACTTTCACTTTGTGCTGCTTGGCGAAGGTACTGGTACTTAAAACGAGTAGTGATATTAAAATAACAGTTTTCTTTTTCATGGTTATTTCCTCTTTAGCTTGAAATAAATACTAAAGCCATGATGCTGAATTTTAACTGAATTGAATGTGACTTGATGTAAATAATAATCTTTAAAGGTAAGTTATTAAAATAGCGCTAAGACTATAAATACCCAGTGAAAAGGCAGGATAAGTGACGAGCGTTAAGCCACGTCACCATTTTCACAAATAACAAAAGTACTGTATTTACGTTTATGCGTATAAATATGCACCGCTAATTTATTACCTTTAATTTCTTCCCATAGCGCTTTGTTTTGTGAAGAAGGGCAAATAGCACCCTTTAAGTAGTTTTCTTGCTCGTGCAGACTCATCTGCAATTGCTGAGGAATTTGAATGTACGCGTTAATCGTGTCATTGACCCGAGCAGATCCTTTAAAGCGCCAATCACCACCAATGAAGTTTTTATAAAAAACGGCGTTAACTAACTTAATCGTATTGTCAGATGGCTCAATCGTACCATCGGCAGTAGCAAAGGTGTAATCAATATCAGTAGCCGCCTTGCCTTGCATACACCCTGAAAGTGCACCAAACAAAAGGAGCATTGCAAACAATGATAAGGATTTTTTAAACATGTGTGATTGGTTAAGCATAATTCCTCCAGCGTATAGGTGAAGGTATCGGCCAATATTCAGAAAACCTAACTGGTAAGTGACGTTTTTAGATTTATAGGCAGGATGTCGGATGCAAATGCAGAATAAATTGATGCTTTGCTTTGGCAATTAGCTGCGTTGCTATCATCAGTGGTCCATACAACAGGAGAGCGATGCACAGATGAGGCAGTAGAGTCAGCAAATAACGATGGATAAGCGGCTTTAAAAATCCACTTTTTTACGCAGCGCCTTTACTTGCCCTGATTTCTTTTTGGTCTCTACTCGCTTGATTTGTGAACTTTTGGTGGGTCTGGTGGCGCGGCGGGCTTTTTGTAGTTTGCCGGTTTCGGTAAGTATTTCACTTAGTCGGTTTAGTGCATCTTGCTTGTTACTTTCTTGGGTTCTATGGCTCTGGGCTTTGATAATCAAAATACCATCGGTGGTCACCCGTTTATCTTTGCCGGTTAACAGCCGTTGTTTGAGGTATTCAGGGATGGCCGCATTGGCGATATCAAAGCGTAAATGAATCGCACTGGAGACTTTATTGACGTTTTGCCCACCAGCGCCTTGAGCGCGCATGGCGCTCATGTCGATGGCAGGCATTAAGTTTTCAATATTGGGAATATAACTCATCTTAGCCGTAACTATTCTCTTTAGGGCAGGACCTTTTTAAAGGGCTTAACTACCACTTTTGCATAAACACCGGCCACCATGTAAGGGTCAGTATCAGCCCACGTTTGTGCCTCTTCTAAACTAGCAAACTCTGCAATCACCAAAGAACCAGTAAATCCAGCTTCACCTGGATCGTCACTGTCAATGGCGGGGCAGGGACCGGCAACCATAACTCGCCCTTGATCGACTAAGGTTTGAATACGGGCTAAATGCGCGGGTCTCGTTTGTTTTCGTAGGGGTAAGCTGTTTTCAACATCTTCACTATATATTACGTACCACATATATTGTCCTTATTATTTCTGCGTAGCCGCTTTCATTTCGCCAACAAAGGCTTTTAATTGCTGGAGCATTTCTTGTGGTTTATCCAAGTACTTTGCAATAATATTTACTGTCGCAGAGCCTGAAATTGCCCCAGCAGCTCCGGCTTTAATGGCTTCACTCACTTGCTCTGGTTTTGAAATACCAAAACCTAAAAGTGGTGGCGCGACTTTATGCCGAGTCAGTTTTTCAATAAGCTCATGGGTAGGCGTTGCTGCTGCGGTTTCAGCTCCTGTTACACCCGCTCGACCTAACAAGTAGGTGTAGCCCTGAGATTGCTTGCCAATTTCTGCAAGGGTTTCTTCGCTAGCGTTGGGCGGTGCAATCAAAATCTGCTTGATACCAACGGCATTGGCGATATCAATAAAGCGATCAGCTTCACGCAAGGGCACATCAGCAATTAAAATTGAATCAACGCCCGCTTGTGCGGCATCCTTGTAAAAGGTCTCGATACCGCGCTTTAGTACTAAGTTACTGTAAAGCAATAAACCAATTGGAATATTAGGATAGGCATCACGCACTTCGCGTATAACGTCGAAGCAGTCGGTTGTTTTTATTTTATGCGATAAGGCTCGAATACTCGCTTGTTGAATTGTCGGGCCATCTGCAATTGGATCAGAGTAAGGAAAACCCAACTCTAAGGCATCAGCGCCACCTTCAACCAAGGCTTTGATAATATTGACCGAGGTGTGCTTATCGGGGTCACCTACCATTACAAAGGGGACAAAGGCACCTTGATTTTTGTTATCAAGCTTGGCAAACATTTCTTTATATCTGTCGTGATTAGCCATTTTTCTGATCTCCCAAAATGCTATGTACGTGGGCTAAGTCTTTGTCACCACGGCCAGATAAATTGACCACAATAATGGTTTCTTCTTCGGCTTCGTCTGCCATATTTAAGGCATGGGCTAAGGCATGTGAAGACTCTAGGGCGGGGATAATCCCTTCTTTTCGAGACAATAACTGAAAGGCATTCAGTGCTTCATCATCACTTATCGCCACATATTGCGCCCGACCAGTATCATGCAAATGAGCGTGTTGGGGACCAACTGCAGGGTAATCTAAACCAGCAGAAACCGAATAAGACTCTTCTATTTGTCCGTCATTGTCTTGCATGATGTAGCTGTAAGCGCCATGGAGTATACCCGTTGTGCCTTTACCTATTGCAGCGCCATG
Source organism: Flavobacterium sp. W21_SRS_FM6 (assembly GCF_052119645.1). Taxonomy (NCBI): domain Bacteria; kingdom Pseudomonadati; phylum Bacteroidota; class Flavobacteriia; order Flavobacteriales; family Flavobacteriaceae; genus Flavobacterium; species Flavobacterium sp. W21_SRS_FM6. The sequence continues at coordinate 48,577 of NZ_JBGQOM010000015.1, forward strand.
TTCATGGGTGTGCAACCCTTTACCAGCAGGCTCGACACCAATTAGCTTAACGCTAAGATCATCAATAAAATCAGCAAACATACCAATTGCATTTGAGCCACCACCCACACAGGCCACAACGGCATCGGGTAAACGGCCTTCTTTTTCAAGAATTTGCGCTTTGGTTTCTTCGCCAATCATCCGGTGAAATTCTCGCACAATTGTGGGGAAAGGATGCGGTCCTGCAGCGGTACCTAGCAGATAATGGGCTTTTTCATAACTACCAGACCAATCGCGCATGGCTTCGTTAACGGCATCTTTGAGTGTGCCAGAGCCAGCGTTAACAGGGATCACTTCAGCACCCATTAAACGCATTCTAAACACGTTGGGCGCTTGGCGTTCAACATCTTTGGCACCCATGTATATTCGGGCTTTTAACCCCATTAAGGCACAGGCCAGTGCGGTGGCTACGCCGTGTTGGCCTGCACCCGTTTCAGCGATGACTTCAGTTTTGCCCATACGCTTAGTCAATAGGGCTTGGCCTAGTACTTGATTGGTTTTGTGCGCGCCACCGTGTAATAAATCTTCACGCTTTAAATACAGCTTAACTAAAGGATTACTCACCAGATTGCGCGTCAAGGTCATAGCGGTTGGACGACCCGCGTAGTCTTTTAACAGCCCCATAAATTCTGCTTGGAATTCTGGATCCTTTTGAGCATCAATAAAGGCTTGCTCTAGTTGGTCGAGGGCAGGGATGAGTAATTCGGGAACATACATGCCCCCGAACTGACCAAATTTACTGTCTAATTTATTCATTATCGTCTCTCTATTTTTAGCGTTTACGCTGTCAGCTTAGTACTGGCGAAGCAAGCCAAAGATTTGGGTTATTTTTTGTGGATCTTTAATACCAGGCGCAGACTCTAGCCCTGAATTAAGATCAAGCATGGCAAGTTGGCATTCAGCCGCAGCCCTGACATTTTCGGCATGTAATCCGCCAGCTAATATCACCTTCGTTTTGTCTGTTAAAGCATTTAACAATCGCCAATCAAATGATTGACCTGTACCGCCGCTTTGCTGACCAACTTGGCAATCTAATAAAAAGTAATCTACGTCAGTTTCTATTAATTCAGGTAAGCGGTCTGTCACGCCTTTCGCTAACCAAATTTGACAGCTTGAAGGTAACTGCGCTCTGAGTTCAGTGATGTAGAGTTGTTGTTCGTTGCCATGCAATTGCACCGCACATAGTTTCAGTTTAAGGGCCGTCTTTACAACTTGCTCAAGGGGCGCATCAACAAATACGCCCACGTAGTTAAAGGGCACCGCTTCAACAATTTGTTGAGCTTTTTCAAGGCTGACAAAGCGTTTTGATTGTTCAGCAAAAATAAGTCCTGCATAACTGGCTGGCGAACTTTTTACCAAATCAGCACCCTCCACTGAGGTAGTGCCACAGACCTTAACCTTACCATAAACTAATTGCTTAGTTGCTACGCCAACATCAGGCTGAGCCATTAAGGCACTGCCCACTAAAAAGCCATCCACCAGAGGTGATAAACGTCTCACGTCTTGTTGGGTGTAAATACCTGATTCAGAAATCAGTACGTATTCATGGCTAGCGTGTTGCTTAATTAAAGGTACTAGTTGTTCAGTGGTTGCTAGGTCGGTACTTAGATCACGCAGATTTCGATTATTAATCCCGATGATTTTTGCTTTTAAAGCAATGGCACGATGGGCTTCTTCTTCGTTGCTCACTTCAGTTAAGACATCAAGTTGGTAATGTTCTGCCAGAGTCGCTAACTCAGTGTAAGTCTCGTCGTCTAACACAGACAACATGAGTAAGATCGCATCTGCATCATAATAGCGGGCGAGATGAACCTGATAGGCCTCGACAAAAAAATCTTTATTAATCACTGGTTGGCTGAGTTTGTTGCGCACATATTGCAAATATTCAAATTTACCTTGAAAATATTTTTCATCAGTCAGTACTGAAATACAGGCTGCATAAGGGGCGTAGGCCTGAATAATTTCATCAAGATTAAAATCAGCGCGAATGAGCCCTTTTGAGGGGGACGCTTTCTTACATTCTAAAATAAAACTGGCATTAGGTTGCGCCAATGCCGCATAAAAGCTGCGGTCTGAGGGCTGCAAGTGATCAATAAATTGCGCCAGAGGGAAGTCAATTTTACGCTGTGCTATCTCAGCGAGTTTATCGATTACAATTTTTTCGAGAACATTAGCCATGACTCGGCAAACTCCTTAGTTATTCGTTTGTTGGCTGAGTTCAGCCGATTGTGTAATGGTGGCCAGTGGACGTTTGTCTAGCATCGCCTGTAAGGCAAGTTGCGCACCTTGAGCAAAACTGTCTGCTTTACCACATAACTTCAGCAGGGCACCGGCGTTCATCGCAACCGCGGCTTGATGCGCTGCTTGACCTTGGCCAGTCAGTACTTGCTCAATAAGTTGTTTGTTTTCTTCGGGTTGCCCGCCTTTTATTGCTTCTAAGGGATAGCTGCTTAGCCCAAAATCACTGGGTGTTAAGGCGTATTCAAATAAACCTTCAGGCGTAATTTCAACCACTTGCGTGTTGCCGTGTAAGGCGAATTCATCCAAGCCACTGCCATGCACGACCATGGCATGTTGATAACCTAATAGCTGCAAAGTACGGGCAAAGGGCAATAATAGTTCAGGACTGTATACGCCAATAATGATGTGGCTGGGTCTTGCAGGATTTACCAAGGGGCCAAGTATGTTAAAAATGGTGCGTGTTTTTAACGTGGTACGCACTGGCATCGCATGTTTTATGCCTGCGTGATAGTTTGGCGCAAATAAAAAACACAAATTTGAGTCATCTAAACAACGACGTGCTGTTGCTGCATCCATGGTTAACTTTAAACCAAATGCCTTGAATAAGTCAGCGGATCCCGATTGGCTCGATACACTGCGATTGCCGTGTTTAGCTACTTTCAGTCCGCAACTCGCTGCAACAATCGCCGCTGCAGATGAAATATTAATGGTGTCGTGGCCATCTCCGCCGGTGCCTACAATATCGGCAAACTCATAGTCAGGATGGGGAAAATGTGCGGCGTTTTGAATGAGAGCCTGTGCAGCGCCCGCGATTTCTTGAGGTTGCTCACCTTTAATTTTTAAGGCCGTCAGTAAGGAGGCTAATTCGATATCTGACATTTCGCCCTTTACTACTTGAGAAAATACCTGTGTAACCTGCTCTTGTTGCAAATCTTTTTGCTGATAAAGTCGTTCTAAAATTTCATGTGTCAGCATCATTTTGCTCCTTCGCTTTGCGTAGCTTGGGTTAGATAGACAATGCTTTGCAATAACAACTGACTACCATGACTGGTTAAGATAGATTCAGGATGAAATTGAAAACCAAGCATACGATCTTGTCGATGCGCCACCGCCATTGGAATGCCATTAAAATCCGCTAAAACATCTAGTTCGGCTGGCATATTATCGGCCATTAAAGAGTGATAACGCGCAACTGGTAAAGGCTGAGGAAGGGTGGCAAACATATCTGTGCCGCTATGCGTAATTAATGATGATTTACCGTGCATAACCTGATTTGCCCTGACGATATTACCACCGTAAGATTCCACAATAGCTTGATGGCCCAAACAAATACCTAATACAGGAAATTGTCCTTTTACTAAGTCTAAGAGGGTTAACATGCTACCTGCCTGTGATGGGTTTCCTGGGCCAGGCGATAGCATTAACATCACTTGTTTAGGCTGTCCGTCGCCGTTTTGCGTTGCGGCCTGTTCGTGCATTTTTTGCAGGATAAAATCTGCGGGTACTGAATTTCGGTAAACGATCAGTTCAAGGCCCAAACTGCGCAATTCATCCACCAAATTGTAGGTAAAGGAATCAAAGTTATCGAGCAGGAAAACGCAAACGTTGTTGTTTGACTGATTCATACTCGGCCTCCTTCTGTGCTATCACTGCTTTGTGAACTGGCTATGATGGCATGAATAACCGCTTGTGCTTTACCTCTGGTTTCATCGGCTTCGGCTTGCGGGTTGGAGTCATACACCACGCCAGCCCCTGCTTGGATGTGTGCAACTTGGTTTTTTACAAAGGCTGAGCGAATCACAATGCAGGTATCCATATCACCATGGCCGTTGATATAACCCACTGCACCACCATAACTGCCTCGGCGTTCTTGCTCCACTTCGCGAATTAAGCTTGCCGCGCTGACTTTGGGGGCGCCTACTAAGGTGCCCATATTCATGCATGCTTGATAAGCATTTAGTGCATCTAAGTCATCGCGTAGTTGGCCTACAACCCTTGATACCAAGTGCATCACATGTGAATAGCGGTCTACCTTCAATAAATCAGTCACGTACCGGGTACCGGGTTTAGATACTTTCGCTACATCATTACGGGCTAAATCAACCAACATTATATGCTCAGAACGTTCTTTTTGATCTTCTTGCAGGTTTAACTCGAGGCGACTGTCTAAGTCTAAATCAATACTGCCATCGGCGCGTTTACCCCGTGGCCGAGTGCCGGCTATGGGGTAAATCTCAACTTGATTGCTTTGTTTGGTGTATTTTAGGGCTGACTCAGGCGAGGCGCCAAACATGCAAAAATCGTCATCTTGTAAAAAGAACATGTAAGGACTGGGATTATGTTGCTTTAATGTTCGATAAGCATGTTGAGGATTAGGGCAGGGCAGGCTAAAAATACGCGAAGGCACCACCTGAAAAATATCGCCTGCGAGTATGTGTTCTTTTAGATTGACTACATCTTGTTTAAAGGCTTCATCGTTTTTATTAACCACTAAATCAGTTTGTGATATCGGAGTGCAAGGCTCCTTTGGTAATGGCTTGATGGTGGCGAGTTTATGTTTGATCTGCTCTAAACGTTGGCTGATAGCAAAATAGTTATTACCAACATTAAGACCACTAAATACGCTGCCAATAATTTCAGTTTGGCGCGATTGATGGTCAATTAGCACCAAACTTTCGGCTAGATAAAAAACAAAATCAGGACAGGAATTCGCGCTGTTTTTAACATCAGGTAATTTTTCAAAACTGGCCAATAAGTCATAGGCAAAAGCGCCGCCTAAAAAGACCGAATGAGGATGTTGCCTGATGGCAGTTACTTTTTGCAAAATAAGGCGCAGTGCGTCAAAGACGGCAGGGGCTTTCAAGCGGCTGTCTTCATCTAAACTGTTATCTGGCTCGGGAAAGCGTAATGAAATTCTCCCTTGTGCACTATCAAATTGATGTTCAACACCCGCTGGGCAATGCTCAATAAATAGAGGAAGGACGGCATGCCCATTGGTGGTCAGTGCTTGGCAGCTTACTTCGTGGCCAAGACATTCAAGTTTTAGCGCGGCATCAACCAGCAACAAACTTTTGAGATTATCTTTACTGTCAATTTCAGCAGATTCAAGTAGTAAATTGTTACTCTTGCCTTGACATAAATATTGGTAAGCATGAAGAGGATCGGCCACATAGTCAGCTTGCACTACTAATGTTTCAACCTTACCGACCTTTTCCGTTAACTGCGCTAGACTCATGATGTTTTCTCGTTTATTGACCTAATAATTCCGCTGACGTTGGGTTTTCATTTTTGTTTAATGGTCAGCCAAAAAAACATAAAAAAAAGCCCGTTAGTTACGGGCTTTTTTGGAAATTTATTTGTAGCAATACAAACACTCACAGCCCGTTAGTTCAGGTTGTGCCACCACCAAATTGTGTTAGAAAACGTGTTTGATACCAACATATGTCATTTAACCTTGTCGCTTTGCTACTGTGTTTGATTCACTCATTTTACTTAAAATCAATGAATTGTCTGAATATCGTATAAGTTAGGGTATAATGCGCCCAACCAAGGCGTATAGAAGAAAACAAAATCGCTGCGCTGTCAACACTGAAATTTGTTATAAGTTAAATAAAAAAGTCCTAGCGGGCAAACTAAGCAAGTGAAAAACTCACACTACCTGACGAAGTCCACCCAATGAAAATAGATTTGCACAGCCACACTTACTACTCAGACGGCCAATTATCGCCCAAGGAGTTGATTGATCGTGCGCACAACATGCAAGTAAATGTGCTAGCAATTACCGATCACGATACGGTGGATGGCATTAATGAAGCCCTCGATTATCAGGCAAGCTTGAGGCGCGAGATGCAAATCATGCCTGGTGTCGAAATTTCGACTTCGTGGCATAACTTCGATATTCATATTCTCGGTTTACATGTTAATCATGGCGATACGCAATTTTTAGCTCGCTTAGCCCAGCAAAGTGCTGAGCGTGACCGTCGAGCACAAGAAATTTCAGACAAATTAGCCAAAGTGGGTATTGCAGGAGTGTTTGAACAAGCCAAAGAGCTTGCTGGTGTAGGCCAGATTACCCGCGCTCATTTTGCCCGAGTACTGGTGAATCGGCAGCTGGTTAACGATATGGAAGCGGCCTTTAAAAAATACCTTGGTAAGGGTAAAAAAGCCCACGTAAAACCCCAATGGATCAGCATACAAGAAGCGGTTACGTGGATCCAAAACGCAGGAGGCAAAGCGGTGCTGGCGCATCCAGGCCATTACGATCTCACTACCAAGTGGTTAAAAAGGCTGGTGGCTGAGTTTGCCCAGGTCGGCGGGGATGGCATGGAGGTGATCCATTCTCATTTAAGTTCAGAAAAGAAAAAATTGTTAGTTGACTTAGCAAGCGAACATGATTTGCTTGCCTCAAGTGGCTCTGATTTTCATTATCCAAATCGCTGGACCGAGCTTGGCAAGAACCTCACCTTACCATCCACGCTTGTACCAATATGGCGTGATTGGAATTTAAGCGGTATGATTTAACTTAAAGCCAGTGTCAGTACTAGCTGAGCAAAACCATTTCCACTTGCTGTGACAGTAACTAAGGAATTCAAAGAATGAGTCAGTTTTTTTATATTCACCCCGACAACCCGCAAACACGTTTAATTAAACAAGCGTGTGAATTTATTCATAAAGGCGCGGTAGTGGTGTATCCCACCGATTCGGGATATTCAATCGGCTGTCATATGAATGACAAAGAAGCCCTTGAGCAAATCTGCCGTATACGCCAAATTGGTAAAGATCATAATTTTACCCTCATGTGCCGTGATATGTCTGAGCTATCTGAGTACGCACGGGTGGATAACGTGGCGTTTCGTATGATCAAAAATAACACGCCAGGTCCCTATACATTTATCTTAAAAGCCACCAAAGAAGTACCGAAACGTTTGCAAAACCCCAAACGTAAGACAATCGGTATTCGAGTGCCAGATAACAAAATTGCCTTAGCGTTATTAGAAGAATTGGGTGAGCCACTAATGTCTACCACCTTGATACTACCCGGTGAAATTGTGGCTGAGTCTGATCCAGATGATATTCGCGATAAACTTGAACGTCAGGTTGGCTTGATTATTCATGGTGGTTCTATTGGTGAACAACCAACCACGGTGATTGATTTGTCGGAAGGCGAAACTACGATCATCCGTCATGGCAGTGGCGACGTTAGTCCTTTTGTTTAAGTTAAAGGATTCGATTTGACCCAATCTTCTGACATCAAGTTATCGCGTTTTTCACAACACGATCCTGTGCAGCAACCGCTGCCATTGGCGTTTGTGAATGGCGAAGCTTTGATTGAAAAACCAGAAGATTTGTACATTCCGCCTGACGCGCTTGAGCTTATCCTTGAAGCTTTTGAAGGGCCATTAGATTTGTTGCTGTACCTGATTCGCCGACAAAAATTCGATATTGTTAATTTGCCGGTTTACCAAGTTACTTTGCAATATATGGAATATGTTGAGTTGATGAAGGACCTCAAACTTGAATTAGCTGCCGAATATTTACTTATGGCGGCTATTTTGGCTGAGGTAAAGTCACGCTTACTGTTACCCAAGCGGCCAGATGCTGACGAAGATGAAGACGATCCCCGCGCCGAATTAATAAGACGTTTAAAAGAATATGAATTGATCAAACTCGCGGCACAAGAACTTGATGCTGTTCCTCGTATGGAGCGTGATAGTTTTCAAGCAAAAGCACAGGCAGCTGAATCTGTCGCCCCGATCCGCATTCTGCCGCAGGTAAGTTTGCAAGAATTGGTCTTAGGTTTTCAATCTGCGATGCAACGAGCACAAGCTTTTGAACATCATCATATTGAAAAAGAAGTGCTGTCGACAAGGGAGAGAATGAGTTTGATCCTGGAAAAAATTACTGCCACGCATTTTACTGGCTTTGATGAATTATTTCATGCCAGTGAAGGCCGAGCCGGTGTTGTAGTGACGTTTTTAGCGGTGCTCGAACTGGCAAAAGAAAGTGTGATAGATCTTGTACAAAATGCGCCATTTGCCAACATTCATATCAAATTGAAAGAGGCACAGTAGTGGTTAAAATTTCTAAAGTGCAACTAAAGCAATTAGTTGAAGCCGCTATCTTTGTTGCAGACAGTCCGATTAATCGTGAGCAATTACACAGTACTGTGCTAGAGGGCTTGACCTTGAGTAAAACGGCTCTCAACGATGTATTAAAAGAACTGACTCTCGATTATCAAGCACGCGGTATACAACTGGTTGAAGTGGCCTCGGGCTTTCGTTTTCAATCTGCAGACAGTCTTAGTCCGTGGCTTAGTAAATTATGGCAAGAGCAAGCCCCTCGATATTCCAGAGCCATGCTAGAAATCTTGGCTCTGATTGCTTATCGTCAGCCCATTACTCGCGGAGAGATAGAAGACGTGCGCGGTGTGTCGGTTAGCAGTCATATTATCAAATCATTGAGTGAGCGAGGCTGGATCAAAGTGGTTGGCCACAAAGAAGTGCCAGGCCGACCTTCACTTTATGCGACAACCAAGGGATTTTTAGACTACTTTTCATTAAAAAGTTTAAGTGAGTTACCCAGTGCTGACACCTTTGTCGAGATGCAAAGCCAGTCTCAAGCACAACATTTATTTTCTAGTGCATCTGCAAATAGCAGCACAGATGATGCCCCTTTAGTCCAATCTGTTGAGCCTGATGTGATAAACGTTAGTGCAACAGATGAACCTGAGCAATTACATTAATGAGTGATAAATTACAAAAAGTATTGGCCAATGCAGGCTTCGGCTCTCGACGCGAAATGGAAACCTGGATCGAGCAAGGCAGAGTGTCGGTTAACGGCAAACTTGCCACTTTGGGCGATCGCGTTGAAAACGAAGACAAAGTTAGGGTTGATGGCAATTTGATTAGCCATGAGCAAGAGTCGGTGATCTGCCGTGTATTAATGTACAACAAACCGGAAGGCGAGTTATGCAGTCGTAAAGATCCTGAAGGCCGTCCAACGGTATTTGACCGTTTGCCCACTATCAAAAATGGTCGTTGGATTGCAGTTGGCCGCCTTGACCTTAATACCAGTGGTTTATTGTTATTTACCAATGACGGTGAGCTTGCAAATCGCCTGATGCATCCTAAGCATGAAGTTGAACGTGAATACGCAGTACGTGTGTTCGGAGAAGTTGAACCCGATCATGTAAAACGTTTGCAAAAAGGCGTGAAGTTAGAAGACGGGATTGCTAAATTTACCTCGATCAGAAAACTCCCCACTGACGAAGAAAGCCTTAATAGTTGGTATCACGTTACCTTATCTGAAGGACGAAATCGTGAAGTGCGCAGAATGTGGGAATCGCAAGGTTTGCAAGTGAGCCGCTTAATTCGGGTACGCTATGGTGCACTTGAATTACAAAAACGCTTACCGCAGGGGGGGTGGATTGAATTGATGCTGCCTGATGTAAATGCCTTGCGTTCGAGTGTGCAATTGCCCGATGAAAAGGAAACATTGATTAAACTCGACCCGGGTAAATTGGATCACGTGAAGCTGAGCCGCATGCGTCGCTCGGTGAAAAAACATCGTGTCAATCAAGCCAACAAAAGCCGTACGGGGAATGTCACAAAGGAAAAAGTGCCAGCAGAAAAGCCACGTAGCCCTAAACCTGTTGCTAAAAAGCCCACTGAATCTACTCGCTCAGATTCCACGAATTCCAGCAGAAAACCGAGCAATAAAAAACGCAGTGATAAACGACCAGCGGGTAAACAGCAAATTCGATCAAGACAAGGGCAGTAGATAATCGGCGAAGTTAAACGGTCTTCTGAGTCTCTAAACTATTAGGTCTTGCAGTTGATATACGCCTTAAAATTAGGCGTATATTGGTTGCGTTTGCTTTTTGTGAGGGCTAACACCAATGAAGCTGGTCAAGATTATAAAGCGCTTGAGTTACCCACAAGTACCAAAAATCTTGTAAGTGCTTAAGACGATGCTTGCGATCTTACTGTTAAGATCTCAAGCCATGCCATCAAGCACGCTGCGGACCTTATGATACCGCTCTTGTTGCTCTTCGCTCAACACACTATTTTCAACGGTTTTTATGCATTTTTTCACGAGCTGATTATTGCTTTTTGTTCCACCCAGACTGCTTGATTTAGCGGCTATTAATTGCAGTAAATTCAATGCAATAGAAGCGTTTTTGGGCATGATGGTGTAAGCCTGCCTGAAGCTATCAAAGGCATTTTCTACATCACCGTTACGATAAAAGTTAACCGCATTGTTGTTCAATTCACGAGAGCTGCACTTTATAGTGGATTTTTCTTGGATCTCTTGGTGAATGTAGTGCAGAAATATCTCACCTTGATCGGGTTGGTTTTTACAGCGAAATTCAATTTGCGCTAAGATGGCCTGCGCCCGCTCATGCAACCCCACTTCATGGAAGGCTTTGGCTTTATCTAATAAGGCATCAATACCTTCGTTTTCCCAATTGTCTTCGTCGAGTTGTTCGATTAATACCCGGGCCTTTTCTTTTTCGTTTTCTAGATAGAGCAAACGAACATTGATCACTTTCATTTGTTCTTGCAGTTCGGCCTTGGGAAACGCGACTTTTAATTGTCTGACGTATTCATTGGCTTGACGTACAAGTTTATCGGTATCACCTTCGTCAGCTGTCATGGCGTAATCAATACCGGCACGGGCCACATTTAAGTAATTTTCAGGTTTGTCATGAATGGAATTTTTGGCAAAACGTACAATCTTTTTGGCGGCGTCAAACTGGGTTTCGTAATCGTGAGTAATACGAGATAAATCTAATGCGGTTTTATGTCTGCGTATATTTCGGGGTGAAATTTCGCTGGCCATCAACACACATTCAAGTGCAGTATCGAAATCGTTTTGTTTGATTTGTAGCGCCGTTAATAAATCATAGGCCGCCAGTTGTGACTCTGGTTTGAATGCTAAACGCAGAACTAATTTTTCAGCTGACTCGTCTTCATCTAAATGCAGGTAAGCATTGATTAAACCTAATTGCGCCCAAGCAAAGGTTTGTACTTTTAAAATCGCTAAATAAAAGTCTTTGGCTTGGGCATACTGCCCACAAGCACACAGCATTTCACCTTTGATCTTCAGGGCAAGTGGAAAAAACTCGGAGTTTTTGGGGTTGGCTAAAAATAATTCTGTTTCTGATAAGGCACGTTGAAACTGGTTTTTTTCAATGTTGATGTAAACGGTGTGCAACACCTTTTTACGAGCCAGCACTCGGCTTAAGCGCCGGTCAAGTTCTTTTACGGTAAAGGGTTTGGCTAAAAAATCGTCCGGTTGTAATTCGATAATACTTTGGACCAAGTCTGAATTGGTATCGGCGCTGATAAAAACAAAGGCCGTACTTAACGGTAACTCACCATTGGTTTTAATTTCATCATAGAAATAATAGCCATCCTGTTCTCGTTTTAAATTATACGAACAGATAATGAGATCATAACGTTGATTGCGAATAGTGGTAAGCGCCAAGCTTATTTTGTCTACATAGGTAATATCCCCAAAGCCTAATTCTTCTAGGGAATACTTCATATAGCCTTTGGCAAGAACCTGATCGTCAACAATCAGTACTTTGGTATCTTTAGCGAGTTGCAAATTCATTAATGGGCGATCTTCCTATGGTCTTTTAGGTTATCGTATGAATAGCTAAAAAAATAAGCTTTTAATTGCAAATAATTGAATACACTGGTTTTAATCAATACAGCCAACTAGCGTTTTACGATTGGTAATTAAGATGCCTGAAAAAAGCCTTGAATAAAAGAGCAGTGATAATCGAAATAACAAATAGTAGGAAAAAGAAGTAGTGAATAACTTATTTAAAAAGCACTGAGTATCTTAACGGCTCCTTGTTGTAGCAACGTTAATTTGGTTATTTAACTGGGGACTATCACAGTAGTAAAATAGCAGCCGTTCTAGACTGCTCTCTCTGGCTAGGCTGTTTTAAAAAAATCACGACGAGCAACTGTAATAAGACAAACCACCGACATCAAAATATTCAGGTGGTTTGCGCTTATAATATTTGTCTTCCATTTCCTGTGATTGCTCTGCATAAGGCTGTGTCATAACGTCCTGCAGCTCTCGAACCAATGTGTAGTTTCCTGTATTTGCTTGCTGATAGGCAGGCACAACAAACCACTCTCTTAAACAATATTTAGGGTTGACAAGCTTCATTTGCCTAGAGAGTTCTGCACGAGAACAGGGGGAATCAACATGAGCGCTGCAAATGAGCAAGTTCCATTTTGTGAGCCACGCTGACCAGCGTTTTTCTATTTCCTTTGTAGAGTTGTAAAAGCTTTTTTTGAGTGGCTCAATATCATCCGGTAGGGTTGATAGCTCACGAAAGAAAATAGTGTAATCGACAGGCGTTTGTACCATAAGAGTTTGAATCTCACTGAATAACTCTGAGTTAAATGTGCCAATGCCCAATTTTGCTGCCCACATTTTCTCCATTTTTGCTTGCATCACTTGCGAAAAGCCAAGTTGGATCGCTTCAAGCTGCGGCAAATAGTCTTGATCTGATTCAATTAAAGGGCGCAACGCAGTACAAAACATTTGGAAGTTGCGCTGTGCTGCTACTGGTTGGTTTAAAAACGAAAAGTGGTGCCCGCCACCCGTCCATGACTGAAAGTGCGGATTGAACACATCGCAGAAACCAAAAGGCCCATAATCAAGCGTAAAGCCGCCGGCTGCGCAATTGTCGCTATTGAAATTGCCCTGACAAAAACCAACTCGGATCCAGTTGGCTATGAGAGAGGTCAGTCGCTGACAAAACTCATCAGCCAGCAAGATCACTTTTTCGGGGAGACCTAGGGTTTTATCGATAACGGCAGCGTATTCACGCTCAATCAAGTGCAGAACAATCTGCTCGAGTTCTTCCATGGCGTTGGGGTGTTCATTGCTGCGCGCACGGCGAGCGAAAAGTTCAAGTTGCCCGACCCTGATGAATGAAGGTGCAACCCGTGTTGAGATGGCGGCTGCCTCCGATATGAAGACGTCAGGATCCCCAGATTGAGCTGTATAGGAGTACCATGGCCGATTGACTCTCTGTGTTTTCGACACATATAGACTCAGAGATCGTGAAGTAGGTACGCCAAGCGAGTGCATGTGCTCTTGGGCCAAGAACTCTCTGATACTTGAGCGCAGAACGGCACGACCATCGGCACCGCGGCAGTAAGGCGTTCGCCCACCACCTTTCAATTGCATTTCCCAGCGATGACCTTGAATGACCGCTTCAAGCACAGAAATGGCGCGGCCATCACCATATCCATTGCCGGTGCGAAACGGGCATTGCTGAGAGTATTCGGTGCCAAAAATTGAAAGTGCATATCCAGTCGCCCAACCAACGTTACGCATCGGCATTGGCACGTGTGACATGTCGCCCGAAAACAAGCGAACGAAGTCAGCTGTTTCTGCCAAGCTATCAGCAAAACCGAGTTCGTGAAAAAGGTGTTTGCTGTGTGCTACATACTCAGGATCGACAAGTGGGGTAGGCTTAACGGGTACATAGTGGCCAGTGAACACTTGGCGTGGAATATGGTCGGCTCCGTCTGTTTTTGCATGAGGATCGCAGTTGAGCGTGTCCATTAGCGAGTAATTGACCAACGTCGCGAGGTCATCGAGTGTCGCAATGCTTGGAATGCGTGTCTGCTGGATCATTTTTAATTCTCGAATTGGCTTAGTAGCTGGATTATCTATTGTCCCTGAACCATTTGGATAAGCAAACTTTTCAAGCTTGATTACAACGGCATGGGCTTGAACAAGACTCTTAAAAATTTGAATCATGATTTTAAATCGATTTAAAAGCAGAAGGTAAATTTTACGCACCTTGTTGGAGAGCATTCGTTAATTTTCCGGTTTGTAGCCAGCTTAAAAAACTATGATTTCATGGTGGTGCGTGAGGGGTAGTGAATCACCTCTTTCGTATTCACTCTAAATTATAGGTAAGAAGATGCAAAAATTAGTTTTACGAATAGCCGATTTATTGGCACCAAGTGGCGACATGTATGAAATTTTTAAAAGTTATGTCGAAAATAAATACCCTACACCCTCCTCTAAAGAGGATGTTGAATGGCTTGGAGGCGAATTTACCGTTACTTATGCTTACGGCGCTGGAACTATCGATATAGGAAACCTATTGACGCTCAATAAAGGCCTATTAGGGATTTTTGACGTTCCAGAGGGAAACGTTTTCCTTACTCATGGCAATATTATGCGAGCGATGGCTGCGGATATTTTGAAGTTTGTAATCAAGGAAGAAAGTGGTTTGGATGTTGAGCAATTTTTAGAGCAGGTAAACGTTTCTGATGAATTTAGCAACGAATACGAAAGGATACTAACATACGTGCTCGACGGTGAAATCGATTTAGTTGGAGTGTTTATGGCTCATTATTTATCGGATTATGGGGCGTTGTATCAAACAGTTTTAAAAACAACTACCTTTGAGGATTATTTAATAACACCCAAGACTTAAAACCCTGAGGGTTCGTTACCTTGTGCAGAGCCCATTCGTTTAAAATAAATAATTTAAGATGGACCTTTTATTTGCCAGAGTTCATTACTTTTGCACTTCAAAAGGTTTTGAATGTCGGTTTCTAGATTGACTAGGCAGATACTTTTTTTCTGACTTTTCCTGCGCTTCTTTAACATGTGCATATATCGCTAATAAGCCAACCACTAAGAAGGCTAGGGCCATTGTTGCCACAAAAAGCATTTCATTGTCATTCATTTCGTTATCTCCCGATTTTTTAGACGGTATGTAAGCTCAATTAACTTAACGCTTTTCTCCCGGTTTGCCTAACAAATAATCTTGGGAATATCGCTCCATCGGGTCGTGTATTGCGGTGATAAAAACTCTCGCCGCATTGCAAATTTTTGCTCAAACCCTTTTGCCGCAATGTGCACGGTCGAGCGGCCAAATCGTGCATTGATGGTGTCGATACATGACATTAATTTTGGACTATCGGTCGATTGATCAAATAGGTCGTGCTGGAACAATTC
This sequence comes from Flavobacterium sp. W21_SRS_FM6, assembly GCF_052119645.1. Taxonomy (NCBI): domain Bacteria; kingdom Pseudomonadati; phylum Bacteroidota; class Flavobacteriia; order Flavobacteriales; family Flavobacteriaceae; genus Flavobacterium; species Flavobacterium sp. W21_SRS_FM6. Next base: position 63,871 of record NZ_JBGQOM010000015.1, read on the forward strand.
CTCTCTGTGCAAATCCACTAAACCTACACCGCAGCGATAGTACCTGATGCCGGGTTTAAAGAGTGTCTGCATGGCCGCCTGCGTCACATTGATAATATTTCGTGTGTCATTGGTTGGTACCGTGAATCGGTGAAAGTATGACTTGCTAAAAAAAACTTCACTGTCATGGGGGGAGCTACTTGCAAAAACGCTCATTGCGCTGGTTAAACTTTTTTGTCGTCGTAGTTTACTTGCCACAACTTCAACGTGCGAGGCTAGGGCACTGTGTAATTGAGTTGCATCAGTTATGCGTTGACCAAAACTGCGGGTACTGTATATCTCTTTTTTTGCTGCTCTGACGCCATCCCAACTATGACGGACTTCGCCGTTTAGCTCCCGTACAGTGCCCTCAACTAAAATAGAAAAGTCTTTTCTTATTTTTGTAGGATTTTGATTGGCTAAATCCCACGCGGTTTGAATGCCCATGACGTTTAAGCGTCTGCCTAATCGATTGCCGACACCCCATACATCGGCCACTCCCATACGTGACAAAATAAGCTTTCGCTTCACTTCATTGTCGATAACGGCCACGCCATTAAAACCCTCTATTCGCTTCGATGCATGATTGGCCGCCTTAGCAAGCGTAGGTGTCAGACCCATACCAATGCCGATAGGTAATCTCACTTCTCGCCATACCGTTTTTCGGATCGCTGTTGCTAGAGCGTCCCAGCCTTGAGGGGGCGCAGAGCTGCCTTTACCATAATACAAAAAGCACTCATCAATCGAGTATACATTGATGTCAGGCGCGAAGCGGGCACACGTATCCATCATCCGCTGACTCAAATCGGCATAGAGTTCATAGTTACTCGACCGTATTACTGCCCCCGCTTTATCAAGTGCTTCTTTGACTTGAAAGTAGGGGACGAACTTCTTACCAATTCCCATACGCTTAGCAATACCGCACGCTGCACAAATACAGCCATCGTTGTTGGTCAGCACAACAACAGGTTTGTTCCGTATTGCGGGATCAAAGACTTTTTCACAGCTCGCGTACATGCTGTTGACATCACATAGAGCGTACATCAAAGCTTCTTTTTAAACGGGCGATGCAATCTGATTGAACGCGTGACTACCCCTTCGATTTGAAACTCGTCGCCTTCACGCAAGAAGTAAGGCGGAAAGCCGCGGCCTGATGACATTAAACATCGCTGTAACTTGTCTATTTTTTTGCACACAAATACCCCTTTAAGATTGGCAACAACCACATCTTGGTCTTTGATAGTCTGAGCGCGGTCAACGATAAGTAAGTCACCGGAAAAGATACCTTCACCTTTCATCGACTCACCATCAGCCACACCGATATACGTAGCCGATGGATGGTCAATGAGAAGTTGGTCTAAATCAAGTCCGAGCTGAGTGTACTCAGCGGCTGGAGACTCAAAACCAACAATGCCTGCATGGGCTTTTATAGGAATGAATTTCAACATATACTGTTATTATATACAGCATTAATGTACTGTCACGAGTTGTTTAATAGCTTTGAAGTAAGAAGGCGTGATGTAAAATTTACGCTTATGATTTGCCTGTAATTTGATGAATGAGCTTTCGGTTTTGGTGAGATAGTCAATTTAACAAAGTGTTACTATCTATCGTTGCCATCTAGCAACAACGGCTGCGGAATAACTGATCTTCCCCCGATCTTGTTGACAGGAATTTTACTTTGAACAAAATTCTTCGAAAAATATGAAGTTGATTAATTGAAATTATTTCACAGAATCAATTTCGAGAGTTTTGTGCCGTGCAATTCATACATGCCTAAAGGTACCGCAAACAATGAGCTAGAGGACGGGGACAGTTCGGATTTGCCACGTTTTAGGCACAGATTCGCCACGTGTTATGACACCTAATCTCGATTCGCTCGAATCTTATCAGGTTGTATTATGATAAAGTTGTTTATAATCAGAGAGATAAGAGATGGTGGACGCTACTGGGCTTGAACCAGTGACCCCCGCCTTGTAAGGGCGATGCTCTCCCAACTGAGCTAAGCGTCCGGGATATTGATTTTATTGAAGAAATTTGGTGGACGCTACTGGGCTTGAACCAGTGACCCCCGCCTTGTAAGGGCGATGCTCTCCCAACTGAGCTAAGCGTCCAAATTTCTCTTACTGTTTAGCGTTATTGTTTAAACAATCGCGCTGTCGTGTAAGTGGGGCGTATTATAGGGAGGCGCTTTTTAGTGTCAACATAAAATTTAAAAATAATGGTTAAGTGTTTAAAAACTCAACGACAAGGCCGCTATTGTTGGATTATTAGACAACTTCAGGAGGTTTTTAGTGAAATTCCGAGTAAGCCTTTTGTTTAAGGCTGATAGGCTGGTAAAATGCGACCAAATTTTTATTAGGATATTATCATCACATGACAGTGGTTACTCGTTTTGCTCCCAGCCCAACAGGCTTTCTTCACGTCGGCGGCGCTCGCACGGCTCTTTATTCTTGGTTATATGCAAAAAGCCAAGGTGGCAAATTTGTATTACGTATTGAAGACACGGATATTGAGCGCTCTACTCAAGAAGCTATAGATGCAATTTTGGAAGGCATGGAGTGGTTGGGCTTAGTGTGGGACGATGGTCCTTACTACCAAACCAAACGTTTTGACCGTTACAATGATGTCATCGACCAACTATTAGCGCAAGGTAAGGCTTATAAGTGCTTTATGCCTGCTGCTGAATTAGATGCTATTCGTGAAGAACAAATGAGTAAAGGTGAAAAACCGCGTTATCCTGGTACGTGGCGTGATAGAACTGACCACCCTGAAGGTCAACCTTTTGCTATTCGTTTTAAAACCCCACAAAGCGGTTCTGTTGTTGTAAAGGATCACATAAGAGGCGATATCACGATTGCTAACTCGGAATTAGATGATCTTATTATTAGGCGCACTGATGGTGTACCTACGTATAATTTCTGTGTAGTGATAGACGATTGGGACATGGGTATTACCCACGTCGTCAGAGGGGAAGATCATATTAATAACACCCCCAGACAAATTAATATATTGCAAGCCTTGGGCGCACCTATTCCTGAATATGCACATGTATCGATGATTCTAGGTGATGATGGTAAAAAGTTATCAAAACGCCATGGTGCCGTGAGTGTTATGCAATATCGCGATGATGGTTATTTGCCGCAAGCCTTATTAAATTATCTTGTCCGTTTGGGCTGGTCTCATGGAGACCAAGAAATATTTTCGTTAGCAGAAATGATTGAACTGTTTAGTTTAGATGACATTGGTCAATCAGCTTCGGCGTTTAATACTGATAAGTTAATTTGGCTAAATCAACACTATATGCGTTCATTACCCGCAAACGAAGTGGCGAAATATGCAAAATGGCATTTTGAGCAACAAGGTATTGATATCTCTAATGGGCCAGCTTTAGAAGCCATCATTTCTGTTCAAGCTGAACGTGTGAAAGATTTGAAAGAGCTTGCTAGTATTAGTCGCTATTTTTATGAAGACTATGAGTCTTTTGACGAAGCTGCAGCAAAAAAACATTTGCGTCCAGTCGCGAAAGACGCACTGGAATTGGTAAAAGCAAAGCTGCTTGCTTTAACTGAGTGGAACACTGAAACCATTCATCAAGCGATTGATCAGACGGCTGAAGAGCTTGGGGTAGGGATGGGTAAGGTTGGCATGCCGTTGCGTGTTGCGGTGACTGGAAGTGGTAATTCCCCTTCACTTGATCAAACGTTAAACTTGTTAAAACCTGAGCAAATTGAACAACGTATAACCAAAGCGCTCGAATATATAGCAGTCAGAGAAAATTCCTAAAAAAATCGTTGACAGCTTAAGAGCAGATGCCTAGAATGCGCCCCGCTGTCAAGGAACGACGCGAGAACAAATTTTGAAACATTAGTTTTGAAAAATGTTTGGGGCCATAGCTCAGCTGGGAGAGCGCTTGCATGGCATGCAAGAGGTCGGCGGTTCGATCCCGCCTGGCTCCACCAAGTATCAGGGAACGTTCGTTTTAAACCTAGTTAAAACGAATATGAAAAGAATTAGACGGACTCGGTTTTCCGGGTTTGCAGAAATGTTACTAAGCGTTGTTTTGATGCTGTAAAGTAAGGTCGCTCGGTTCGCTGGCTCACCTCTCCTTACAGAAAAATAGCAAAGCTCCGCTTTGATTAGCAATTTTTCTGTCCCCATCGTCTAGAGGCCTAGGACACCGCCCTTTCACGGCGGTAACAGGGGTTCGAATCCCCTTGGGGACGCCATATTTTCGATGTTTAAGGATTAAACATTGAAGTCTGTAAAAAGACAAACAAGGAAGGTCTTACAATACCTAGATTGTGAGATAAACAGTTAGACGGGTTCAGCTTTGCTGAATTTGCAATAAATCTCAAAAGC
>NZ_JBGQOM010000016.1:0-65642 GCF_052119645.1 Flavobacterium sp. W21_SRS_FM6
TGACCGTCTAGCGCTTTTATTACTTGATGTTTTCATAAAGAAGTCCTCTTTATGTCAACTTATTTCAGGATGGGACAAGAAGCAAAAAAAAAGCTAAGGATCAACCTTAGCTTTTTTTTGCTTCACTTGTATTCTTTAGTGATTTACAAACCGGCTAACAGTATGGATAACGCCACGAAGCTCGGCCAAGCCCTTCAAGCGCCCCACATAACTGTACCCAGGTTTAACACCTGCTTGATGTAATTCGTCCTCAAGTAAATGACCATGATCGGGGCGCATTGGGATAGACAAGTATTCTCCTCCGTCAGCAGCTTTATAACGACGTTTCTCTTCGTTTAGTAACGCTTCAACTAGACCTACCATATCATTATCACCGTCTAGATGGTCCGACTCGTAAAATGAACCATCAGCTTCACGGATCACGTTACGCAGGTGCACAAAATAAATTTTTTCACCGAAGTCGCGGGTCATTTGTACTAAGTTATTATCGCCTCTGGCACCATAAGAGCCGGCACACATCGTCAAGCCATTTGCTGGACTAGGGCATGCATCTAACAAAGCTTGTGCATCAGAAGCAGTAGAGACCACACGGGGTAAACCAAATAACGAAAAGGGTGGATCATCAGGATGAATACACATTTTCGCGCCTACTTCTTCGGCGGTGGGAATAATAGCCTGCAAAAACAAAAATAAATTTTGTCTAAAACCTTCTGTACCTAAATCAATAAATTGTTGAATGGCTGCACGGATACTATCACGGGTATAAGAGCCCTCGCCGCCAGGTAAACCAGCAATGATATTTTTCTCAAGTGCCTCACGCTCATCGTCATTCATATTCGAGAAGCGCAGCTCTGCTTTTTGTTTAACCTCATCAGAATAGCTCTCTACTGCACCAGCACGTTTGAGTAAATACATGTCGTAAGCGGCAAAATCGGTCATTTCAAACCGCAGTGCATGACTATTATTTGGTAAACGGTACATCAGGTTAGTGCGTGTCCAATCTACCACTGGCATAAAGTTATAACAGATGGTGTAAACGCCACAAGCTGCTGCATTTTTTATGGATTCTTTATAATTTTCAATAAGCTGGAGATAGTTTCCGGTCCGGGTTTTAATATCATTATGTACGGGAATACTTTCAATTACGGTCCAATCTAAACCAGCCTGCTCAATCATTCTCTTACGCTCAGCAATCGCTTCAACCGACCACACATCGCCTGTTTTCACCTCATGTAAAGAAGTGACTATGCCCGTCGCACCAGCCTGACGAATCTTTTGCAAACTAATCGAATCACTGGGTCCAAACCAACGCCATGTCTCAATCACGTAAATACCCTCCAGATAAATATAGAGCAGGCTAACTCCCCTGCACTAATGATAAACATTATGTTTTAGTTGAGTGAGTATACGGCAACAAAATTGGCTTGACCACATTTCAACAATAATTCTATGGCAATTTTTAACTGCCCTTTATTGGCATAACTGGCAATATATGGCCTTGTCATAGTGATAAGCAGGGGTAATTGCGCCTAAAATTGGCCTGACCAAAAGAGAAGCAAGTTATATTTTGGTTGATGACTGCGCCGGTTTTAGGGCAAGAGTATCCATAAGCACTGTCGTAGACTGGCTTTGATACCAATCATTTACCACTAAGGCCATATTTCTCACCCTTAATTGACCAAAATGGCGCTCTCGATTCTTCGCCAAAAACACCAGCAATTTATCAGGATCTTGTAAGCGCTGCTTAAACCTGAGCACGGTACTGTGTGCAGTTATTAAGGGATACCGCGCATCCATGCTGTGCGGTAAAGCACTTTTAGTAATGTGTTGGCGTAATTGGTCTCGTAACTGATTTAATGAATTATTACTGGGATAGCCGCACAACACGATACCGCTTTCAGACAAGGTTAAACCCGAAAACTCTATCGAAAATGGTGGCGTGTTTGCAACAATAGGCCGAATCAAGTCGATATAAGCGGCCTCATTTTCACCCGCTAATGTGTAATCCTCGATACAAGATAAAACCGACATCACCGTAACATGCAAATCGCTAGAAGGATAAGCGTACTGACCGGGCTCCACTTGACTAACCTCAGCTAAAAATTTCTGTATTGATTCACTTACAGGTGAGGTAATGCGGATCAGTAAAGTAATACCTCTTCGCGTGTCTGTTCTGCCGCTCAGGTATGGGTCGATTAATATCTCGTTGCGAGCAAGCAGAGGAGATGCGCCTTGCCACATATTGCGGTAAATCTGGGTAATCTCTTTATTTTCTGACATGTTCACACTCAGTAAAAAGTTCTTAGCCTGACTATTTGTCATAGTAAGGCGCTTTATTTAAAAAGCATATTCAAACAGTCACTCACTACAGAATTTGTTTGGTGTATTAACACCCATACCTAAGTATCACCTTGTAGATTTTTCAATCAATTTTAATAGGGTTTAATAGGTTCATCGAAACAGAGCAACTCAAACACTTTGTTTCAAACCTAAACCTAGCTACTTTACCTATTTGAGGAATTGACCATGTTGAAAATCGTTAAAACTTCTATCGCTTTAGCCGCCGCTTCTTTCATTGTTGCTGGTAATGCTCATGCTGATATCAACGAAGCACTACAAAACATCTGCACTATCGTGAAAGCTGACGATAAAGGCGAATTGCGTAAAAAAATGAAAATGGTCCAGTCTGACTACCGTTTACAATTACAAGATTATTACTCAGGGATTTCATGTGGCGGTCAAAGCTTAATTCGTACGGCCATGTTAAACGGCGCAGTAGAAACCGGCACCTTGATGGTTAAGAAAATGCCTAAAGGTGACTTAAGCTCTCCAGAAGCTGACGGTAAAACCGTGGTGGCTTGGGCAGCTGAAAACGGCTTAGATAGCTCACCTATCGTTGCCGCATTAAACGAAAGGATCTAACAACAGTTACGAGATTAGCGCCGCGAGTTGCAATCTGTAAACTGCGGCTGCGAGCCTCGCTACTGATTAACCATTCAACATGGTGGGTGAAGCGTAACACCTTCTCCTAAAAGAACGGCCTCAATTGGGGCCGTTTTTTTGTTTACTCTTGTGGCTGTGTCACTTTTTTACTAAACCAATGACTCACTGCCCCTCCAATCATCATCGCTATCGCTAAGCCAATAAAAATAGGGACTTGAATACTGAGTTCGTCAAGATTTTGGGCAATCCAGCTGCGGATAAATGGCAGAAATCCTATAGAAATTGCAATCACTACAGCACACGCAAAGGCAGCACGTTTTTTTGGCTCTGGATTGGCTCGACTGATCAAATGCACCCCAACAAAAAAACCAAGTAATACACCGATAGCGGTATACATCGGCCAGGTTTCTGAGCTTGTAAGAGCTTGGCTGAGCAAAGGAATTTCTCTTAAACCTTGGGGTAAACCCAATACCAATCCGGTAAATGCCCCAATAATCAGATCTTTGTTCACGTTCATCCAATAAGGTGCTTTCATTTATCTACTACTTCTCCAATCACGTAAGTCACTTCTCCAAGCGAATGGCTAATTAGACCTAGAAAACGAATAGTCAATATCCTATAAAAAATATAAGGTTAAAAGCTATTGGTTTTTATAATAATTAAATATTAATTAATAAAGTAAGCCAACAAGGTACTGCAGCCCCAATAAACGCTGCTTATGTGACAAAAAAGAATGAGTTATAACTAACAATACAAATTAATTTTGCATATAAATTAAACTTTTTACCTAAACTTGGCGTCATACTCTCTGACAGCGTAGTGAACTGTCATTTAAAATCCCTGGACCGCAAAGTCGTAAACAGCTTTGCGGTTTTTTTATGCCTTGAATTTATGGGACCAAGCAAATAAAAGCAGCAATATGCTTGTTGACGTTTTCAGGCTGTTCATGATGCAACCAGTGGCTCGCATCGGCAAATCGCTTAATCGCAAGGTCTGGCACATAGTCTTCTAGCCCGTTTAAAATAGCGTTTTCAAAGGCTTCATCCTGTTCGCCCCATAACACCAAAGTAGGAATAGTAATGCGTATGTTAGGTATTTTGACACTTTGCAACGCGGCTAAGCCGTCGCTTTCCCTAATGAGTGGCGGGTGCTGGGGCATCATGCGGTAATAAGCCAACATGCCCTCAACGGCTTGTGGTTGCTGCCATGCCGCTAAGTAGTTAGATTTTTCCTCCTCATTAAAAACAGCATAAGTGGTGCCAGCAAATACCATCTCCCTTAAAAATTCAAAATCATTCTTTTTGACCTGAGCGGGTCCATCTTTGGCTGTTAACTGGTGAATATAATGACTTTTTTGCTGCTGGCGGGGGTTGATGAACATTTCCCGAGTAAAGGTACTGGGATGGGCAGCATTGATAATAATCAGTTTAGTGAATAGCTGAGGATAAAACGCTACTAAGGGCCAGGCAATAGCACCGCCCCAATCATGGGCAACCAAGTACACGGGCTCATCCTGACGATGGGCTTGACACACTTCTTCAACAAACCGTGCCATAAAGGCAATGAGCTTTGGCAGTTGATAAAACGATGAGTCCAGAGGTTTATCACTCAAATTGTACCCTGGTAAATCTGGTGCGATTACCCGAAAGCCTTGAGAAAAATACTCGATTTGATGATGCCAACTGGCCCAATACTCTGGAAATCCATGAAGAAAAATAATGGTTCCACGAGGTTGAGGAGGGGTCGCTGCGACATAATGCAATTTCACCCCATCGATATCAATATATTGATGTTTCATTTAGCGTTCCTTGACACAAAAAAAAGGAAAAAAAAAGCGAATGACTCACAAATATTTGCCCGTCATTCGCCTTTACCTTTTAGCAATTTTTCAGCTAGTAGCGTCTAAAAAGCCAACCATTTCTAGCCTAAATAAAACATCTCTTGATCCATACTCATTAGGTTATCTGCGCCTGAATCCATTGATGAGACTAACGAACGAGTGCGGGTTAGCAAACGGTCAAAGTAGAACTTTGCTGTATGTAACTTCGCTTGGTAAAATGCTTCATCACCAACACTGTTGCTGTAGTCACCTGCGTCGATTTTCTCCTGCGCGGTAACCGCCATTTTTAACCAAAAATATCCAACAGTGACATAACCTGAATACATCAAGTAATCCACTGAAGCAGCACCTAATTCCTCTGGATTTTTAGCTGCGCGCTGCAAAATATCACCGGTGATTTGTGCCCACTCATCACAATGTTTATTGATCGAGTTAGACCACGCATTAAACTGGCTCTTGTCGCGAATACTTAAACAGTACTCCTTAATTTCTTGAATAAAGAGTTTGAGTAACTCACCGTTTGAACCGGCAACTTTACGGGCCAGTAAATCAATAGCTTGAATACCTGTGGTACCTTCATACATTGTACAAATACGAGTATCACGGGCTAGCTGCTCCATGCCCCACTCTTTGATAAAGCCATGACCGCCGTATACTTGCATACCATAACTGGTTGTTTCTTGAGCAGTTTCTGTTAAAAACGCTTTTAAGATGGGCGTTAACAAAGCGAGTTTACCCTCACCCACTTGTTTAGCTTTCTCGTCATCTGAATACAAACCCACGTCCACTAACTTCATACAGTAAAGCGCCATTGCACGCTCACCTTCACGCAAGGCCTTTTGCGTTAACAACATACGACGAACATCTGGGTGATGGATAATAGGATCAGCCGGGCCGCTTGGATTTTTTACGCCCGATACAGAACGGAACTGCAAACGATCTTTGGCATAGCTTAACGCACCTTGGAAAGCCGCCTCTGTTGCTGCTAAGCCCTCTAAACCAGTACCGATACGCGCCATGTTCATGAACGTAAACATGCAGTTTAAACCACGGTTTTCGGTACCGATTAAATAGCCTTTAGCGCCATCAAAATTGATCACACACGTGGCGCTGGCTTTGATCCCCATTTTATGTTCAATCGAACCACAGGCCACCGCATTGCGCTCGAGCTTTTCACCATTTGGACCTGCGTTAAACTTAGGTACCACAAACAATGAAATGCCTTTTGTACCGCTAGGTGCGTCAGGTAAACGCGCGATCACAATGTGCACAATGTTTTCTGAAAAATCATGCTCACCTGCAGAGATGAAAATCTTTGTCCCTGTGATGCTATAAGAGCCATCGCCATTTGGAACTGCTTTGGTTTTCAACATGCCCAAATCGGAACCACAGTGAGACTCAGTTAAACACATGGTGCCAGTCCACTTTCCTGATACCAAGTTAGTTAAATATTGTTTTTTCTGTTCTTCACTGCCGTGTGCTTTCAAGGTTTCCATGCAGCCATGGCTTAAACCGGGGTACATAGCCCAGCTATGATTGGCGCCAGAAAACCACTCAGCGATGATTGAGCCTAAAGAGTAAGGCAGAGCTTGGCCGCCAAATTCTTCGGGCTGAGTCATTGAAGGCCAACCACCATCAACATACTGTTGATACGCTTCTTTAAATCCTGCGGGAGTGGTCACAACACCGTCTTTCCACACACAGCCTTCTTCGTCACCACTGGCATTAATCGGCGCCAACACGTTTTCAGTAAATTTAGCCGCCTCAGAAAAAATCGCTTCAACCATATCGGGCGATGCGTCATCAAACCCATGCTCAGCATAATGTTTATCAAAACCAAGCAACTCGTTCATCACGAATAGTGCGTCTTTTTGTGGGGCTTTATAACCTTGCATAAACTACCTCTTATGTTCTTTTACTTATAAAAGCTGATAGGGGTTTATCAACTAATCATTTCATTGTGCTTTTTATTTCAAGCGAGCAGCGACTAGAAAACTTCAAATAAACCCGCTGCGCCCATACCACCGCCAATACACATAGTACACACCACGTACTTGGCTCCACGGCGTTTACCTTCAATTAAGGCATGACCTACCATTCTGGCACCGCTCATTCCGTATGGATGGCCAATAGAAATAGCTCCACCATTTACATTGAGCAACTCGTCAGGAATACCCAATTTGTCACGGCAATACAACACTTGCACAGCAAAGGCTTCGTTTAGTTCCCACAAACCAATATCGTTCATGGTTAAGCCGTGTTGCTTTAATAGTTTAGGAATAGCAAACACGGGGCCAATGCCCATTTCATCAGGTTCACAACCCGCGACAGCAATACCACGGTAGGCACCTAAGGGCGTCAAGTTTGATTGTTCAGCCAATTTGCCGTCCATAATGACACAAGCAGAAGCACCGTCAGACAATTGACTGGCATTACCCGCAGTGATCACACCACCTTCGATAACAGGTTTTAAACCCTGCAAGCCTGCTAAGGTAGTATCAGCGCGATTACCTTCGTCCTTACTCAGAGTGACTTCTTTGAAACTTTCTTCTTTGGTCTCTTTATTAAAGATCACTTGAGTAGCGGTGACTGGCACAATTTCATCGTCAAATTTTCCTGCTGCTTGGCCAGCTGCAGTGCGCATTTGGCTTCGTAAAGCATATTCATCTTGCAGCTCACGGCTAATACCGTAGCGTTTCGCCACAATTTCTGCCGTCTGTAACATCGGCATATAAATATCTCTGTGCTTTTTCACTAATGCAGGATCAACCATTCTGTGGGTATTCATGCTTTTGTTTTGCACCAAGCTGATAGAGTCTAAGCCACCGGCTACCATAATAGGCACATTGTCGGTAATGATGTGTTTTGCTGCTGTGGCAATGGCATACATACCTGAGCTGCATTGACGGTCTAAGGTCATTCCTGAAACAGAAACGGGTAAGTCACCTGCTAATGCAGCCAATCGACCTATATTCATACCGCCGCTGCCTTGAGTTAACGCACTGCCCATGATGACATCATCAACACTGGCAGGATCAACACCGGCACGTTTAACGGCTTCGCGAATAGCGTGACCACCAAGGCTTGGTGCCTCTAAATTATTAAAAGCCCCTTTATAAGCGCGGCCAATCGGCGTTCTGGCAGTTGAGACAATTACAGCTTCTTTCATAATATTTACTCTTATTTTATTACCAAGCTAACTGATTAACTTAGCGTAGGTTAACATTCTAAAATTGGATTACAGATCAGAAAAGCGTTTGCCTTGCTCTGCTAATTTTTTCAACAATGGCGCAGGTTTAAACCAGTTTTTACCATGTTCACCCAGTTCGTCACGGTATTTACACATTGCGTCGTAAACGGTTTTTAAACCAATTTCATCGGCGTATTGCATAGGACCACCGCGATATACAGGAAAGCCATATCCGTAAACGTAAATAACATCAATATCACTGGATTTTGCTGCTATGCCCTCTTCTAAAATAAGTGCGCCTTCGTTTATCAAAGGGAAAATAATGCGTTCAAGGATCTCTTGGTCACTGATATTGCGTTGCTCAACCCCTAAACGCTCTGCTTCTTGTTTGGCTATTTCTGTTACTGCAGGATCTGGAATGGGTACACGGCTTCCTTCAGCATATAAGTAGGCGCCCTTACCTGCTTTTAAACCCACTCGGCCTTGTTCAACCAAACGGTCAGCAATGACGCAGTAAGAGGGGTCATGTTTAATAAACTCTTGACGAGACTGACGCACAAAATAACCAATATCCTGACCGGCCATGTCACCCATAGTGAAGGGCCCCATTGGCATACCAAAATCGTAAATTACCTTATCGACATGCTCAGGATTGGCGCCTTCAAGCATTAGTCTATTGGCTTCACGGCCATAAGATTCGATCATGCGGTTACCTACAAAACCAAAACACACACCCACTAACACCGCGACTTTATTAATTTTCTTCGCCATCATCATGGTGGTTTTTATCACATCCGCTGAGGTCTTTTCACCTTTCACGACCTCAAGTAGTTTCATCACATTGGCAGGGCTGAAAAAGTGCAAACCAATGACATCTTGAGGGCGTGTAGTGGCCGCAGCAATTTCATCTAAATCCAAAGTAGAGGTGTTAGATGCTAAGATGGCGCCAGGCTTGCAAACCGCATCCAGTGACTTAAATACCGCTTGTTTCACTGACATTTTTTCAAACACTGCTTCAATCACTAAATCAACATCAGACAAATCATCATAGCTTGTTGAACCACCCAATAACGCCATCCGCTCTTCAACTTGGGCTAAGCTTAACTTGCCTTTTTTCGCTGAATTTTCATAATTTTTACGAATAAGGGCCAGGCCTTTATCCAAAGCGTCTTGTTTCAGCTCAAGCATCGTGACCGGAATACCCGCATTCGCAAAATTCATCGCAATACCGCCACCCATGGTACCAGCACCGATAATACCAACTTTACGGATGTCTCTGGTGGGCGTAGTTTTGTCGTAATCTTTTACGTGTGATGCTGCACGCTCGGCAAAAAAGAAATGTTGTTGGGCTCGGGCTTCTTTGGAGGCCATGCACTCCATGAACAACTCGCCTTCGCGATCTAGACCTTGTAAAAATGGTAGGCTTACCGCAGCTTCGACAGCTTGTATACAGCGTTCAGGGGCAAAAAAACCTCTGGCCTGTTTAGCGATTCCTTGACGATATTGTGTAAACAACTCAGCGGGAGCTGTATTGGGATCGATAGTTACTTCACTGGTTCGTTTGATGATGGCGCCATCGTTAATCACTTTGTTGCAAAATGCCATGGCTTCATTTAATAACGATTCAGCTTGCTCGACCACTAAATCAAATACCCCTGGTAATTTTTTAGCAGCAACCGGGCGACCAGACACTATCATGTCTAAGGCTTGGGCCACACCCGCTAAACGAGGTAATCGTTGGGTCCCTCCCGCGCCGGGTAAAATACCCAAATTAACTTCAGGTAATCCCACTTTGTTAGCGGCAAAGGTGACACGATAATGACACGACAATGCCACTTCTAAGCCACCACCAAACGCAGGGCCGTTTAATACAGCAATCACGGGCTTACTGGCGTTTTCAATTAAATCTAATACTTTGGGTAGAGGCGGCTCGAAATCACCACCTGAAAATTCGCTGATATCAGCGCCCCCCGAAAACAAGGTTTGTTTAGACGAAATAACAATCGCTGCGACAGAATCGTCAGATAGGGCTTGTTCAATTGCGGCTATTAATCCTACGCGCACTGATTTAGATAAGGCGTTAACCGGTGGATTTTGCATCCAAACTAAAGCTACGTTCTTATTATTACCCTGCTCCAGTACTTCGTAAGCAACGGCTTGCATTGAATTTTGTGTCATAAACAGCTCCAACCAGATCATATTAAGTGCAGTGATACTAGGTCAGCATAGCCAATCATCCAAATTTATTGGTTTTATGTAGACATATAATGATGAGTTATAGCTAAGCCCCATCCTTGTATTCATTAAACTCATACTGATTTATCAGTGTACGCAAGTTGACTTTAACTACGCCATTTGATGTTCTAAGCGCGAAACAAGTTTTTTACATTAATTTCACAATAGGGTTTATTTTGCACTATTTAACCACTCCAGCAGTTTGTTTTGCCGATGTACCTGACTACAGGTTTGCGGAGCATTATATAAAGGTAAGTGATCAAGAAGGCGAATGGTTGCATCTGCATTACGTAGATGAAGGCCCCTGTGACGGCGAAATTATATTAATGTTGCATGGCGAGCCAAGTTGGAGTTTTTTGTACCGAAAAATGATTACCCAGATGGCGAGTCAAGGCTACCGTGTTATTGCCCCTGATTTAATTGGTTTTGGTAAGTCAGATAAACCCACGCAACAATCAGACTATACCTATCAACGCCATGTCGATTGGATCAGAGCCCTACTTATTAAATTAAAACTAAGTAGCATCACTTTGGTTTGTCAAGATTGGGGCGGCTTGATTGGTTTAAGACTTGTGGCTGAGCACCCAACATTATTTGCCCGAGTACTCGCCGCGAATACCATGTTACCCACCGGTGATCACCCCGCTAGTGAAGCATTTTTACAATGGAAGGCCTTTTCGCAACAAGTCGAGATTTTTCCGGTCGCAGGCATTATCAAAGGTGCAACGGTGACAGAGCTCAGTAAAGAAACCCTAGCGGCTTACGACGCGCCTTACCCCGACGAACGCTATAAAGCGGGTGTGCGACAGTTTCCTTTATTAGTACCTGTAACACCAGACGATCCAGCGAGTGCCGCTAACAGAGCTGCGTGGCAGGTGCTACAGCAATTTACTAAACCTTTTATCACCGCCTTTAGTGACAGTGATCCTATTACTGCTGGTGGCGATAAAATTTTGCAAAAGTTGATCCCTGGCTGTGCGGGACAAGCCCATACCACGATTAATAACGGCGGACATTTTCTTCAAGAGGATCAGGCTGATTCACTGAGTCAAGTTTTGCTGATGTTCATCCTAGCCAATCCGCTCAATATACAATAAAAACCAATATAGAAGGACTTCCAAATGGATGAGTTACTCGATTTTACTGGGCAAGTAGCCCTCATTACTGGCGCGGGCAGCGGCTTTGGGCGTTTATTGACCTTGGGTCTAGCAAAACGCGGTTGTCGCCTCGTTATCAGTGATATTAACGAAGCCAATCTAGCGCAAACGGTTGCATTGACCTCAGATAATAAAGAAAACATTGTGAGTCAAATTTGCGATGTCGCCAATGAACTCGATTGTAAAGCCATGGTAGACAGCGCAATGCAACACTTTGGCCGAGTAGATATCGCGGTAAATAACGCTGGTATCGCACACGAAATGGCCCCCTTACATTTATTGACAGCTCAAACCATGGATAAACAGTGGGACGTCAACGTGAAGGGTGTGCTCTTTGGAATGAAGTATCAGATTGATGCAATGATGGCCCAAGGCTCTGGTCATATTCTGAACGTTAGCTCAATGGCCGGTATTGGCGGGGCACCAAAAGGCGGGGCATATGCTGCGGCTAAACATGCGGTAGCAGGACTAACTAAAACTGCAGCCATTGAATACGCCAGAAAAGGGATACGCTGTAACGCTATTTGTCCTTTTTACAGTCCTACCGCTATATTGAAAGGCCATGACTCTCCAGAAAGCCAGGCACAACTTGCCCGTGGCACACCCATAAAACGTCTAGCACAACCACAGGAAATCGTTAACACCATGCTACTGATGTTATCTCCGGGTAACTCGTATATGAATGGACAAACCATCGCCGTAGATGGTGGTGTATCAGCGTGGTAATAAGCGCCTATTTAACACAGCGACCTGCAGACAAGGTCTTGTATTTTTCAACATTATAAATATTTAAAAAGGATAAAATGATGCAAGCATTGATGATGAATTCACAATTGATGATTTCTTCGATTTTAGTTCATGCTGAGCGCAACTTTCCAGAGACTGAAATTGTGTCGGTTACCGCTGATGAACCACTTCATCGCTATACCTACCAAGACTTCGCTGCACGTTCACGCAAATTGGCTAATGCGCTTGAGAAGTTGGGTGCCAAATTTGGTGACCGAATCGGCACGTTAGCCTGGAACGATTACCGGCATTTAGAGCTTTACTATGCAGTTTCAGGCAGTGGTATGGTATGCCACACCATCAATCCAAAACTTTTTCCAGACCAAATCGCCTACATTATAAAGCACGCACAAGACAAACTGTTGTTTGTTGATGTATTGGTTATGCCCCTCCTTGAAGCATTGAAGCCACACTTATCAGAGGTAAGCGGCTTTATTGTGATGACTGACAAAGCGCATATGCCACAAACCAGCTTAGAAAATGTATGGTGTTATGAAGAACTAATAGCAGAGCAATCAGACGTATTTACTTGGCCTCATTTTGACGAAAATACCGCAAGTAGTATGTGTTACACCTCTGGCACAACAGGCAATCCAAAAGGCGTTGTTTACAGCCATCGTTCGACTCTATTGCACGCTTTAGGCGGCTCTTTACCTGATGTCACAAATGCTTCTACCCATGAAACCATTATGCCTGTCGTTCCCATGTTTCATGTTAATGCTTGGGGTATCCCCTACGCGGGTATCATGGCGGGATCTAAATTAGTATTGCCTGGGCCCAAAATGGCAGACGGTGAAACCTTACAATTTTTGATTGCAAACGAAGGGATTACCTATAGTTCTGGCGTACCCACTATTTGGTTGGCCTTGTTGGATTATTTGGATAAATCTAAAACAAAAGTCCATAAATTAAGCCGAGTAACGGTAGGTGGAGCCGCATGTCCGCGCAGCATCATCGAGCGTTTTAAAGCCTATGGTACAACCGTAGTTCAGGGCTGGGGGATGACAGAAACCAGTCCTTTAGGCACCGTATTTTGTTTAAAACGTGGTATGGAAGATTTAAGCGATAGTGAACTGGTGGATTTGCAATGTAAACAAGGTCGTGGAGTATTTGGCATTGAAATGCGCATTGTCGATGAAAATAACCAAGAACTGCCTTGGGATGGTGTTGCTTTTGGCGCACTTAAAGTTCGCGGACCTTGGGTGGCGAGTGGTTATTACGGCATGTCACAAGAGCCTGGAACCGAAGGGTGCCCAGTAGATGAACATGGCTGGTTTGAGACAGGGGATGTGGCTACTATCGATCCCAATGGATTTATGCAAATAACCGATCGCACTAAAGATGTCATTAAATCGGGTGGCGAATGGGTCAGTTCGATTGAAATAGAAAACGCGGCCCTAAGTCATCCCAAGATAGCTGAAGCGGCAGCGATAGGGCGCTATCATCCGAAATGGACAGAACGTCCTCTACTAGTCGCTATTTTGGCGGAGGGTGTGGAAGCCACTGCCAGTGAGATTATTGCATTTTTGAGTCAAACACTACATAAGTGGTCATTGCCTGACGACGTCGTATTTGTAAAAGAATTGCCCCACACCGCTACCGGTAAATTAAATAAATTAGCCCTTAGAAAAACCTTCGAGGATTATCAATTTCCTGAAAGTCATTAACTCCTGACGACATACATCGACCCTCGTTCATGGGTCGTTGTATGTCTTTCATTCCACTTATTGACATATTTTTTAACGCTTTAAAACTTGCTTTTGACCCTCATTAAATTACTGTTCAGCGCTTTTTTCTTAAAATTATAAACAAGGATACCTTATGACGTTTTTTCGTATGCGTTTTTGGTTCTCGTTGATGTGCTTACTATCATCGACTGCCATGGCTCAAGAGACGAATTTTCGACTCACCGACAAAGTTACCCCCACGTTCCAACAAATCAGTCTAAAAATTGATCCCGATTCGCCTTCGTTCAGTGGCGAGACCACCATCACGATCAATGTTAATGAAGCGACCGATACCATTGAGTTTTATCAATTAGACCTTAACATCATTAAAGCCGAGTTATTGGATGGTGCGACCACCATACCGTTAACGGTTAGCGCTCATGCCTACGATATTCAGCATGCCAAAGCGGAAAAGGGCCTAGAGCCTAAGTTATACAAATTGCATATCGTGTTTGATGGCAAAGTCAACACCACCTCTGATGGCATGTATTTATCTAAGTTTGAAGACAACAACTACATCTTTACCCAATTTGAAGATATGCACGCCAGAAGAGCGTTTCCGAGCTTTGATGAACCCGCATTTAAAATATCTTATCAAATGACCATCACTGCCCCAGAAAAACTCACGGTACTCTCTAATACCTTGGTGAATAAACGCCGGGTAAAAGAAGGCTGGCAAACGGTTGAATTTAACTTAACCAAGCCAATGCCTTCCTACATCATTGCGTTTGCAGTGGGTGAGTTTGACTCCGCAGAAATCCCTGATCTGAAAGTCCCGGGTAAAATATACACACCAAAAGGCCAAGCGGGCCGCACTAAATTTGCCGCCAAACATACGGCGGGCATTCTAGCCAGTTTAGAAAATTATTTTGGTAGCCCCTACCCTTTTGAAAAGCTCGATTTTATCGCAGTGCCTAATTTTACCCATGGAGCGATGGAAAATGCGGGCTTAGTGACCTACCGCAGTAGCCTATTATTGTTGGACGACGAGCCCCGTTTAACTGAACAACGTAGTCCTTTAAATGTTATCGCTCACGAGCTTGCTCACATGTGGTACGGCAACCTTGTCACCATGGCGTGGTGGGATGACCTTTGGCTGAACGAAGCCTTTGCCTCTTGGATGGCCTCCAAAGTCATGATGGAGCTTTATCCTGAGCAAAACTTTCAAGCAGCTTTAGTACAAGAGGGCGCCTTTGGCGCTGACTCAAGCCCCACTGTAAAGCCAGTTAAAAAGATTGTAAAAAGTCAAACAGATGTGATGGACGGTTTAGGCCTCAATTACAGCAAGGGTGAATCGATCTTAACCCTGATTGAATCTTTAGTTGGTGAAAAAGCCTTTCAAAAAGGCGTACAAACTTACATGAAAAATAATGCATGGGGTAACGCAGAAGCCGATGATTTGTGGGCTGTTTTGTCTGATGTTGCTGATTTTGATGTGCCCGCGCTGATGAAAACCTATCTTGAACAACCCGCTTATCCTTTGGTAACGTTTGATAGCAGTGGCAAAATACAACAAAGTCGTTTTCACTTGTTAGGCGCTAACGTCACGCCACAAACTTGGACCGTTCCTTTAGCCATTAGTTACAAGAAAAACGGCAAAATTCAGCGCACCCAGTTATTTTTAAAAGACAAAAGCGCCGTAATTGCTGAACTGAGTGAAGCAGATTGGATATTCCCTAATGACAACGCTATGGGCTATATGCGCTGGAAGATACCCGCCAAACAGCTCAGTGCCTTACTGAGTGATATCAACTCATTAAACGCCAGAGAAAGAAAAAATGTGTTGTACAACACTGATGCTTTATTTGCCGCCGGTGAAATTGACCTCGCTCAATATATGCAAGTACTTGATGTGTTGGCAACAGACACTGACCCTGTAGTTGCCAGCTCGGTAGTAAGTTCAATGAACGATCTGACTTACCTCGTTGATAAAGATAATGAAGCAATGTTTGGCAAATTTGCAGCTCAAAAGCTGCTCAATTGGTTTGACCGTTTAGGTGTTGAAGAACAGACTGCCGACACGACCGATGTGAGCCGTTTGCGCAATGCAGTATACGGCGTACTCGCCCGTTATTCTAACGATACCAAAGTTAACAAGGTCAGCTTAGACTTAGCACAACAGTTTCTAGACGAGCCTAGTAGTGTACCCAGAGGTATCGCCTCTGTTGCACTACGTAATGCGGTAAGAAATGGCGATTCAAGCTGGTTTGAAAAACTAGAAGCGGCTTATCTACAACACACAGATGCCAATATTCGCGGCACTTTACGCAGCGCCATGGTCTTTCCACAAAACGAAAATGTGCTTAAAACCTTGGATTTTGCTCTAAGCGATACAGTCAGCCCTGCTAATGTCATTAGCTTTGTGGCAAGAGCAGATAGCGCTTTGGATAATCATGACTTGCTGTATACCTGGTTAGAAACCAACTTCGCTGTGTTAGTCAAAAAAATGCCTGCCTATCACGTAGCGCGTTTACCCGAATATGCATCAACGTCTTGCAGTCAGCATGATTTGGACCTAAGCACTCAATTTTATGCTGAGCGTAAAAAAGATATCGATGGCATGCAAAGAAGCTTTGATATTTCAAAAGCCAGTACTGAGCAATGTATTGCCCTTAAATCAGCAAACCAAGGCGCTTTTAACGACTACTTAAAACGAGCCGTTCGTTAAGTTAGTCATCAACGATGAAATACAAGAGACCCACCTGGGTCTCTTTTTTTATGCCTAAAATTTTATTTAAGGAAAATGGAGCTAATAAATTTTACTGAAAACTGTTTAGTTGTTTTAAATTTAAGTGGCCGTAGGAAAACCAAAGAAAGTGAACTTAAGAAACGCAAAAAATATGTTTTATACTTTTATAGAGACTTAAAATAGATCCCTAATCACATCCTATGACTGAGATAACACGGCTGATAGTTGACTCGCGACGTAATGAAAATAGTTTTTTAACGGCTGGATCAGCGATGAATGCCACTAAATTTGAATTATTCTCAAATTCAATCAATACCACTTGTTCTGGGCACCAATCCCCTTCAATACTATTTGGCAGCCCCCCTTTGACCAAATACCTGCCCTGATATTTTTCCACAAACTCAGGAATACGATGCAGATATACCGCAAATACTTCGGTATCCCTCACATATATTTCAGCAATTAAATACACTTTTATTGTTTATGGCCTTATTTACTTGTGACTCTGTTAATTCTGTCTAACACAATTTATTTCAGACTCTTTGTTTTAACCAGAGCGGTTATTAAAACCCATACCTAAGTATCACCTTGTAGATTTTTTAAACAGCCTTAATGGGCTTTAATAGCCTCATCGAAACGGAGCAACTCAAACACTTTGTTTTAAACTTAAACCTAACTACTTTACCTATTTGAGGAATTGACCATGTTGAAAATCGTTAAAACTTCTATCGCTTTAGCCGCCGCTTCTTTCATTGTTGCTGGTAATGCTCATGCTGATATCAACGAAGCACTACAAAACATCTGCACTATCGTGAAAGCTGACGATAAAGGCGAATTGCGTAAAAAAATGAAAATGGTCCAGTCTGACTACCGTTTACAATTACAAGATTATTACTCAGGGATTTCATGTGGCGGTCAAAGCTTAATTCGTACGGCCATGTTAAACGGCGCAGTAGAAACCGGCACCTTGATGGTTAAGAAAATGCCTAAAGGTGACTTAAGCTCTCCAGAAGCTGACGGTAAAACCGTGGTGGCTTGGGCGGCTGAAAACGGCTTAGATAGCTCACCTATCGTTGCCGCATTAAACGAAAGAATCTAACAACAGTTACGAGATTAGCGCCGCGGCCTGCAAACTGCGGGCTGCGAGCCTCGCTACTGATTAACCATTCAACATGGTGGGTGAAGCGTAACACCTTCTCCTAAAAGAACGGCCTCAATTGAGGCCGTTTTTTTTGCTTTAAGTCAAGGGCGCAAACTCATTTTCCCTTTTACTTCTCTGCCCATTACTTTATTTAAGGCATCTTTCGCATTGGCCAAAGGGAGTACCTCATCAACGATGACTTTCACCTTTCCTTCGACATACCACGTTAATAATTCTTGCATATTGGCGGCAAAATCTTTGGGTTGATACTGGGTAAACGAGCCCCAGAAAACGCCAACCACTGAATAGCCTTTAACGAGACTTAAATTAACTGGGAATTCAGGAATGGTTCCCCCAGCGAAGCCCACCACTAACAAACGGCCATTCCACGCCATGCTACGTGAACAAGCGTGAAAGGTATCACCACCAACGCATTCATAGACCACATCGACGCCCTTGCCATTAGTCACTTCTTTGATCGCCGTTTTGAGGTCAGTTTCGGTGTAGTTAATTAAGATATCTGCACCGTTTGCTCTAGCGACATCAAGTTTTTCTTGGGTTGAACATACCGCAATAACGGTTGCCCCCATTAGTTTACCAATTTGTACTGCGGCTAAACCCGTACCACCGGCAGCTCCGGTCACCAATAAAGTTTCTCCTGGCTTAATATGGGCTCGTTGTTTTAAGGCATGATGCGCTGTAGCGTGAGCAGTCACTAAAGCGGCCGCTTCATCATCAGGGATAGCATCAGGGATAGGCATAACATGGGTGACCGGTACTGCCACTTTTTCTGCGTAACCGCCTAACATACATAATGCGATGACGCGCATACCCACTTTCAGGTGGCTAACGCCCTCACCCAGTTCACTGATTACGCCGGCCACTTCATTGCCCGGAATAAACGGTGTCGGCGGCTTCATTTGGTATAAACCTTGTACGAGTAAACCATCAGGGAAATTTACCCCGCAGGCTTTAACATCGACAATGACCTCTCCTTTTTTTACCACTGGATCAGGCACATCTTGGTACTTAAGGGCTTCTACAGGGGCAAATTCGTTACATACAATCGCTTTCATTTACTACTCCATCAATTCGTGGGGTTACCGGCCTTGAGTCAATTGCAAGGCATACTGAGCTAAAGGCTGTACTATTGCGCCAACCTTCATCGCTTCTTTATTTGATGCGTTGCCGTCTTGCGCCCGTTTAGCGACGCCTTGGGCGATAGCCGCTAAGCGGAAAAAACTGAAGGCCAGATAAAAGTTCCAATTTGGAATGTTGTCAATCCCCATGAGTCGACAATACGTTGCAACATACTCTTGTTCTGTAGGGATCCCCAAAGGAGCACGGTCAACGCCACCTAAACCTGTGGCTTTCCCCACATTTTCGGGTAAGCGTAATTGCATACATTGGTAAGCTAAATCTGCATAGGGATGCCCTAATGTCGACAATTCCCAGTCAAGTACAGCAACAATTTTAGGCTCACTGACATGAAACATTAAATTGTCCATGCGATAGTCACCATGAACCAACGACACCTTGCCATCATCTGCTGGTAAGTGAGCGTTTAACCAAGCAATGAGCTGGTCCATTTCAGCAATTTCGTGGGTTTCTGATAATGTGTATTGCTGGCCCCACCGGCTTAGCTGGCGTTCAAAATAATTACCCGGGCGGCCATAGTCTCCAAGGCCTACTTTTTCAATATCCACACTGTGCAAAGCTACGAGTACTTCTGCCATTTGCTGATACATTTGCCCGCGAATATCACTGCTCGTAATCTCAGGTAGCGAGCTATCCCAAAATACGCGGCCTTCAACATATTCCATTATGTAAAAAAGACTGCCAATCACACTGGGGTCTTCACATAAATGATATACCTTTGCAACTGGCACTTTAGCGTGTTGTAAGGCAGCCAGCACCTTGTACTCGCGATCAACCGCATGGGCTGATTTGAGTAACTTACCGGGTGGTTGGCGTCTTAATACGTAAGTCCGGTCTGAGGTTTGTAATTTAAAGGTTGGATTTGACTGGCCACCGGCAAATTTAGTGGCGCTGACGGGGCCTTTAAAATCAGGCAAATGCTGAGTTAAATACTCAGCTAATACCTGCTCATCTAGTTGATCAACTTGATTTGAATCGCTCAATGTCATTCCCTCTTAAGCGTTAGCATCTTTAATAAGATTACGCCCTAGTTGCATCATATGCACTTCATCAGGACCATCTGCTATACGTATGGTGCGAGCATAAGCATAGGTGGCCGCTAGAATAAAGTCCTGACTGGTGCCTGCAGCGCCATGCATCTGAATCGCTTGGTCGATAACATTGCACGCCATTTTAGGCGCAACAATTTTAATTGCAGCGATAATATCGCGGCTGACTTTATTGCCATAGCGATCCATTTTATCAGCTGCTTTTAAGGTCAATAAACGAGCTTGCTCGATATCGCAATGCATTTGGGCAATGCGCTCACGGATCGATTGTTGCTTACTTAATGGCTGACCAAAGGCGATACGTGACTCAACACGCTCACACGCTAAATCAAGGGCGCGTTGGGCACAGCCAATTAAACGCATACAGTGGTGAATACGGCCAGGACCTAAACGGCCTTGGGCAATTGCGAAGCCCTCGCCTTCTCCCACCAACAAATTAGTCGCGGGCACTTTGACGTTTTCAAACAATACTTCGGCATGCCCAACCGGCTCATCAAGGTGGCCCATGGCAGCCATTGCTCTGACTACCGTCACGCCGGGGGTATTCATTGGTACCAAAATTTGTGACTGTTGCTGATGTCGGGCCGCACTGGTATCCGTTTTTCCCATCACCACCATAATTTTGCAATTGTCGTTCATTGCACCACTGGTGTACCACTTGCGACCATTAATGACATAGTTATCGCCCTCTTTGACAATTGAGGTTTCAATATTGGTCGCATCCGATGACGCCACTGCAGGTTCAGTCATCGCAAACGCTGAGCGAATTTCACCGGCCAATAAAGGCTCTAACCACTGCTTTTTGTGTTCATCAGAGCCGTACTTGGCTAACACTTCCATATTGCCTGTGTCAGGTGCACTGCAATTAAAGACTTCAGAACTCCACATTGCGCGCCCCATTAATTCGCATAAGGGCGCATATTCTAGATTGGTTAAACCCGCGCCATAAGGCAAATATTCGTGCGGCAAAAATAAATTCCACAATCCTGCCGCTTTGGCTTTTTGCTTCAAATCCTCCATCATCGCAGGAGTGTGCCAGCGAGTTTCAGGTGATTGCGCATTAGCATGCACTTGCTCAATATAAGCTTGCTCAACAGGATAAATATGCTCCTGCATAAAGGTTTCTAACCTTTTTATTAAACCGGACGTTTTTTCAGAGTAATCAAAATTCATGTTAATTCCTGTAAGCAATTAATGAGGGTTGATGGGTAACCTAGCTAAAGGTAATTGATGGCAGTCGTTCAAGCGTGTCCAAATGCGGCACGTTGTTAAAACTACTCAAACGGATGTTATGTTGATTGAAATAAAGATGGCTAAAACTGGTGTTGCGAATTTGCATATTAAGTTCAATCACTTGCACGGCGTCTAATCCTAAGATCACGCTCATCATCATTGCTATGGCACCACCTGAACTTACTGCGAGAACGGGTCCTTCTGCTTGCTGGCTTTTTATGCACTCGATAGCACCTGATGTTCTAGTTTTAAAGTCTTGCCAACTTTCACTCACGTCATCAGGATTTAACTGATTTTGCGACCAAGCCAACATGGCTTTTTTTAATAAGCGATAAAATTCAGATGGCGAAGCAGAGGCAGCTAGGGTCTCAGTGGGATAAAGATTTAGATAAGCTTGGCCAATGGTAGCAAAATCAAATTCGTTAAAGCGTGCATCAATTTTTGGCTCAGGAGCCTCATCTAACCCCTGCAAAATACCCGCAGCCGTTTCTTGATGTCTGACCAAAGTGCCGGTAAATACCTGACTAAAATGACATTGCCGCTCGGTAAAATACTGCCCTAGCCACAGGCTTTGCTGGTGCCCCAAAGGGCTTAGTTTATCGTAATTCTTTGCACCAAATGATGCTTGGCCATGACGCACTAAAAACAGTTCAGGCATGAATATTCCTTTAATTCTTAATGCCAGTCAGTGTATGCAGAAACCATCTATTAGTTTAATTGATTATTTTAATAGGATTCCATTCTCAAAACTAATTAACACCATCAATAATGTAAAATTAAGCTACATTCACCAAACAAATACCCAGCATGAATAACATTTTAAAAACGTTTTATTTACATTTGGGTGAAAACATTGTTAGCTTAATAGAGGTAAGAGCAGTTAAAAGCCCAAAAACCAAAGATGCTCTGCCGAACACAACCAATAAAGTCGTAGCCAAACTAGTCTGTTTTTTTACTAGTAACGAGAGAAATTTAAATGAGCCACAGCCACTTACCACGTTTCAAACGCACCCCCATAGCACTTATCATCGGTCTTAGCCTCGCTTTTAGCGGGACAGTTGCGAATGCCCAGGAACAGGAACAGCCAACTAAACCTGAAAAACAAGGCTTAGAAACCATCACGGTTACTGCGCAGAAACGCGCGCAAAATTTACAAGAAGTCCCCGTCTCGGTCACCGCCTTTACCGGCGACGAAATGGCTGAATCTGTCATCAAAGACATGTATGACTTACAAACGAATGTGCCAGGTTTAGGAGCCTTTCAAAGTCAAAGTGCCACTAACTCAAGTTTCTCTATTCGTGGTGTCGGTACATCTTCGCAAAACTTTGGTCTTGAATCCTCGGTTGGTTTGTACGTTGATGGCGTATATCGCGCTCGTCAAAACTCGTTAATTAACAACTTAGTGGACGTAGCGGCAGTTGAAGTATTACGCGGCCCGCAAGGTACCTTATTTGGTAAAAACACCCCATCTGGTGCCGTACTTGTTACCACAGCGTTACCTAGTCATAGCGGTGGCGATGCGTTTTTAGAAGCCACAGTGGGCAATTACGGTTTGGTGAATCTCTCTGGTGCAACTTCCATTTCAGCTATTGAAGACGTATTAGCCTTTCGTGTTACTGCATTTGGTAGCCAACGAGACGGTACAATTAGTGATAAAGAATTTGGCAGCGATATTGTTAATGATCGTGACCGCTGGGGTGCCAGAGCACAAGCACTTTATACACCCAACGAAGACGTAACATTACGTGTTATTGCCGATTATGCTGAAATCAATGAAATTTGCTGTGGTGCCCCCGTTCAATTAAGTAACCTTAGCGCCAAAGAGATTGACGGTAAGTTTGGTACTGACGCTGCACTACCCACTCTTGGTGGAACCGTTTTCGCTGGTGGCGATGCCTTTTATGATCGTGAAATCGCAGTGTCATTTTTACCTGAATCCAGCATGAAAGACCGTGGTTTATCGGCCCAATTAGACTGGGATTTGGATGAAAACTATACCGTAGTATCTATCTCTGCAATCCGTAAATTTGAGTCATACGATAATTTGGATACCGACTTCACTGACGCAGATTTATTTGGCACATTAAACGATTCTCAGCAGAGTTCATTTTCACAAGAATTACGCATTGACTATAAAAGCGACAAGCTAAATTACATACTAGGTGCTTACTATTTTGAGCAGGATTTAGACTTAGAGTACAGCCTTTACACCGACAACATTTTTGATGGTTTTGCTCTGGGAGTGTTGGGACAAAACGTTGATGCATTAACCGGTAGCCCTGGCAGTTTTAATGCTTTGTTGGGGGGTATTGATAACTTAGCTGCTAACGGTTTAATCGCCCCGCGCGCTGCCGGTGCACCGGCAGGGACTGGCTTTAACCACGTGGCAAAACAAAAACATAAAAGCTATGCCTTATTTGGTCAATTTGATTACAAATTTACTGATGAATTAACCCTGACCGCCGGTTTACGTTTCACTAGCGAAGACAAAGATTTGTCGACAGTGTTCACCGAAGTGGGCCCTGGCATTAACGGTTTAGCCAACAACACACCAGTTAATTTAGTTGGTGCCTTAACTACCTTAGGTGGCATTGGTGCAGGTTTAATTGACTTAACCACCGCTGAAGGACAAGCCAGTCTAGCCAATTTTTCTGGCTTTGATCAGGCTGGCTGGGCGTTCTTGTTGCTAGGTGATACAACTAGGCCTCGAGCAGATATTAATGAGACCCTTTCAGACGATCAGGTTACCGGTACCATCAAATTAAGTTATCAACCAGATAGCGATACGCTTTGGTATGCCTCGTACGGCGAAGGCTATAAGTCAGGCGGGACTAATACAGACAGGATTGCTACCGGTTTTAATCCATTGTTTGATGCGGAAACCTCTCAAGCATTTGAAATTGGTTTGAAAAAGGATTTTCCAGACCAAGATTTACGCATTAACGCAGCCACTCATTACACCACCGTGAATGACTTCCAAGCGAATACTTTTACGGGTAATGGCTTTAACTTACAAAACGCCGGTGATTACGAGATAAAAGGTCTGGAGTTAGAAGCAACATGGTTGCCTACGGACAGCCTAGAAGTTAATTTGGGTTATGCGTTGGTTAAAGCAAAATACAAGACCTTTTTAGCGGGTAACTGTTGGACGGCTTACACGTGGCACACCGGAATTGCTGATCCCGGTCGTGGTACAGACGCTGATGGCAATCCAAATCGTTTCTGTGATCGCTCAGGTGACAGACCAGGTGGCGAGCCAGAAAACTATGCCGTATTGTCGTTAAAACAAGATATCGAGATGTCAGATAGTATTTACGCCTACGTGCAAGGTGAATATACCTACACCAGCGAAATTATCTTAGATGGCAGTAACGACCCTTATGCCGTGCAAGATGGCTATAGTTTAGTTAACGCTCGTTTGTTCATGAACTTCCTTGATTATGATATGGACGTCATTGTGTGGGCCCGTAATCTATTAGACGAAGAGTATATTAACCGCACTAACTTCAACACCCCTTTACAAGAGGGTAAATTGAACGCCTATATGGCTGAGCCAAGAACCTTTGGTGTAACGGTTAAAAAACGTTTCTAATAGCGAGAAATGAATAGAGCCGGCTGTATTGCCGGCTTTTAAATGTATGAGGTCCCCTTCGCAAACCCCTAAATTTACTATAAAATCCGCGGCCTTATTTTACAGACCTAACGAGCAGTTATGAGCACAGCCTTATACACTGATTTATCCGCCTACTATGATCTGATGTGCGCTGAAATTGACTATCAAAGTCAAAGTGATTGTGTCCGTCGCTTGCATCATATCTTTGGTAATGAAGGTCTACAGCATATTGATTTGGCCTGTGGCACTGGCCCGCATATTCAGTATTTCCTTCAGTATGCTTATCTATGCCGCGGTTTAGATCTTAACCAACCGATGTTAGACATAGCGCAGCAACGATGCCCACAAGCCACATTTACACAGGGCAACATGGCAAATTTTGCGGTGCAAGAAAAGGCCGATTTAATTACCTGTTTTTTGTATTCGCTACATTACTGCCAAGATATCGACATGCTTAAAGACTGCTTTAAATGCGTATTTGAGGCATTGAGTCCCGGTGGTATGTTTTGTTTTAACAGCGTTGATAAAACCCAAATCGATAACTATAAATCAGAGCAACACTATGCTCAGTTTGAAGGTAGCGAGTTCAAGTTTAGCTCTGCGTGGCATTATCCGGGGCAAGGCAATCTACAATCTTTGTTGTTGAGTATTGATAAAAACACTGATGGACAGCAACGAAGCTGGCAAGACCGCCATTCAATGGTAGCGCTCGATTTTAATGAGCTGCAAAGCCTACTATTGCCTTACTTTGAGGTAAGCGTGTTTCAACACGATTACAGCAAGTTAGTAGAGTGGGACAATAAATCCGGTAACGCAATCTTTTGTTGCATCAAAAAATAGTCATTCAAAGGTGTATGATTCAATATTAGAAGGCGGTGATTCACCACTATCATTGATGGCGGTCACTCGGTAAAAATATTTAAGACCCTCTACCTGCGGTGGATTATCCCAGAATAATCGGTCAACTTCGGGGTCAAATCGTAGTTTACCATCAGAAATATTCTCTCCTACCACTTGCCAAGGACCTTCAACGTTGGTGCTGCGCTCAATACGATAAGTCTGACCTAGTGGAGCGCCTAACCAACGAATATTATCTACACCGTCAATAACACGCAGTTTAGGTGCCTCCGGAATGGGTAACCGGGGAGCTTCGTTTAATCCCGCCATTTGCGCTTGTGCTTTGCGTACTAATGCCACTACTTGTTGTTCTTGATTATCCTGACCTTCAACAAAGCCCGGTAAACGATAACTATAATGACCGGTGTATTCTTTATGAAAGTAAAACCCCCCGTCATGTCTATGACCACGAAAACCCCAGATAAAGGCGCCGACCGCTTGTGCACCTTGATAATCGTGATGCACAGCTGTTTGCATAATATCATTTAGGATACTTGCATCGGTTAAACCAAACTCACCCACCATATAGGCTTTACGTCCCGCTATCTGGGCCAAATCTTGTTTAATGGTTTCGGGTTTATTGTTGTTATTAGTGGTGTAAAAGTGATTGGAAATAATATCCACATGGGGATTGGTAATGGCATAGTCATTTAATTGCAAATAATTGCCATCGACGATTAATTGCTGAGGTGCTAATTTATCGATTAAAGCGACAGTCGTTTCTAAAAAGGGCCGCGTCGTGTCCTTTAACTCATTACCCGTTTCCCACGCCATAATAGCTTTTTCAGCATAATAATAGCGGCCTGTAAGGGTATTTTTTCGCTTAATAACTTGTTCAATGATACTCAAATAGGCTTTATAGGTTTGACTGCGCACATCGTAAAAGGCCTCTTGTGGCTCATCATAAAAAGCAGCGAGTTGTTCACGTCCACCCCACCATTGCCAATGATCAATGAAAGGTAAAATCAAGCGTAAACCATGTTTATCAGCCAAAGCTATCATGTTGTCATACACTACCATGGCTTTTTCATTCAAACGTGGTATGCCACCTTTGCTAAGCGGAGCGAGTATATGTGTCTCACGACCACAAGCCTTATCTGACTCTTGTTCCACAGATAACACATAAATGCGCATGGCCTTGTGGCCACTTTTCACTAAAGCCTTGATCCAGTTTTCTTGCTCATCGGCCGTTGGCCACTGAAAATACTGGCCCCAACCACGAGGATCATCAGGGCATGTACCTAAGGCATCATTTTCAATGCGATGTAACTCAGGGGCATGTAGGCCAGCAAAGCGAAATACCTGTTCACCATCAAGTAACTGATGGCCTTTACGCGAGATAAAGTGTTCAAAAGCCATCATTTGGCTGCTAAACAAACAACAAAGTAGCGCACTACTTAGCCATTTCATGCTCCACCTCCTGCTCCATTTGCTGTAACAGACGGGTGGCTACCATCATAGCGCGGCCATTGTGATAAGGCCCTTTCCAAAAACCCGCTTTGTAGGTGTCATCCACTAAACCCTGATCACATAACGCCAACCAGAACCACTCACCATATTCACGATCAATATGTTGCTGTTGAATAAATTGCCAAACCTTTTCGGCGGCCAATTTGAATTTTTCGCCACCACCAAGTTGGTAAGCTTGCAAAAAGCCCACTAGTGCTTCGGCCTGTACCCACCAAAAACTCTCCGGATGGGTTTGTTGATCAACAAAAGTATACTGATCACACACCTGCCCATGTTGACCTATGGCTTGGTTAAGGCACACCTCGGCCATGGCCAAAACGATTTTTTTATACTTATGGGTCAAAGCTGGCTGCTTGAGTACTTCAACGGCTTCCCACAATAACCAACTGCATTCAATGTCATGACCATAGGAAAAAGCAGGCGATTGATCTTGCCATTCAATGTTTTGAAATAAACTAAGGTGCATACTAGGTTGCAAAATAATGTGCTGTTCAAATACCCCCAACAAGGAGCTTAAAGCTTGCCCCACCTGAGCTTTACCACTCACATGATATAAGCTGGTGTAAGCTTCGATAACATGTAGATGGGTATTCATACTCTTGGGATAATTAAGGTCTTTATCACTTAAACGCATGTCATCCAATGGCTGCCAATCCTGCGCAAAGGCTTCTAAATAGCCACCAAATTGAGGATCTATGGCGTGTAATTCTAACAAGTCAAAGTATTCAAAGGCCTTAGCAATAGCTGTTTCATCACCACTTAGCCGGTAATAAGCGCATAAGGCATAAATGGCAAAAGCTTGGGCATAGGTTTGTTTTTTACCACTGACACATTGTCCCTGATAATCAAGCTCCCACAACACTCCGCCATACTGCTGATCTTCAAAAGAAGTGAGTAAATAATCAAAGGCTCGTTTGGCTATTTGAGTATATTCAGCACTGTTATAGGTGTAAGCAGCCTCGCTGAAAAACCACAAAATACGGGTATTCAGTACGATGCCTTTATTAGCAGCGATCACAGGATTGGCTTTAGCATCTATTTCACCAAAAAAACCGCCGTGCAGATGATCGACACTGTGTGTTGACCACCACTTTGCAATCTTATGGCACTCTCTGTCTAACAAACGTGGATCTAGCTTGCTATAAACCGCTGCTTCTATCATGCCTACCCTACCCTTTAGTCTGCTGTAACAGCAGCAAGTTTTTATCAATCAAACTGTTTAAGGTTTTAACTGACTCAGCAGAGCGCAAACCGTCTTCAGGCGTATTTAAGGTGTAATCAATCAATTGCTCTATGGTCGTGGTAGCAACGTGCATACGAGTATCTGATGAAGCGTAATAGATAAATACTTCATTGTTTTCATTCACTATCCAACCATTAGCAAAAGTCACATTGGATACGTCACCAATACGCTCCTCACCTTGTGGCGCAATGAAATGGCCTCCTGGACGATGAATCACACGCCATGGTTCGATTAAATCTGTCATAAAAACATACAGCACATAACGTAATCCCGCGGCGGTATTACGTACGCCATGAGCAAGATGCAACCAGCCATTGGCTGTTTTAATGGGAGCCGGGCCTTGACCATTTTTAATTTCTTTGATGGTGTGGTAAGCCTTGCCGTCAACAATCAGCTCTTGTTTAATTTCGGCTTTTTCCATTGAGTCACATAGACCCCAGCCTATACCGCCACCAATACCTACGCTAATAAAGCCATCTTGCGGGCGGGTGTACAGAGCGTATTTACCATTGATAAATTCAGGGTGAAGTACCACGTTACGTTGCTGCCCTGAATAGGTAATTAAATCAGGTAAGCGCTGCCATACTTTGAGATCTTTAGTGCGTGCAATGCCACATTGTGCGGTTGCCGCAGATAAGTCCTCAGGGCGAGTCTTATCTTTACGCTCGGTACAAAATAAGCCATAAATATACCCGTCTGCATGTTTAATTAAACGCATATCATACACGTTAGTATCAGGCTCGTTGGTTTCAGGCATCGTGATGGGGTGATCCCAAAAACGAAAGTTATCTACCCCATTAGCACTTTGTGCCACGGCAAAAAATGACTTACGATCATTGCCTTCTACCCTGACCACCAATAAATATTGTCCATCAAGATATATCGCCCCTGAATTAAAAGTGGCATTGATACCAATGCGCTCCATCAAAAAGGGATTCGTTGTCTCATTTAAATCGTAACGCCAAAACACAGGTGTATGTTCTGCAGTCACTATGGGTAACTGCCAACGCTGATAAATGCCGTTAGAACAAGGAGTTGGACTATTTTTTAAGCCAATCAGTGATTCATAAGCAGAACACAATTTTTCAACTTTTTGTTTAAAACTCATATAAGACTCTTCTTTTCTAATTAATCTGAAAGTGTGACTTATTTCTTTGCCACACATTTTAACATAAAGCCTAGTTGGAACCGGTTACCAAAAATAACAATAACAATGCCTTTATCTGTTTAAATCCCTCTTTTAAAGCTGCCGTGAACTTTGACTATCGAAATGCCACAGGCATATCTGCGGGATAATCTTCAAGGGTATTCCACCAATACACTTTCAAAAACATGGAACACAGAATCACCACACCTAAGGCAACTGTCATTGGCATAAACTGTTGAATGACCAAAAAGATGGGCGCAGCAATCAAAGCGCTATGCCAAACTATGCCAACCACCACATTTGCCATATCACGTTTAAAATGGTGGTTAGCCTGAATCTCTGGGTAGTCTTGTTGGATTGCCAGTAACACTGGTTGCCACCACCCCCAAGGGCGAGTTTTTAAATAGAATTTCTTAAGCACTTGCATATCATCAGCTGGCGTTAATAAAGTCCCCATTACACAACCAATTAGGCACAATAAAAATAAGGCAGGGAAAGCATGTAAAGGCGATATATCAGTAAACATCATAGGTAAAGCAGCCACAATGCCAGTTAACATGCCATAAAAATAACCATAACCATTAAATCGCCACCAATACCATTTGAGGACATTGGCTGCGGTATAACCGCCATACAGAGCTGAAACTATCCACATGATCAAACCGTTTAGCGTGGGGATAAACAAACCTATGGCAGTGCCCAACACCACAAACACAATAGAAACGATATAGCTCAGATACACATAAGTTTTATCTGCAGCATTAGGATTAATATAACGTTTATATATATCGTTAACTACGTAGGCAGGGGCCGCATTGGTGGTAGCTGCAAAGGTAGACATAAAGGTTGCTAGTAATCCTGCTAACACTAATCCCAACAAGCCAGAAGGAATATAATTGGCTAGGGCAAAAGGTAGAATTTGCTCAAAATCCACATCACTTCCCATGCCATTTAATTCATCATTAAAAAACACTAAGGCTAGGATGGCTAAACCAGTGATCATCATATAACGAGGGATCAGTAATACTACGCTCACAAACCAGCTCATTTTAGCCGCATCAGTAGGTGAACGGGCAGACAATACACGCTGCATATCGTAGTTAGGTGCTGGTCCTGCCATACTTTGCAATACACCTTTAAAAATGACCAACATCATAAAGATACCAAACATAGAGTAACCATCTTGCTCTATTTTAGCGTTTGCAGAAGGTAAAATGGCCGCCCAATCCAAATTTAAACTCCAGCCAAATTGAATTTCATCCCAGCCCTCGGGTACTGCTTTGGCCAACATTTCTGGAGAGACCTGCTGCATAGCGATAATTCCAATAGCAACACAGGCAATAGTCATGATGAAAAACTGTACAACCTCGGTGATCACTACGCTATACATGCCGCCTTTAACCACATACAACATGGTGATAAAGGTAAGAATTAATCCGTAATAAACTTCGTTTAAATGGGGGTCGATAGACAATTGAAACGGCATAAAACCAGCGGAAAACTTACCAATACCAATGAAACTATAGGCCAGAAAACCCAAGACATTCACTAAGGCAAATACCACTACTATGATATGACTTAACTTGGCGCCTTTGTTATCGCCAAAGCGAAAACGTATCCATTCAGCCCCAGTCATTACGCCCGAGCGACGTAACCAAATAGACAAAAACACCAACATAAAAATCTGATTAAACGCCGGCCACAACCAAGGAATAAAAATACTTTTTAAGCCATAGATAAACAGTAAATACACCATCCACATAGTGCCACTGATATCAAACATGCCTGAGGCATTGGATAAACCCAAGTAATACCACTTAAGCTCATTACCACCGAGAAAATAGCCTTCTATATTGCGACTAGCTCTTTTAGATATCCAAAAACCAATGCCCAAAGACATGACCAGATAACCAGCAATAATACTTAGATCGAGAAAAGATAAATTCATTGTGACTACTTTTTATTGTCGGGCTACTGATTGCAACTGTTGGACAAAACAATCAATGTAACCGGTTACTCAACATTTAGAGCGATTGTTACTTAAATGTAACCGGTTATCAAGCTATTTTGTTGATGTTGCTATCGATATCATAAAAATAATGTAAAATGTTTCATAGCAATGCTTAATTATCACGCTTTGGGAGCGCCAGTATGTCAACAATTAGAGATGTATCAAAAGAAGCGGGCTTGTCCATCGCCACCGTTTCCAGAGCTTTAAGTGCGCCAGAAAAAGTCACTAAAGAAAGTCTTAAAAAAGTACATGAGGCCATCGAGAAATTACAGTATCGGCCCAACATGTTGTCGCAAAAATTTAGAAATAAACAAGCCAATACTATTGTTATTTTAGTACCTGATATTGCCAATTTATTTTTTGCAAAGGTGATCAGTGGTATTGAAAGTGTCGCGCAGAAAAAGGGCTTCAGCGTATTATTGGGCGATACTCGTGATTCAAAAGCGCTCGAAAAACAATACATTAACTTAGTTGAAACCAGACAAGCCGATGGTATTATTCAGTTACGTCCCTACAGCGAAAACGATTCATTGTTACCTATCTCCAGAGTACCGGCAGTGAATGCCAGTGGCTGTGAAAACACCCCCTATCCTACTGTGCGCATTGATAATGTGGGCGCCGCTAAAGAAGTGGTTAAATATTTGATATCACTAGGACATAAACGCATAGGTGTAATTACTGGCTTGCAGCGCAATCCGCATACTATCGACCGCCTGAAAGGTTATAAACAAGCTTTGGCCGAAGCTAACATTCCCTTTGATGAAAGTTTGCTGTCTGAAGGTGATTTTACCTTGTGGTCAGGTTTACAAGCCAGTGAGCATTTTAGCCGCATGACAAATATGCCCACAGCGATATTTTGTATGAACGATGAGATGGCAATTGGCGCAATGAAAGGACTTAAGTCCAAAGGTTTACGCTTACCGCAGGATATTTCCATCACTGGCTTTGATGACTTAGATGTATCTCGTTATTGCGATCCTCCTCTGACTACCGTCGCGCAGCCTGCAGAAAAAATTGGCGAACGTTCAGCTGATTTATTGTTTCAATTATTGGACGAGCAACAACCCACTCAAACCGAGTATGTATTGCCCATTGAGTTTATTATTCGTCAAAGTACGGCTCCACCACGAGCTAATTAAAAGCTAAATTGCTGTGTTGTGTTTAAACACAACACAGTAAATTTTTTGCTTGCCTCGGCAAATGTAACGGGTTACATTTTAAATATAATTTCTTTGTTATTAAAAATATGTCTACCTCATTCAAATTACATGCGCGTATTAATCAATTAACTGACTGGCTAAAAGAAGATGCCTTACCCTATTGGAGCACCACTGGCATCAACCAACACAACGGTGCCGTTTACGAACAAATGCTATTTAATGGCCAAGCCGACTTAGCCGCCAACCAACGAATTCGCGTACAAGCACGGCAAATAATGGTGTTTTGTGCCGCACAGCAGCAGCAATGGCTGAATAATAGTTTGCCTATTGTTAGCCGCATCGTAGCGTTTATGCACTCTCATGGACGAATAAATCCTACGGCCATAGGATATGCACAGCTACTAACACCTGATAACCAAATAGTAGAACCAAAACTTGATAGCTATGACTTTGCCTTTTATTTTTTGGCTTGTTTTCATCGTTTTTCTACTTTTAACGATAAGCAGGCACTAGCTGAAGCCAATGCCCTGTTACAGCATATAGAGCTAAATTTTAAAGATAGTTCGGCAGGTTGGTTAGAAGGCAATTACCCAGCGCCACATAGACGCCAAAATCCTCACATGCATTTGTTTGAGGCTTTTATGACCGGCTACGAAGTAACTCATGAGGCCAAATGGTTAGCCAAAGCAGGTCAGATATATAGTCTATTTGAACAGTTCTTTTTCAACCCAAACACACAGGTATTACATGAGCATTTTGACCACAATTGGCAACTTGCTAAAGGTCCATTAGGAGAGCAAGTTGAGCCGGGACACATGTTTGAATGGGTATGGTTACTGCGTTGGTACCAGCAACTTACCGGTACCTCTGTCAGCCACTACTGTGACGCTTTATATAACAAGGCCTTAGAGATAGGTTTTGATCCGCAAAGTCAGCTAATTTATGACGTCACTGATCTGCATGGTAAGGTTGTAAATGGCACCAAACGCTGCTGGCCTTTAACTGAATTAGTTAAAGCCAGTTTGGCTCAGGCAACGGTATCACCGCCCGAAAAACGAAGCTTTTACGAAGAAAAAGCCACTCTGGGAATACAACTCTTGTTCGAATTTTATATGCACCCAACTATCAGAGGCAGTTACATCGATCAAATAGCCCAAGATAATAGTGTGCAAGCCAATCACGCCCCCGCCAGTACCCTTTATCATTTTATGGTGATGGGTATAGAAGCCAACAAATACGCGAGTCGATTCCTATGCGAGTAATAGTTCCACACGCTTTTAGGTTGTGAATTGGGCTCAGGTGAGTAAATTAAGAAGAATTTATTTGTTAGAGGCTAATATCACGATAAGCAGTGGCGAGCTAAAACGTTACGGCTCACTGCTACCACAATAAATTGAATGCAGTTGGTTTATGTTTTTAGGCCGTATTCTAAAAAGTCCCGCTAAAAATTAAACCGGTAAAATTTACCGGTTTATTTTGTATTTTAAGTTCTTACCTTAATTTTAATGTGAGCCATCTTTACGTTTAGGCGCAGGCTCTTTGCGGCGCAAGACTAAAAATGCCACTGCAAACAACATGAGCATTATCGTATGTGGTTCAGGTACATCGGTATTAGGATTGGCTGGTGCACCAAATACATCCACTGCAAAACCGCCGTTGACGTCGTCCCACACCACTGCCCAATCAAAACCGTCCATTAATCCCGTCACAATAAAATTAGTAATGCTTAATAAATCAAAGTTAATAAAGTTATTAGCAAAGGAGAAATCAAAGTCAAAGCCATCTAGCGGATTATAATCAGGCTCGAACACCAACTCAAATTGAGTCGACGTATCTACCGTCACCTTACCGCGCACATCCAACATGTCATACAGACTGGAGTTAGTCATATCGATTTCTAGGGTGCCAAATAAGTTCAGATCCTGCATTAAGATCAAACTGCCACGGCCTATTTTTCCGTCTGCATTAACGGTGACATCAGCATCAACCACACCACTACCGGCCAAACTGCCTTTATCAATAGTCACATTACTGGCCACTAACTCACCATCTACATTCAGCTCGCCAGCTTGTTGAACAAAGTTGTTGGCCAAGGTCAAAGTTGATTGCACATTCACTTTGCCATTATTAAGCACTTCACTGTCGTCGATTTGCATGCCACCAGCACCACTTACTTCAACAGTACCATTGTTAGTAAATAAATCGCCTTTCAAATCAAAGATTAATGCTTTGCTGCCATCGGCATGAATAGTGCCCTGGTTATCCATGGCTAACTCATCCACTCTGCCCTCACCTTTAAAGGTGCCGCCTGCAGCAATATTTAACTGACCATTACTGGCTACCGGTTCAAAGGTCACACTGCCATCAGGATGAGTAATGGTTTTTAAGGTATAAGCCGTAAGATTGGCATCATGCATCACAATTTCGCCACCGTCTAAGGCGGTGAGTGACGAGGTATTTATGATAGTGCCATGTAAGTTAAATTCACCGCCGTTGGCCACTTCGGTATTCGCGTTAAAACTCATGTTAGTAAAATCACTTGAGCCAAGATCAATGATTTTGCCATCACCTATGGTTTCTAATCGGCCACCATTCATTGAGATATTTTTAATCTCAACCACCGAGCCTTCTCTGGCTTGAATTAAGGTGCCACCGCCGTTATCAAAATCACCTTGAGTTAACAATAAAATACCGCCATTTTCGGCCCGTAAAGTAGCGCGCATCAATTGTGCGGCATCGCCAGGATCAAGAGTTAAACGCTGGCCATTCACATTAGCAGTAACCGTACCTTCCGATATTTGCAGAGCAATATTATCCAAGGTGCCATAACCACTTAAAACTGAACCATTGCCTACTACGTCAATAGCACCACCCAGCACGGTTATGCCTTGCAGTTGCAACTCGCTATTGGCTCTGGCGGCAAGTAAACCACCGGTATTTTGTAAGCTATCACCTTGTAATGCGAGTACACCCGAGCTGACTTCAATCAAACCACTGTTACTTGAGCCGGAAGCAAGGTTAATACTTAAGCCAGTAGCATCCGCAGAAATAGTGCCTTTGTTGTCGAGCAGCACATTATGTAAGACACCATCACCGTTAAGTAACGCATTTTGGCCTACAGTTACATTACCACCGTTGATGGTGGCAGAATTTAAATGTAATACATCGCCATATTGCTCACCGGTTTGAATACTACCGCTGTTGGTAATCGTATTGTGCAGGTTAAGCTGCCCACCTACCGCACTAATAACACCACTATTTTCAATGTTGTTCGTAACAAGATCACCATGGCCGCTTACTGTCCCGCTGTTAACTATATTGCTCACGCTTAAGTCAGCGGCTTGCAGTTTAATGTGACCTTGGTTATTAAGATCGTTACTGGCAACAAACTGCTGGCCATTAGCCAAATGCAGGCTTGCGGTTGCATTGATGTCTTTCAGAGATTCTTGCAGATTGATGATCTTAGTTGGGCCATCCGTTGGATATTGCGCTTCCAAATTAGCATAAGTACCGCTGAGTTTTACGGTGACATTATCTAGATTGGTCACACCATCTGGGCCTAAGTCTATTGTGCTAAAGTTATTCAGCGCAATAGTGGCCTCAGCCGTTTCGCCATAAGCCGCCCACGTACCGCCAGTGCCATTAAATACATTGTAGGTATAGCCACCAAAATATAAGTTTGAACCACCCATCACTTCCACTGTGCCGCGGTTAATAAAGGTGCTAGGCACACTATTATCAAGGTTACTAATGGCTAAGTAGCCACCGTCAGACCGAATGGTACCTTCGTTGATCAGTTGTCTTACCCCAGTAGAGGCATCAGTCGTGTGATTTATATAGACTTGCCCATGGCCCTGCACTAAACCGCCAGCTTGGTTTTCAAGGCCTTTAACTGTGGCATTAGCTAAATTAACCGTACCAGAGTTTTGCAGTTTGGCAGAGTCGAACGACGCACCATTACTTAAGCTAAGCGATCCATTTTGCTGATTATTAAATACTGCAAAGGTTTCGATAGATTTACCGACTTTAATCTCTGCGGTTGCGCCATCTAAACGAATGTCGGCACTATTATTAAAGCTTGTATAATTACTCGCTGCGGATGCACGGCCAAGATCGATTCTGCCACCGTTGCTGGCTTCCCATAGACCGTCGGTTAAACTGATACTGTTGCCAGCAACAGTTAAATTAGTAAGGTTAGTTGTGCCTTGTGCCAATAATATATCGTTTGTAACAGTGCCCGTACCGTTGGCAAATACACGACCGTTATTGCTCCAAGCCCTTGTGGTATATAAGTTACCGCCAGAATCTGCGCCCAAATTACCATTATTAGTTAGCGAAGTGTTGGCCAAATATAACTCGTCGCCTTGTGCAACGATGGTGCCTTGATTATCAATGCTGGCAAATCTGACGATTGCCCCGTTACCACGAATAGTATGTTCAGCACCATTGACTAAATCGATGCCTGAACCACTGGCGCGCAGTGCCGCCCCCTCGCCCATGCGGTTTACACTATCTTGGGCTCCCCACAAAGTAACCGTGCCATCCCCTGCTAAGGTAAAATCTTTTTTGACGGTTAAAGACGATTGATTAGCGACACCAAAACTATTGATCACCTTGCCGTCATTGTCTGACGAAATAATAATATCGCCGTTATTAACTAGGGTATTATTCCCATTAATACCATCTAATATCAGAGACTTAACATTAGCCGGATCGCGACTTCCACTAGTGCTAAATACCTCAACACTGCCTTCTAATGCCAACACACCTGAGCTGCCCGCTTTCCAAGTGACATTATTAATATCTTGCACTAGATAACAGCCCGATTCAGCATCACCTGAGACACAAACTCTATTGGTTTTATCACCCACATAAAATTCGCCGTTTAAAACGACACTATCTAAAGTGGTTGAGTTGAAGGCCATAGAGCCACCAGCGGAAGTGCTCAAGACTGTATTGCCATCACCGGATAGATTAGCTTTGGTGATATTCAACGCGCCGCCCGCGGAGTGCAGAGTACTGCCCTGACTAAAATCGAGATCAATATTTTGAATACTCGCATTATCCCAAGTTTGAATGGTTTGGTTTTTAAGAGTAACTACTGAATTTGTACTTGAACTCGAGGTTAAGGTCGCGTTGTTTTGCAGGTTAATTTTACCCGTGCCGGACACTTCTAAATTGTTGAGTTTGAGTGTTCCCTGATGGGTCACGGAAATAAGACTATTATTTTTGATTTGTTCGCCTTCTACAGACAACACACCACTGTTTAATATTACTAGAGCACTGTCGCCAATTAAATTGAGATTGCCACTGGACGCGCCAGTCCTGACTAGCGCTATAGTATCTGGCCACCCTGGGTTAACATCTGTACCACTGATAGTCACATCATTGATAAGTGGCACTGAGCCATTCTCCCAACTGCTTGCATCTGTCCAGTTAAATACCCCGCCTGTTTTCATGTTGACGTTGTCGGTACTGAATAGAAATTTATTACCTTGTTGGTCGCCAAAGCCCCCTAAGGCAAAACTGCTATTAAACAGTGGTGGCAGTTCTATACTACCTAAATCAAATGGAATTTGGGCTAGCGGGCCAAACCTACTGGTACCCATATCTATGCCAAAAACTTCGCCCGAAATACTGCCCTTAAGAAGGTCTATATTAAAAGTAGTATCAATAC
The DNA here is from genome assembly GCF_052119645.1 of Flavobacterium sp. W21_SRS_FM6. NCBI lineage: Bacteria > Pseudomonadati > Bacteroidota > Flavobacteriia > Flavobacteriales > Flavobacteriaceae > Flavobacterium > Flavobacterium sp. W21_SRS_FM6. The sequence continues at coordinate 38,367 of NZ_JBGQOM010000016.1, forward strand.
GCAAGCCGGTTTTGTTGGTTAAACTTACCGCAATGTCATAAATTGGCGTGATACCCAATTTTTTATTCTCGTCCCATTCCACTTCTATTTGCTGATCTAAATTGAGATCATTAAGGCGAGTAACGCTGCTTAATGGCCCACCACTGATACCAGCAAATACCGCTTCATCAAAGGCATAACTGATGCCGATTTTACCAATGGATAGGCTAAAGTCTTGGGTTAAGGCAAGTGAAGGAGTTAGGGTCAAATCGATTAAATCCACCGAGGCAGAGACACTACCAATACCAAAATCAACGTCTGCGGTTACCCCTAAAGGTGGCAATATGCCCAGACTGGTGCCAAGTTGATCAACATCTAAACTGATATCTAAAAAGTTATCCGAGCCGCTAGTAGAAAGTACGTTAAGTGCACCACTTGCCCCAACATTAAGACCAGCACCGCCTAAATATTCTTTTTCGATGATATCGGGCAAACGCACTGCCACTTCCACCAAGGGAGAACCGCCCACGCTCACTTTGGGTTCTAAATCTATTGAGACTTTTTTCTTCTTTTTACCTTCGGGATCTTCGGGATCTTTTTCTTCTGTCACTTCAATCACACTGGCTACCGATTCACCAGCGGCAAACAAACTACTAAAGCCATCCAGCACTCTCACTTCACCACTTTTATCGCGGTTGAGAGACAGTAACTCAAAACTTTCGTCAATATTAAATAGGGTTGCAGTCTCACTACCACATTTAGTGCTAACCCAGACGTCATAACAGCCTTTGGCCGTTACCGAAGCAGTAGCTTCAGTGATCAAATCTACATAGGCTTGTATGGTGGGTGAAATGGACTGCAAAAACGCACCACCTAACAACTGTGAAGTTACCACCCCCATAGAAAAAGGTTGACCATGATTTAAGTCACTGAGGCCAGGTAAATCAAAAGTAAACTCAAAAGGTAAGCTTGAATTAATGGTACCGCTATCGATTTCCCAACCAGTCTCCAGACCAATTCGGCCGCTGGTCGCTCCACTGACTCGTAAACCATTGCTGCCATATGTGGCATTACCTACTTCAAAAATTTTGCCGCTTTCATCCCATTCCACACCTAAAAATAAAGGGTTATCCAGATTAGAAAATGCTATTGAACTGCCTGTACCCCACATACTTTGCCCGCTCGTTGAAAACGTCACTTGTTGTGATACTTCAACAGCTACCGCTGTTGGTACTCCCCACAAATACAAAGCGGTAGAGATGGACAAAGCAAGCGCTTTTTTAGGCGGCAAGTTTTTTATGGGTAAATTCAACATAATCATTCCTTAAATTGTTTAACCCTAAATTCAGCCACTGACGGCAGTGAGGCTGTTAATCAAGGCGGCGTGGAGCAAACACTTTAGAAATCTTGTGTTAGTAATCCTTGCCAAATGGCAAGCCTAAGCACAGACTTTTTACAATATTTATCATAGAGTTAACTTGGGAATGTGGTTTGTACAATATGGCCAATTGTTTGCACAAACTGGCCAAGTTACACCGTACATGGGGTTAAGAGTCTGTTTAACTCTGTTACTGTCTAATCGATGGCGGAGGGGCTTTTACCGTAGAATTTTTTAAAGGTTCGGGAAAAATACGACAAACTCTCATAACCAGTACCGTAAGCTATTTCACTTAAACTGAGTTTGTTGTCATTAATTAATTTAAGTGCTGCTTGCATGCGTATTTCAGTAATAAATTGGCCAGGTGTCTGCTGACACTCTTCCTGACATTTACGACTCAATGAACGGCGGCTCATGGCCATTGTTTGGGCTAAAAGATCAATAGAAAACTCAGCGTCGGTTAAATGGGCAAGTACCTCTTTACGCAACTTGCTTACAAAACGGTTTGAGCTTGTTTCTGGATTGTCGCTTAAGATAAATTCACTTTGCAGTTTTTGGCGGATCTGTTTTCGACTTTTAATTAAACCGTCGACCCGTGCGATGAGTTCTGATGTATCAAAGGGTTTAGTTAAGTAGTCATCTGCCCCTGTTTGTAAACCGGCAACGGTGTCTCGTTTGGCAGATTTGGCACTGAGTAAAATAAGAGGAATAGTATTGGTAATGGCGTGTTTTTTAAGCTCAGTGAGCATCTCAATGCCATTCATTTTAGGCATCATCACGTCTGAAATTATAATATCGGGTAACAGTGTCAAGGCCTTGGCTAACCCTTCCTCGCCGTTGCTGGCTTGTATAATATGATAATAGCCAGATAAACGCAGAGCAATAAACTGGCGCAACTCAAGATTATCATCCACCACCAGGACGGTAGCCACATCTTCTTTGCCAGACAAAGTGCGGGGCGGGAGTAATTCAACGGGGCTGAGGGCTTCGGTTAGTGATTCAGTCGTTGATACAAGGTCGATATTTTCCGCTAGCTCTGCTTCATTAAAATGTTGTTTACCACGTTGCAACCACAAGGTAAAACAGCTGCCCTGGCCCAACTCACTGCTGACTTCAACGCGCCCATGGTGCAAGTCAATCAACTCTTTAACTAAGGCTAAGCCGATGCCAGTGCCAGGTTGAGACACTGAATCCGCGGTTTTGCCCTGATAATAACGTTCAAAAATATGGTTTAGTTCTTCACTTGCTATGCCAGTGCCATTATCAGCCACTTGAATACCCACTTCTGTTTCATCTCTGACTAAGGTGATCACAATCTTACTTTTTTCACCACTGTACTTAATGGCATTAGATAGTAGATTAGCTAAACATTTATCTAACTGGTCACGGTCGCAATACAATAACAGGGGATCTTGGGCATCAGTTACCAGCAAAGTTTGCTGCTGTTGGCTGGCTAAAGTAGTAAAACGTTGTGTTACGTTAGTGATTAATTCAGCCACATTATATTGGGCAATATGCAGCGGGAACTGCCCCAGTTCTAAGCGATTAATATCCAAAATATGGCCGACTAAGCTCAACATATTTTTGGCATTATTAAGTGCGGTAGTCACTGGATAAACAATAGTTTGTGGTAAGTCTTGTTGCTCACGCAATAACTCTTGCAATGGGGCAATAGTTAAGGTCAACGGGGTACGAAATTCATGGCTTACATTAGTAAAAAATCGCTCTTTTAAGATTTTTTGCTGCTCAAGCTCATCCACTTTAACGGCTAATTGTTGGGTTCGCTGAGTCACGGTTTGCTCTAAGGCTAGATTTTGTTTACGCAACTTATTAGTACGCCAACGTTGGGTTAGCCAACCACTCATGCCTAGCATTAACAATAACAATGTTAGGTAAATAAACCAGGCTAAATGACTTAAATACCAAGGTGGCTGAACGGCAAACACCAACTGTTGGTTATAAACGCGGCCCCACTGATCCTGGGCTTGCAACTCAAAACTAAACTCCCCACCCGGCAACAAGGTATAATCTTTTTGGTGCTCTGGGCTCCATTCACTCCAATCATCATGGCCACTGCCAAGCAAACGATGTCGATACACAGTACTTTGTTTAATACTGGGATTGGTAAGTGAATATGCAATACGAATGGAATTACCATTGTGCTCAAGTGTGGGCAAAGTAGCTGTTGGCAGCAGACCACCATAGAGCAAACTATTATTATTGAGGTCGGTGATCTGTCGAATCGCTAATTGACTAGGCTCAGGTAAAAGTTCACTAAGTTCAATATTGGCGCGATATACTTCACCTGAACTTTGCGCAAACCAGATAGTGTTTTCCGCCACACTCAGAAAGTCTTTAAATCCCGAGTCAGCAAAGGGTTTAAACAAAGTCTCATTATCTTGCCAAACACCTGTTTCATCCTGTTGTATATAACCGCTATCTTGACCGATGCGGTACCAGATGCGGCCTTGTTCATCAGCATGTAAACGAAAAACGTCTTGACCCTTGATGGTAAATTTAGCCGGAAGCCCTGACATAAATTGTAACTCAGGTACGCGACCAGCCCGATAATCCATCAAGCCATCTGTAGTCGCGATCCCCACACCAAAGGGCAACTTAAAAGGCATCACATTACCGGGCGGTAAACCATCTTGCTCAGTAAATTTGCGTACATTGGTAGCACGCTCTGCAAACTGGGCATTTTCAATTCGATATACTTCTTGGCTGGGTGTGCCTGCCCACACCACGCCACTATCTTCAATGGCGACAAATTCAAGTTCATCTTCGGTTTGCTCAATGAGTTGTGCGACCCATTGTTGTTGGTCTAAGGTTAGATGATACAAACCGGCGTAAGTGGCGACAAACAAGGTATCGCTGATGGGATCAACACTCAGCCCTCTAGCCCAACTGGTAACAATAATATTCTCAAAATCTTCAGTGTTGGCATTTATCGCACGGGCAAATACGCCACCACTACCTGCATAAAGAAAATATCCATGGTATTCAAGTACATCAAAATTAATGTGTTTACTGACAACAAGGCTGTCAAACTTAGCGGGTGAGAGCTTAGCTGCACCTGGTGTAAGTCCAAATAGTCCATCACCAGCAGCGATAACTCGCTTATTGGCCAAGGCCAATTTATCAATAATGGTGGAGTTATCACCTATGTCATAGGTACTGTAGCGATGAGGTGGCACGATTTTAATTACATTTGGAATGCCTGACAGCCATATATTGCCGTGTTGGTCTTCTAATACCGAGTACCAGCTATTGGCAGTTAAATTATCTTGTTGTTGATAATGTCTGACTAACTCAAGTGAAGGATTGAGAATAAACAGTCCATCATACAAAGACGCTAAATAATAAAAACCGTCACTGGCCTGAATGCTATTGTAAATAATCACATCTTGACCAAAGAGCTGGGCATCCACTTTCAGTGCGAGTTCACCAGCCTCTTGCTCAAATACACCGTGTTGAGAAGTGACTACTACCAACTTACCAGCTTGATTAGTAAAAATACTGCGTACATAAGATTTAGCGGGCAAGGAAAAATTGCTTGCTTCTAATGTAAATTCAGTCCCAGAGGCAGAAATCTGAATTTTATACAATGTGGGATCATCAGCCTGTTTAAATAAAAAATCGCCATCTAAAGCAAATAGTCGATGTTTACCGCCGGGTATATTAGGCATAGCCTGTAGTTGCGTACCATCCCAAAAATACACCTGTTGATTACTGATAAAAGCCACACCATGTTGATTGGCGGCTGTAGACCAGATTTCACCAAACTGGCGCTGCTCAGTGGGTAAGTTTTCTAATAAAGATTGGTAGTGCAAACGGCCAAGTTCATCAGGCAAAAAACGACCAATTTCATCAATGGTGCCGACATACAAACCACCGTCTGCCCAAGGAGCAATTGAACGAATACGAGTATTATTAGGCGTCGCGTATTTATGCCATTGTTCGCCATCCCATTGGCTTAAGCCGGTGCCTGAGCCAACATAAATCAAGCCATCATCGGTTTTGCTTAGCCACCAATTTTGGTCACTACCTTGGTGCTGTTTAAGGCCAAACACTTGGGACACAGGTAAGCCGATTTGGCTATATTCATTGGCTTTAAGCAATTCAATGTTTACAGTGAATACAAGCAAGATTAACAGCTTAATAATCTTCATGAATTTATAAAAAGGCCAAATAATCAGATATTTATGTGAGCTTAAGCCTAAGCTAAGAGCAAAATTTATTCAATTAAAAAGACCTTAGCCTCTTAAACAAAAAAAGGGCTCAGTGTAAACACTGAGCCCTTTGCACACTATGATTTTTACACTTTTAAAGTTTGACTTGCACACCTAAGGTCACACGACGTTCACCGTAGACCCGACTGTCAATATTCGACTCCCACTGATGGTAGTTTTCTTGATATTCCTCGGTCAGGTTGGTGCCTTGCAAAGAGAGGGTCACCATCTCGTTAATGTCATAACTCACAGAGGCATCCAAGTAGCTAGTCGCTGCTGTCCAATAAGCAAACTGATAAGCCCCTTCGTATTTTACCCCGTTAAACATTTCACTACGGTAGTTATGGGCGATACGTGCCTGTATACCATCTTTTTCATACCATAAGGCTAAGTTGGTTTGATGTTTAGAATTGCCTACCCCCGGCAAAGAACCACCGTAGAAATCCATGTCATTACTTTCGCTAGGTGAATAGGTGTAGTTGGCAGTAATACCAAAACCACTCCAAAATCCATCTAGAAAATCCAAACCTTGCTGATAACCCATTTCTAAACCGGGTTTATCAAAGTTCCAGTCACCGGTGATATCAAAGGTTTCGGTGGTTTGAATGGGTACAGTACCGGTAAATTCACCGGTAGATAGATTATATCCGCGCACTACCCCATCACTATCAACTATGTCATCACGCAATACCAATGAGGTTCTGAATTCAGTATTGCCTCTACCCCAAAACAAACCCACATTAAACATACCCGTTTCACTAAAGTACCATTCATAGGACATCTCTAGATTGTCATTACGATTAGGTTGTAAATTGGGATTACCATCTTGACCGCCGCCTGTGGCACAAAAAACTTCTTCGCCTTGGGCGTTGTTGATCTCACAGTTTTTAACCCGATTAACCGTTAAACCACCCGCTAATTGATCGGTATTGTGAGTCGATACGGTCTCAGTGTAGGAAAAACGCAATACTTGCTCTTCATCCAAATTTAAGGCCAAGTTCAAGGCTGGTAATAAATCACTGTAGGCGTTAATGGTATTAATTTTGTTACCGTCTGGTTGCAAAATCCCTGGTCCGATTAAAAAGTCCTGACCATTAAAATTGGCTACGGTGCCTTGCAAACCTTCACTTTGAGTAATATCAAACTCGGTTTTTATGTAGCGAAAACCAATATTACCAGTGTACGACATACCAGCGATGTCACCGTCTAGGTTAGCCTGAAAATACACAGTCTGAGTTTGCTCTTTAACGTTGTAAACGTTAGCCGCATCGGGTACCAGTGCGTTAGTACCATAAATTTCGTTGTGCCATGCAATAGGATCTTTCATGGCCTTTGGATCGATAAAGTACATAGTACCTAAACCCGTTGAGCCATGAAAATCACTAATACCGGTGATCATGCCTTTGGCATCTAACTCGGTAAATGACATGGGCGGAATATAAGATTCTAAGGTTAATGGTGCTTGAGTAGCGGTATCTTTCCAACGAGCTAAAAACGCATCACCATAGGCATTTGTGCGCGCCACACCACCATACCAACCACTTTTAGACACTTCCCGTTGACCATGACGTAGACCAAAATCCACTGAACTGACTATGCTTAAGGCATCTATGTCGATAACATAAGAACCATCAAAACGAGCTATGTCCAGGTCAGCATTGGAAAACTCACCATACAGGTTACTGGATTTATTGCTGTAACGATTGAGATTACTGCCAAACACTTCGTTAGTAATGCTGCCGTCCTGCTCTGTGACATCGATAGAACCAAAGTTCCAGTTTTGTTGACCTCCACGATAGCTAATGGACACAGGGATCTGAGTATAAGCATCAACCGCTGTGCCATCAGGCAAAGTAGCAGATACGCCATCATAGCCCCACGGGTTGGCATTACTTATAAATTCAGTGCCAGGACCATGATAAGTATCACCAATTTGTGAGCCTGAAGTAATAAAGGAGTCAATAACACTGCGACTCATATCATTGTTTGCTTCACCATGTACCCAACGTAGTTTGCCAGTAAAAGCGCCGCCGTTGTCAAAAGCCAGTTCAAGATTGGTATTTAATGCTTCTTTTTCTACCGCCCAGGTTTGCGAGTGGGTTTTAACTGCACGGGCTTGGTAGTCAGCATCTTGAATAGTGAAATAACTGCCTTCGTTGGTGGTAAAGACTCCATCTTGACTGGTAATATTAGGATATTCTGTGGTTTCGGTAGGGGTATACCAACCTGTTACACCTTGCCACGCTTGACTTGCCACAACGCCAGCAAAATATTGGTATTCTTCCAGCTTGGTATAAAACACATCACCGGTTAATTTCAGCGAATCCGTCAACTGGAATTGTACTGAACTGTTTACCCCCGTGCGGTCCCGGTCGATAAAACGGTTACTGGCTTGATGCCCCTGAAAACCATAATAAACATCATTAAAGTCGCCATCGCCATTTACATCGACATTTTCTTGCACAAAGTTAGCCGCTTCGCTGGCGTTAAATGACCAACCACCGTATTGCCCAGGCTCTCCACCTTGAGCGCCATTGGTATAATCAGCTAAATGACTAGATGATTTAGCTAAGTTTAAAGTGAAACCATATTTATCATCGTTGTTATAACCGATAAATGCCGACACTAAACCATCGTTTTCTTTGCCTAACGAGCCACGTGTTGCCTCAGCTTTACCTAGTACTGTCCACTCTTCGGTTAACATAAAAGGACGATTGGTTTTAAGATCGATAGTACCGGCTAAACCACTGACCACGTTGCGTGCTTGTGATGATTTATACACATCCAAGCCCGATACCATGGTAGAAGGAATATCAGCAAAATCAGGGGTGATGGTGGTGACGTTACCCGCCGATAACATTTGCTCACCGTTTAAGGTGGTTGATACGTTGCCGTTACCACGAATATTAACCAATGCACCTTCACCACCAGAACGGGTAATTTGAATACCGGTAATACGCTGCAATGAGTCAGCAATGGTGCTATCGGGCAATTTACCGATATCCACCGCGCTAATGGAGTCAACCACGCTGCCGGCATAACGTTTGTTGTTCATGGATTGAATAAGGGAGCCACGAATACCACGTACTGTGATCACTTCGGCATCATCTAAGGCTTCAACTTCAGTTTCAGCTTCATCGTTTACTTGTTGTGCATTGATACTCAGGGGCAACAACATTAGTCCAGCGAGCACACTGACAGACAATAAATTGTGTTTGAATTTTTTATTAGCAGGCATGTTTTATCCTTGTTACTTTTTGTTCAGTTTGGGCCCGGCATTCAATGCAAAGCTTGCAATGAATACCGGCCAGATTAGGGTTTATTAGCAATAGGGCTTATTCAAAAACCACTTTATCGATATAGTATTTGGATTCACTGGTGCTGTTGGCTGGGCTCATAAAACGCACACCAAAGCCGCTTATTTCACCCATATCAGCAATATCCAAACTGAGCTCTACGCCATCTGCTGTCATGGCAACCGCTCCACCATCACGCCAAGCGCCATCTTTATCTTTGGCAAATAATTGCACCTGCACGTTGTCACCTGCATCCATCACTTTAGCCGTGACTTTTAAGGTAGTTACGCCACCCAATAACAAACCGCCTGCGGGATAAACTTGCAAAATGACGTTGTCATCTCCATCGACCAACTGCGTCACACCGGCTAAGGCATTTTCGCCATCCGCTGCCCAATCTTGGGCTAATTGCACACCTTGAGTAGGTGACCAATTAACTTGAAACTCCCAGCTACCCGTGCCTTCAAAGTCGTAAATATTTGTTTCATCAAGACGCACATTATCTAAATAGAAACGCGCATCTGTGGCGGTGGCATCGATACCTTCATACTGAAAACCTAAACCTGCTAACCATTGGTAAGCGGAGACATCCACTTCTAGCTCAACACCGCCGTCAACAATGGCCACGGCACCGCTGTCGGTCCAGGCCCAGTCGTCACCGTATTTCACGAACAACTTCACTGTGGTACCAACTCCGGCGCCAATAGCATTGCCACTGACTTTGACTTTAGATACTTGGCTAACATCGATGCCGCCTTCTGGGTAAACCTGAAACATGGCGCCAGTAGGCTCAGTAAAGGTAGTAAGATCTTTGATCATGGTTAAGGCGCGCTTACCGCTGCTCGCCCAATCATTAGTGACGGTAAGACCTGGCACACCTGTCCAGTTAATTTGGGATTCAAAACCGGAGGTATCAGGCTCAAAATCATAAATTACCGCATCATCGAGTCGTACGTTATCAAGGTAAAATTCAGCTGCTGTGGCGCTGGCATCAATGCCTTCATATTGGAAACCTAAACCGGCTAACCAATCATAGGCAGACACATCCACCTGTAACTCGACACCACCATCAACAATGGCCACTGCTCCGCTGTCTGCCCATTCCCAATCATCGCCGTATTTAACAAACAATTTCACGGTAGTGCCGGGACCGGCATTTATAGCATTGGCACTGACTGTCACTGTGCTGACGTCACTCACATCAAGCCCACCCGTTGGATAGACTTGGAACATGGCACCAGTAGGATCAGTTTCTAAGGAGAGATCTTTAGCTAAGATGAGTGAGCGCGAGCCACTGGTTGCCCATTTGTCAGATGTGGCAATACCTGTGGTTGCTGCCCAATTAATTTGTGCTTCAAAATTTGCGGTGCTGACTTCAAAATTCTGCCAAACGCCAGCTTCAACTTTAGCCCGTCCACCAGGAATATCAGCTAGGTTAAGCACGCCATGAAAGGCATAGTTAGAATCGATAGTTGCTGCTTCAATACCATCAGGACCTAAGTCACCGCCAGAGTTCCAAGTAATGAAAAAAGACCACCAGGCATTTTGCTCATGCATTAAGGCAACATTAGGAATGGTACCGGTTTCAGTCAAAGCCACAATTTTTTTGCCATTGTGACGATCTTTTAAAGTGGCGTATTGGCCTTTGAAGGGATTGTCAGGATTATTACCGTCGTAGCCGTCGTAACCCACAATGTCCACATAGTTGTCACCGGGATACCAGTTTGCGTCAAGGCTTTGCGCATGGGTGTAAACCCAAATCAAATTGTTGAGGCCATGCATGTTTGTCATGCGATCGTACATCAATATCCATAACTGTTTTAAGGCTTCAGGTCCTGCAGCCCCCCACCAAAACCACTGACCTTCAGCCTCGTGTAACGGACGCCATAAAATCGGAATATCAGCATCGGCAAACTTTTTAAGCTCAGCTGAAACCGTATCGATATCGGCCAACAGTGCCGTATATTCAGGGCTATTGGTGTCAGCTAAGGCTGCAGCTAAATCAAAGGTTGTTGCGCGTGAGTAAAATCCAGCCCACCATGCTTGTTGATCACTGCCTGATTCGTCACCTACCCCATCACCATCGGCATCGAGTAAATGCATTGGTGCATTCCAGTGCCACAGTGCAGAAAGCATGACGTTTTTAGTTTGATGTTCGGCAATCATGGCTTCTGACAAACCACTAGTATCACTGCCGTTGGCCACTCGAGTGGCAGAAAAATCAATAAAGTCAAAACCCACAATGGCAGGAGCATCATCGCCAGTGGCCGCCACAACCTTATCAAACTCGGTCAAAGGAAAAGCACCTTCGACCTTATTGGGATATTCAGTTTGGCCAGATAAAGTGGCCGTACCATAATTAGCCGCCAAAAACTCCATGACTGCTAAGGCTGATGCTTGAGCATTAGGGTTAACTAAGGTTGGTGCTACCGCTAATGGTGCGGGTGGCTCAGCGGCGGGGATCATCAAAATACTATCCAAGCGATAGTAATTCCAACCACCACCCACTTCGATAATATTCTCCCCAGCAGTTAACTTGATAATCCCTACCCGGTAGTTGGAAAAACTGCCCGTAGCATTAATCGAAATTTCAGTTTTAACCCCATTAACCGTCACTATGGCATTTTTACTACCATAACCCGCTGAAGGAATGCCAAAACGCGCATACAAGGTAAAAAAGGTGTCATTTTCTTGATTAATGGTAAATTTAACTGAGGAGCCAGGCACGATATCAGCCGTATGTGAGCCAGAAGCACCGCTAAGATAAGCTGCATCACCAGAAGACACGGTTGCCACCGCAACAAGTTCAGCAACTGAGGCATCTTCGATTTCGTAAGTGACTAATATAGCTGGATCAAACACGGTAATACTGGTGGAGGCAACCAGAGGGTTACCATCTGCATCGTTAATAACATTTCCGTTGGGATCTAGCGCTTTGATCTCGAAGGTAAAGGTTTCAATACCGTCGATTTCAGGTGTAGGGAAACTGAGGTTTTCCTTAGTCCAATCAATGTCACCGGCCAGTGGCGTACCACCCGTTTGGGTCCACATCACGGTTTCTGATGTAACAGTGCCAACTAAACGTCCAGTGAGCGTAATGTTTGCCGTTTCACCTAATGCATATTCGGCTGGCTCACCGGCAATAACCCCTAGCGGTCTTTCTTCAGGTGTATACACCACAGTATCAGTATTGAGTTTTGCTTCTTTTACACAGCCTGAACTCAAACTAGTAAGTAAAGCTAGGGCAACAAAAGACCCTAGTGGTTTTATTTTGGTTTTAAATGTCATTATTAACCTCTTACATGTATGTCATTTATTTATTTGTCTGCGAGCTAAATAACATCTGTTTAACTCGCTGTTTTAAGTTCCCGATATTTACCTGTACAAAATATATTCATCGCCAATACAAAGTAACCGGTTACAATTTAATTTAAAAAAAATGCAACTGCATTGTGTCCTTAAGACGACAAGCTTAACGTAACCGGTTACACCAGATCAACAATTAATTTACAAATCACCGTTTGTTTTCACAAACCAGAAATATGTCATTGTTTCTTAAGAAAAAAGAATATTATTAGGATATAAATATTTATACATCATTTTCTGCTAACACTTGGTTATGCCATGTGCGATGTCGCCATCTAATACTCGCTCTAAAAAAAACCGGACATTGCGTCCGGTTTTAATAAAGACTTACTTAATAATTATTGGCCAAATCCTGCAGGCACTGAACTTGCTTTAATACCATTGGGTCCATTAACTATCTCATTACCTCGAGTGGTTAACTCAACAGTGTTTTCTGAGGTCGACATATCCAAGCCAATAGTGGCTTCACCATTGCCTTTCCATGACCATGCCATCCAGCCATAAGGGACTACCCCAAAACCATGTACTTTGGCTTCACTTAGCACCTCTTCATTAAAGCCACCTTCGGCGTAATCCAAAGTCCATGCATCAACTTCAGTTGAGTTGTTAAAGCTCATGTTAAACAAGGTTTCTAACTCCAATGGCACTAAGCCAATCTTCTCCACTTTGACATAATCAATCAGAATAGATTCCGCTTTATCAGCACCAACACCCCCCACTTGAATACCAAGGCGTTGTAGCGTTTGTACCATGGTAAAATCGACATCTTCGAAGGTCACGTCAGTCCAACCACCAACATTAAAATCAGCGAATACCTTATCTTCAGTGGTATTCCAACCAGACCAATCGTCACCATGCTGCACATAGAAGCGGAAAAACAAATTGCTGGCATCACTGTATGAAGCAGGAATATATACTCGTGCGCTCAAAGTAATAGGTGCACTGGTATCTAGATTGGCAACACCACCACTGACATAGAAACCAAGTTGATCTTTACTTGACCATTGCTGGCTCAACGCTAAATCAGTACCTTCTACCGCGATAGCACCAGTAGTATCTTCATATGTATCACGTTCCCAACCACCTAGTTCACCTACAAAGTCTTGCTCATATTGAGAAATTAAACCCAACACACCACCAGCATCAAGTGATTGACCATCACCTAACACTGCCATGTAATCTATCAAGATTGGATCAGTATTTTCTGTCGTCAAAACGCCGCCCATCTCAATACCAAAACGTTGGAAAGGTGCAACTTGTGAAGATAAATCAACATTTTCAATAGTAATTTCAGTCCACTCACCTGGCGTAAAATCAGCTATAGTCAAATCCGGTTGGGGTACAGAGAACCAGCCCCAGCCTTGATCCTGCACAAATACTTTGAAATACAATCCACTTTCTTGTGCATAAGAGGCAGGGATAAAGATTTTGGTTTTGATAGTAACTGGCGCTGACGTATCAATACTGCTTAAGCCAGCAATACCAAAACCCAGTTTACCTTCAGTTACCCAATCAGGCGTAATAACCAACAAACCTGCGGCATCAGCAGTAACCGTTGTATCACCACCCCAAAATTTAGTCCAACTTTCCGCATCGGCATCAAATTGTGCGTTGTACATAGGTGGCTCACCGGCACTTTCAGTGGCTTCTGGATCAACCACTGTAATAGAGTCGACTAAAATTGATTCGGTTTTACCCGCGCTAACGCCACCAAATAACAGACCAAATTTTTGTAAAGCGCCTAAAGTAGTCCAATCTACATTTTCAAATACCACCTCACTCCACTCACCCGGGGTAAAGTCAGCAATTGTCGCCGTACTCGTTTCAGCCCACTCCCAGCTATCGCCATGGTTAACATAGATTTTAAAGTACAAACCAGTTTCAGTTGCGTACTCTGCAGGCAAAAACATATTGAGTTTGATGTTAAGCGGTTTACTGGTATCAATACCGGTATTGGCACCACCAACAAAAATAGCAAAGGAGTCACTGGCCGCCCAATCCTGAGTAATAACCAGATTTTCGGCATCAGAAGACACGACAGTACCCGCAGTCCAATCTTTGCCCCAACCTTCAGTCTCGCCAATAAAGTCAGCTTGATACATGGCGGGTACCGCACCACCGGCTTCAATTTTGATATTATCAAATTTGATATCACCAACAACATTGGTAGGTTTACCATTGGCGGATACTTCGAAGCCTATTTTTTTCACATCAGCAAGATCAAAACCCTCTTCAACCCAACCACCGAAGTCAGCGACGGTTGCTACGCTAAAATTCAGTTTGGTCCAAGCATTACCTTTTAAATCGGTATCGTTAGCTTGCATAAAACCCAAACTCGCATAACGGTCAGAACCATCACGTAAGTACATTTGCACACCTAACTTACCATTTTCCACATAGCGCACAGGAACGTACACATCGGCACTAATATTTGAACCTTGTAAGTCCAACGCTTCTGGCAATTCATGCTGATAGGCAGATTTATTTTCAGTTCCATTCCACGGAAAGTTAAAGACCATTGCTTGATCGCCAACCCCTTTGGTAATCAGATCGGTATGGTCAATAGAAGTGGCACCAAAGGCCATTGAACCACCAAATTCTCCAATGATAAAAGGCACACCGGTTTTCGACATCGCGTCAGTTGCAGCAACAATCTTATTACTCGAATTCCACTTAGCACCGTAAGCATGAACAGATAAGACAATATTAGATTCAACATCAGCCGCTTGTAGTTCTAGAGCACGGTCAGCTAAAAAAGCGTTGTAATCTTGGCCACAATGAGGTGCATCAATAACCAAGGGCACACGAAAACCAATTGTTCTAAATTCACGAATAATCGACTTATAAACATCTATATATTCAGCATAACCCACGCTATTGGCGTCCCACACATTCATGGGGCCCCATTCGTTGGCAATATTAATCATGAGATGAGGTTGGTATTTGTCTTTTACTAATACATCTATCCAGCGGTCAAACCATAATTCTTGAGTATATTTTTCGAGAAATTCAGCGCTTTCGGTACAGGTAATTTCACCCTCACCTTCCCACAACATAGGCATGGCGATCATACCGTTAGCCACAATTTCGTCCAACGCAGCTTCTAATTGTTCAGCAGTGGTATTGGCTCTCAGTTGCAATCTAACTACATTAGCGCCGGTTTCTTTAATGGCCGCTATACCACCTAAACGCACTTCTGGATTGTCACCATATTGCAAGTTAATCCCTCTTAATAAGATGGGATCGGTTGAGGCATCAAAAATTTCATTATTACTGGTGGCAATAACCAACGCATCTTCTGAAGGCGATGGGCGATCGGGTAATTCAACCGGAGCCTCTGGCACCAAGGTGTCAATATCGGCATTTTTATCCAATAGATCAGAACCGCAGTTTTGCAATAATAATCCCGCCATGACCACAGGTAAAAATCCGAGATATCGGCTTATTTTTGAGCGCTTACTATTTATTTTTTTCATATTTCTCTCTCTTTACAGCACCAAGGCTGTCTGCTCACATTTGGGTGAATTATTTAAATTAAAAGCTCAACGACATACCTAAGGTATAACGTCGCTCTTGTACCCAAAGTGATTGAAATTGATTTTCAAACTGTGCATAGGATTTACGGTCTTCTGAGGTCAAGTTAGTGCCACTCAAAGAGAAGCTAACATGCTCATTTACCCAATAATTAATTTGCGCATCCAAATAACCTATGGACTCATTCCAATTGCCCAAGTTGAGCGGCACACCGTTAGTATTAAGTCCAACACGACCAATATATTCTTCACTGCGCCAGTTATAGGCCACCCGCATATTCAAACCATCTTTGTCGTACCATAAAATGGCATTGGACTGATGTTTAGAGTTAGAAGGTAAAGGTAGGGCATTACCTTCTACGTCAATATCAGGTGATTCACTGTCTGAATAGGTGTAGTTAAATTCAACCCCTAAAGAACTCAATATGGGATTTTCAAAGAAGGTAAAAGGTTGTTTGTAGCCAATTTCTAAACCCATCAAATCAGAGGCGTTTACGTTACCTGTGGTCCACACGTTAACAGTTCTACCGCGGTTGATTCCATCAGCGTCGGCAAAATTACGTTGCTCTTGATAGCTAGCGACAGCGCTTTCTACATCAATTAAAAACATGCCAATGCCGATAATCGAATTCTCAGCAAAATACCACTCTACAGAACTGTTATAGACAGTGGCGCGCCAAGGTTTCATATCAGGATTACCGTTATCGCTGCCACCACCTGAGCAACCCACTAGCGCATCACGTAATTGGCCGCTGCCATCACGTACCTTAACGGGAAAACCATCAGCTGCGGTTTTAACACATTGCTGATACCACAAAACCAAACCCGAACCGAGATTTTCAAGATTATTACGGGTCATATTTTTAGATACACCTAAACGTAATATCACTTCATCACTTGGGAAAAAGTTTAAGTTTAGTGAGGGCAAAACGTCAGTAAAAGAACGGTCAACGGTTTCGGTATCAGACACAAAGGCAATTTTCTGCCAAGGCTGTGAACCAGCGCCCACAGAATTATTACGATCTAGTACCGCAGGGATCACCGCTTTGGTAATTTCTCTGTCAGTACGTACTACACGAACCCCTATATCACCTTGCACTGGAATACCAAAAAACACTTCATCATTAGCGAAGTTGGCTTGTAAAAACGCTGAAGTAGAGGTTTCTTTCACAGCATAAGTAAACCCCGGATCTTCTATGGTTTTAGTACCAGGATAAAGGGTATTAAGAAAGTCTAAGGGACTATCCCAATTATTGGGATCAAGCGACGACACCCCATTTTCAAAACCTGTAATCGGACCAAAATCAGTAAATACATCAGTGTCTCTTACACTAAAACCATTATCGATATAATCATCTTGAGCAGTTAAGTTGGCATCTTCTAACTCATAGTAAAAATCGCGCCATTCAGGGTATTTTTGCCACACTTCGTTACCCGGTAGCAACTTATAACGCTTGTCTTCTGGCACGGTTGCATCATTCCAGGTTGAATAACGTCCCGTAGGAGTAGCATAGAAAAACTTGGTATGGTCAGCTTGACGTACACCACGGCGCAGTCCGCCATCAACTGACTGGATAAAATTGTTACTGTTGAGGAAATAGGTTACGTCGGCGCGCAGCACATCAAGATCAGCTTCAGTATTACTCCCATCCCCAGCGGCCTGATATTTTCTTAGATAAGAGGCTTTTGACAGGTCATTGGCAATAGGATCATAAGCAAAGCTTGGCACGTCGCCACGATAATCCACTACTACATCATAAACATTGATAGGATCATGTCCTGAAATCCCGTCTTCATCAACCCATAACCAAGCAGGCGTACCTTGGTTTAAAGTGGCTGTACGATATTGTTTTTCAGCATGGGCATAAACATAACGAATTGACGCTTCAATATTGTCGTGATTGTTATAGTCCAATTGCAGATTAGAATTAATCGCCGCAGTATGATTAATAGTATTGTTAGAATTAGTTTGAAAATCTCGAGAATTAATATGGGCCACTTGCACTGTGTGTATGGTTTTTGTTTGGGTATTACCGTCAGCATCCACATAATTAATATCCGCGCCTGGTGAGGTAATGGTGCCCTCTTTAACCAAGACGTTATACAGATTTTCTTGCTCTTGCGGACCATTATTAATAGAGATGGAGTTAATACTGGATTGACCATTAAAATTAATGTTTACCCCACGATCATACTGATCCATCTGGGTGTAAAACACATCACCACTTAATTTAAAATTATCCGTTAATTGCACTTCAATACCAAGGGCACCGCCACTGCGTTTACGCTCCATAAAATTACTACGAACGCCAAAATTGCCTGGTACCATGTACCAGTCATTCACTAAATCCCCATCGTTATCCAAATCGAGAGGATCACCCGGTTGGCCACCTTGTGAGTCTAAAAATGCCAAACGGTTATCGTCCCACATCTGGTAGTTTGCCGCGTTTGACTCAGAGTCAAACAAACCCGCCGTAAAGCCAAACTTCCCGCCGTTATAACCAACAAAGGCATTTATATTATGATCAATACGGGTTGTGACCGTTCTATCACTGTGCACTTCTTCTTTTGTCAGGTCACCCTGAGAGCCTTCCATTCTCAGATTTCCTGTCCAGCCTTTTTTAAGGGTTAAGGCATTAGCGGTTTTTAAATCAACTAAGCCAGAAATACCACCGGACAAAGCTTTTGCATTAATGGATTTATATACATCCACCCCAGTGATCATACTGGCCGGAATATCCCCGTAATTGGCGCCCACATCGGTGATGGTCCATGGGCTTAAAAATTGTTCCCCGTTAAGGGTAGTTAATACCTGAGGCATACCCCGAATATTCAATGACGTCGCCTCATTCGCTTCACGTTTAACCTGGACTCCAGATATACGCGAAAGCGAATCAGCAATAGTCGCGTCAGGCAGTTTACCGATGTCTTCCGCTACAATCGAGTCAACAATAGTGGCGGCAACCCGTTTTAAATCAATCGCTGCAGCTTGTGAACTACGAATACCTTTAACTTCGATCACTTCCGTCGAATCATCTAACGGAAGTGTATTGGCATCGGATTCTTGGGCCAATACTGCACCATGGATCAGTGCACAACTCACGGCCAAGGCAATGGTTTTTACTTGTGTTTTCAATTTACTCTTTATAAACATTAGGAAGGGTCCCTGTTTTTATTTTTAAGCAACAATTGGCCTTACAACCTAAACCCCAAAATAAATGGAGACTTATTTGCCATGAGCCGCATTTTTCATCATTCACCACATGTTACCGGTTACAACTTTATTTACAAAAGTGACTGAGCCGAGAAACGTAATTTAACAAAAAGTTTACAGTAACCGGTTTCAAAGTTACAACTGCTGATTTAAAACATTTAGCAAAAAAACTTAAAATAATCCATATCTATTTGATTTTAATGTTAATTTTTTACTAATTAAGATTTTAATTTAGACTTTTAACCACAATAAAAATGTAACTAAAAAAAGAATATGTAACAAATAGCGAGAAATACTCTTATTTCACCTACATATTTGGGCAGCATAAAAGCTGCCCACAGACTTTATAGCTACCTTTTAGGGCTCAAACGCAGGATCAATGTATCGTGAGCGTCAATTTGTTGTTGCAACATGGTTTGGCTATCAGCCAATTCTTGCCCACTCCATAGGTTTTTAATTTGGTACACCTGTTGCGAAAACTCTGCAACACGCTGGGATAAATCATCAATTACCTTTTCATTTTTCCAATCAAATGTGAACGGAGAGGCTTTGTCACCTCGGTTTAAAATAGCCATAGCCCAATCGCCCTTCTGCAGGGGTTTAAACCATATTTGTAGAGAGGTGTCTTGAAAATTATCAGCATAAATAAACCCTTGGATACCTAATGGATCTTGATCAACAGTAATCACTTCTTGGTTGTTTAAAATAGCCAAAGTTTCAGCACTCATCGACCGCAGATCATTCCCTGCAATCAATGGTGCAGCTAACATGGCCCACATGGCAAAATGCGAGCGGTCTTCTGCCTGATTCATGCCATTGCCTACTTCCATCATATCCGGATCATTCCAATGTCCAGGACCGGCATACTTGCGCAGGCCTTTTTGCATATCGAGAATTTTTAACACCCCCCAAGAAGACCATGTACCATGGTTGTATTCACAATCAAAACAAGGGTAGATGTCACCCGTGGTACGCCATAAATGGCCAATATCTTGAGCCCATTCCCATGGCTTGTTATCACCCCACTCACACAGGCTAAATACCATAGGACGACCAGCTTGATGGATGGCTTCGCGCATAGTAAGGTACGCGCCTTCGGCTTTTAAACCTTCGGTATTGCACCAATCATATTTGAGATAATCAATACCCCAACTGGCATATTGCTTGGCGTCTTGAAACTCATAACCCCGACTGCCCGGATGACCACCACAGGTTTGCCAACCCGCATCTGAATACAAGCCCAACTTTAAACCTTTACTGTGCACATAATTCGCCAGCGCTTTCATGCCTGAGGGAAAGCGAGTTTTATCCACTTGAATATTACCCTGTGCATCACGTTCACCGTGCCAGCAATCGTCAATATTAATGTACTCATAACCCGCTGTTTGCATACCATTTTTGACCATAGTATCGGCAATTTCTTTGATTAGATTTTCATTAATATCGCAGGCAAAGGTATTCCAACTATTCCAGCCCATAGGAGGAGTCAACGCTAGACCTTCAAATTTTTTGGCTAGTGACGCAGCGCTAGCCAATAAACAACAAAGCAAAATTGCATACCTCAGTAACATTCTTTATTCCTCTTTAGGTAAATAAGTGCGTTTTATTAGTGAACCATTAAAAAGTAACCGGTTTCAATAAATGTTACGCAGAATGTAAATGAAATGCTAGCGACAAAAAGCCATTGTTGCAGTTTAAGCCATGCAAAAATCATTAAACTTAGCTTTTTAGGTATTTTGTAGTGAAACAAATGCTAACTTGTTAATTAATTGCATAACAAAATAAAATCTGACAATTGATTTTAAACACACAAAAGGGCATGCTTGCAGACTAACTGTAACCGGTTACCATTCAATTTTTTGGCTTTAAATTATCTTAAGCTGGCAGAAAGTGGTGACTTCAAAAAATCCAAGAGTAATTAAATTTATGTCTAACACCCGTCTGACGTTTGCGGTTTTACTGAGCAGTATCATCCTACTGTTCTCCTGCTCCCCCGCCCCACAAGTAGAGGGTAAACCACCGGCTACCGAATTTGTTAGGGTAAAAGATGGGCAATTCTACTTAGGTGATAAAAATTATGTCTTTGTTGGCACCAATTTTTGGCATGCCGGATATTTGGGATTAGACAACTACCCTGGTAACCGTGAGCAACTAAAGCGTGAATTAGACTTACTTAAATCCCGCGGCATTACTAATTTACGTGTACTAGCAATGGCAGAAGCAAGCAACTTAAAAATGGCCCTGCGTCCCGCCATTCAAAGCAAATTAGCTGAACTTGACCAAGACTTGCTAGTAGGTCTGGATTTTTTACTGGTAGAAATGGCCAAACGCGATATGCAGGCCGTATTGTTTTTAAATAACTTCTGGCAATGGTCTGGCGGTATGTCCCAATATGTCTCATGGCTGACCGGCGAAGAAGTGTTTGATCCTGACGTGACCGGAGATTGGAACGGTTTCATGCAAAACTCAGCACGTTTTTATCATATGCCTGAAGCACAACAACATTATCAAAATGTAATAAAACAAGTAATTACCCGCGTAAACACTATCAATGGTCTTGCGTATAACCAAGATCCCACCATTATGACCTGGGAATTGGCCAATGAACCTCGTCCAGGCAGTGATCAGGATGGCCGCATTAATGTTGCAGCTTATATTAAATGGATTGATCAAAGTGCTCAGTTTATTCATGCATTGGCACCTCATCAGTTAGTTACTACGGGCAGTGAGGGAATTATGGGCTCGATTCGAGATCCAGACGTGTTTTTACAAGCCCATAAAATGCCCAGTATTGACTACGCTACTTTTCATTTGTGGCTAAAGAATTGGGGCTGGTTTAATGTTAAACAACCTGAAGAAACCTATGCCAGCGGCTTAGCCTCGGCCCTTGACTATATCGACCAACATCTCGTATTAGCTAAACAACTTAACAAACCCATGGTATTAGAGGAATTTGGTGTCGAACGTGACAATGGTGACTTTTCCCGTGACTCAACGACTCAATGGAGAGATGCCTTATTAACTAGTATCTACGAACACTGGTATCAAGCCGCTAACGCTGGAGAATATGCAGCAGGCAGTAACTTTTGGGCTTGGAGTGGTGAAGCAACGACCTCGCGTAAAGACTTTATCTGGCAAAGTGGTGATATGTTTTTTGGCGATCCACCCCAAGAGCCACAGGGTCTAAATTCAGTATTTGACACTGATAGCTCAACCTTAGATCTTATTCAAAAACACGCGCAAGACATGAAATCATTGGTAGTTCAAGACGAGACTCATTAGGATGCCAACAATGAATAAAATCAGCCTCTGGGCCAACATCATTTTTATCGGTCTGTTATGTAGTTGCACAGCAGACAATAAGCCAAAACACGATGTAAGCAGCATCGAAAAACACGAGTCTACGATGCCACAAAAGCTAAAAATGGCCACCATCTTTACTGATCATATGGTATTGCAACGCCACAAAACCATAGTGATTTGGGGCCAAGTATCAGCCGGTGAAAACCTCACAGTTAGCCTGCTAAAAGAGCAACAAGTTATTGTGTCCCAGCAAACCCAGGCCGCTCACTCAGGTCAGTGGCAAGTCAGTTTGCCTGCACAACCTGCAGGTGGACCTTTCACAATAAGTGTTAGCCAAGGCGATAATACCCAGCTAATTAAAGACGTATTAATTGGTGATATATGGTTAGCCTCCGGCCAGTCTAATATGGAATGGAATTTGGCAGGTAATACGACCAATTGGCAACAAGAAGTAGCCGATAGTGACTTTCCCAACATACGTTTTTTAAAAGTTGAAAAAAAGTACTCCGCCACAGCGCAAAATGATGTGGCAAGCTCAGGCTGGAAAATAGCCAGTCCGGCTACCAGTGGCGACTTTTCTGCCGTAGCCTGGCATTTTGCCAAGCGTTATCATCAACATAGCGGTATTCCTGTGGCAATCATTGACAGTACGTGGGGCGGTACTCCTGCCGAAGCGTGGACTTCAATTAATGCCTTACAAACGATCAATGGTTATCAAACAGATGCCAGCGACATGTTACAAAATGCGCAACAATGGCAACAAGAATTCAAACACAATGACCAGTTAGAACAGCAAAAATGGCAGTTAGTTGACAGTCTTCTTGCCTATGCAGATGGCAAGATCTTGCAGATCGATTTTGATGACAGTCAGTGGAGCAAAACAACCTTACCTACCACGGCAAATAGTCCTTTAAGTCATATCGTTTGGGCTAGAAAACATTTTCAACTCAGTACTCAGCCACAAAGTGTAAAATTGGATATTGGTGAATTAAATCAAATTGGCCGGGTATTTATTAATGGCCAACAGGTTTATACAGAAAGTTGGCAAGACACCACTAAAGAGCAAGAGATACCAGCAGAACTATTACATCCCGGTGACAACATTATCGTGATCCGAGCCGTCAATAGCTGGGATAACAAGGTATTAATTGGCAAAAAGGAGGATTTTTACTTACAACTCGATGAAAACAAGCTTGATCTAAGTGGCCAATGGTTAGTGTCTAACGAGGTCGAGCCTAAAATGCCTGACGTGAAGTTTTATAACTGGAAACCCGGTGTATTGTTTAACGCCATGATCCACCCTCTCATCAACTACCCCATTGCTGGAGTGATCTGGTATCAAGGTGAAAACAACGTAGGGACTAATGCCTTATACAGCGAGTTGTTTAAAGGACTTATTAACGATTGGCGTGCCCAGTGGCAACAGCCAGAGTTGCCCTTTTTGTTTGTGCAATTAGCCAGTTATTTGCAAGCCAAAGATCAGCCAGTTAACAGTGATTGGGCGCTATTACGCGAAGCTCAAACTTCTGCCTTAACCCTCCCCAATACAGGTATGGCAGTCACTATCGATATCGGTAATGCCGATGATATTCATCCGCGTAACAAGGCTGATGTGGGTGAGCGCTTGTGGCGTGCTGCTCAGCATATAGTTTTGCAGGAGGATGTCAGTTACTCAGGTCCAAGCATTGAAAAGGTCGAAGCCAAAAACCTTGCAGGTAAAAACGTATTGGTGTTGTCATATCAACATATCGATGGTGGTTTGACGGTTGCAGGTGACAAACTACTTGGTTTTGCAATAGCGGGCTCTGATGGCAAGTTTGTTAATGCAGACGCTAAAATTGAAGGTGATACTGTGATTGTTAGTGCCAGCAAAGTAAAACAACCTGTGTCAGTGAGGTATGCCTGGGCCGATAACAGTCCAGCAAATTTATATAATGCAGCCCATTTACCGGCTATACCCTTTCGTTTGACATTAGCCAATTAAAAACCTAAACATGCCACTAAGCCAATAAAATAGGCTTAGTGGCAAACTTCAGTGCATCGCCCCAATTGGTCTTACCCTTATTAATTAAATTACCTTATGCTAATTGTCTATCATAAATGCCAAAGCAACGAGTTAAGCAAATGAAACAAGCTAGGGTCCTATTTTTGTCTCACGGCGGCGGACCGATGCCATTATTAGGGGACGCCGGGCATCAAGACATGCTGGAATGTTTAACCAAAATAACAAAAAAGTTACCAACCCCTTCTTCCATTCTGGTGATCAGTGCTCACTGGGAAGAAGACAAGCCCACCATCACTAGTGCTCCTCAGTCTTCTTTGATTTATGACTATTACGGTTTCCCAGCAGAATCTTATACCATTAGCTACCCTTGCCCCGGTGAACCTAACTTAGCCAATCAAATTCATGAATCCTTTGCTCAGGCAGGCATATCATCGCGTTTAGATGCAAAACGCGGTCTTGATCACGGGGTGTTTGTGCCGTTAAGCATCATGTACCCACAAGCAAATATACCGTGTGTGCAATTGTCCTTAGTAAACAATCTTGACTCCGCTGAACACCTCAAAATAGGAACAGCGTTACAGCAAGTAGACTATGACAACTTGTTAGTCATTGGTTCGGGGTTTTCTTTTCATAACATGCGGGCTTTTTTTGCCCCCGAAAACGAGGAATCCAAAAATAAGAACGTAGCGTTTGAATCGTGGTTATTGGACACTTGCTCGAACCCAGAGATAAATGAAGCGCAAAGAACACAACAGTTACTTAATTGGCAACAAGCCCCATTTGCACGTTATTGCCATCCAAGAGAAGAGCATTTATTGCCATTACATGTATGTTATGGACTGGCACATTCGGCATGTACAGAGGCGTTTGAATTAAAGATCTTAAACAAAAAAGCCAGTATGTATCTTTGGTAAAACAACGATTAATTTACCTTAGCGTTTATCTAATTGTCTTCATTAAGTTATTCGTTAACAGATATTGAATTATCTATTCAAATCATAGTTGAAGGTATAGAATCAGCGCCGACTGCAGATGTGGTGGGATTGGTAGACACGCTAGCTTCAGGTGCTAGTGGCTTAACGGCCGTGGGAGTTCGAGTCTCCCCATCTGCACCAACTATTTACTTGTTGATAAATATAAATAATATTTATCATAAGAATACTCCATTCCGATAAAATCAATTTATCCCTTTGTTTAAAAAATATTTTTTAGTTCCACTCCATTCGTATTAGTTAAAAACTAACAAAAGCGTTTTAACCACAGAGAGAAAAACTGGAATTATAAACAGGAAAAGGTGCAACTCCTTAGCTGAGTAATTGAGTTGATCTCAATATAGATAGGCCGTTTTGAGCGATCAACGGTCATTCGACCTACCTCAACCGAACGGCTGCTATACCCAAGAAAGCGGACGTAGCTATATTTTGCGTTTACATCCGCTTATAGCGATTTTCAGTTTTACAAATAAGGTCTGTTGGCTACCTCAAAAACGAGCAAAGGGGTATTTAGCATTAATATTATATTATTGAATACTTAGCTTTAAAATGTCATTTTTGAGAGAAAGCGGTTAGTTATCTTACCTGAAAAGGTAGTTTAAAACCATAGGACTTTTCATTGAAGTGTAAAAAAATGGTGATAGGTTTCTATCAACTTCATTTTTAGTCATTTCATTTAAAGGGAATTATCTTGAAAAAATCACTGATTTTCATTTTATTACTTAGCTTGTTGTTGAGCAGATTTAGCTTGGCGCAAAATGTACTTTCCGACACAGAGACTTTTGCACATCAAGATTGTTTCTCAGGTACTTTAGTTGAATATGATTCTTGGTTAGCCATGATGACCAAGGGTAATAAACGCAAAGCGAAAACACCTGAGGAGCTAGAGAAACGTTTATCCAAATTTAAAGAAATGTTTCCTAGAGAAAATTTTGATAAATATAAAGAATCGATAGAATGCACTATGACCTGGTCAACCTAAAACGACCACCCCAGTTAAGCTACTTTTTGTAATTCATTGTTTTGTCTTTCAAAGTCATTAGGGCTTTGGTAATCCAAATACGAATGAAGTCTATGGCTGTTGTACCACATGGTTATGTAATTCAAGATATCTTGTTGGGCGCTAAATCGTGTTGGATAATTGCGCCAATGTACCCGCTCTTGCTTTAGGCTCCCGAAGAAACTTTCTGCTACAGCATTATCCCAACAACACCCTTTTTTACTCATGCTGCCTACAAAACCATGTGTCTTGATAAGGCGACGATAAGCGTTACTGGCGTATTGCACGCCTTGGTCTGAATGCACAATCAATCCTGTTTTTGGTTGTCGTTGCCATATCGCCATGGTTAATGCATCACACACTAAGCTGGCCTTCATTCTTGAACTCATACTCCAACCCACTACTTTGCGTGAATATAAATCAATCACCACCGCCAAATATAACCAACCCTCTGATGTCCAAATATAAGTGATATCTTGTACATAAGCTTGGTCAGGCTTTCGTGCGACAAAGTCTTGTTTAAGCTCATTGGCGTAAATAGGCTTTTTATGGTCGCTGTTGGTGGTGGCTTTATATTTCTTTTTGTACCGCACCCACACGCCCGCTTCTTTCATCAATTGCGCTGTTTTCCTGCGACTCACGGGAAAACTCAGTGTATTCAATACCTTTTGAATGCGTCGTTCGCCATAGGTGTTGTCGCTGAACTTGGCGATATCCTTTACCCACTCCAACATCTCTTGATGCGTCAGGTCATCAGGTTTATCCGTTTGACGCTTCTGGTAACTATAATAATTGTGACTTTGTACACCCAGTAATCTGCACATTAGTCGCACAGGCCAGGTCTTCTTATATCGGGTAATAAACGAATATTTCACTTCGTTTCTTTGGCAAAGAAGACCGTTGAGGATTCAAGTCATCAAAGCAACAGTTATACTAAAATACTGAATTGCATGAGGATATTGAATGAAACGGTTAAAA
>NZ_JBGQOM010000017.1:0-51735 GCF_052119645.1 Flavobacterium sp. W21_SRS_FM6
TTCAGGGAATAAGAAAGATAGTGGAGAGATGCGAGCTACGGGCTCATCACCTGAGCGTACTGTGCGTCCTCCTTGCGCTGCTTCACCGCAAAAAAGACGCGGCTGTACCAGCACGTTATACCATTTCATATTAAGTGTTGCTCACCTCTAACCCGTCTCTATTGCACATTTGGGTGACGCGTTTCAAGTCACCAACAAAGTCATTCAAGCGGTAGTGCAAGCGTCGAGTATGTCCTCATATGACTCAAAACAGCGATTGGCTAAATGATGTTGGCGTAGCCAACTCCATACTTGCTCTATAGGATCCAACTCGGGTGAATATGGCGGTAATTTGATGATACTCAGGATAGCCATGTCTTTGGCAATATCATCCGTATGCCATCCCGCTGGAGCGCCAGCCCGAACCATCCATTATCACCACGGCGTGACGCCCTGGCTCGGTCGCCGCAGAGATCAGGTCAAGGTGCTGTTTCATCACATCTTTATTAACCCAAGGGGCTAAAATGGCTTCCGTCCGCCCGTTAGTAGGACAGACAGCACCAAACAGATAAGCGTACTCAAATTGTTGCTGTTTGACCGCGCGAGGACGACTGCCTTTTTGTGCCCATAAGCGGGTTGTCGTATTTTGCTGGCCGACTCTGGCTTCATATTGAAACCAAAAATCAACCTTACCAAACGTGATATGCCCGGGATCAATTGGATCGTCTCAATTTGTAGTTTTTTTAAATTCGTCTTGCGCTTCCTGAAATTGCTCAGCCACATAGAGTCTGAGCGCTTCACCTGTTAAGCGTCCTCCCTTTGTACTGCGACTTTGCTTGTCGTTATAGTCAAATAATTGCTGTCGCTGTTTTATAGATATAGGGCAAGCGCGGCCAGGGGCCTTTTTCGCTTCCAAGCCCGCTAATCCATCTGATAAATAATCGGCTACCCACTTATTCACACTGCGCCGACCGACTTTAAGGCTAAGGGCAATTTGGGTCCGGTTTTTACCCTCAAGAAAATGGGATAACGCTAACAAGCGAAGCCGCTTAGGTGCGTTTGCTTCTGCTCTGGACAATGCTAATAGATGTTGTGGTGTATCAAGTTTCAAGTGAAAAATAGGGTCGGGTAAGATGTAGTACAATTAGATCACAAATCATTGCTAATTGGTATGAGATGGTTTTGAGCGACAAGCTGCGAGCAAGAGCAAAAGATAAGCTAGATGGGCGACACGACATACAGACAGTTCGGCCCACCTTGCGCTGCTCCACCGCAATAGGAGACGGGTTAATTAACACCTAGTAACATTCTCTGATATTTTTGTTACACTCGCTGGTAGTGTGCATGAGGTGTGAGTTGTTCATAAATCATACTTTTAATAGGCTATGTTCTTACAATCCTTTCAAGTTAGGCAAGTTGAAATTTATGCAAGCAATTACGCAAACAGAATTTGATTTTATCATTATAGGCGGAGGGTCTGCTGGGGCCGTATTAGCTTCTCGTTTAAGTGAGAATCAAAATTTTTCAGTTTGTCTTATTGAGGCAGGAGGCAAAGATAAAAGTCTTTTTATTCATGTTCCTTTCGGTTTAGCACTGTTATCCAGAATTAAAAAGTTAAATTGGAATTACAATACGGCACCACAAAAAGAGTTGTTTAACCGCGCGTTATTTTGGCCCAGAGGCAAGGTGCTTGGTGGCTCAAGCTCATTAAACGCAATGTGTTATATTCGCGGAGTACAACAAGATTATGACCGCTGGTGCGAATTAGGTGCAAAGGGCTGGGATTGGAATTCGGTATTGCCTTACTTTATTAAATCTGAGAAGCAGCAACATGGCGCTGATATTCATCACGGTGATTCTGGCTACCTCAGCGTAAGTGACTTACGTCATGTTAATCCCTTATCGAGGACGTTTGTCAAAGCAGCTAACGAGGTGGGCTTAGCGGAGGTTAAGGATTTTAATAGTAAGCAGCGAGAAGGTCTAGGTTTGTATCAAGTAACTCAAGTTGACGGAGAACGTTGTTCTACAGCCAAAGGTTATCTGAGGGCTGCAAAAGGTAGATCCAACCTTTGTATCATTACCAATGCGCTTGTCGAGAAAATTGTAATCGAAAATGCACGAGCCACAGGCGTTCAGGTTAAGGTCAATAATAACAGGATTGCGTTGAGTGCAAAAAAAGAAGTGCTGCTAAGTGCAGGTGCGATTAATTCTCCTCAGCTACTTATGTTGTCTGGTATCGGGCCAGCCAAACATTTAAGTGAACTTGGCATTGAGACAAAATTTGACTTACCAGGCGTAGGTCAAAATTTACAAGATCATCTGGATACGATAGTACAAATGCGTACTCGCACCCGTGACAGCTATGCGGTCAGTATTACAGCTGCTCATCGCTATATAAAAGCGAGCTTTGATTACATCTATAAGCGCAAAGGGATTTTTTCAAGTAATGTGGCTGAAGCAGGCGGATTTGCACGCACTGACTATGCGACCGATTGTCCTGATATTCAGTATCATTTTCTACCCGCTGTTTTGCAGAACCATGGTCGAACAACGGCTTTCGGTTATGGCTTTGGAGTGCACGTGTGTGCTTTGTACCCCAAAAGCCGCGGTGAAATTCGTTTACAATCTAAAAATCCTGTTGTCGCTGCGATTATCGACCCTAAATACCTAACACATACAGATGACCAAAAAGTGATGATCGCGGCTGTACGTAAAGCACGGGAAATCCTTTCAGCACCAGTCTTCAAACAGTATCAGGGCTGGGAAATTGCGCCTGGTAAAAATGTACAGTCAGATGAAGAAATTTTAGAGTTTATCCGTAGGAATGCTGAAACTATTTATCATCCGGTTGGCACGTGTAGGATGGGAGCATTGAACGATCCTGATTCGGTAGTGGATGAGTATTTAAAGGTAAAAGGTGTTACATCTTTACGTGTGGTTGATGCTTCTGTTATGCCAAGCCTTATTGGTGGAAATACCAATGCGCCCACCGTAATGATTGCCGAGCGGGCCGCTGAGTTTATTAAGCAGGATTATAAAAATAACTAGGTTTTCGCTGACTGGCTATCTGCGGTAAACAGATTCACTGCACACTCACACATTTCATCAATATGACTACGGTCAGCATAAATGCCATCTATCAATAAACGGGCAATACCATGCAAAGTGCCCCAGGTGACTTGGGCAAGGCGTAGTGTGTCTTCAGTTTTAGGCATAACACCAAGATTTTGCCATTCACGTGTCATTTCAACTTGCTGATTAAAGCTAGGGTAGGCTACATTTCGTAAATCTGCCGTTGCAGTATTTTGTTTCCAAATAGTACGACCAAACATTAAATCATACAGCTCTGGATTATCAGCAGCATAGGCAATGTACCCTCGAATAAACTGACGATATTTTTCTCTAGGACTCAAATCCTTTTGATGAAAAATGCGTGTTGCATTTTCTTGCCAATGTTTGAAGCCTTGTTCTGCGATGGCGCACAATAATTCGTTCTTATCTTTAAAGTGATGGTAGGGGGCAGTGCGTGACACCCCAACTTTATCCGCAAGTTTACGAAGTGATAAACCATCAATGCCACTTTCTTTAAGCATAACACTGGCAGCACCAACTAAGGAGCTGTGCAGATCACCATGATGATAATGGTTTTTCGCTAATTTTTTGTCTGATTTTGTCACCAATGTTGTATCACTCTTTATTGCTAGTACGCATAAATTCTATCAATGTTTATTGATCTTGACAGCGTCAACATAAACCCTTAACTTGACGCTGTCTAGATTAAATATATGTTAATTTTTAATTTTCTATATTTACTTATCTTTCAATGGAGAAAAATTGTGCAAACGATAGATTTTACCCGCTTAAAAACCTTAACTGTGTCAACCGAAAACCATATTGCTCATATTCAACTGAGTCGTCCTGA
Source organism: Flavobacterium sp. W21_SRS_FM6 (assembly GCF_052119645.1). NCBI lineage: Bacteria > Pseudomonadati > Bacteroidota > Flavobacteriia > Flavobacteriales > Flavobacteriaceae > Flavobacterium > Flavobacterium sp. W21_SRS_FM6. The sequence continues at coordinate 3,902 of NZ_JBGQOM010000017.1, forward strand.
AGCATTAAACAGTATGATCCCCGAGTTTTGGTCTGAGTTACCTGCTGTTGTTCGCCAAATTGACGCAGAAGCGGAGGCTCGCGTTGTTGTAATTTCATCGCAAGGAAAGCATTTCAGTGCAGGAATGGATCTGTCAGTATTTACCGAAATGGGTAAGAACTTTAGTGGTGAGCCAGCGCGAAGAGCTGAACGTATGCGCAGAATGGTTCTTGAATTACAAGATAGTTTTAACGCATTAGAAGAGGTACGTTTACCGGTATTAGTCGCAATGCAAGGTGGCGTTATTGGTGGGGCGGTAGACATGATAAGTGCCGCAGATTGTCGTTATTGCACTGCCAATACTTACTTTACAATCAAGGAAACAGAATTAGGTATGACAGCAGATGTCGGTACCTTACAGCGCTTACCCCATCTTATCCCACAAGGTTTAGTCAGGGAGTTAGCTTTCACTGGTCGCAATATGGATGCTGCTGAAGCGAAATCATGCGGTCTGGTCAATCAAGTATTTGAAGACCAAGCCAGTATGTTAGCTGCGGTGATGAAAATAGCGGGCAATATCGCCATGCATTCGCCAATGGCCGTCGCCGGTTGTAAAGAGATGATCAATTATACACGCGATCATGCAGTAAGTGACAGTCTACGCTATATGGCAACGTGGCAATCTGGCATGTTTCAAATGCCTGATGTTCAAGAAGCCATGGCTGCTGGCAAACAAAAACGCCTTCCCGAATATGCACCGCTACATAAAAAAACGCCTAGCATGTAAAGCACGTTTTTTGAAACGTTTTGTCAGATTAGAAAATTTATTAGGAAACCATCATGAGCAACACAGTCAGTAAAATTGAACAGGGCTTACGTCAATACCCTCATCTTCTAAGACCTTTAGATCTAGGATTTACGACCTTAAAAAATCGAGTATTAATGGGGTCTATGCATACAGGTTTAGAAGAAGCGCCCAATGGTCACATTCGCATGGCGGCCTTTTTTGCTGAGCGAGCAAGAGGCGGTGTTGGTCTTATTGTTACCGGTGGTATTGGCCCAAATGATGAAGGTGCTACGCATAAAAATACCAAACGTTTAGACAATGACGAATCTGTCGCTCATCATAAAATGATAACGGATGCGGTTCATGAAGCGGGTGGAAAAATCTGTATGCAAATATTGCATACCGGCCGCTATGCATATAACCCTGCTTTGGTTGCACCTTCTGCAGTGCAAGCTCCAATTAATCCTTTTAAGCCTAAGGCTTTGGACGAAGCAGGGATTGAGAAACAAATCGAAGACTTTATTTTTACTGCAAGCCAAGCGCAAAAAGCCGGATACGATGGCGTTGAGATCATGGGCTCTGAGGGCTACTTTCTAAACCAGTTTATAGCAGCACGGACAAACCACCGCGAAGACAGCTGGGGAGGGGATTACCAAAACCGTATCCGTTTACCGATTGAAGTGGTACGTCGAGTCCGTGCAGCGGTAGGTGAAAAATTCATTATTATTTATCGCTTGTCGATGCTGGACTTAGTGGAAGGTGGTTCAAGCTATGACGAGGTAGTTGAGCTAGGTAAGGCCATTGAAAAAGCGGGGGCAACCATTATCAATACTGGAATTGGTTGGCATGAAGCGCGCATTCCCACTATCGCCACAAAAGTCCCTCGTGCTGCTTTTACTTGGGTGACGGCTAAATTTCGTCAAGCCTTGTCGATTCCGGTGATTACTTCAAACCGCATCAATACACCAGAAGTGGCTGAAGCAGTGTTAGCCCGTGGCGATGCCGACATGGTGTCTATGGCTCGTCCCTTTTTGGCTGATCCTGAGTTCGTATTAAAAGCCATGGAAAATCGCTCAGACCAAATCAATACATGTATTGGTTGTAACCAAGCCTGTTTGGACCATGTATTTGATGGGAAAATGACAAGTTGTTTGGTCAATCCTCGTGCTTGCCATGAAACAGAACTTAATATTGAATTGAGTACAGCCCCTAAAAAAATTGCTGTTATTGGCGCCGGGCCTGCTGGTTTGGCTGCTGCGACCACCGCAGCAAAACGTGGCCACAGCGTTACCTTGTTTGATTCTGCGACAGAGATAGGCGGTCAATTTAATATAGCCAAACAAATTCCAGGTAAAGAAGAATTTTCAGAAACCTTACGGTATTTTCAGCGTCAGATAAGTCTGCTGAATGTTGAGCTTAAACTGAATACTCGCGTCACCAATGAGATGTTAAATAACAGTGATTTTGATGAGATCCTCGTTGCAACAGGGATTAAGCCTCGTACCCCTCCTATCGAAGGTATCGAACATGCCAAGGTATTGAGCTATATCGATGTCATTGTTGCTAAGAAACCTGTTGGTCAGAAAGTGGCAGTGATTGGGGCTGGCGGGATTGGCTTTGATGTGAGTGAATATTTATCTCATGGAAGTGAAACCCCTAGTTTAGATATACCTGCCTTTATGAAAGAGTGGGGCGTGGATATGACATTCACTCATCGTGGTGGTATTGAGGGCATGGTGGCTAAGCCTGAAGCATCACCTCGCGAAATTTATTTGTTACAACGTAAAACCAGCAAGGTTGGCGCTGGTTTGGGAAAGACTACAGGTTGGGCCCATCGTGCTGGCTTAGTCAGTAAAGGCGTAAACATGCTAGCTGGTGTTGAGTACTTAAAAATAGATGACGCAGGCTTACACATTCGCCTCAATGATGAAGTCAGAATATTAGAAGTAGATAATATTATTATCTGTGCGGGACAGGAGCCACTGCGTGAGCTCGTTGAGGGTTTAAGCAAGCCTTATCGGCTAATTGGTGGTGCTGATGTGGCGTCTGAGCTTGATGCTAAAAGAGCCATTGACCAAGGAACTAGATTGGTTGCCCAGTTATAATTCACTCTAGCGCAGCGGGTTGAGCCTGCTGCGCGACCTGCTCCATGAAAACCTCAGCAAGTTTTAGGCAAGGATGCTTGGCTGACACGCACTTTACTCATCTTGGTGAAAAACAGACAATGCTAGAGAGTGCGCTTCACCCTTGAACACTTTATTTATATTATCTACACTAGCGCACTTTTTATTTATACTAGGGCAGTAACATGACCGATACACCATCACGTCCTCCTTTACCTGACCAACTTTCAGGTAATCCTCGCAGCCGTTTTCATATTGAAGAGGTTTTTGAACATGAGATTGGCATACGTTTGAATGGTAAAGAGCGTAACGATGTAGAAGAATATTGTATTAGTGAAGGCTGGGTAAAAATCCCTGCACCTAAGGCCTTAGATCGTAAAGGTCAGCCAATGTTGATTAAGTTGAAAGGAACGGTAGAAGCTTTTTATAAGTAATCAGGCTTTTTTTGTTTTTATCGATGATTTATCACTGCTGCATTTTACCTCAGCTTGGCTTTAGGGGATGCAGCAGCATTATTCCTTACCAATTCTACTTTGCGCGAATTACTGCCGCGTAGGTAACAAAACGAATTAAGTCCCTAACCGGGTTTATTTACATCTGGCCAAACAAATTCTGCGTTTTCAGTTTTAGCTAATACATCGTCTCGTGTTGTGGTTGTTTTTGCATGAGGTTGTTTAGCTATTTTAGTTAGATATAACTGTTCTACCTGCTCTCGAGCCCAAGGGGTTTTGCGTAAAAATTTCAGACTAGATTTTATCGAAGGTTCGCTTTTAAAGCAGTTAATATTTACGGTCTCAGCCATCTTGTCCCATCCTAGTTGTGCAACTAAAGTGTCCAGAATGAGTTGTAAGGTCACCCCATGCAAAGGATTGTTATGTTGAGATATAGTCATACAAATACCTAATTGGTGTTGATTTTTGCGCAGTATAACGGTTTTTTGATAGGCTAAAAACGCCAGCAAAAAAAAGCCCTGATAAATAGGGCTTTAATCATTTTATTTTATGTTAAGCAAAGTTAGCTGAGGCAAATTCCCAGTTAACTAATGCCCAGAAACCTTCTAGGTACTTAGGACGAGCATTGCGGTAATCGATGTAGTAAGCATGCTCCCATAAATCAACAGTTAACAAAGGAGTGACGCTGCTGTCTGTTAAAGGCGTGCCTGCGTTGCTGGTGTTAACAATATCTAAACCATTGGCTGTTTTAACTAACCACGTCCAGCTTGAGCCAAAGTTATTTACTGCTTTGTCGTTTAACGCCGCTTTGAAGTCTGCGAATGAACCCCATTTAGCATTAATTGCGTCGGCTAGTGCGCCTGTTGGCTCACCACCACCATTTGGGCTTAAGCAGTTCCAATAGAAGGTGTGATTCCAGATTTGTGCAGCATTGTTGAATACGCCGCCTTCAGAGGTCTTAACAATCTCTTCAAGACTTTTTGATGCTAAATCAGTGCCTTCTACAAGACCATTCAACTTAGTTACATAAGTAGCGTGATGCTTACCGTAATGGTATTCCAAAGTTTCTGCAGAGATGTGTGGTTCTAAAGCGTTCTTTTCATAAGGTAGCGCAGGAAGTTCAAAAGCCATGTTATTTCTCCATTTAGGTGTTGATGTATGCATTAATTCGTTGAATGCCAAATGCTAGACGTTAATTGTCTAGAGTAAAAGTGCAGTATTAATCTTTGTTATAAACAAAAAGCTGCAGAAGGATCATATATTGCGTCAAATACGCTTTATTTCAAGTCTTGTGATAGAAGAAAGTAACTAACTTGTGCGTTAAAAATATGGCACTTTGATTTCAACTGCCCTTGAAAAACGCTAAACTAGTAACCACTACTATTGCCATACTTGATATGAGGCGAAAATATGGAAACCGTTGAAAAAATTCAGCAACAAATTAAAGAAAATCCGATTTTATTGTATATGAAGGGCTCGCCCAAATTTCCAAGCTGTGGATTTTCGGCACAAGCGTCTCAAGCGCTAATGACCTGTGGTGAACAATTTGCTTACGTAGACATCTTACAAAATCCAGATATTCGTGCCGAACTTCCTAAGTATGCTAATTGGCCTACTTTCCCGCAGTTGTGGGTTGATGGTGAGTTGATTGGCGGTTGTGATATTATTCTTGAAATGATTCAGCAGGGCGAATTGCAAAGCATCATAAAAGAGACGGCGGCAAAATATCCGAGTCAGGAAGAAAAGTAGTTTAACGAAAGTACAAAAAAATAGAGCGTTTACGCTCTATTTTTTTGTCTGGTATTTATCTAAGGTGTTGCAATAGGCTGTGATGAAGATGCCTTGTTCACGTGCTTTTCTAGATTCAGTAATTTGCTTTCTAACTCATCTACCTTGTTGGTCAGATTATTATTACCCAAGGCACTGGAGATTAGCTTCTCACGCAAACTTGCCACTTGTTGCTCATTATTCAGGCTTGTGCGTTTTAATTGCGCTTGAGTTTCTAATGCTGCTTGCAGGCTCTGGTTCAATTGTGTGACTTGATTGCTTAAGGTTGTTACTTTGCCCTCTTGTTGACTGGCATCGTCACCTAGTTTCTTCATGGCGTTATCGGATTTTGACGCTAGCTTTTTGAGCTCGTTGGTCAAGTCACTGATTTCTGATTGATTACGACGCCACGCAGATGCCCACAGTTTATCCATTTGCTCCCACAGCTCTTCAGTTTTTTTACTGAGTTCAGTCACTTTGACTTGAATAGCAACAGCGGATTGGTCAAGTTCTTCACCAGTCGCTGACAATCTGCCTTCTAAGTCAGTGATACGCTGTTGAGCATGGATCAATACTTTGTGTTGCTCAAACGACCAATACACCGCCGTGCTACACATAACGACTAAAAATAAAATAAACATTAACCACGATGGGGAATTGGAATGCGTGTTTTTAGACTCTTGGGGGATGTTGCCTTTTGGTCCATTGGTCTTTTTGGTTTGCGCCCTTGCGCGTTGAAATGATTCAACATCGTCTCTTTCTATAGTTATCTTGGGCATATCATCCATTGGTTCTATCGCCATGTTGTTCTAATCTTTCCTATCGTTGAGGCTTCTTATTTAAGGTATATAACCCTACTGCATTACACGGTCTATACAATACCAAACAAAGTGCAGAAAGTGCGCTAACAATATTAAAAAATTATCTAAAGTGAAAAAATTTATGTTTTCGGTCTTTGCGCTACTTATGTTCAGATTGCAAATGTCGGCGTTTTAATTGTGCTTAACAGTAGGAAGGGAGCACATCGTATGCTCATATTTATTCACATAAGTCGCTTGATTTTAGCTGCAAATAAGTCACGATTATCAAGGAGTACAATGCAGGTGAGTAGTTATAGTTGGAAAAATTAAAATTAAAATCGAAATTGAAACGTCCCATTTCCGATGGCAAAATTTTAATCGTAGATGATGAACCCATAAACTGTGAGATTATGCAGCATATGTTGGGCGACTTGTACAAGGTGAGCAGTGTCTGTTCTGGTGAGGAAGCGATCGAAGCATGCTTATCTGACAAGCCAGATCTGATTTTACTAGATGTTATGATGCGAGGAATAAGCGGAATTGAGACCTGTCGGCTGATTAAAGATAATGAAGAAACGCAGCATATCCCCATAATTTTTATTACCAGCCTACAAGAAGAACAACAAGAGGCCGATTGTTGGGATGCAGGTGCGGTGGATTTTGTCACTAAGCCTGTTTTAAGAGTAGAGTTGCGCAACCGCGTTCGAGCGCATTTAACCCACAAAATGCAGACCGATTTATTATTAAGCTTGTCTTATGTCGATAAATTAACAGGCGCCTATAATCGACATTTTTTAGATGATGTTTTGCCTAAAATTGAAAAACAGTCAAAACGCAAAGATACACCAATTAGCGTGATGATGATGGATATAGATTGGTTCAAATTATATAACGACGAGTATGGTCATTTAAAGGGCGACCAATGTTTACGGGAAGTCGCCGATAACATTGCAGAGGTGTTGACGCGGCCAGTTGATTTATTGTTTCGGTTTGGTGGAGAAGAATTTATGGTTCTGCTTATCGATACTAATAAAGAAGGTGCATTGCATGTTGCTAATGAAGTTCTTGAGACGTTAAGGCTTAAAGGGATCCCTCACCCTAAATCTTTGTTTTCGTATGTTAGTTTAAGCATTGGTGTGGCGACGTTCTTGCCATCAGATAATGACGGTATGTTAGCTGATACCATTCAACAAGCCGACAAACAATTGTATAAAGCAAAATCAACGGGTCGAAATCAGGTCAAAGTTTAACATAGAAGATATTGCATCTTCGTTTGAATTATTAGCGTTTAGATAGTACCAGAAAAGTTCTGCATATTAAGAGGATGCTTACTTCATAATATCGCTTTTATTACAACAGCTTAGGGCTCTTCAGTCTTCTCTTTAAATTCACACAAATCTTCAATTATACAAGAACCGCAGCGTGGCTTGCGGGCGATACAGGTGTAACGGCCATGCAATATAAGCCAATGATGCACGTCTAGCTTAAATTCTTCAGGTATCACTTTAAGTAGTTTCTGTTCAACCAGATCAACGTTTTTGCCCATAGCTAATTTGGTTCGATTAGACACGCGGAAAATATGCGTATCTACAGCGATAGTGGGCCAGCCAAATGCGGTATTGAGCACCACGTTAGCCGTTTTTCGACCTACGCCGGGTAAGGATTCTAATGCTTCACGGTTTTCTGGTACTTCAGAGCCATATTGCTCAATTAAGATACGGCAGGTTTTAATGACATTTTCAGCTTTGGCGTTAAACAAACCAATGGTTTTGATATAGTGCTTCAATCCCTCTACACCTAAGGCATATATTGTTTCCGGCGTATTTGCTAAAGGATAGAGTTTAGCCGTTGCTTTATTTACACCTACATCGGTAGCTTGGGCTGAAAGCACTACCGCAATCAATAATTCAAAAGGAGTTGAAAATGCTAATTCGGTAGTTGGCTTTGGATTGTTATTCCTTAAACGTGTTAGGATCTCTATGCGTTTTTGTTTATTCATTTATAACTCTTGTTTTAGGGCATATTTGCATTAATGCTCAGCGGTCACCCGTGCTCGTTGTACCACTTTTGCTTCTTTTTTAGCAGCAAACATGTGTTCCATGCGTTTATCCAACACATTTTTTAAGGCGATCAATAATCCCATACCTAAAAACGCCCCAGGGGGAAGAATGGCCAATAAAAAGGGACTATCAGTATGAAATAGCGTGAGCTGCCAATTACTCGCCCAGTCACCAAATAATAAATTAGCCCCAGCAAACAAAGTGCCATAGCCTAACAACTCGCGCATCGCCCCCAGAGTCACCAAGACAAATGTAAAGCCTAAGCCCATCATCAGGCCGTCAATCGCAGCTAATCCTACCGGATTTTTCGCAGCATAGGCTTCCGCACGACCGATTATGGCGCAATTAGTAACAATCAGCGGAATAAAGATGCCAAGTGCTTGATACAATGTGAAGGTGTAGGCGTTCATTAATAGCTGCACAATCGTGACAAAAGACGCAATAATCATGACAAATATAGGAATGCGAATTTCATTGGGTACATAGTTACGAATAAGCGATACTGTGGTATTTGAGCCTATTAATACCAGTGTGGTGGCTAAGCCCAAACCAAGACCATTGATTAGAGTTGCCGTGGTCGCAAGCAAGGGACAAAGCCCTAACAATTGCACTAAAGCTGGGTTGTTTTTCCATAGCCCCTGCCAGCTCAATTGCTTAAACTCGTTCATTTTATTGCGCCTCTGTTGAACTGTTTAGTGTCTTTGCGCAGGTATTAGGTGCATCAAAGATTGCCTTTTGTTGCTCTTGATAATACAGAGCACTGCGCTTAACGGCCTTAACGACTGCTCTGGGCGAAATAGTTGCTCCGGTGAATTGATCAAATTGACCACCATCTTTTTTCACATCAAAGCGGGCGAGGGTATCAGTACTCACTACTTTCTGAGCAAAATCCAAAATCCAATCATTTACACGTAAATCGATTTTGTCACCTAAGCCCGGTGTTTCTTTATGATCGAGCACACGTACTCCACTGATGAGAGGATTGCCTTGTGGGTCGTTAGTCAAACCGACAACCAGCTGTATTTTTCCGCTATAACCATCAGGCGCGGTCGTCTCAATAGCAACCCCAACCGGCTTCTCGTTGTCGTAGGCGCGATAAATACGCTGTGCTTCGTCACTGCCCAAAAATTCAGGTGAAACAACGTTCACACAGTTGTTAGCAATGGCGTTGTTATAACTGCTCGGTTCGATTATTGCGTTTAAAATACCTTGTAATTTAGCTTGTTGCTGCACTGCGATTTGCTCGTGAGTGGCAAAATACGTTAAAGCAATTAAACCACTGGTTGCCATAGCAAAGGCCGCTAAAATAAGGCCATTTTTACTGACGGATTGCTTCATTTTTTACGCACCTTTGCCCCAGCTTTATGACCATAGACTCTTGGCTGTGTGTAATAATCAATCAAGGGTACAGCCATGTTCATAATGATCACCGCAAACGCAACTGCATCAGGATAGCCCCCCCAAGTGCGGATAACATAGACCCAAAAGCCTATGGCTGCGCCAAAAATTAATCGGCCTTTATTGGTTGTCGAGGCTGAGACAGGGTCGGTTGCGATAAAAAAGGCCCCAATGATAATACTGCCGTTAAAGATATGGAAAATCGCTGAGGCAAATCTATCACCATCAACTAAAGACATCACGGTAGCGACGAAGAATAAACTTAGGATCATACTCACAGGAATATGCCAATTGATGACTTTTAGCTTTAATAAGCCTAAGCCACCGACTAAAAAACCAAGACTAATCCAAGACCACGCGACATTTAAAGAATAAATACTGCTGTCAAAAATAGTGAACTCGAGACTTTCTGTATAGGTTAGGCCTTTAACCAGTTGCGTTTTAACCGTATCTAAAGGTGTTGCCATGGTCGTACCGTCAATACCAAATTGCAATTGGTTGAGGCTCAAGCCATTTTGGGTAAATCCGGTGAATATGGTGAAAAGGCTATCAGTAAACGAATGACCATACTGAGCCAAGCTTTGTGCTGGTAACCATTGGGTCATTTGTAGCGGAAACGAGATTAACAGCATGACATACGCTGCCATGGCAGGATTAAATAAGTTAAAGCCTAAGCCACCATAGAGCTGTTTGACGATGGCAATCGCAAAAAAAGTCCCGATTACGATAAGCCACCAAGGTGCGAGAGGTGGTATGCTAATGGCTAACAGTATGGCAGTTAGCACCGCACTGTAATCTTTTAAACTACGCTCAAAGTCACGCTTTCGTAGTTCTAGAATGCTTGCTTCTGTTACGATGGCCGTTATGACCGCTAAGACTATTTGTATTAAGGTACCAAAACCAAAAAAATAGGTTTGTAATAACACCCCAGGAATTAACGCATAAATAACGAGCCGCATAACTTGACCTGTATTACGTTTGATATGCTGGTGAGGTGAACTTGCTAGGTTAAAATTCATTTTATCGTTTTTCATTGTTAGCAGCTTGCTCTGCCGCTTTTTTCGCTTTCGCTTTGGCCACAGCGGCCGCTATTCTACGCTTTTTTTCGTCTAGAGCGTGATTTTCATCGTCCCTTTTAGTTTGCTCACTTTGCGCTGATGACGCGCTTTGCTCAGCGACAGAAGCCTTTTCAACAAGCTCGTCTAAGCGAGTAAGTGCTTGTGGGTGTGCATCGCTATCAAGCGTATTCGCTAATTTTTTCGCTTTGGCTTTAGCCACAGCTGCGTTTATTCTTTGCTGTTTTTCATCCACCGCTTCACTGCTTGGGGCTTGCTCCTCAGTTACCTGTGCTCGTGATGGCTGTGATGAACTAAGCGGTTCTTGTGGAGGCTCCATCGCTTCATCTTGTCGCTTTTGGTCTTCCTCTGAGGCCTTTTTAGCTTTCGCTTTTTGGATAGCGGCTCGTACACGCTCATTTTTACTGGTTTGCTCAGGCGCGGCGGCAGGAACTTGCTCGCTGACATTATCAGTATTACTTGCTGCCTTTTTGGCTTTAGCTCTTGCGATAGCGGCCTGTACTCGCTCATTTTTACTGGCTTGCTCAGGCGGGGCGGCAGAAACTTGCTCGCTGACACTATCAGTATTACTTGCTACCTTTTTGGCTTTAGCTCTTGCGATAGCGGCCTGTACTCGCTCATTTTTACTGGCTTGCTCAGGCGCGGCGGCAGAAACTTGCTCACTGACATTATCAGTATTACTTGCTGCCTTTTTGGCTTTAGCTCTAGCAATAGCGGCTTGCACACGATCATTACTGCTTGATGGTGTACTCGCTTGTTCGTTAACGGGCATAACTTCGTTTACAGAAGGAGCATTGACATCTCTGTCAGCTTGAGCCTGTTTCTTTTCTTTAGCCCGTGCTAAAGCCGCTGCTATTTTATCTTTAGCAGTATTTCCTGCTCCTGACATCGCTTGTTTGCGCGCTTCGGCAGCCAAACGGTGTTTTTCATCTCTGGCTTCTTGTTCGGCCACTAACCTTGCTGCCCGGCTCTCAAATCGTTCTCGGGCTTTATCGGCTTTTTGTTTTTCTTGTTGTTCAATTCTAACGTCAGCTTTAGCTATGCGATAGTAATGTACGAGAGGAATTTCGCTTGGACACACATAGGCGCAAGCGCCACATTCGATACAATCAAATAAATTGTATTCTTGCGCTTTTTCTAATTCTTTTGCTTTGGAATGCCAAAATAACTGTTGCGGCAATAAAGAGGCAGGGCAGGCATCGGCACAAGCTCCACAGCGAATACAAGCTTGTTCATTATTGCCCGCTAACTCATTTTTTGATGGCACCAATATGCAATTGGTTATCTTAACAACAGGCACCTTAGGACTGGCAATGGTAAATCCCATCATAGGGCCGCCCATAATAACGGTACTGACTTTTTGTTTCTTTGGTAGATATTGACTATGGGCAAGTAAATGTTCAACAGGGGTGCCAATTAAAGTCCAATAGTTACCACGCTGATTAACCGCTTGGCCTGTTACAGTGACGACGCGTTGAACTAAAGGCTTGCCACTGAATACCGCATCAGCGATGGCATAGCACGTGCCTACGTTATGCATGATAACGCCCACATCGATGGGTAAGCCGCCACTGGGTACTTCTCGATTAGTGAGAACCTGAATCAGTTGTTTTTCACCGCCGGCAGGGTATTTAGTGGGAACAATACAAATCCGATATAGTGGATTCTCACGACAGGCTAAGCGCATGGCCTCTATCGCTTCAGGTTTATTATCTTCAATGCCAATCAGAACTTGTTTAGGCCCTAATAAATGGGTAAGAATGTCGATGCCTTGGCGAATTTGCCACGCGTGTTCGCGCATTAACCTGTCATCTGAACTGATATAAGGTTCGCACTCAATACCGTTAATAACCAGAAACTCAACATTTTTCTTGGGAGCTGATTTTATATGAGTAGGAAAACCTGCACCGCCCATACCACTAATGCCGCAGTCGCAGATAGCGCTCAATATCGCCATTTTGGGTTGATTTTGATAATCAGCTAACGGCTTTAATGGAACCCATGTATCTAAGTGATCAGGGGCGATTTCGATAGTTAATTCAGCAAGGCCTGACGGATGCGCTGACACGTGGGGAGCAATACTGATAATTTGACCTGATGTAGGTGCATGAATCGGTACCGCAAAAGGGTTCATGCTTTTTGTCAGTGCTTGGCCTTTGAGCACATGTTGACCTTCTTCAACGATAACATGACCTTCTACCCCGATATGTTGTTTTATCGGTACATACAAACGTTCTGGAATAGGTAATTGGGCGATGGGCGTTTGGTTAGACAATTGCTTTTGTTGAGGTGGATGTACGCCGCCAGGAAAGTCCCACAGTTCGTTGGCATTTAACTTACTCATTACGTCGTCAAAGTCGTTTGGCATAGTCACTGATTTAACTTACTTGTTTTACGGGGATTTTATTGAGCTCCCAGCGCCAAGCGGCACTGTTTACTGCAACGGGCACCATATCAATACAATCTACCGGACAAGGATCAACGCATAGATCACACCCGGTACATTCATCGCTAATTACGGTATGCATTTGTTTCGCTGCGCCTAGTATGGCGTCGACAGGGCAGGCTTGAATACACTTGGTACAGCCAATACATTCGTCTTCGCGTATAAACGCGACCTTTTTAACATCTTCACTGCCATGGGCGCTATCGAGCGATGTGGCTTCAACGCCCATTAAATCGGCTAACTTTTTAATGGTGGCTTCGCCACCCGGCGGGCACTTATTAATGTCGTCACCATTAGCAATCGCTTCAGCGTATGGCTTGCAACCGGGATACCCACATTGACCACATTGAGTCTGCGGCAATATTTCATCAATTTGCTCTACCAATGGGTCGCTTTCTACTTTAAAACGAATTGCAGCATACCCGAGAACGCCCCCAAAAAGCAGCGCCATTAAGCCTACCGCGAGTAGGGCAGTTAAAATTGCCATGCCCAAAGACATTAAAACTTCACCAAACCAGTGAAACCCATAAAGGCCAATGACATTAACCCTGCGGTTATCATGGCTATTGATGCGCCTTTGAAGGGCGAGGGCACATCGGCCACTGCAAGCCTTTCACGCATCGCTGAAAATAATATCAATGCTAAAGAGAATCCTACGGCAGCGCCAAAGCCGTAGATCACCGATTCAATAAAATTATGCTGCTGGTTTATGTTTAATAAGGCAACCCCTAATACGGCACAGTTGGTGGTAATAAGGGGTAAAAATATCCCTAGTAATCGGTAAAGAGTGGGGCTGGTTTTATGAACGACTAACTCAGTAAATTGCACAACTACAGCGATGACCAGAATAAAACTCAAAGTACGCAAGTAGCCAATGCCTAAAGGCAATAGAATATAATGTTCAACGAGGTAGCTCGACAAAGACGCAAGAGTTAATACAAAGGTCGTGGCCATCGACATGCCAATAGCGGTCTCCAACTTACTTGATACCCCCATGAATGGACATAAACCAAGAAATTGTACTAACACAAAATTGTTTACCAGCACGGTGCCGATAAGTAGTAGGAAGAATTCAGTCATTGTATAAAGGAAATTACTACGCTTTGCTAAACAGCCTGTATTATCGGGCTTTCAATGTGTATTAACAACTTGATATTCAAAACTTTATTGCTAAATCAGCTTTATTATTGAAATACCGGGTTATAAAAATGAATGATGAACTAGGAATTAGTATTTTGAAGCCCTCTATGTGTAAAAACTAGAGTGGCTCCCCCTCCCCGACTCGAACGGGGGACCTGCGGATTAACAGTCCGTCGCTCTAACCAACTGAGCTAAGGGGGAATTTTACATAGATAACAGAAATTGTGATTGAACCATACCTAAAAACAATGATGTCGCTTTTAGTTTGGCTCCCCCTCCCCGACTCGAACGGGGGACCTGCGGATTAACAGTCCGTCGCTCTAACCAACTGAGCTAAGGGGGAATCTTATTTCTGGGTTGAAAACTGGATTTATTAGTAACAACCTCCCGTTTTTCAACGGTGGCGAATGTTAATGAGACACTGGCTTACTGTCAACACTCAAAACAAGAAAAACGACAATCTTTTTTCTATCTGCGCAAACCTTGTGCAATAGTTGCTTTTTATTTGCGCGGGCGCTTGTTTTTTAGGCTTTTCGTTGAGATTTTGAGTACTTTATTTGTGCACTGCGTTAGTGCAGTATTTTTATGTGCTTTTGGTTATTTACATATATTCAAAAGGTATTAAAAATGCATTGAACACTGTTTTAGTATACAGTGTTTAACAAAAGTGTAACCTTGTTAGCGGAGGTCGAAGGTTAGTGCCTGCTAACAAAAAATATTGCCCCTCTTTAAGCAAAGTCACGTGTTACCTGTGTCTGGCTTAGTTATCCACGAAACCTGTGGATAAAGCTGTGGGTTAAATGTTGGGAAAGGAGGCTTTGATTTTCAAATGATTGTCAATATCTATTTATCTAAAACGGTGAATTATGTTTTTTATTAGTAAAAACAATGAGATAGTTTTTTTATTGGTTTTAATAGATTTTTTTTTCAGCAGGCTTCGCTTAGATTTTAAACGTAATTTGCTTGTGTGTTGTTTTATAAGGAAAAATTTAAAAACACTTATTTTAAGAGTTAAAACTCGAATAATTTAATTAAAGTCAAGATCTAAAATGGCTTTTAATCAGTGTTTTCTTAAGGAGTAAGACGGTGTAAACGTTTAAATAAAGATTGACGTGTTACTTTTATGCAACAGGTATTTATTTTTTAGCATAAGTGTCGACACTCGTCGACATTCTTATAAATAGTAATAGTTGAATACGGGATATCGCGTATCATATCTGCCGCGATTACTCGCACTACAATTACATTACGTGTCGGTTTTAGCCAAATTTTGCTAAAGCTAAAGAGTAAAGTGTAAGAACTCATTCGCTGTTGTCATCATAGGTCACTGGGATGGCTACATCCGCTTTTTTATATTCTATGCAGTCAAGTGAGAGATAAGTTGAGAAAAGCATCTAAATCGAGTCCTGACTTGTTGCAGCAGGACGTAGCAACAACATTAAAATCGATGACCATACCGATGATTATTGGCATGATTATGTTGATGACCTTCGGTCTGGTCGACACTTTTTTTATTAGTTTACTTGGTACTGATGAGTTAGCGGCGATCAGTTTTACCTTTCCGGTGACCTTCACCGTGATCAGTTTAACCATTGGCTTAGGGATCGGCACTTCCGCCGTGATTGCGCGTTTACTTGGCGCGAAATTGCACGAGCAGGCTAAAGAAACGGCCACCGGTGCGTTGATGTTGTCTTTCATTCTTGCGGTTTTTTTAGCCTTAATTGGCGTGGTAACTGTTGACCCCATTTTCAGCGCAATGGGCGCCACGGCTGCTGAGTTAGTTCACATCAAAGATTATATGTATGTGTGGTACGCCGCCGGGGTATTTTTGGCAATGCCGATGGTGGGTAATAGTGTATTACGCGCTTCTGGAGATACCAAGACACCTAGCTATGTCATGGCGTTTGGAGGTTTGATTAATGCCATACTCGACCCGCTGCTTATTTTTGGTTGGGGGCCTGTCCCTGCGCTTGGTATAAAAGGGGCTGCTATTGCAACTCTCATCGCTTGGGCTGTAGGCTTATTTTATATTCTGTATCTTTTGGCGATTAAACGTCAATTAATGCAAGCAAGACTGCTTAACTTACAAGAGCTAAAGCGCAGTAGTGGTGGCATTTTAAAGATTGGTTTACCCGCAGCGGGGGCAAACATGTTAACGCCTATCGCGGCAGGTGTCGTGACATCATTCATAGCAAGTTACGGTCAGGTCGCGGTTGCTGCATGGGGAGTAGGGGGGCGTCTTGAATCCATCGCATGTATCGTTATTTTGTCGCTTTCGATGTCACTTCCCCCTTTTATTAGTCAAAATTTAGGGGCCAATAAATTAGAGCGAGTACAACAGGCGTTTCTTCTCAGTGTCAAGTTTGTGGTAGTTTGGCAGTTAGTAATTTATGCGGTGGTCGTTCTATGTGCTGGTTTAATGGCCAACATCTTTACAGATGATCACGAGGTCGCCGAGTTAATTACATTATTTTTATGGATTGTGCCCTTGGGGTATGGTTGTCAAGGAGTGATAATTTTAGCTAATTCATCTTTTAATGCCATGCATTTACCCATGTCTGCTTTAGTCCTTAACCTCGTTCGTTTATTCGTGGCCTACATTCCTTTTGCCTTTATTGGTAGCCACTTTTTTGGATTAACTGGCATTTTTGTAGGCATTGTATTGTCAAATTTAATAGTGGCAGTTGTGGCCTTTATTTGGTTTAAACAAGTAATGAAAGCCCAAGTATCTAAGTTACCACTGTAATAAAAAGAGTTTTTAAACATGAGTCGACCCTTTGAATTAAGTTCAAAATATTCCCCAGCTGGTGATCAGCCCAAAGCTATTAAAGCCTTGGTAGAGGGCTTAGAAGATGGTTTGGCACGCCAAATATTACTCGGCGTAACAGGTTCTGGTAAGACCTTTACCATGGCCAACGTTATTGCCGAAGTGCAGCGTCCTACTTTAATTTTAGCGCACAACAAGACCTTAGCGGCGCAGCTATATGGTGAGATGAAAGAGTTTTTCCCAAATAATGCTGTTGAGTATTTTGTCTCCTATTACGATTATTATCAGCCTGAAGCCTATGTTCCTTCCAGTGATACATTTATCGAAAAAGATGCCTCAATCAACGCCCATATTGAGCAAATGCGTTTATCGGCGACCAAGTCATTAATGGAGAGGCGCGATGTTATTATTGTGTCAAGTGTGTCTGCCATCTATGGACTAGGTGATCCCGAGTCTTACATGAAAATGTTAGTGCATTTTCGTGTAGGCGACACTATGGACCAGCGCGATATCTTACGACGCTTAGTGGAAATACAATACAAACGTAATGATGTGGCATTTGAGCGCGGCACATTTCGGGTTAGAGGTGATGTGATTGATGTGTTTCCTGCAGACTCCGAGCGACACGGTATCCGCGTTGAATTGTTTGACCAAGAAATAGAGCGCATCAGTATTTTCGACCCATTAACTGGGGCGGTGGAAAAAACCGTTACTCGTACAACGGTATTTCCTAAAACCCACTACGTGACGCCCAGAGAAAAAATTCTATCCGCAATTGAAAACATTAAAGTTGAGCTCAATGAACGCCGTGAACAGCTCAGGTCAGTAAACAAATTAGTGGAAGAGCAACGTATTAGTCAGCGCTGCCAATTTGATATCGAGATGATGCAGGAGCTGGGGTATTGCTCAGGGATCGAAAACTATTCGCGTTATTTGTCAGGTAGAACGCCAGGCGATCCTCCCCCTACCTTAATCGATTATTTTCCTGCCGACGGGCTGATGTTTATTGATGAAAGTCACGTAACAGTATCGCAGATTGGCGCGATGTATAAAGGGGATCGTTCGCGTAAAGAAACCTTAGTCGAGTTCGGTTTTCGCTTGCCTTCAGCGCTAGATAACCGGCCCTTAAAATTCGAAGAGTTTGAGCGAATTTCTCCGCAAACCGTTTATGTATCTGCTACACCTGGTAAATTTGAATTAGAACATGTGCCAGACATTGTCGAGCAGGTAGTGCGCCCCACAGGCTTAGTGGACCCTGAAATCGAAATAAGGCCGGTTGGCACTCAGGTTGATGATTTACTCTCAGAGATCCATAAATGTGTGGCGCTTAACGAAAGAGTGTTAGTGACCACACTAACCAAACGCATGTCTGAAGATCTCAGTGATTATTTAGACGAGCACGGCGTCAAAGTGCGTTACCTGCATTCTGATATTGATACGGTAGAGCGCATTGAAATTATTCGTGATTTGCGCATTGGTAAGTTTGATGTGCTGGTGGGCATTAACTTGCTCCGAGAAGGTTTAGATATGCCAGAAGTCTCGTTGGTGGCAATTTTAGATGCGGACAAAGAAGGCTTTTTGCGCTCTGACCGCTCCTTAATTCAAACCATTGGACGAGCAGCACGACATCTTAAAGGTCGAGCGATTTTGTATGCGGACCGGATGACAGGTTCGATGCAACGAGCCATTGATGAAACGAATCGACGTAGAGAAAAGCAAACCGCCTATAACCTTGAGCACGGCATAACGCCTACTCAATTGTATAAGCCCGTCACCGATATAATGGACGTGGGTGATGGCCATGATGACGGCAAGGTTAAATTGCGCAAGGTCGCTGAATCTGGCAGTAGCTATAAGGCGCTAACTACAACGCAATTAATGCAAAAGGTGAGCGAGCTTGAAAAACAGATGTTTAAATTTGCCAAAGAGCTGGAATTTGAAAAGGCCGCCAGTTTGCGTGATGAAATTGAGTTGGCTCGACAGCAGTTGGTTAAACTCTCATAGTCCTGAAATTTGTGTTGATAACTTTCACTGAACGTTAAATTTCCATTGTAATATCGTTGCCACTTTTCTAAGATGTAGTTTAGTATCAATAATTATACCTAAAAGTGGTGCTTTACATGTTAAACCGTCTACAAGAATCCGATATAAAACTTTTACGGGTTTTCTATGCCGTTGCGTCTTGCAACGGTTTTACTGCTGCGGAGCCCGTTCTACGTATGCAAAGGCCAAACATCAGTGCCGCCATTAAGAAGTTAGAAGAGCGACTGGATTTAGTTCTCTGTCATCGCGGCCGAGGCGGTTTTCAAATGACCAAAGAAGGGGAAGTGGTTTTTCAAGAAACTAAGCGCATTTTTAACGCTTTTGATAACTTCGTTTTCAACCTTAAAAGTCTGCATGATGATTATTCAGGGCATATCACTCTTGTAATGATGGCTGGTCTGCCTCTTTCTTACCATTTAGCCGTGAGTAAGGCCGTTAAAAGCACCATGAAAAAGTTTGTTGATATCCATGTCAACATTCAAACTCGTTTGTACAACGAAGTTGAGCATGTTGCCTTATCGGGCGAATGTCACTTGGTATTATCAACGTATGACATGTTAAAACCTGAATCGGTGACCTTTCACTCGACCAATGTAACCTGTCGAGGGCGATTGTATTGTTCACCTTCTCACGCCCTAGCAAAATATAAAGAAGAGCTGCCCAAAGGCGTGCGCATTGAAGATTATCCGGCGATTGGGATTTCGGGCCTATCATCGGCCAACTATATTTCTGACGATAGCCGTATGGCCATACAGACATTTTCTGATTCGTTTGACGCGTGTTTATCGGCCATCATGACCGGCGAATATGTGGGGTTGTTGCCTGACTACGTATTGCTAAACCAAGGCTCTGGACTGGGCCTTGTGCCTGTGGGGGGGAGCATGTTTGAGTTTAAACATGAATTATTCTTAATGAATGGTAAAAATACTCGTTTGAATCCAGTATTACGTCATCTTATTAAAGAAGTGAGTTATTTTATTCAGCAAGTAGAAAAGAAATAATAAAACCACGAACTTAGTGTTGTACTTAAATAGTGCACAAAAAGCCTTCTCATCAAGGCTTTTTGTGCACTGTCATATCAAGGGTATTATGCTTTAACACTTAACACTTAACACTTAACACTCGACATAGACTCGAAGTTTACGCTTCATATTCCAAAGGATCCTTCTTCCCATTTTTGGCAAATGCTTCTAAGCGTTCTTGGCAGGCACCACATTTTCCACAAGCATGTTCACGTCCGTTGTAGCAGGTCCAGGTTTGAGCATAATCTAAGCCCATTTCAAGACCGGCAGTTAAGATCGCAATCTTACTTTGATGTAAAAATGGCGTAACGATTTCAACCGCTTCGTAATTGGCGATGGCGCATACATCGTTCATGCGCTCGACAAACTCTGGTCGGCAATCAGGATAGATAGCGTGATCGCCTGAGTGCGCGCCGTAATACACCTTATTTGCGCCCAATGAAACCGCATAACCTACAGCCATCGAGAGCAAGATCATATTTCGATTAGGCACCACCGTGGTACGCATACTTTCTTGTTCGTAGTGGCCTTCTGCCACGGCAATATCAGAGGTTAACGAAGAACCGCCAATTAGCTCATTGATAGCTGAAATATCGATGATCTTATGTTTAACACCCAGGCTTTTGCAGGCATTTGCTGCATAAACGAGTTCCTTTTTGTGCCGTTGCCCATAGTCGAACGACAAAGCATAGACTTCAGCTCCCTCTTTCACGGCCATATTGAGCACAGTGAAAGAATCCATTCCTCCCGAAAAAATAACTACTACTTTACTTGCTGTCATGTTTAGCTTCTTTATCTAACTACAATTGGTTAAGATCTTATGTCATCCGATAGGTAATTCCCAGACACCTAAGTCGAAAACATGGCACAAATGAGGAAGGGCATTGAGTCAGTACAAAATAAATGAAGTGTTTGAATCAATTCAAGGTGAAGGTAGCTTTACAGGTGTACCTTCAATTTTTGTGCGTCTACAAGGCTGTCCAGTGGGTTGCCCTTGGTGTGATACCAAACATACTTGGACCTTAGATTCACAATTAGAGCGCAGTAGTTCAGCGGTTATGGCCGAGAATGGCGAATCAGAGCACTGGTTTAATCAAACGGTGGAACAATTATTGGCGTTATTTGCCCAGCATCACTATCGTGCTAAACATGTGGTCATTACCGGTGGGGAGCCTTGCATGTATGATCTTGTGCCTTTATCCAGTCGTTTAATTGCCGCTGGTTATTCCGTGCAAATTGAAACTAGCGGTACCTATGAAATTTCAACACATGAAGATACCTGGGTTACCGTGTCACCTAAGGTGAATATGCCAGGGGGCAGGGCGGTGCTTGCCAGTGCGATGCAAAGAGCTAATGAAATCAAACACCCCATTGCCATGGAAAAACATGTTGAAGAGCTAGACCAAGTATTAACTTTACTTGATACTGACGCTAAGCCGCTGATTTATTTACAACCGATTAGCCAACAAAAGCGCGCGACAGACTTAGCCATAAAAATCTGTATCGAACGTAATTGGCGTTTATCACTGCAGACCCATAAATTCATTGGAATAGAGTAGTCAGCGAACCGTGTTAGACCTTAACCACCTTACCCAGTTTTTTCATAATTTTGCTGAGTCTATAATCAGGGGGAAACATGAGGTCGCAGCCAGTTACTGTGTTATCCCCAATATTATTATAAGGGATAACAGCAAAAGAGTGCTGAACACAGAAGACGAATTAACTCAGTTTTTTATGTCCTTTCAGCGTAAGTTAAGTGGTTTAAGCATTGAGCAGTGTGAGCCTATAATTCATCAAACCTTACGTTTATCGGACGCCCTATTTTTTACCACGATGCGCTGGCAACTGCTGAATCACAATAATGAGCTAATTATGAGCTGGTCGTCCTCCTATACCCTACAAAAAATGGATGATGATCAATTGAAGATTATCGTTACGGTTGTCGATGATGAGAATAAACAGTTGGAAGCATGTTTACCCACTGAGTTGAAAAATGAATGATTAAAGTAATCTTGAGTTTCTTGGTATTGATCGCGTTTAGTGCGAACTCCTTAGCCGCATCGTGGCGTATTAACTACCCTCGTCCAATGTCAGAAAATGATAGGCGTGCGGATTATCCCCTTAAATTATTAGCCCTAGCGTTAGAGGAAACGGGCGTCAATTTTAAATTGGTCGCTTCAGATCGCATCATGCCGCAAAGTAAAGCGCTTAAAAGACTGATGGATAATCGGGAAGTGAATGTTGTGTGGAGTATGACGGATGAACAACGAGAAGAGCAGTTGTTACCCATTCGTATTCCTATTTATAAAGGCTTGATTGGCTGGCGGATATTTTTAATCCGCAAAGACATGGATTCGCGTTTCAAATATATACAGAGCTTTGAACATTTATTGAAGCTTTACCCCATACAAGGCAGTGATTGGCCAGATACTAAAATACTGCAAGCTAACGGTTTTGATGTATTAACTGCGAATGAACACGACGCCTTGTTTACAATGTTAGGTAACGCTCAAGGTGATTTTTTCCCGCGTTCAGTGGTTGAAATTTTTGAAGAAATAAAAACCTATAATCCTGACAATGAATTTGAAATAGAGCCAAAGCTCGGTCTACGTTACCCGGCGGCAATGTATTATTTCGTTAATAAAAATAGCGTGCCGTTGGCAAAATTAATTGAAACAGGTTTAGAAAAAGCGATTAAAAGCGGGAAGTTTGATGAATTGTTTTATGAAGAACATCAGGCTGATTTTGACCAAGCTAATATGAATAAGCGTACATTTCATCAGTTGCAAAATACTTATTTGCCCATTAAAACACCTCTACATCGCAAAGAGTTGTGGTTTGAAAATAAACAACCTACGTTGATCATCGATACTGACGGCGCTGGACCATAAAACTGAACTACTACGGCTACAGGCTTGGGTTTCACTGACAACGCCGCTTCGCCTTTAAGATTATGTGCTGCGCCCACTAAGGCATGCACTTCGTGCACAAAGCATTCGCTACGCGAACTGGCATCCATGCCTTATTTCAAGCCTCGTCCCGAGGCTTGACTCGCTTTTTACCAACAGCCGTAAAAAGTAAGCAAAAAGGGCCGCTCTCCAACCAACTTTCTGATCCGCTACAAGTCCCGGCTTTGATGTCAAAACGGCGAGATGTAACTTCCATGTAAGCCTCGCCTTGTCGAAACGTCCTGTTTGGACATTTGACAAGGCACTAACAAAATTGGGTAAGTTGGAGTCGAGAGGTAAATAAAAGGCATCGGCTTCGCCGACAAAAAGTTATGGTGGATGCCCGTTTAGTGTAACGGCTACCCGATTATGTGATTACAAGCCAACAACTCTGTTCCAATCTGCAATGTATATGTACATTCGTTGAAATTCACTAGACAATAACATTCTATTGTGAGCAATGAAATTACGCGATTTTTTAAGTTCATCCATTCTCTGTTTAAGCCAGTGTTGTGAAGGAATAATGGACTCAAAATGCTCCAACTTGTTTAAAATTACCTGAGCAAGATGGCCAAAATCTAAAAAGCCAAGGAGATCAGTTTTTTCACCTTCTGGCTATGAGTCTTGATTAGCTGTTTGTAGCCTAGTTTCAGCATGTTGTTTTACTTTTTGTGGCAGTTTATCAATCCACACCTTCATTTTCAGATAATGTTTGCCTTATAAACTCTTGCACATGATTCTCGAAAGAAAATAGAACAGTCCTGTGTAGGTGTCGGCTTTAGCCGCGAATAAAAAGCTTCGGAACTAAAGCACCTCCTACAAAAGAATTTCGAAGAAAGTGGTGTTGTTCTCGACTCATTGCACCCCGAGTACCGGAAATTAAAACTGGGCAAAATATATGGATATATTTTGAGTGACTCCGCGCCGGGAACGCGTATTCACGACCTGTTTTAATTGAGGAACGCAGGATTAGGGGCAATGCTGGAGAGCGGCCATTTTTGCCTACTTTTTCCGGCTGTTTGGAAAAAGTATGGTCGGATGGCAGGGATGCCATTAGAAAAACGCAATGGATTGCGGTGGGCGCAGCGCATGCCATGTGCACAAAGTGCATAATTTCCGTGGCCGTAGGCCATGTATGGTAAGCGTAGAGATAAAACCCGCTTTTGCTTCTACAAAAAAGCCAGCTTAATCGCTGGCTTTTGTCTACTAAAGTTTAAGCTATTTATTTGCTTGTAAGTGAACATTACGCATGGCGCGTCCTGAAGGGTCAGCATTGCCTTTAAAGCTTGCGTCCCACTCTAAGGCTTCAACTGTACTACAAGCAATTGACTTGCCGCTGGGAACGCATTTTGCTGCAGTTTCTTGCGGGAAGAAACCTTCAAAAATGGTGCGATAGTAATACCCTTCTTTAGTATCAGGTGTGTTTACCGGGAAACGAAAAGCAGCAGAGGCCATTTGTTGATCGCTCACTTGGGTTTCAACAAATTCTTTTAAAGAATCAATCCAAGAATAACCAACGCCGTCACTGAACTGCTCTTTTTGACGCCACAAAATTTCTGCAGGTAAATATTCGTTATTATCGAAGGCTTTACGTAAGACCCATTTTTCCATTTTGCCATCAAGACACATCTTATCTTGCGGGTTAAGGCGCATTGCCACGTCCATAAATTCTTTATCTAAAAACGGTACACGGCCCTCAACACCCCAAGCTGAGGTTGATTTGTTGGCACGAGCACAGTCAAACATATGCAAACGTTTCAGTTTACGAATCGTTTCTTCATGGAATTCTTTAGCATTGGGCGCTTTGTGGAAATACAAATATCCACCAAAGATTTCGTCAGCACCTTCACCGGAAAGTACCATTTTAATACCCATGGCTTTGATCTTACGACTCATCAAATACATTGGCGTAGAAGCTCGGATGGTGGTCGTGTCATAAGTTTCAATGTGATAGATGACATCACGAATTGCATCAAGACCTTCTTGTACCGTGAAGTGTACTTCGTGGTGGACAGTCCCTATCATGTTGGCCACTTTTTGTGCCGCGATAAGATCAGGCGCGCCTTCAAGGCCCACAGCAAAAGAGTGCAATCGTGGCCACCAAGCATCAGACTTGTCTTCGTCTTCAACCCGTTTAGCGACGTATTTAGCCGCTACGGCGGATACCAATGACGAATCTAAACCACCAGACAATAATACACCGTAAGGCACATCAGACATTAAATGTGATTTAACGGCTTTTTCAAAAGCCACTTTTAAATCATCCAGATTAGTTGGGTTATTCTTAACGTTTTCGTAATCCATCCAATCACGTTTGTAGTATTCGGTTAACTGCCCGTTTTTGCTCCACAGATAATGCCCAGGTGGAAACTCTTGTACTGTTTTACACACCGGTACAAGGGCTTTCATTTCAGAGGCGACATACAAGTTACCGTGTTCATCATAACCGGTATACAGCGGAATAATTCCCATATGGTCACGGGCAATTAAGTAGGCATCTTGCTCTTCATCATATAAAACAAAGGCAAACATACCTTCAAGTTCGTCAATAAAATCGACACCTTTTTGCTGATACAAAGGCAAAATAACCTCACAGTCAGATTTGGTTCTGAACTCATAAGGTGTCGCTAAGTTTTTCTCGAGGGTTTTGTGATTATAAATTTCACCATTTACCGCAAGTACTTGGTTATTATTTCGGCTGATTAAAGGTTGAGCACCTGTATCGACGTCGACGATGGCCAAACGTTCGTGACACAAAATGGCATTATTATTATTCCAGATACCTGACCAATCAGGGCCGCGATGACGCAGCAATTTGGAAAGCTCTAACGCTTGTGTTCTAAGATCTGCTACATCAGTTTTGATGCCCAGAATGCCGAAAATACCACACATAAAAAAGTTTCTCTTGAGTTGCGGGTTAGAAGATATAGCTGGTTACATTGGCGGATAACGCTGAATGAACCCCTCGGTTCGCGTGAAGTAGTTTGCTGTTGCTCTTGCTTGCGCGTCATTGAATTTGCCAGCCTGAGCGAAAAAAGCAAGTGGAAACTGTAATTTTTTTACACTAGCTAATTATTGCAAAGTATAACGCCAGTGAATTGCTGCTTTTATCAACGATTTTGCGCCTAACAAGGCAAGGTTACTAGCCTTACCTTGTTAGTGACTTACCATGCCTGATTATTTATTGCGTTGAAATTCACTACTAGGACTCCACTTTGGCCAGTCAGTAGAATTTCCAATCAAGTAACCCACTTCAAATAGCAGTTGGCTGTCTTCAACGATGCCACTGAGATCCCAATTTTCTCGGTATTGATCGCACACTTGGTGATAACAGCCAGTCACGATGACATTAGTACGTTTGCGATACTTAGCGGTTGCTTCGTCAATAGGTTCGTTGCCGCCCTTGGCGTAAAGAGCAGGCACACCTTGCTGAGCAAAACTGAAATGGTCTGAGCGAAAATACGCGCCCGCTTCAGGTCGACTTTCTTCCACTAACCTTCGATTCTGACGCAGGGCAGCTTTAGACAAATAATTTTCAAGTTCTGATTTTCCCATTCCTACTACGGCCACGTCTTTGGTACGACCTAATACGCTTAGGGCGTCCATGTTCAGGTTAGCAACCGTCTTATTCAGCGGGATAATGGGGTGTTCAGCATAATATTTTGAGCCCAATAATCCTTGTTCTTCAGCAGTGACAAACAAAAAGCTAATAGAGCGTTTGGGTTTAATCGACAAAGAGGAGTAAGCCTTGGCTAGTGCTAAGTTTGCCGCTACACCGGTGGCATTATCGTGGGCACCGTTATAGATTTGATCACCTTCTTTACTGCTGTCTTTGCCCAAATGATCCCAGTGAGCACTATAAATAATATGTTCTTCTGGGCTGACTGAGCCAGGTAATGTGGCCAGTACGTTATAACTGGTGGATTTTTTTAAAGTGTTTTCGATGGTCACCGAGGCGTTAAGTGCCAGCGCTTTATGGTAAGGGCCTTGGATGGCCAAGGCTTTTTGTTGGCTAAAATCAAGCCCTGCGTCAGCAAACACTTTCTGCGCCGCCTCAACGCTCAGCCAGCCCTCGACGGCCACTCGGCTTGCATTGGCATCTTGAGTAACAAGTCCGTATTGCGCGCCGCTCCAACTGTTTGCGACCACCGACCATCCGTAGGACGCGGGTGCTGATTCATGAACGATAAGTGCTGCTGCGGCGCCTTGACGACTGGCTTCTTCATATTTATAAGTCCAGCGACCATAATAGGTCATGGTAAGACCTTGGAATTTACCACTCTCTGGATTTTCAAAGCCGGGGTCATTCACGAGGATCACAACGGTTTTACCGCTTACATCAATACCTTCGTAGTCATTCCATCCATATTCTGGTGCGTTAACCCCATATCCGACAAAGACCAATTCAGAGTCTTTCAGCTCAACCGTGTTTTTTTCACGTTTAGAGGACACCACCATATCTTGTTTATAAGCAAATTGCTTGTCGCCAATGTGTAAGTTCATGTCAGGTTTAGCGGTGATTTCGACTAATTCAACGGCTTGTAAGTAGCTGTCGCCGTTACCGGGTTGTAAACCCATAGCTTTCAGTTCAGCGCTTAAATAGTCTAAGGTTAATTTTTCACCTTTGCTGGTGGGGGAGCGCCCTTCAAACTCATCAGAAGCTAAGGTTTTTATGTGGGTTTTGATATCGTCGCTGTTGATGCTTTCGTATACCGCGATGAAGTTGTCGGTTTGTTCAGTGACGGTCGTCGCTTGCTTTGAACACCCTGCAGCAAGTAGCACCGCTACTATGCCCAAAAGAGGCGTTTTGTCGTAAAGTTTCATAGTTTACTCTTGTAGTTATAATGACATCTCATTATAAAGCCTTCTATCTAATGACTTAAACAGTTTATTTACGCTATGAATTCAAACTGGCTGGCGCCTTTTTCTTCCCACCAATCATCTTTACCCTTTAAAAAATTAAGCGAGTTGTTTGATTTTGCCCAATTTACTACATGGCCAAACGCTGCAGGACTCAATCGACTGAAACGGCAATCAAAGGCTGATGTTAATCATAGCCCTGATTTTATCTGCCAGTCACAATTGGGTAATAACGAAGACTATTACGAGCAATACATTTTCAACCACCACCGCATACCCACTCGGCCCGACAACTGGCATGACTTTTTTAATGGCCTGATTTGGCTTCAGTTTCCTCAGACTAAATGCTTGCTTAATCAGTTGCACATGGAGGATATCACCCAATTTGGTTTGCATCCGCGTAGCCACAGACGCAATAAGTTAACGCATTTTGATGAATGTGGTGTTGTCTTAGCGATTGAGTGCGGTCAGCATGAAAACGCAATACAAGGACGCATGCCTGAGCTATTGCGGCAACACGAATGGCGGCAGGTGTTTGTTGATAATCGCCGGCAGTGGGGCGCTACTATTCATAGCTTTATGTTTGGGCACGCCAATTTAGAAATGCTATTGCAACCTTTTATTGGTCTTACCGGAAAATGGTTGAGTGTTGAAGTGCCGTCTGGTTTTGGTGATTTGTCAGGATTTGAACAGCTGGCTCTAACAGACCAGCTATTGTGTAAAAAAATCACAGATGAGAATGTATTTGCTCAGAAAAATGGTTTGTTTCCTCTGCCACTTTTAGGTATTCCTGACGTGACAGAGGCAAGCGAAGATCCACGCTACTATGACAACAACGACTATTTTAGGCCGCGCTTAAAATATCATGGTAAGTAACCAAATCCCCCAAATAATGGCGTAAGGGGCGATTGCTATCACGGTGATGCGCTGCTTTGATAGTTGTGTCCACTGCGCTAAACCTACCGTGGTTAAATACATATACCAGAAATGCTCTATGCGAATTGACTGACATAAACCGTACCACGCAGAGCTCATCTCAATTGATAGAAAATAAGCGATGGAAGTGGGGTGCACCGCAGTTGGCAAAATCTGATTACTCTCACTTAGTGCTATTGCCAATAAGCCCAATATGCTCACAAATATGGTGGGCAAACTTACCCACCAACAAAAGCCATACCAGTCGGTAAATCCTTCTACACATTCTTCATCCGCTTTCGCACAAAAATTGAGGTACAAGGCCAATATCACGTTAGCAATAATCAGGGATAACGCCGCGCCAAACGTCCCGCTCCACAATAAGACTTCTTTGTTTAAACTCTGCCTAATGACATTTTGTTCGCTAGGGCTGATATTGGCCGCGGTAGTTTGTACCATCAACTCACGATACCAATCGATATCAACGGTCGAGAAATAATAAAGCTCGGGTAAAACCGCAACGCTCATTATCAGTAAAAATGGGATCCATGACCAGTTATGGGTCATACGTACCTTGGCAAATACGCCATTGGGTTTCAGCAAAATATTAAAGCAAGCTTGAAAAGGATTATTCACAGATTCCATTTGTTATTCTCATTGTTATTAAAAACATCGTATTGACGTTTATTTACTACTTAAACACAGCTAGTCATTAGGATAGGATTATTGTTACATAGATTATTTTACTTTCGTGAGTAATAAATTCAATCTGTCGCTGACTATAGAAAGTCGATTACCTCAACAGGGAAAATGGAATGATAGAAATAAAAAATTTGGCTAAAAAATTCAAAATAGAAAATCCCAAAAAGCTCAGTGAACAAGAAAAGAAAGATCCCCGTCTCGTTGGTCGCTTTTTCCATTCGGTACTTGATGTATCGTTTAAATGTGAAAAAGGCCAAGTACTGGGCTTGCTTGGGCCTAATGGTGCCGGTAAAACCACGACCTTACGCATGCTATCGACTGCATTGAAACCCGACTCAGGAAGTTTGGCTATTAATGGCATCAATGTCTTAACTACCCCCTTATTGGCTCGACAAAAAATTGGTTTTTTATCGGGTTCAACGGGCTTATATGGTCGATTGACTGGTCGTGAAAACATCGAATATTTTGGGCAGTTGCACGGTCTGTCAGCCAGTAAAACAGCACAGCGTATTGAAGAATTAGCGGATTTACTCGATTTACATAGCTTTTTAGACAGACGGTGCGAAAACTTTTCTACCGGGATGAAACAAAAAACGGCGATTGCTAGAGCGGTGGTGCATGAACCTGAAGTGGTAATTCTTGATGAGCCCACTACTGGGCTCGACATTATGGCAACGCAGACGGTACTTGAATTTATAAGACGATTAAAAGCGCAAGGTACCCCTGTTATTTTTTCAACCCATCATTTAGATGAAGTTGATGAACTGTGTGACAAAGTGGTGGTTATCGACAAAGGTCGCACGATGTTTGATGGTGAAACCGCAGCGTTTAGAGCATTGGCAGACGGATCATTACATCAGGCATTTATGGCAAGCATCAGCCAAAGCACCGCACAGGTTTAAGGAGAGAATTATGTGGTTAGTATTTTTAAAAGAGCTAAAAGAGTTGTTACGAGATAAGAAAACCTTGTTTTTTATGATTGCCTTGCCTCTGTTAATTTTTCCGCTGATTTTTGGTGGTGTGGCCTTTGTAACCAAACAAGCCATCGAAAAAGCAGAAACCAAGGTACTTAAATATGCCATGGTAGGCGCTGAATATGCCCCGGTTATTGTTGAGCACCTGCAGCAACCTGATAAATTTGAGTTGGTTGATATTGGCGCAGAAACCGACTACGCCACTTTAATTCGCAATGAAACTATCGATTTTGTGCTGATTATTCCCAATTCCTATAATTCTGATGTGTTGTCAGCAGGCCAATCTACGATTCAACTGTATTTAAATGATGCAGGGTTGAATTTGGTATATAAGCGAGTCAATGAAATTGTAAAAGAGCAATCTGATCGTTTCCAGCTTGAAGCGTTTTCGACTCTTGGTCTTGAAGCGAGTCAACAACAAGCCTTACTTGAACCCATCGTTTTAGAAAAAGTCAATACGGCAGATGACAGAGAAAATTGGGGCGAAAAGATTGGCGGTATGTTGCCGTATTTATTATTTATTTTGTGTCTGCAAGGTGCGATGTTTCCTGCTACCGATATCGGCGCGGGTGAAAAAGAACGCGGCACCTTAGAAACCTTGTTAATTTCGCCAATTGATCGTAACAAAATAGTCTTTGGTAAATTTTTCACTATTGCCTTTGCCGGTACCATGACAGCGCTGATAACCGTGGTGAGTATGGCAGGCTGGGGCTTGGTCCTGAGTCAAGGCATGGCCGTTAAGTTTGTCGCTGATTTTATGGGCCAAATTGGTGTACTGGACTTTATTTTAATCTTTTTAATGTTAGTACCTGTCGTCGCTATTTTTGCGGCGGTACTGTTAAGTATTTCGATTTACGCCAAAAGTTTTAAAGAAGCACAAAGTTATATGGGGCCGTTAGTCATCTTTGTGATTATTCCGGTTATTTTAGCCTTGCTACCTGGAGTAGAACTCAAGGGTGGATGGGCATGGGTGCCTTTAACTAATGTTGCACTTGCGATGAAAGAGTTAGTAAAAGGCACCATGGACTATTTTCAATTAATCGCTATTTTTGGCTCGACGGTACTTATTGCCGGCGCTTTGATAGCATTTTGTGTGTACTGGTTTAAACAGGAAAAAGTCCTGTTTAGATAATAGTAGACACCAAATATCAAGCGAGGTGTGTTGAACGTCGCAAAATGCTAATGAAAAAATAAAGCCGCTGTGGTGCTACCACATCGGCTTTTTTGTTAAGCCTAGACCGCTATTCAGTCAAACATGCCTTGTTGCTGTCGAAACCTCGGAGGCAAAGAAAAACGCTTTAAGGGCTGCTGAGGAAAGAGCCTATTAAAATCGTGGATAAATGCTTCAGCTAACCAGGGGGCATCTTGGTTATCGGGCATATGAAAAAATAAGCTCGGAGATTTGCCTTCGTCTAGCCATTGTTTGAGTTTGTGTAACCAAGGTTGATAGAAAGGTTTAGACTGTTCAATATCTACCCCGCCAACAAAGCGCACAATCGGCCGCTGACCTGTCGCCACAACATGGGTGGGTAGACGCGGTTTTTTTTCTTGTACCTCACGGATTAAACTAGCTTGCTTGGCGTTGAGAGCGTGAGTATTACAGGCAAAAAGTGCCCGGGTGTCCATAATGATCCGGTCAGCATTAAAGCCTTGTAATAGCTGGTTTAGATGGCGTTCACTGTCACCTTTGGCAAAAAAATCCGGATGTCTGACTTCAACAGCAATCTTAAATTGTGTTGGGATCACAGCCAAAAAAGACGCAAGGGCATCAAGCGACGCAGGGTTAAAACTTGCAGGTAATTGCAACATCAGTGAGCCAAGTTTATCTTTTAACACGCTAAAGTGAATCAAGGCCTGCTCGACTAACTTATGACTCTGGCTTAAGTTTCCTTGATGGCTAATAGTACTTGGAAATTTTAAGGTAAACTTAAAATTTTGGGGTACTGACTTTGCCCATCTTGCTAAGGTGACGACATCCGGTAAATGATAAAAACTACTATTCCCTTCTACACTGTTAAAGTACTGACTGTACGCGACTAATGAATTGGCTTGTGCTGATTTTGTGGGGTAAATATGGCCAAACCAAGATGGGTGGGTCCAAATAGGGCAGCCAATATAACAGTGATTCATTGGTACTTTACTTGTTTGAGCTATTACCCCTCACGTT
The DNA here is from genome assembly GCF_052119645.1 of Flavobacterium sp. W21_SRS_FM6. Taxonomy (NCBI): domain Bacteria; kingdom Pseudomonadati; phylum Bacteroidota; class Flavobacteriia; order Flavobacteriales; family Flavobacteriaceae; genus Flavobacterium; species Flavobacterium sp. W21_SRS_FM6. Next base: position 36,328 of record NZ_JBGQOM010000017.1, read on the forward strand.
ATTACAAAGTGAGGGGTAATATTAGGTGGTTAAAGTTTAATAATATTATTGCCTGTATCGCGATCAATAAACCGAACAAAAGGATCAATCCCCGCGTAGGTCGGTAAGGTATCGACGGTCATTTCAATGATGGTTTCGCCACTTTTTATACGCTGAGTGTGTGCATGAATTACTTCATTCTCAACACTATAATCATTGGGATTATGACTAAAAAGAGCAATCTCCACTTCTTGATCAAAGTCTTGCTCAGTCTCTTGACCTTTGCCGTCAGCGCTAAACTGCGTAGCTGAAACCGTCAGTGTGACCTTGAATCTTCCGTCAGCCAAGGTTTCAACGGCTACTTGATTGGCCCGCAGATCATAAATAGTGATTTGCGCAAATAGTTCCTGAATCACACTTTGTTGCTCAGCACTTGCGTCGGCATTTAAATAACGCAGTAAATCTAGGGTAGTGGGATAAAGATCAGTTCTGAATTTAAACTCAGCAAGTAACTGACTCAGGGCTGAATTGATGTATGCTTCGCCCAATTTATGCTCCAGCGCCATCATTACAATAGAGCCCTTTTGATAGTGGATGTACTGTTGATTTTCTGAGCGCATTAAAGGCATTTCTTCTAGTGGTTCAGTGGCACGGCCACGTAAATATCGATCGAGCTCGTAGGTTAAAAACTGGCGTAAGCGGGTTTCACCGTATTTCTGCTTCATCACCATCAATGCACTGTATTGCGACAAAGTCTCTGACAAAATCGCACTACCTTGCACATTAGCAGCATTGAGTTGATGGCCCCACCATTGATGTGCCACTTCATGGGCAGTCACATAATAAACCGGATCAATGTCTTTTGGATCCCGCAAGTCGCTGGTAAAGCCAATGTCCTCAGAATAGGGAACGGTGTTAGCAAAACTTTGCGCGAAACCGCGATAACCTGGAAACTCGATAATACGTAATTGCTTGTGTTGATAAGGGCCAAACGCCGCCTGGAAATAATCGAGCGAATCTTTACTGGATTCAATCATTCTATCGATGTTCCAAGCATGACTTGCATGGTAGTAAACTTCGATATCAACGCCTTTGTATCGCTCTTTTTTACTTTCTAGCTTAGCTGACATAATGCTAAAAAAGTTAACCATTGGCGCATCCATTTCATAGCGAAAATAGTTGCGGCCCTTATCTTGCCACTCTTTTTTCAAATACCCAGGCGCAATAGCAAATTGATCGGCGCTGGTGGATAGGGTTGCACTGAAATCAATAAACTCGACGCCAGGACCAAAAAAGCTTTCTTGGTAGTGGCTGCTGTCTTCTAAGTCGTAGGCACGTTTTAGGGGCTCGAGATCCCGCTTACGCCTTTCGTGTCGATCGTTGATCCGGGCGTCTGAGCGAAAGCCAAAGCTAGGAAACAAAGCAAAATTATCAATAAAGGTTCCGTTTTTTACCAGAGTAGGGTCTTCTGATGAATTCTTAAAGCCATGATGTTCACGCACCACACTTAATTCTCCGGCGCGTTCTTCACCTGGTTGCAAGGGCTGAGTAAATTCAAACCACGCGGTGTTGAATTTTTCGTTAACTTCTTGCAGCGTGCCACCGTCGATAATGACTTTTTCATCTCGGCTATGCTCAGGTAAGTTAACCAAAAAGCGTGATATTGCTTCGTCACTGTGGTTGCTAAGTTTAATCGCTGCTTTGGCCTCAATGCGGCGCAGCTCTGGAAAGATATCCACGCTTGCATCTACGGTAGTTATGCTTGGAATAGCAGCTAGTTCATATTTGCCGTAGGTTTTTTCATAATCAGCCCGTATGTCTAAGCTATCATCACTGGTGACGAAGTGATTAACAACCTTGGTGTTGTAGTGTATCCACCCACCACATGCGATGAATATGAACAAAGCACTGATCCCAACGGCTCGGCCTGGTTTGCCCAGTTGATAGCTTAATTGGCTAAAGCGTTGTTTCAGACTATTGCTTGGTCCCCGTTGCCATAGTCCAAAGCTCAGTACACCAAGCACAACTGCCAAAGCAGTCCAGTACAGCATGAACCACTGCTGAGTTTGTAAAAACCAGCCATAGCCATTTAAATCTGAGTACTGCAGTAAGGGGGCTTCACCAAAATTAAACATGTTGTGTTCTATGCCTAATTGGCTAAAGGCCAAGGTGACAAAGAAATAGCCGACAAATAGCAACATGCCTACGTATTTATTGGGACTTAGAGCTTGAAAGAAAAAAGCCAATACCGCTAATAAACAAAAGGGCAGGGCATTAAAATACAGTAAGCTTACGATATATTGCCCCAGCTCAATATGACCGTAGCCATGCAGAATTTGATTGGCAATCGCGCAGACCGCGCCAAACAAAAACAACGACAAAATCACTAAAATAACCGCGATTAATTTTGATAACCAAAACGTGAGGTTATTGACAGGCATGCTGTCGACAATATCACCCATTCCTACGGTTCGCTCGCGCCATACAATTTCGGCACTGTAATAGGTGATCACAATAATCAGCATCAAAGAAAACGAGCCGGTAATTAAACTCACTAACGTTTGAGTCAGAGGCCAGTTGGGGGTGCCATACATGCCTGATATTTGGAAAAAGTTAGCGATAAGTTGAAAGCCTGAAAACAACAACAGGATAAGAAATGCAGGGCTGAAAAACACCTGTTTTATTTCAAAAACAGTACGCGTTAAAAACTGTCCTAGGTTATTGCCCCCCACGCTTTTGTGGCGAAAGTTTTGGTTAAGTACTGCAATTTCTGTTGCGCTGACTTTGCCGGCTTTTTTGGTTTTAGTTTGTGGGAGTTTGAAAGGTTTGAATAGTCCGCCGCCCACTATTAATAGTGTCGCACCAATACCTATCCACAGTAAACGGTTTTGCAAGACAAAGCCGTCAAACGCTGGCAGTAAGCTATTCTTCTCGAAAGCCGTCCAATAGCGGGAATATTCACCGAAGGTGTTTAAACCAAAGGGGTCTATAAGAGCACGAATAGAGCGCTGGTCAGGTTCGTCAAACACTTGACCGGCAATCACATAAGCGATAAATAAACCCAGGGCAGCTAAATAAACTGACATGGTGCTTTTGGTTTGTTGGGCAACGGCATAAAACAAACTTGCCAATACAAAAAGTGTGGTGGCTGAAAATATCGCAAACGGTGCTAAATAAAGGCCAACGCTATTTGAGCCCAATCGTTCAGCATCTAACCAGGGCATGATACTGCCAAAAAATAGGCCAAGTGGCACCATGGCAAACACTGCTAAACAGATTAAATAAGCCCCTAAAAACCGCCCTAAGTTATAAGGCAAGGGCTTGATCGGTTTAGTGGATATAATTTCAGACATCAAGGTGATGTCATTGCGAGTGGCAGTATTGGAAACAAAATTAACCACCATAAACATCCCAAATACCCCTAAGATCAAGATACTTTGGGTAACAGCATAGGGGCTGTTAAACAGCACATTACCGCCAGAGCCGATTTGGACCTGATCAACCACCATGGCTAAAAAGGGCAATAAAAAGAACACCAAACAGGTGACGATAAACGAAGGTTGACGTACAAAGTACCGCCACTCAAATTTAAGCATTGAAAATAACATGAGTGGCTCCCTATGCGACGTTGGCAGAACGAGAGCGATGTAAGGTGGAAAAGTACACATCTTCTAAGGTGGCAGGTGTACTTTCAAAACCCTCGGGAGCCTCATTAGCCACTACATTTAGTACGGTTTTTCCGGCAAATAAGCGTTTTGATATCACCGGCAACTGGCTTTCAAGTTCAGTGGCTTCGTCAAGGGATACCACCTTACGCCAAATCTGTCCGTTGAGCTTCGCAGTGACGTCTAATGGATTGCCTTCTAATAATATTTGGCCATTACCTAAAACTGCCATCCTTGGGCAAAGCTCTGATACATCATCAACAATATGAGTGGATAAGATCACCACTTTTTGTTCACCCAAACTCACCAGTAGATTGTGAAAACGGTTTCGCTCCTCAGGATCAAGCCCAGCGGTGGGTTCATCTACAATTAACAAATCGGGGTCGCCTAACAACGCTTGGGCAATTCCAAAGCGCTGACGCATACCACCTGAAAAACCACTTACGGCTTTTTTGCGATGTTGAAATAAATTAACGTGAGCAAGCAAACCATCTACTGCTTCTCGGCGCAGCGCGCTGTTACTCATGCCTTTTAATATGGCTAAATGGTCAAGTAAATCATAAGCACTAATACGCGGGTAAACACCGAAGTCCTGAGGCAAATAGCCAAGGCGTTGCCGTAGCTCATTTGGCTGAGTTAATACATCAATATTGTCGAAGGTCAACGCTCCGCTATCTGGTTGTTGTAGTGTTGCTATTGTGCGCATCAGGCTAGACTTGCCTGCGCCATTTGGCCCTAACAAGCCAAACATGCCTTTAGGAATAGCGAGGTTGACACCATTAAGCGCTTTCACACCATTGGCATAGGTTTTAGTAATGTTGACAATATTGAGCATCGTAAAATCCCTGTTTGCTTTTCGTTTTAATGCTCAGAGTAACAGGAGGACGGGATGGGGTAAATAGCCCTTAAAAACGTGGTGGTTCTGGTTAAGTTATTGAAATGATTAATAATAAACCACCCAAACTCAGTGAGGTAATATTTACTTACCAAAACAAATAACAAAGCTAAGAACTCGTTTATTCATTTTAATCGCATGCCACAGTCAGCAACAACGTTGCCAAAATAAGCAAAGCGTGATTTTTAGTTCAAGATGTTTAGACGTCTAGACGTAAAGATGTTGACTTTTTGCCTAGATTGAGCGAGATTTGCTACCCTCTTTTGCTTCCTTGGAGTCTTTATGCCTATTCGTATCCCGAGTAATTTGCCTGCACAAAACGTGTTGAGTCGTGAAAATATCTTTGTGATGGATTCTGAGCGTGCAGCGACCCAAGATATACGACCGATGGAAGTGGGTATTTTAAATCTGATGCCCAATAAAATGGAAACCGAAGAGCAGTTTTTGCGTTTGCTATCCAACACCCCCTTACAAGTTAATGTGGACTTGATCCGCATCGATAATCAGGCGCCTAAAAATACGCCTAAGGCCCACATGGATGCTTTTTATCGTGAGTTTGACGAGATAGCTAATAAAAAATACGACGGTTTAATCGTTACTGGTGCGCCGCTGGCCCATCTTGCTTATCAAGACGTAAAATATTGGGAAAAAATGACCGTAGTCATGGACTGGGCACGCAGACATGTGCAATCAACCTTATTTTCTTGTTGGGCGGCACACGCAGCCATTTATCATTATTTTGGCAAAAATCGCGTACTCAAAGATGAAAAGCTCAGTGGGGTTTATCCTATTGAAGTGCAAAATGAACATGACGAATTACTGCGCGGTTTCGATCCGGTGTTTTATGCGCCACAATCTCGTTATGGAGAAATTCCAATTGAGGTGTATCAAAGTATTCCAGAGCTCAGTGTGTTAGCAAGTTCTGCTAAAACCGGAGCCCATATTGTGGCATCGCAAGACAAGCGTTTGGTGTTTGTTACGGGACATCCCGAATATGATCCTGAGAGTTTAAGCCAAGAGTATCATCGAGACCTTGCTGCGAATTTAGCGCCTAAAATACCAGTAAACTATTTTCCAGACGATGATCCGTCAAAACCACCTATGGTGAAATGGCGCGCTCATGGCAGCTTATTGTTCACAAATTGGTTAAACTACTATGTCTATCAAACTACGCCCTACGATTTAGACAGTTTGTCCCGTTAAAATTATCGTTAAGTACCTAGTTAATAAAGAGTTATTGAGGAAACGTGTTGAGTCAATCTAACAAAGAACAACTTTTACAGGATGCTGCAAAACAGCGTATTCTGATTTTGGATGGCGCCATGGGTACCATGATCCAAAAACATAAATTAGAAGAGGCGGATTATCGCGGAGAGCGATTTGCTGATTGGCAGTCTGATATAAAAGGTAATAACGATTTGTTGAGCATCACTCAGCCGCATATTATCTATGATATTCATTGTGCTTATTTGGCGGCTGGCGCTGACATTATTGAAACCAATACTTTCAACTCTACCACTATCTCGATGGCTGATTATCACATGGAATCCTTAGCCAAAGAGATTAACTATGAGTCGGCTAAATTAGCCCGTAAAGCGGCTGATGAATATACGCAGCGAACCCCTGAAAAACCCCGTTTTGTGGCTGGGGTACTGGGTCCAACAAGTCGAACTGCCTCTATTTCTCCTGATGTGAACGATCCTGGTAAGCGTAATGTGACCTTTGATGAATTAGTCGAAGCCTACGTTGAAGCGACTCATGCCTTGATGGATGGGGGCTGTGATTTGATTTTGATCGAAACTATTTTCGATACGCTGAATGCGAAAGCGGCAGCATTTGCAGTTGAAACCGTGTTTGAACAACGTGAGCAACGTTTGCCGATCATGATTTCAGGCACCATTACTGATGCCTCAGGCCGTACTTTGTCAGGCCAGACTGCCGAAGCCTTTTATTATTCGATGTGCCATGTTAATCCTTTTTCTATGGGCTTAAATTGTGCATTAGGGCCAGATTTGTTGCGTCAATACGTGGATGAAATCGCCACCATTTCTGACTGTTTAGTGTCTGCTCACCCCAATGCTGGTTTGCCGAATGAGTTTGGTGAATACGATATGGAAAGTGACGAAATGGCGACACATATCAAAGAGTGGGCTGAGGCAGGGTTACTGAATATTGTTGGTGGCTGCTGTGGCAGTACCCCCGAGCATATTGCCGCCATGGTGGCAGTGACTGCCGGTAAAGCGCCGAGAAAAATGATTAAACATCCAGTTAAAATGCGTTTATCTGGCCTCGAACCCTTTGTCCATTAGGCCGTATAAATGAAAGATATTGAAAAAGAAATAAACCTAGAAAAAAGCTCAGCTAGCGTATTTATTAATGTAGGTGAACGTACTAACGTTACCGGCTCAGCCATGTTTAAACGCCTCATACTTGAGGGCGACTATGAGAAGGCCCTAGATGTTGCTCGCCAGCAAGTTGAAAATGGGGCTCAAATCATTGATATCAACATGGATGAAGCCATGCTTGATTCTGAAGCTGCTATGGTGCGCTTTCTCAATTTAATCGCTTCTGAGCCTGATATTTCTCGGGTGCCGATCATGATTGACTCGTCAAAATGGTCGATTATCGAAGCAGGTTTAAAATGTGTGCAAGGCAAGTCGATTGTTAACTCCATCAGCTTAAAAGAAGGTGAAGAAAACTTTTTACACCAAGCTAAATTGATAAAGCGCTACGGTGCCGCCACTGTTGTTATGGCTTTTGATGAAGTCGGCCAGGCTGACACCGAGGATCGCAAGTTTGAGATCTGTGAACGTAGTTACAAGTTACTGACTGAAAAAATCGGTTTTCCGCCTCAGGACATTATTTTTGACCCCAATATTTTTGCGGTGGCCACGGGCATTGAAGAGCACAATAACTATGCCTTAGATTTTATCAACGCTACGCGCCGCATTCGTCAGCACTTGCCCCATGCTCATATTTCTGGTGGTTTGTCGAACGTATCGTTTTCATTTCGTGGCAATAATCCAGTGCGTGAGGCCATGCATTCGGTCTTTCTGTTTCATGCGATTAAAGCGGGAATGGACATGGGCATTGTTAATGCTGGGCAACTGGAGGTGTATGACCAAATTCCACTTGAGCTCAGAGATGCTGTCGAAGACGTTATTTTAAATCGTCACCCTGATGCGACAGATCGTCTATTAGAATTAGCGCCCAAATACCAAGGTGGCGGCAAAGTCCAAGAAAAAGAAAATCTAGAATGGCGCCAGTTGCCGGTTAATAAACGTCTCGAATATGCGTTAGTGCGCGGCATCATGGACTTTATTGAAGAAGATACTGAAGCCGCCAGACTTGAAGCCGAAAAACCCTTGCATGTCATTGAAGGGCCGTTAATGGACGGTATGAATGTAGTCGGCGATTTATTTGGTGAAGGTAAGATGTTTTTACCGCAGGTGGTAAAATCTGCTCGGGTAATGAAAAAAGCGGTTGCTTACCTTAACCCCTATATTGAACTTGAAAAAGACCAAGGCAGCAGTAACGGTAAAATACTTTTAGCTACCGTGAAAGGCGATGTACACGATATTGGCAAGAACATTGTTGGTGTGGTCCTGCAGTGTAATAACTTTGAAATTATTGATTTAGGCGTCATGGTGCCTTGCGCCAAAATACTCCAAGTGGCCAAAGACGAAAACGTCGACATGATAGGCTTGTCTGGTTTGATCACGCCTTCCCTAGATGAAATGGTGCATGTCGCAAAAGAAATGCAGCGGCTCAATTTTGATTTACCCTTGTTGATTGGCGGGGCAACCACCTCTAAAGCCCATACTGCGGTTAAAATCGAACAGCATTATCAACATCCCGTTGTATACGTACCTAACGCGAGTCGTGCAGTTGGCGTGTGTCAGCGATTAATTGCGGCAGATAATCGTGCCATATTTGCCGCACAGCTCAGCGCTGAATATGAAAATGTCAGAGAACAGCACGCCAAGAAAAAGCCACGCACTAAGCCGGTAACGTTAGAGCAAGCAAGAGCCAATGCCTTCACTTTTGACTGGGCTAGTTATCAGCCGCCTAAGCCAAATGAGCTTGGTGTTAAAACTGTATCGGTTGGGCTTGATATATTACGAGATTATATCGATTGGACGCCCTTTTTCTTAACGTGGTCATTAGCCGGTAAGTACCCACGCATTTTAGAAGATGAAGTGGTGGGCACAGAAGCAAAGGCATTATTTGCTGATGCCCAGGCCATGCTCAACGAACTGTGTGCCAATAAACTGTTACAAGCGAAGGGCGTGATGGGGATTTTCCCAGCCAATAGTGTTGGTGACGATATCGAGGTGTATCAAAATGAGCAGCGCGTCAGCCCGCAATTTATCGCCCATCATTTGCGCCAACAAACCCAAAAGCCGAACGGTCCAAATTACTGTTTGAGTGATTTTATTGCGCCAAAAAGCACTGCTAAAGCGGACTACTTAGGGGCGTTTGCGGTGACAGCAGGTGTGGGCGAAGATGAATTGGCTCAGCATTATATTGATGATGGTGATGACTATAACGGTATCATGGTCAAAGCCCTTGCTGACCGTTTAGCAGAGGCTTTTGCTGAATATTTGCATGAGCAGGTGCGTAAAGAAATATGGGGATTTACGCCGCACGAGCAGTTGAGTAATGACGAACTGATTCGAGAAAAATATCAAGGTATTCGTCCTGCTCCAGGATATGCCGCTTGCCCTGAACATACTGAGAAACAGCTTATTTGGGATTTGCTTGATGTCGAAAAACACACCGGCATGAAGCTGACAGAAAGTTACGCTATGTGGCCAGGCGCGTCGGTTTCTGGGTTTTATTTCTCGCATCCTGAAAGTCGCTATTTTGCAGTCGCGCAAATTCAAAATGATCAGTTACACGATTACGCAAGCCGCAAAGGCTGGTCTGTCGAAGAAGCGCACAAATGGCTCGCACCGAATTTGCAACTTTAATAACAAGGAAGAACGAATGAGTAAGCCTTTTAGTCAAGCGTGTGAAAATAACAAAGGCCCCATACTAGAGGTGCTTAAACGCTATTTTACACACTCGACTAAGATCTTAGAAATTGGTTCTGGAACAGGCCAGCACGGTGTGCACTTTGCTGCACATCTCCCTCATCTTAGTTGGCAAATGAGTGACGCTTTAAATAATCACAAGGGGATTAATCAATGGATAGCTGCTTATCCCCAAGCGAACATTCATGCGCCTATATCCTTTGTAGTCGGTCAAGACCCTTGGCCTGGGATAGGTGTTCAAAGTGTGTTTAGTGCGAATACTGCACATATCATGCAAAAGCATGAATGTAAGTTAATGATGGGCCTAATTGCGAAGAATTTGCCCTCGGGCGGCATATTTTGTCAGTACGGGCCCTTTACTCAAGACGGGCAGTTTAACGCGCAAAGCAATGCCGATTTTGACTTGCAGTTAAAGTCTAACGGTTATGGCGGGATCCGTGATATCAGTGAATTACGCTACTGGGGGCAAGGATTGCGCTTAGTGGAGTTAATTGACATGCCTGCCAATAACCTATGCTTGGTGTGGCAAAAACATTAAAGCTTGCCTAAATAATGTTTATTCACGCTTCTTGAACGGTAGCAGTGCTGTGGCATTTAGTTTGTATTGTTCGATTCGAGTGGTCTCTTCTTCGATAAAACGGCCAACAGCATCATGAAAAGCCTGTTCTTTTAATTGATGGTTTGAATAACAATAGATGGGTTCAAAACCACGTAAAATTTTATGCTCTCCCTGTGTTCCAGGATTAAATTCAGCTAAACCTCGTTCAATGCAAAATTCAATACCTTGATAATAACAACATTCAAAATGCAGTTGCGATACCTCTTCGATGGCGCCCCAGTAGCGACCATACAATTGATTGTCATCATAAAAAAATAAGGTACTCGCAATAGGCTCATCGCCCCGTCTAGCCTCAACTAGCATTAAGTTAGAATGCATTGTAGTAAACAAAGTGCTAAAAAAAGCTTGGGTGAGATACCCCGTGTGGCCGCTACGTTTTAAATAGGTTTGTTGATAACAATGATAGAAAAAGTCCATATTTTCTGCGTTTAATTTGTCTCCTGTCAGGCGCTCAATTGTGATCCCAGCTTGCGCTACTTTATTGCGTTCTGCGCGGATGCTCTTGCGTTTTCTAGAGTTCATTGTCGCTAAGAAACTGTCAAAATCTAGATAACTGCGATTAAACCACTGAAACTGAACCGTATATCTAGCCATCTGTTTTTGGGTTTGCAAGGCCTTGTTGGTCATGAGATCCACAAACAGCCAATGCATCGAGGATAAGCCATCCAGCTGCATTTTTTCATTGATGACGCGGCACACCAGTTTTGTCACTTCAGCTAGTTCGCAGTCTGGTTTATGCATTATTCTGGGGCCAGTAACAGGGGTAAACGGAATGGCGCTGACTAATTTGGGATAGTACGTTAAGCCGTATTGCTTGTAGGTATTCGCCCATGCAAAATCAAACACATACTCTCCATAGCTGTGGAATTTTTTGTATAGTGGCACCAGACAAATAACGTGGTTGTTTTGATAAATAACTAAATGCAAGGGTGACCAGCCAGTATCTGCTCCTACTGATTCTGAGGTTTCTAAGGCGTGGAGAAATTCATACTGGCAAAAGGGGTTAGTGGTTAAGGTAAACTCTTGCCACAACACTGGACCAATTTGTTCGATACTATTAACAAAGGTATAGCTTAATTTGTTTTTCAAATTAGAAATCCCAAATCTCGGTCAAAAGTTGGTTTACTTTCATGAACAAGAATGAAGAGTATAAGGAAATAAAGTATACCATTACTCGGCTCTTAGCCAGAAGAGAACACAGTCGTCATGAGTTAGTCATCAAATTGAACAGGGCATTGTTAATCGCGTATTGTCAGGTTTGGATGTTGATTGGTTCGAACATGCCGTAATGGTCTTAGCGAAGAAAAAAGGGCTGAATCAATTAAGTGATCCTCAGGACTATCAAAAGTACTACCGTTTTTATGCTGCAACGGGGCTTTTCTGCTGAACTAATACACTATGCAATGGGGGGCTTAAAGTCATAAATTAAGCCCTTAACAAGACCCTCGCAAACATGTTACTGTAGGGCGATACAAGCAGAGTTACCTCGCTGCTTAGTCTGTCTTTTAACCCAACTAAATTTTATATTTTCAGGACTGTAAATGAGTATGACAACCGCCGAAATTCGCGGCGCCTTTCTAGACTATTTCGCAAAAAACGGACATCAAATCGTTTCTAGTTCTTCATTAGTACCTAACAATGACCCGACGTTGTTATTTACTAATGCGGGGATGAACCAATTCAAAGATGTATTTCTTGGTGCTGAAAAACGCAATTATGTGAGAGCTGTCTCGTCGCAGCGCTGTGTTCGAGCTGGTGGTAAGCATAATGATTTAGAAAATGTGGGTTATACCGCCAGACATCATACTTTTTTTGAAATGCTGGGTAATTTTAGTTTTGGTGATTATTTTAAAATTGACGCGATTAAGTTTGCGTGGAATTTTCTGACTGAAGAGCTCAAGTTACCGAAAGAAAAATTATTAGTTACCGTTTATGCCGAAGACGATGAAGCCTTCGATATTTGGGCGAAAGAAATCGGTGTACCTGAAGATAAAATTATTCGTATTGCTACCTCAGATAACTTTTGGTCAATGGGTGATACAGGTCCTTGCGGCCCATGTTCTGAAATTTTTTATGATCATGGTGAGCATATTTGGGGAGGACCTCCAGGTTCACCAGAAGAAGACGGCGACAGATTTATTGAGATCTGGAACTTAGTATTTATGCAATTTAACCGTCAAAGCGACGGTACGATGGAGCCACTACCCAAACCCTCCATTGACACTGGTATGGGCTTGGAGCGTATTTCTGCTATTTTGCAACATGTACATAGCAACTACGAAATTGATATCTTTACCAATCTTATCAGTCAAACCGCTCAGATTATTGCTTGTACCGACCTCGAAGATAAGTCTTTACGGGTAATTGCAGACCATATTCGCTCTTGTAGCTTTTTAATCTGTGACGGGGTGGTGCCTTCTAACGAAGGTAGAGGGTACGTGCTACGTCGTATTATTCGTCGTGCTGTAAGACACGGTAACAAATTAGGGGCGAAAGACGTATTCTTTTATCGTTTGGTTGCGGCTTTAGTCGAGCAAATGGGAGCGGCTTATCCTGAATTAAAAGCACAGCAACATTTTGTCGAAAAAGTACTTAAGACCGAAGAAGAGCAATTCTCGCGGACACTAGAGCGAGGCATGACCATTCTGAATGATGAACTATCAGCACTTACGGGGGATGTTGTGCCCGGTGCTTTGGTCTTTAAGCTATACGATACCTATGGCTTTCCAGCTGATTTGACCAACGATGTGGCCAGAGAGCGTGGCTTACGTATTGATGAAGAAGGTTTTAATGCGGCAATGGCCGAGCAACGTAAGCGCGCTCAGCAAGCTAGCCAATTTGATACTGATTACAATGAGCAACTTAAAAGCGATAATATCTCTAAATTCGATGGCTACGAGCTTTCAAGTACCCGTTCTACGGTGCTAGAAATTTTGGTGGGCGGTGAGTCTGTTAGTACCTTGCAAGAAGGGCAAACAGCCTACGTGATACTTGATCAAACACCTTTTTATGCTGAATCAGGTGGACAAATAGGCGACACCGGTACGCTTCAAAGTGCTAAGGGGTCTTTTGTCGTCAGCGATACTATAAAAATTGGTCAGGCAATTGCGCACAAAGGTTCTGTGCAAGGTGGCTTGGCAGTCGGTGAGCACGTTGAAGCACAATATAATGTAAAGCGCAGAGAAGCCGTTAAACTTAATCACAGCGCTACTCACTTGATGCATGCGGCTCTTAAAACGGTATTGGGTACCCACGTTAATCAGAAGGGATCATTGGTTACAGAGGAACGTTTACGTTTCGATTTTTCTCATTTTGAGGGGATGACTAAAGAGCAAATTAGCCAAGTTGAAGCCTTAGTCAACGAGCAAATAAGAGCTAATCATGCTTTGCAAACGAAGTTAATGAACTTGGACGAAGCAAAGGCCGCCGGCGCGATGGCTTTGTTCGGTGAAAAATACGACGACGATGTTCGTGTTGTCAGCATGGGGGAGTTTTCAATGGAACTGTGTGGTGGTACTCACGTGATGAGTACTGGAGACATTGGTTTGTTTAAAATCCTCTCTGAGAGTGGCATCGCCGCAGGTGTTCGACGTATAGAAGCTGTGACGGGGTCGGCAGCGCTGGAGCTGATGCAGAAACAAGCGAATGAGTTGTCCGGTTTGGCTGCGATGTTAAAAACTGAACCTACTAGCCTTGTCTCACGTATCACTCAATTATTAGAACAAAACAAAAGTTTTGAGAAAGAACTGGCTAAGTTAAAACAGCAACTAGCAAGTTCTAAGGGCAGCGATTTACTGACCAATGTGGCAGAGATTAATGGTGTAAAAGTACTCGTTGCTCACTTACATGAAGTAGAGTCAAAAGCCTTACGAGGTATGGTTGATGAATTCAAGAATCAATTAGGCTCTGCTGTTATTGTCTTGGGTGTGGCGGAGCAATCTAAAGTCAGTTTAATCGTTGGTGTAACGCAAGATCTAACGTCGAAAGTTAAAGCCGGTGAGTTGGTAAATTACATCGCGCAGCAAGTGGGTGGTAAAGGTGGTGGTCGTCCTGATATGGCACAAGCAGGCGGCAATCAACCTGAAAATCTTGCTAATGCAATCGAATCAGTTAAGCCTTGGTTAATAAAGGTGTTGTAAATTGTACGAGAATTATCAGTTAATTTTTGAGGTGACAACAAAAATATGGAGCAACTGAGTGCGGGATTTTCTGGTCGTTCAGAATTTTTCCGCTAGTGTTACCTAAGGACTATAAATTCTATTTAACGGAAAAGGAGCAAGAGAATGCTAATTTTAACTCGTCGTGTAGGTGAAACCTTGATGGTCGGTGATGATGTAACGGTCACCGTGCTGGGTGTGAAGGGAAATCAGGTAAGAATTGGTGTGAATGCACCTAAAGAAGTGTCTGTGCATCGTGAAGAGATTTACATGCGTATTCAAGCTGAAAAAAACGGTCAAGCAGCGACCGGCGAACAATCGTCCTCTCATGATGATGATTGAGTATTTTTAAAGCACATAAAAAAAGCTGGTGTCTACCGGCTTTTTTTATGGGTGAAATGGGCTTATTTTTAATGTGTTAGACAAAAATTACCCGCCTATTTGCCCATAAAAACAGCAAAGCATGGCTTATCGTTCAAAATGCAAGCAAGCAGTAAATAAGTTGAGAAAAATTGTTTGACTTACGTTTTAGGATCAGTAAACTTCGCGTCCTCATTTAGGAGAGACGGCAAGACAGCTTCTCACGCTTTCGACAAGAAAGAGTAAGCATAAAAGAGCTCTTAAGTTGTATCGTCAGAGTGTTTTTTTTACAAAACATTATGTTAGAATCTGAATGAGAAAAGTGTATATCGTGTTCCGGAGAGGTGGGTGAGTGGCTGAAACCAGTTCCCTGCTAAGGAACCATACCTATTACTGGTATCGAGGGTTCGAATCCCTCCCTCTCCGCCATTATATATACTTAGCTACGTTGTCAATGCGTGTGTAGCTCAGCTGGATAGAGTACCTGGCTACGAACCAGGCGGTCGGAGGTTCGAATCCTTCCACACGCGCCACTTCTTTATCGCTTTATTAAAGCTTATTTGAGTGGCAGTTTAAGCTTAGTGTCCTCACTAAGTGTATTACAAGTTGAAATAGTGCTGTGCGTGTGTAGCTCAGCTGGATAGAGTACCTGGCTACGAACCAGGCGGTCGGAGGTTCGAATCCTTCCACACGCGCC
>NZ_JBGQOM010000018.1:0-50019 GCF_052119645.1 Flavobacterium sp. W21_SRS_FM6
GTACTTCGACATAAAACTACCAAACTTGCTTAGCAACATAAGCCCATCCCTATCATCGGCTCTGACCCCACAGGTCCACTCACTCTTCCGACAACATTCTGTAACAAAAATAAACTATAAAAAACAATAACTTAAAATCAGAAGATTACCGGAAGGTTAAAGTACATCGATTTATCTAAACTTCATTCCATCGAATTGAGCAGAACGCATTCTGTTCAAAAAAAGCCAAGTGCTAAAGGCAATTAGTCGTCTTTTGTAGTTGTAAAATAAACAGCAAATGTTGGAGAGAAATCAATGAAACTGATACTAGTCATTTATATCGGCTTGCTTACCTTGTTGGGCTATGTGGTTCAACTAGGTTTACCCACCCAGAATTTAACACTGGCCTTTATCGCACTGAACATCGTTTTTTTACCCATCATCATCGCTTACTTGCTCAAGTTTTATTTCACTTTCTCACTACGGCATAAAAATTACTAATAAAAACATATACTTAAGATAAGAAGACGACCAGAAGCTTAGCACTTCAACGTCCTACTAAAGTGACGTAAGTAAACAAGTCTTCGTGTAAATAATGTGCGTAAGTTAAGGAAGTAACGATGTCTGACTTTAAAAAAATAAAAACGTATGACGCATACAACACTGAGCAAAACTCGATAGTAGAGCGTTTTGCTATTCCACTGTCCAACGCCAAAATGGGCTCGTTTATCAGCATGATCAATGTCATCGCAGAGGGGATTTTTGTGGTGAACGCCGATGGCGTTATCGAAGTCATCAACCCTATCGCAGCCAAATACTTTGGTAACTCACAAGATAAATTAGTCGGACAAAAGTGGTTTCATTACTTGCATGACCGTCACCGTGAACATTACGAATATATTTTTTTAAATTGGAAAGACAACAATAAACTTCCTCTTAATCACGGTCCTAAAGAGGTTTTGTTAAATCGCGCCGATGGCTCGTGGTTAGAAGCGGATTTATCGATTTCATGTTTGCCAGAAAGCCTAACTGAGAATGCCCCACTATTTGTTGGTGTAGTGCATAACCTAACCAGCCATAAAGCGGAATATAGCGAATTACGCCGCCAAGCGAGCACTGATCATTTAACGGGCTTAGCCAATCGTTTTAACTTAGAAAAAACCCTAAATTCGAGCTGGAACGACTGTTTAATGCATGCTCAGCCACTGAGTCTAATATTGATAGATGTGGATTATTTCAAACACTTTAACGACCAATTTGGTCATGTCAATGGTGACAAATGTCTACAGCGAATTGCGCAAACTATTAATAGTTGTCTGCCTTCACGAGATGCCCTAGCTGCCCGCTTTGGCGGCGAAGAATTTGCGATTATATTACCGCGTAGTCATGCACCAAATGCTGAAACAGTGGCCAGGCGTATTCAGCAACAAATTAGTATTCTTAATTTTAGTGATTTAGGCTTGCCTGCCAACTTTAGAATAAGTGTGAGCCAAGGTATTGCATGTGAGCACAATGGCCAATACCGCACCCCTGAAGCATTGATATGCGCAGCGGATACCGCGCTTTACCGCGCCAAGTCAGAAGGCAGAAACAGAATTAACCTAAGTTTATAACGATCAACATCCTTGGCCAATGGTGGCGGATGACACTCCGCCCCTTGGTCTTTTTTATTTAGACTGTCACTTCAAACAACTGACCAATGCCCATCGACACCAGCATTGCCAGCGCTCCCCATATTAGCACCCGCAATGCAGCCTTAGTTTTTGAGGCACCACCCACATGGGCAGACACACCGCCTAATAAAACCAGTGAACCCAGCGAAATAATAATAATCGTTGGGATCAGGTTTTCCACCGAAAATAACAGCACAGTAATAAGTGGCAGGGCGGCACCCGCAGAAAATGATAACGCAGAAAATAATGCGGCCTGTAAAGGATTACCTTGCGCTAACTCGGTTATACCTAGCTCATCACGTGCATGACTGCCAAGTGGGTCAACTTCCATTAATTTCTTGGCCACAGTAAGGGCTAACTCACTGTCTAGCCCGCGTTTCCGATAAATCGTAGCAAGTTCGTGTACTTCGGCCGTCCAGTTTTCGTTTAGATGTTGTTGCTCGAGTGCAAGCTCGGCTCGTTCAATGTCGGTCTGTGAACTCACAGATACATATTCACCGGCTGCCATTGACATTGCCCCTGCCACCAACGCGGCTAACCCCACTAAAAACAAATGGTCTGCAGCAACACCTGAGGCCGCAATACCAACCACTAAACTGGCGGTTGATACAATGCCATCGTTTGCGCCCAGCACAACGGCTCTAATCCATCCAATACGTTCAGCTTTGTGTTCGTGATTGTATTCCATGTTAGCCCTTAAACTTCAGCATTCGTTTCAGTGTGCCGTCTTTCTTAATAAAATGATGAAACAATCCAGCAACAGCATGAATACCAATCAATACGTAACCCAGCTTACCCATGGTTTCGTGAATTTCTTCAATTTGAAGGGCCAATTCTTTGTTTTCCTCAACTAGTTGCGGCAAAGACCATGAAAAAATGTGAATAATATGCCCTTCGGCACTCACTAATGTCCAACCCAGCAGTGGCATTGCGATCATCAGTCCATACAACGCAAGAAACATTAACTTAGAGGCCCACTGTTGAAATGCACCATAGGTTTCACGCTCAGGAGTAGGTGTCACTAAACGAACTAATATGCGAAACCAAACCAAGGTAAAAATCGACAAACCCAATAGGTAGTGCGTGGTTTTAATTAAATCACGAGCTTCGGTTCCCCTTTCAAACAGACCGCGCAATTCAATACTGGCATACACACCAGCCAATAAAATTAACATCAGCCAGTGCAACCACACGGATAGAGGTGAATATTGCTTTTGCATCATCGATTTCCTTGTAGACCAAGTGCTTGATACTAGAACATGGACCAAGCATGTTTGTGTTAACGGATTCGTAAACTGAGTGCATGTTACCAATGAATTATGATTGTACGCTTAAGGTTTTTAATAAACAGGCACGATTCTGTTTATATTTGAGTGTGATAAGCCGATAGCGACGGGATGTTTAATAAGTTAGCTATTGTTCACAATAGATAATAACGATGAACAAAAATTAATATTGTCCATCGTCATATTGAGCCTTAGTGACGCTGAGTTGGCTTAAAAACCTCTTGTTTGACTCATCAAGGTAATTTCATCTGCGCGCATGTATAGTTTATTTTCTTTATATTGCGCTGCTGGCAATGCACCGAGTTCAACCGCTTTTTGGATGGCGCGCTCAATGACTTTTTCAGCTTCAACCGTTTCATCTAACATGCCTATTTTTGCAGCCGTTTCAGGGTCGTAACCCCGTGACTGAATAATAGCTTGAGAATGATGCCGTGGGTCGATATGGGTTTTGGCCAAAATTTTAAGAATGGGCGCAAAGCGCATACCAATTTCAGTTTCAGGTAATTTAAGCGAAAAGTTACCTTGGGCCCCTATCCGATAATCAGCAGCTAACAACATAAATACACCCATGCCAATGGCATGCCCTTCACAAGCAATGACCAGCGGTTGCGGGTGGCGATACATTTTTTCGGCTAAGGAAAAACCGGCCAGAAACATTTCGTTAGCCACATCCATACCTTGTGCCACTACTTTTAAATCAAAACCCGCTGAAAAGATACCGGGATTACCACAGATCACCACGGCTTTGGCTTCGGACTCAGCCCGCTCAAGAGCCTCAATCAAAGATTCTGCTAACACTTTTGTAATTGGATTAACCTTGCCGTTATCCAATGAAATTTTGGCAACCCCATTGTCCATTAATTCAAATTTCATTTTGTGCTCTTCTGCTTAACTTCATGTGGTGTTAACTATACTCGAAACACCCAGCAAATTTACATGCAAGTTGTTAATTATTTTAACGTTAATGACTTATTCTGGTGCGTGGCTGTTGAGCCGATGTATCAACGAAAAGCAAGGTAGCTAAACATTTCAGTGAGGTAACAAAAAATTCAAAAAGATAAGAGCCAAGCGATCTAAGCCAATCAATCCACAAGGCTAAGCTCTACCTTACCTGAGGTGATATTGATTAATTCACGTTTAAATACACTCAGCTCAGCACTCGCGATGGCTAAGCACACGCTAACGCGCTGATCATAGCTAGCCTGAATGTCGGCAGCGTCAAATCGCCCTAATAGGCGCCCCACCGCACCGTCATGCTCATAGTCATAAACGAGTTTTAAGTCAGTTCGATTGACTTTTGTTGTTGTTGGCAAGATTTTCAATACTTCAGTAACCGCATCAGAATACGCGCGCTGTAAGCCGCCTGTCCCCAATTTGGTGCCACCAAAATAGCGCACCACTGCCACCACAATATCACCTAAGCCACTGTGCTGAAGTACTTTAAGCATGGGCATTCCTGCTGTGCCGCTGGGTTCGCCGTCGTCACTCATGGAACGCACGGTTGTACTTGGGTGCCCGGCAATGTAAGCCCAGCACACATGGCTGGCTTGCGGGTGCTGATCTCGTAAAGAGCGAATAAAAATTTCTGCTTCGTCTCGATTAGCCGCCTTAGCTGCAAAAGTCATAAACTTGCTGCGTTTAACGTCTAATTCTATACCAACCTGAGAAGCTGGCACGCTATAGCTAAGATGCGTCATAGGCATTTACTATCCATGCTCACCGACAAGCCCTAATATTATCAATAATTCATCCAGTTGCTGCGCCACAAAGTCAGGGCGAGACAAGGCTATCGACTCACCATGGTTGTAGCCATAACTCAAGCCAAAGGAGCGACAACCCGCATTTTTGGCTGTTTCTATATCGTGTTTTGAATCACCCACCATTAGTACTTGCTTACTCTTGAGCTGGTATTTGTTTAACAACCAGGCCAATGCCATCGGATCAGGCTTTTTACGGGCAAAGGTATCGCCACCGATAATGTCCACAAAGCAGTGTGCTATATGCTGCTGGGTCAAAATAGCGGGTAAAAATTGACTGGGTTTATTGGTCAATAGCGCCATGTTAATGCCTGCCTGATGTAAGGCAGCTAGTGTCGTGCTTACCGTAGGATATAATTTGCTATTTTTGTGCTCTGTTTGGGCATAAAACTCATCAAATAACTGCCTTGCTCGTAGACACAATTCAGGCGCGAGTTCGGGCTTAACAACAATATTTTGGCTCAAAGCGCGGGCAAGTAAGGTATCGGCACCATTACCTACAAAATCACGCACTTGCGCTTCGCTCACACTCGGCTGACCTAGGGCCTGCAAGGTTTGGTTGGTGGCAATAGCAAGATCAGGCACGCTATCAATTAAGGTTCCATCTAAATCAAACACCACCAGTTCAATGTCAGACAATTTCACTTAAACCACTTGCCCCGCAACCCAACCGCTGCTCCAAGCCCATTGAAAATTGTAGCCACCCAGCCAGCCAGTAACGTCCATCACTTCACCGATAAAATAGAGACCTTTGACGTTTTTCGCTTCCATGGTCTTTGATGATAATTCGTCGGTGTCTACCCCGCCCAAGGTGACTTCTGCGGTACGGTAACCTTCGGTGCCATTAGGTTTTAGCTGCCACTGATGAAACGCTTCGGCCACTTGCTGTAACTGTTTGCCTTGGTATTGCTTAAGCGGTTTATTATCAATACCCAAATAGCCTAAAAAGGTCTGTACATAACGTTTAGCGTAGTGCGCAGCAAGGGCTGTACTGAGCAGAATATCCGGTTGTTGCTGTAATTGTTTTTGCAGCTCAGCGTTTAAATCGCCATGGGGGAATAGATCAAATTCGACCGCTTGGCCGGGCTGCCAAAATGACGATATTTGTAATACCGCTGGACCACTTAAGCCGCGATGAGTAAACAGAATATTTTCGTTAAAGCTGCTGTCGTTGCAGCTTGCTCTGGCATCGAGGGATATTCCGCTGAGTTCGGCTAGTACGCTTTTGTCTTGCTCGTGTAAGGTAAAGGGCACTAAACCGGCTCGAGTGGGCAATACCTTTAAACCAAATTGCTCAGCCACTTTATAGCCAAAGGGGCTCGCACCGAGCTTGGGCATGGATAAACCGCCAGTCGCAACCACTAAAGATTCGCATTGGTACTGCACGCCAGCAGATGCGCCTTGGCTGGTTTCAAGCACAAAACCTGAATCAATCTTTTCAATACTCAAAATCTCGCATTGGTTGGTGACGCTGGCCCCGGCATTTTCACACTCAGCCAGTAACATCGTTAAAATATCTTTGGCGCTATCATCACAAAATAATTGGCCTAAGGTTTTTTCGTGATAAGCAATGCCATACTCAGCAACAAGGCCTATGAAATCCCACTGGGAATAACGGCTCAAAGCAGATTTACAAAAGTGCTTGTTACTCGACAAAAAATTTTCGTGACTGGCATACATATTGGTGAAATTGCAGCGTCCGCCACCAGACATTAAAATTTTACCGCCTATACGCTTAGCATGATCAAGCACAGCAACCGAGCGGCCACGTTTACCCGCTTGTGCCGCACAAAATAGCCCAGCAGCACCTGCACCAATCACAATAACATCGACTTGTTTTTTCAGAATCAGTACTCTTTCTTCATAATAAGTTGGTAACTAGCATTACATATGCTTTGGTAAGGCATAATTCTACCAGCTTCTGAGCAACATTTGGCACTGAGTTTATACGCTTCTGACGATTGATAAAAAGCAATCAACTGAAAATTTGACCCGCGCTATTTAATACAAAAACGCCCTGACTGAATAACAGAGATTTGCATGTGTTAAGCGTTTATGATAATTGATTAATACTAATGCCTGGGCACATTCTTAGATACTCAATGGGAAACTTAACCCCCTACGACAAAGACATTAGTGCAAGCCATTTTTGTTTGCTACGAAGGACAGTTCAATGCGCAATTACTTACCCATCTCCTACGCAATTTTTGCTCTTTTTCTTGCGTTTTTAAGCAAACATGTTCTGGCACAGGAAGTTAAACCAGCAAAGCTTGATTGGTGTTTTGACAATATTAATGGCGCCCATCAAATGCTTGGCTCTCCTCCTAAACCCAGCGGCAAAAGTGTTGAATTAATGCAGTACCTCGCCACAGAAGTTGGCTTCGAGATCAGACATTTAGCGCCTATTCCCTCGGCCCGTTGTTTGTTACTCATTCAAAAAGGAGAGGTGGATATAATGACTAATCTGGTCTATCACCCAGCTTTAGCAAAATCATTGTATTTGTATCAATACCTTAAAAATCAAAACGCTATCAAGTTTGTGGTACTAGCAGATTCTAATTACACCATCGACTCTGTTGATGCTCTGATGGCTCTCGATTTTGCTTTGGTTCGTGGCTATGCTTACGGTGACAGATTAGAAGACATATTTAAAAAGACTAACGGTTCTTCCACATTTTTTGTCAACTCTGCAGAGGTTGCCCTAAACTTATTAAAGACTAGACGCGTTGATGGCGTGTTACTTCCGTTGTCCAACACCTCGAATATTGAACAGCAAAATCAAGAGCAGCATCTTTTTAGGCACCTTGATCTACCTGACGAATTGAATCCAGTTGGAGCAGTGTATGTCGGCTTGTCGAAAAAAAGTCAGTACACACACTTAGGTCCCGCTATTGAGTCGGCTTTGAATAAAGCGGTCAAAAATGGCTTTATCGAAACACTACTAACAAAAAACCGCGCCAGTGGGCCGTAATAATATTAACAATACCCTGTTCGAAGGTATCCTTGCAGGCTCAATGCTTTTTAGTGCCCAGCGATTCTAAGGGGCGATTAAGACTGTTGGGCGAGCCGACAATAAATCCGTTTAAATCGGTATATTTTTTAACATAATAAAGTGACATCTTTTTAGCACTTAACTACATTTAATTTTCTGGTATTTTTATGGGCCATTAGGCTAATGATTCGTTTACGTAGTCTCGGAGTGTCGTATCAAATTAAGTTCACTGATCAGTAAACCTCTTAACATGCTGCAGTCATGTTGCAATGACCCCACTGCTGATTTAAAAACTCAACATTACTACCGTTACCGTCAGTTTATCGCGGTGTTAAATGTCATCCCATTAGCTAGTTTTGCCACTTACTTTATTGCTGGCTTAGGGCTAGTAACAACTTGGCAGCAAATCAACCTTTGGGCTCTTGGGGTTTGGGCGCTTTTTTTAATCATCATTGCAAGCATTAACTTAGTGTTATGGCGACGATTTGTTTGGCACAAGATCAAACCCCATAATATTAACGTGCTCAGTTGGATATTGACCTTCAATCTAGGTGTCGCAGCCTTACTGTATGCCTCCTTATGCCTTGCCCTGTTTGGTTTATTTGAAGATCACCATCGCATTCTTTTGGTTGGTACTGCTGCTGCATTTTCTGCTACAGGATGCTGGATGTTTGCTAGCATGCCCATCGCTGGTGTTTTATGGGGCGCTTTACTGCCAGGCATCTTAGGTATCGGTTTACTGTTTTTTTACTCTGACAGGCATGGCGATTTGGGGCTCATATCACTGCTGTATTCGTTATTTCTTATCGTTACGGTATTGGTCACCTCCCGCAAATTTGTTACCTCATTAATAGCGGAAACTAAAATCGAACAGCAGGGTGAACTCATCAGCTTGTTACTCCACGATTTTGAAGAAAATGCCAATGACTGGTTGTGGGAAATAGACAGCAAAGGTTTTTTACGCCATGTTTCTGTTCAATTAGTTAATTCATCTGGCAAAACTGAAAAAGAGCTAAAAAAACAGCCCGTAGCAGACATTATCAAAACGTTTTTGGCAGTAAATAACGAGTATAGCCAAACTGAATTTGAGAAAATTACAGACGCTCTGGCAAAGCCGGTGGCCTTTAACGATCTCCGGTTAAAAGTTAACGTTAATGAACAGCAAAGGTGGTGGTCTTTAAAAGCGAAGCCGTTGTTTGATGAGCGTAATCGATTTGTAGGGTGGCGCGGCGTAACGTCAGATATTACCGCCGCCTATAGTCGCGAATTGGAGATGACAAGGCTGGCCAATATTGATTCATTAACGGGTTTAGCTAATCGCTATCATTTTTTAAATGTCCTAAGGGACTTGGTGCCCAACAACGCCGACGTTACGCCATGTTATTTAATGATGCTAGACCTAGACAATTTTAAAATAGTAAACGACTCCTTGGGCCATTACGCAGGCGACCAATTATTAGTCCACTTGGCTGAGACATTGGGTAAAATTATTCCGCCATCCGCCCTACTCGCTCGTTTAGGTGGTGACGAATTTGCCATTATTATGCGAGAAGGATTAACTCAGGAAAGCGCCACCATTTTTGCACACCATTTACAGTTTGCTATTGCTAAGCCCTTTACCTTGCAAGAATACAAAATAGAAATGAAGGCAAGTATTGGTATTAGTTTTGCGCCGGATGACCAATGTACTGCGGCTGATTTATTAAATGCTAGTGATATCGCGCTATATGACGCTAAAGAAGCGGGCCGGAACAAGCTAAGCTTCTTTAGCCCACAACTGCAAAAACGTGCTTTATTCAAACAAAAGCTGCTTATCGATTTAAAATCCGCCATTGTTAATCAGCAATTTTTTCTTCTTTATCAACCACAAATCGATTTGGCCACTGGCCAATTAGTTGGTTTTGAAGCCTTAGTAAGATGGCAACACCCTACCGAAGGACTCATTTCGCCTGATGACTTTATTCCACTAGCAGAGACCAGCAAATTGATCATTGAGCTTGGGGCTTGGGTATTGCAACAAGCATGCAGGGACGCTGTTGTATGGCCTGAGCATTTACGAGTGGCGGTCAATGTTTCAGGGGTGCAGTGCGAAGATATAAGGCTACATAAACTCATTCATCAAGCGTTGGTTGATTCTGGATTGGCTCAGCATCGCCTGGAACTGGAATTGACTGAATCCGCTTTGATGAATCAAAGCAGCGAATTATTAGGTGTGTTAAGTGAGTTTCGCCAAGCTGGCGGTACCGTGGCTATCGATGATTTTGGCACTGGGTTTTCATCTTTTTCTTATTTGCATTCTTTTCCCTTAGACAAACTCAAAATAGACCGGTCTTTTGTCAAACTTTTAGGTTTTGAACAGAGCAATAACAAAGCCGAAGCGATCGTGCAGTCAATCATATTATTAGCAAAATCTCTCGACCTCAGCCTAACTGCAGAGGGTGTGGAAACCCCGCAACAACAAGTATTTTTAACTAAACTCCATTGCGATTTAGCCCAAGGTTACCTATTTTCAAAACCTATTAGTGCCGAACGCGTCACCGAATACATCGCGGAATTTGCTCCAGCCCCACCCCATATTTAACAGACACAGTGCAGTAATTATATTGTTGAAGCTCGCCTATTTGGGAGCCCTTAATCCGACTAAGCTGGTAGACATTGCATAGCACTTAAGTGATTGACCTTGCCTAATCATCCTTTTGCTCATCTTACAAAAGCCTCATCTCCTCCTAAGCAATTGATTAGTAACATTAATAGTGATTACCTAAAATATTTTAATACCAAAATTTTCGATTGTGCTTGACCGTTAGCAGGGTACTTGTGATAGATTAAATGCAAATGAGAATAGTTAGCATTTAGATTAGATGAAAAAATACCTTATTACTTGTCTCCTGTTGTATATCAATCACAGCCTAGTAGCACATGCTGGCGATATGGAAACATTGGTTGTTACTGGCACTCGTGCAGAGATATCTCAAGCACAAAGCCCTGTCAGCATTGATGTTATTAGTGCAGCACAGTTGCAGCAAGTGAGCCAAGGGACCCTAGCGAGCGCCCTAAATTATATTCCTGGCATTGTAACTAAACGCAATGCAAAAGACGGTTATACCGTGCAAATGCAAGGCTTTGATGGTGACCATGTATTAGTGTTACTGGATAGCCAACCCCTAATCTCACCAACAGGTGCGGCGGTTGACCTTGATCAAATCAGTGTGGTGGACATTGAAAGAATTGAAGTATTACGGGGCGCAGCTTCAGTGCTGTACGGTAGCTCAGCAATGGGTGGTGTCATTAATATTATTAGCCGTAAACAGCGTAAAAATCGTCTTACAATGCATTATCAAGGCAGTAGTTATGCCAACAATGCGATAGATTCAGGCGATATTGCTCATCAGCTTCAATTGGATGTCAATCAACAGTTAGGCGTATGGCAAGCCAATTTTAATTTACAAAAAATCGATGACCCCGGTTTTGATTACGATGCAACAAGCCTTGCGCAAAGTGCCCCCAGCAACGATAAATCCTTTGTCAACGTTGGTTTAAGTCGCCAACTAAACGACATTACGCTAGGGCTAAAAAGTCGTTATTTAAGCGAAGATAAATATAAAGTGCGATACGCCTTACCTGGGCAAAACAGCAATATCGGGTATTTGTCGAAAGTAAATCAATGGCAACAAGATGTCAGTCTAAGCCAAGCTCAGTGGTGGAAAGTACAAGGCCGCTATATTCAGCACAATGAAACCAGTGGCGATTCAAATGGCTTACGCGATGCAGATATTACCTTGGCAGAAATTGATAGCCAATATCAATGGAGCCTCGATTCTCTTGATTTTATCTCTGGCTTGGTGCTACATCGCGATGAGCTATATCAAGAGAAACACCCTAATTCGCCAAGTGAATCAGCAACGATTGAAATAGACAATAAAAGTCGAAATAGTGTTGAAGCCTACACACAAGCAGGTTGGCAGTGGGATGAGCACTCACTATTGGCAGGTATTCGTGTTCAGCAAGATAGCGATTTTGGTTGGCATTCAGCACTGCGGATAAACAGCCTGTATAACCTAGCTAGCACCGATGACGCTCAGTGGCAATTTCGAGCCGGTGTAGGGCAAAGTTATCGAGTCCCCACCCTGAAAGAACGTTTTTACATTTTTGATCATAGCAATCTTGGTTACATGGTGCTGGGCAACCCAGAACTTCAGCCCGAAACGGCGCTCAGTAGCAATCTCGAAGTAAGCTATCAACGATCTTTAACTGAGCCATCCAAGCACTTATCTTTAAGCGCTAATTTACACTACAGCAAAGCCAACGATTTTATCGCGACCTTGACCGACGTTGAGGCCTCAAGCACCAGTGGATTGCTGATCTCGCGATATTACAACATCAATCAAGCTTACATAAAAGGGCTTGATTTAACAGCCAAACTAAACTGGGGCGAACTCGATTATCAGCTCAGTTACAGCTTTTTGCATGCCACAAATAACAAGAGTGAGCACCTAAGCGACAGACCTACTCACCAAATTAAAGCCAATGTGAACTGGCAACTTCCCTACGACTTCAATGCATTAGCGTATTTGGTGTATGAAAGTGGCGAATATCCCACTGCGGAGCAAGTGGGTGTTGCTAGGGATCATTGGACAAGCCTTAACCTCAATATCAGTCAACAGTTTAACCAAAATTGGCGCTGGAACGCTGGCATCGACAATCTGTTTGACAACCATCAAAACAGCAATGCGATCGCGGCTGGCTTGTTAGATGTGAGGCCCCTTTCAAGCCGACGTATCTTTGTTGGCATGTCTTATCAATTTTATTAACTATAAGGAATACATATGAAAATCAGTTATTTAGCAAGCCTCACCTTGGTGATATTTCTCAGTGCCTGTGGGAGCTCAAACGACACGGCTGAAACACCCAATACGCCTGAGCCTGCTGATCCGGTAGTGACAGAAGGCACAATTGCTGGCCCCTTTAGCACCGGCTCAACCGGGGACCCTAAGACGGTATATTTTGATTTAGAAGCGGGGCTTGTGGTTGATTTAACTGATGAGCAAGCGCGGAATGACAGCTCATGGGATGTGGCATTTAACCGCACCAAAGTGTCATTAAACAAACATGCAGACAACACCGTAGGTATGTATTTTACCGCCGTTAACAGCGATTTTTTCGCAGACGATAGCAGCCCAATAGCAGAAAAATTTATCGCCGCTAACGCTGAATCTGAACTAGCGGATTATCTGGCAATAAGTGCCAGCGACATACCTGCAGACGAAGCGTTTACTGGTGATTCTGAAGAGAATGTCATCGGCGCTAAATTTTATCATTATGATATGACCACCCACGTGGTGAGCGCCGCTGATGACCAGTATTTTATCGTCAATTCTGATGACGCTTTTACTAAATTTAGAGTAAAAGCCCTCACCACCGCAGGACGTACCATGTCGTCAATCACCTTGGGTGTTCAGCACCAAAGTGCCTTAGACGGTCAAACTGAATTTTCTACTGAAACCGACCTTGTGATAGACACATCTCAATGCAGCGATGATATCTATGTGGATTTTGATCTTGGCGCCAGTTTATCGCTTAACGATGCTTGGGATATCACTTTACCCTGCGTGACCATTGACGATGTAACAGGCGCAAATTTCTCTATTCATATTGCGCCAGACGCTACCGCCTTACGTGATACCGAAAACACTTATACCGGTATTGATAGTCAAGCCTTAGCCTATTATGGCTTTGTGTCTGATGTTACCGAGCAACTGGCCTTTGATAGTGCGCCTTGGTATCAATATGGTTTAGATGGTGGACATCTGTTGTGGTCGCAATACGGGGTGTATGTGATTAAAACCAACACCGCCTATTACAAACTGCAAATCACCAGCTATTACGATGAAGTAGGTACCTCTGGTAACTACAGTTTCCGTTTTGATCCGCTAACTACGCAATAAACCCTTGGCGAACCGAGGTTCGCCGTTCAACTAACACGAGTAATCTATGTTCAGGACATTGTTATATTTTTTCATGTTTGTATCGGGGATAGCCCATAGCGGTCAAACTATGCGCCTTGTTAGCGCCGGTGGCAGCATCACAGAAATTATCTACGCCTTAGATAAACAAGACCTTATTGTGGCGACGGATAGTACCAGTTTGTCCCCAAGTGCCGCTCGAAACCTTCCCAAACTGGGTTATTTTCGGCAATTGAGTGTTGAGGGTGTATTAAGCTTTCAACCGACTCACTTGATCGGAGCACAAGCTACCGGACCTGAAGAACTTGCCGAACAACTGCGCGCGGCAGGCGTTTCGGTAACCATTTTAGGCGAGCAACGCAACCTAGGTGGCTTATATGACATGATACGCGACGTGGCTGTGTTAGTTGATGCACAAGACAAAGCACAACAGCTGATTAACGCTATTGATAAAAAGGTCGCTGCACTGAAAATTCAAGCACATGCTCTTGCTCCATCCACCGCTTTGTTTGTGATGTCCACAAGTGAAAGGGGGCTAACCGTAGCAGGTGGCAATACGGTTCCCCAGGCCTTATTTGACGATGCCGGCATAGTGAATGCTGCGGCTAATATGAAAGACTATAAGGTGATGGATAATGAGTCTATTTTACGGGCTGACCCTGACTTAATTTTTGTTGCCAGCCACAATGTTTATAGTGAGCAAGCTAGATTGGCTTTGTGCCAACACCCCGCCTTAAAAGCGACAAAGGCCGGCAAAAACTGCAACATTACCACCATGGAAAGTAGCAGTGCGCTGGGTTTATCACCTAGGTATCCAGAGGCGCTACAAGCCATAATTGCCAAAGCTGCATTGATAGAAAAACAGGTCGACTAAGATGCTGACCATACCAACACAGCAATTACAGTTGATTTTGCAAAAGCGCCGACAGAAGCAAGTAAAAAGCCTGTTAATCGCGACCTTGCTGGGCTTTTGCATGTTAGTTGTCGGCATACAAACTGGCAGTGTTCAGCAGTCTGTATCGGTCTTGATGGATATTGTGCTACAAAAATTTGACCAACAAGCCCTTAGTCAAGAGCAAACAATTCAATGGTATATCTTTGCCGAATTACGCGCACCGCGAATGATAATGGCCATGTTGGTGGGTGCCTTATTAGCCATGTCTGGCTGTGCTATGCAGGGTTTGGTAAGAAATCCTTTGGCAGACCCTGGCTTAATTGGTATATCTGCTGGGGCCGCGGCGGCGGCGGCCAGTGTATTAGCAGTGACTAATCACTTTCCTGATATTGTCTTCAGTGGCTATTATCTGGTTGCGTTGTCAGCTTTTCTCGGTGCGCTACTTGCCGTATGGTTGGTCATCGTGATTGCTCGAAGCCCCGCTGGCATGGCCATATCCACTTTAATTTTGGCAGGCGTAGCCGTTAATGCCGTGGCCACTACCCATATTGGTGCCATCAGTTATATGGCCAATGATGATGCGCTGCGTCAAATCACGTACTGGACCATGGGCAGCCTTGGTGGCATAAACTGGTCTAAAGTCGTCTTTGTAGGCGCATTTTTCCTCCCCGTATGTTATCTGTTTTTGCACCTGCGCCAAGCACTTAATATGCTAGCCTTAGGTGAAAATGAGGCACAGTGTATGGGTCTAAATGTCAGTAAATACAAGCGCTTAGTCTTGTGGCTTGTGGCATTTTCAGTGGCCTTAGCCACGGCATTGTGCGGTATAATCGGATTTGTTGGCTTAGTTGTACCGCATATTGCGCGATCCTTATTTAGCGCAGACCATAAATACTTAATGCCTGCATGCGGCGCATTGGGCGCCATCCTAATGTTGGTTGCTGACACTATTTCACGCGCGTTATTTGCGCCAATAGAGATACCCATTGGTATCGTCACATCTGCTATTGGAGCACCTTTTTTCTTGTATTTATTAACGAGAAACAAGTCGAGAGGTGTCTATGCTTAAACTCGAAAACCTCTCTTTACATCACGGAAATACTCACTTATTAGAGGATCTATCATTGCACGTTCAAAGCGGTGATTTTGTTGCTGTGATTGGCGAAAATGGTTGTGGAAAATCCACCTTATTAAGTTGTATTGCTGGATTACATAAGCACTATCGCGGCACACTTCTTTTTAATGGGGTGCATTTACATCAATGGCACATCAAACAATTGGCGAAGTTCCGGGCCTATGTCAATCAACATAGCCAACTGCAATTTGCTTTTTTGACCGAAGAGGTTCTGCAATTAGGTCGTGCAAATCAGCTTGAAAGCCAACAACAAAGTAGTGCTGTTATATGTGAAATAGCAGAAATGCTCAGTATCAGCCATCTCTTTGGGAGAGATATTCGAACCTTGTCAGGCGGTGAGCGTCAACGGGTGTTTATCGCCAAAGCTTTAATTCAATTAGTGCCACAACAAAACGAAAAAATCACCAACTACAAGGATAAATTATTGTTGTTGGATGAGCCCACCTCAGCCCTCGATTTTCGTTTTCAAAAAGCCATGATGGACCTTGTGCATTCCTTTTGTCAGCAAGGCTTGGCCGTAATTTGCGTAAGCCATGACATCAATTTAGTGCTGCCATACGCAAAGGAAGTCATGTTGCTGGCAAACGGACGTTGCTTGGCGTCTGGCAGCGTCGGTCAAGTGATTACCAGCGAAAATTTGAGGCAGTGTTTTGGCATCACCCCAAGACTGATAACTCAAACTGGCGCAGCTCCTTACATTACCCATTGATTTTTATAGGATAAGAAATGAAGAACCAACATCATATTTTTAATGCTAAAACCCTTGTTCGCCAGCAACATTCGGGGGTGCTCAGTACACTTTCTGTGTCGCTACCGGGCTATCCCTTTGGCTCAATAGTGCCTTATTTTATGACGAACGAGGGCAATATCATTATCTACATCAGTCAAATAGCCCAGCATACTCGCAATATTAAAGCAGATGCTAAAGTGTCTATGACCCTATTTGATGCGTTAGAAGATGATTCTCAAGCTGCAGGTCGAGTCACCCTATTAGGCGACGCCAAGCCAGCAGATAGTGACGAGTTGATGGTGCAATATTTAGCACTTTTCCCGCAATCACAGAGCTACAAACAAACCCATGACTTTCAGCTTTACCAAATCGACGTGCAAAGGGTGCGCTTCATTGGTGGCTTCGGTCAGATATTTTGGATAAGCAAAGAAGATTGGCTAATAACAAGCACAAATTGGCAGCAAATCAGCCACGGTATTGTGGCTCATATGAATGAGGATCATCAGGATGCGATGCGCGCTATAATCGCCCATCAATTTAACTATAAAGCCAGTTCGGTGATGATGGTTTCAAGCTTCCAAGAAGGGGCTCATATTCGCGCCGACACGCATAATTACTATCTGCCTTTTTCAGCATACTGCACTACAGCACAAGAAGTAAGACAGCAGCTAGTAGACTTAACCCAAGCAGCCAGAGCAGCCTTAGCCTCCAACTTGTGTTTGGCCTAACGGCATCATCACTAGGGCGAGAAGTCAGTTTCTACGCCCTCGTTTTTATTGAAAAACGATTAACCCTGCTGGAGCTGCTTAATTCGCTCATCAAGCGGTGGGTGACTAGAAAACAGTTTTTGTACCTTACCCGCGCTAATTGCGAAGGCGGCCATTTCATCTGGTAAAGGGGGCGCATCTTGATTTTGTTTTAGCCGTTGTAACGCAGCAATCATGTTATTACGACCCGCTAGCTTGGCACCGCCTGCGTCAGCGCGAAACTCACGATAGCGAGAGAACCACATCACAATCATTGAGGCAAAAATACCCAATATAATTTGTGCCACGATAGACACAATCCAAAACGCGGGGCCATGGCCTCGTTCAACTTTAAACACCACGCGGTCAACCACATGACCAATCACGCGAGACAAAAACACCACGAAGGTATTTACCACACCTTGGATGAGGGTTAAGGTCACCATATCGCCATTCGCTACGTGACTCACTTCATGAGCTAACACCGCTTCAATTTCATTTTTTGACATGTTGTGCAACAAGCCTGTGCTCACTGCAACCAAGGCATCATTTTTATTCCAGCCAGTGGCAAAGGCGTTAGGGCTGGCATGATCAAAAATACCCACCTCTGGCATACCAATATTGGCACGCTCTGCCTGCAATTTTACCGTTTGCACCAACCACCTTTCAGTTTCATTGCTGGCCTGTTTAATGACATGAACACCCATAGTGCGTTTGGCCATGAACTTAGACAGCAACAAAGAAATAATCGAGCCACTAAAACCGATGACTGCCGAATAAACCAACAAGGCTTGCAAGTCTAAATCAACGCCGTTTTGCGCTAACAAGCCCTGAAATCCAAATAAACTAAACACCAAACTAATCAGTGCCATCACAGCAATGTTAGTGGCGAGAAACAACAGAATTCTGAACATATTTACTCCTTAGTTGATTCCTGAGATATGGAGTTAACTGATGTACGGCACAAGTGATTTAGAAAAATATTTTCACGTGTTGGACCTACTGCATTCAATCAGGTTTTGTCAGCACATTTAATCTGTTTTTCACCAATGTGGTATACATTGTTTACTGCAACATAGACTGTCGAGACAATGGCAGAAGTAGGGATGATAATAAGTGATAAAAACCGGTCATTCCATTCATAAAAACTGGTATCTCCTTCTAGAAAAATTAACCACTTTTAAGTTTCGGAACTTCTATAAGCATCATTGCTTTGCTTAATACCAAGTTATCCTTACTATAAATACAGTAAGTAAACGAAGGAGCACTTACTAATGACTTTTATAAAATAACACAGTCGGTTAATTTAAATACTTAAAGTAAAGCCGGTTTTATGCTTCGGTGTAAGCAAAAGTCATATTCAAAAGGAATGTTGCATGAAGCTATTTTTAGTCTTTTTCTATCTGACTTTAATAAGCATATTTTGCCACGCTAATGATGGGATAAACGATTCCAGAAGCTGTTTCAGAGGATCATTTGAGAGTCACGAAAGTTGGATCGCTTATTCAGCCACAAAAAAGAATTTTAACAAAGAGCGATTCTTAGCATACTTTCCAAAAAGTAAATTCAATGAGCGAAAAGACACATTGGAATGTGTCGATTTCACGTATCAGGTTGACGGTTTAACCATCGAAGGTTACTACCTTAAACCTAAACAGCATGATAATAAAAAGTTACCACTTGTGATTTTTAACCGAGGCGGTAACGCTGACTTTGGGTACGTGGGTTTTAATAAAAAGATGGACTTTATTGCCGACATTGCAACGCACGGTTATATGGTGATTGGCAGTCAATATCGTGGTGCCAGTACGCGTTTTATTCAAAATAATGGTAACGATGAGTTTGGTGGCAATGATGTAAACGATGTTATCGCGCTCGTTACATTAGCCGAATCTATACCAAATGTTGATAGCGCTAACATTGCATTGGTTGGCTGGAGCCGTGGTGTTATGCAATCTTATCTGGCGGCAAAAAAATTAAAAAATGTTAAGACGATAGTGGCCATTGCCGGTAACGCAGATGCAGAAAAAGCCTTAGTAATACGCCCTGAAATGGAGCGAGTTTATCAGGCCAGAATACCGGATTTTCAAAGCGACAGAGCTAACCAGCTAGCCCAACGCTCAGTAATAAAATGGGTCGATAGGCTACCGGCTGATATGCCAATTTTATTGGTGCATGGCTCAGAAGATAAGCGCGTGAATGTTGAACAATCACTTATGTTGGCCGCAGTGTTGAGTGAACAAGCTTACCCGCATAAATTGGTTATTTTTGCTGGCGGTAACCATAGCTTAGATAAAAATAGGTCAGAGCTGATTGAGCTGACAATCAATTGGCTGGATAACTACCTGAAACCTAAATAGCTGGCGATGTTAACCGGCTAATTCGCTGTACCAGCAATTTTTAGGTTTTTACAAAATTTTTGTCACACATTCTTTAGTCGTCGTGCCTTTACTTTGTACCCACTCTACAACGTTAAAGGAAGACCTAGAGATGAAAACCCTACTGCAAACTATATGTATCCGCAGATCGTTCAAATTTAAGCTTATATTCACGACAATATTTATCGCCTCAATCGTTTTTCAGCTATTGGCTAATGGCCTCGTGTTTGCCGAAGAAAGGTCCAACAATCAATTTACGGTGAGGGTGGTAGGCCAAGGTAAACCGGTGATATTGATCCCGGGGTTAATGTCAGATGAACGCGTTTGGCAAGGTTTAAGTACCGCGTTAGCCAAGCATTATCAACTGCACTTAGTAAACCTAGCGGGCTTTGGCAAAACACCTGCCATTGAGCGACCCTCCTTGCTTGACGTTAAAACGCAACTGCTCAGCTATATTGAGCAAAACAAGTTACAAAATCCAGCTGTGATAGGCCATAGCTTGGGGGGTTTTATGGCGTTTTGGTTAGCGAGTAGCCAACCCGATAGTATTGGCGCGGTGATCTCCATTGACGGCCTACCCTATATTGGCCCAGTATTTACCCATAGCAATACGTCAACGGTGACAAGTTTGGCTGCACAAGCAACACAGTATAGAGACATGTATCAGTTAATGTCCCAGCAGCAACTCAGCGCGCAAAGTCGTTACGGTTTGGCTATTCAAGCGACCAGCGCAGAAGCGCAAGCCAAGGTCATGGCTATGATAGCGACGTCTGACCCAGCAACAGTAGGTGAAGCCATTTACACGCTGTTAAGCACGGATTTACGCCAAGATATTGCCAACATAAAAGCACCGACATTGTTACTAGGTGCCTCTGGTGGTTTTGATAATAAGGCGCAACAAGCAGCAGCTGAGCAACTTTATCAAGCGCAATTAGCGGCGCTGCCTAACGCCAAACTTAAAATGAATACTCAGTCACGCCACTTTATTATGTTTGATGATTCGCAATGGCTGAATGCGCAAATACGTGAGTTTTTAGGAGCAGCATTATGAGCATCAGTTCTAACCTAAATGACACACTATTCGCCGACGTAGAAATGGCTCAGCAAGGTGATAAACAGGCTTTTTCACGCCTAATTCAACAAACAAGTAGGATGGTCAGCAGCATTGCTTTGTCAATTGTGAAAGATTTAGACAGCAGTGAAGACGTGGCGCAGCAAGTCTACATTGGCGCTTGGCAACAATTGGATAGTTTGCAAAACAGCAAAAGCATATTGCCTTGGTTACGCCAAATGACGCGCTACAAAGCTTTAAACTTTTTACGTGACAACAAAGTAAAACAAAAACTAGACAGTGTGCAGGCGGACTTGTTGCTATCACAATTTTGCGACCCTGAAGAAACGTTAGATGTCGCCCTTGAACGCGACCAACAAAGTGCCATTGTCCGTGATTTTATACAGCAACTACCTGAAGAAAGTCGCGAGATTGTCTTGCTATATTACCGTGAAGACCAATCAAGCCAGCAAGTTGCCCGATTATTAGAACAAAGCGAAGCCAATATTAGGCAGAAGCTGTCGCGAGTCAGAAAATTACTACAAGAACAGATATTGTCTAAACATGGCCGTTTATTGTTGTCTACTGCGCCAACCATTGGATTGAGTAGTTTAGTTTTGGGCGCACTCACTACCAGCAGCCCAGTAGCTGCCGCCACCCTAGCTGGCAGTGCGGCGAGCGGTAAATCAGGCTTTTTGGCTAAATTTGCTGCCTTACTCGGCGGCTCAATGTTCGGGGCACTTTTTGGTATCATTGCCATCCGCCTCAGTACGGTACTGTTACTTAAAAAAATAAGTCGCGAGGAAGCCAAACAACAGGTTCTACACTACCGTAAACATATGACTGTCTGGATTCTTTTTGGTGGCATATTGCTCACTCTAGCTTATGAGTTAACTGCAGGATGGTGGGCACCTGTCTGTGCTTATTCGCTATTTGCTGCTGGGGTTATTGTCTTAGTGAGAAGAATGCATAGGTTAATTGAAATCGAGGTTTATTCAGTTCCAAGCCTTGATCCAAAAGAATTGCGCAGTAGAAAGATCCAACGCTTTTGTGGCCTCTGGGGCATGGTGCTGGGTATGGGCACGGGTTTTGCTGGATTATTGATTGGCTTAGTAAATAGCGGTCGATTGCCACTGTAACAGTGGCAATCGTATTTCTTAAACCAATTACATGAGTGCCAACATACTTTCTGCATCACTGACGTCAAATTTTCCAGGGGCTTCAACGTTAAGGATTTTAACCACACCATCTTCTACTAACATGGCATATCGCACTGAACGCGTGCCACCAAAAGTACCGGTTTCTTTGGCAAGACCCACCGCCTTGGCAAAATCAGCCCCGCCATCAGCCAACATAATTAAATGTTCAGCATTATGCAGATCGCCCCAAGCGGTCATCACAAACGCATCGTTCACTGAAGTGCACACAACTTTATCTATGCCTTTAGCGTTAAATTCATCAAACAAAGTCACATAACCGGGTAAGTGTGCTTCTGAACAGGTTGGAGTAAATGCTCCAGGTACAGCAAACATCACGACTTTATTACCACTGAAAATATCTGCCGTTGTAGGGTTTGAGTTAATACCATTCTTACGTAAACTAAACGTGACCTCAGGTAAGCTATCTCCGACTTTAATCATAATTCTCTCCTTTTTCCTTCATTAATTTTTAGCTTGTAATAAATCCCATTTATTGCCTTCACAATCACGAAATATCACTACTGTGGCATAAATTTCCTCTCGTGGCTGCTCTAGAAACGCCACGCCTGCCGCTTGCATTCGCTGATAATCTCGCCAAAAATCATCGCTTTGCAAAAAAAGGAATACGCCATCCCCCCCTTGCTTACCTACAAGTTGCTTTTGCTGCGGATTGGCTTTACATAAAACCAAAGCGCTACTTGATTCAGCGCTTGTCGCTGGTGCAACACGTACCCAACGCTGCTCTTCATTAATAGCCACATCACACAGCAAGGTAAAACCCAGCTTGTTCACATAAAAATCGATAGCGCGATCATAGTCAGTAATTAGGGCGTGTTGACCTTTGGTGTGTGTTTTTGCAGCGTGTTGTGCGGTATTTATACAATAAAGCACGAGCGCGGTGTAGTTATTCTACATGAGCGAGTGATGAAGCAGTAGAAATGCTGCACAAACGTTGCCCGAAGGGTTCAACCCAAAACGTTTTGCTCTTTGTTGCCGGATTTTGACTTAGCCCACTAGGCCTGTAATCCGTCGTCGCGATCAAAACGTTTGGATTTGAACAAAATTCATACACCAAAGGTCAACACGCCCTAGTAGATTAATATTGCTTATCATCATAAACCCGCTTCCTTGATTGTGAGACTCAGATAAATATCAAAGCGGTTAGCTTTGCCTTGTAATTCAAGCTGCGGTTTTTTGTCAGCTAAATACGGTGCGCCTGCGGGACGTTTAACCACGACGCGTTTTTTAGCTAAGGCTAAGGCGGGTGCAAGTAAAGCATCAGCATCTTCATCCGGGCCGAGTAATTGCTGAAATAAGCGCATTTCCTTTTTTACTGCTGCTGATTTTTTGCGATGCGGGAACATCGGGTCAAGATACACCACATCAGGACGCTCACCTTGCCAATTTGCCATGATATTAACCGCAATACCATGCTGTAGGCTCATTCGTTGTGGCAACCAGCCAGCCAGTTCTGCATGTTCACCAGCCCGTTGTAAACCATCAGCCAATAGTGCAGCCACGGCAGGTGAGCGCTCAATGAGTTGCATCTTACAACCAAGACTCGCCAGAACAAAAGCGTCACGACCTAAGCCTGCTGTCGCATCTAGTACACTCAAAGCGGTTTGTCCTTTTAAGCCCACCGCTTTGGCAATCGCCTCTTTTTTACCGCCGCCATGTAAACGGCGAAACGTTAATGCCTCAGATGCAAAATCGACTAGCACTTCCCCTACTTTCGGCTCGTCTAGTTGCTTGAGGCCCAAATGGGTTTCGCTTTGTACTAACACCAAACCTTGATGGCTCATTTCAACAAAGGGTAAGCCCCATTGTTGAGCGGTTTGTTGCGCCTTGATCCGGAGGATTTCAGTGGCATGTTCCGCCACCGTAACGGGAATACAATCAGTAGTTTGTGACATATTAGGCATGACCAAAGTGTGCTTTATGAGCGAGCCAACGGTTGATAATTCCTTGGGCGTTGGCTGGGTAATGTTGCCAAAGGTGCTGCGCCATATTTTGAACTTGCGGTATTAACTCAGCATCACGGATTAAATCGGCAATTTTTAAATCGGCCAAACCGGTTTGTTTGGTGCCAAGTAGCTCGCCCGGCCCTCGTATTTCAAGATCTTGTTGGGCGATATAAAAACCATCATTTGACTCACGCAATACCGATAAGCGCTTACTGGCAGTTTTTGACAAAGGGCTTTGATACATCAGCACACAATGGCTTTCTACCGAACCACGCCCTACACGACCTCGAAGTTGGTGCAACTGCGCTAAACCTAGGCGCTCTGGGTTTTCAATGATCATTAAACTGGCATTGGGCACATCTACCCCGACTTCAATCACCGTAGTGGCCACTAATAAATCAAGATTATCGGCTTTAAACTCCGCCATGATGGCTTGTTTTTCAGCTGCTTTTAAACGGCCATGGACTAAACCCACTTTAAGTTCTGGCAAAAGGGTCGTTAAAATGACGGCGGTGTCTTCAGCCGCTTGGCTTTGTAAAAACTCTGACTCTTCAATCAAAGTACACACCCAATATATTTGACGATGCTGCTCAACAGCGGCATTGCGCACCCTGAGGATCACTTCATCACGACGAGTATCGGGTAACACCACCGTTTTAACTGGCGTACGACCGGGTGGCAGTTCGTCAATAATAGAGGTGTCTAAATCTGCGTAGGCAGTCATGGCTAAAGTTCGTGGAATAGGCGTAGCCGTCATAATTAACTGATGGGGAAATCTGCCTTGAGACTCGCCTTTTTCTCTTAGCGCTAAACGCTGCTGAACCCCAAAACGGTGTTGTTCATCCACAATCACCAGCGCCAAATTAGCAAAGTGCACATGTTCTTGAAAAATGGCATGAGTGCCAACCAGCATCTGAATATCGCCTAATAGCAAAGCAGTAAGTGCTTGCTCACGGGATTTTGCCTTCATCTTGCCTGCCAACCAGCCTACTTCAATACCGAGTGGTGCTAACCATTCCTTGAAGTTATTCGCGTGTTGCTCAGCTAATAATTCAGTGGGAGCCATTAACGCTACCTGATAACCCGCATCAATGGCAGATAAGGCCGCCATCACTGCGACTAGGGTTTTACCCGAGCCCACGTCACCTTGCACTAAACGCATCATGGGCCGATTAATTTGCATGTCTTGCTGAATATCCTTTAATACTCGGCTTTGTGCATTCGTAGGCGAAAAAGGTAAGTTGGTTAAAAACTGTTGAAGCAGTGCCTTACTGGGTTTAATCATATAACTTTGATGCTGCTGACTTTGCGCCCTTACTTGCAAAACACTCAGATGATGAGCAAGCAGCTCTTCCATGATCAAGCGCTGCTGGGCTGGATGCTTACCCTGCTCTAACAAAGTAAGCGTGACGTCAGGTGGTGGACGGTGCACCAGCTGCAAGGCGTCAACTAAGCGTATTTGTTGGTGATACAAGCCATCGGGTAGCAATTCAGCCAAGCCCCCTTTACGCACTAGGTTTAAAGCCTGCTCTGTTAGGTTTCGCAGGGTAATTTGCTTGATGCCATCTGTGGCAGGGTAAACCGGTGTGAGCGATTCTTGAACTGGGGAGGGATTATCTAAATTTACCAGTTTGTATTCAGGATGCATGATCTCAAAACCAAACTTGCCTGCTTTAACTTCACCAAAGCAACGTACTGTTTTTCCCACTTCTAAGTTATTTTTTTGCGCCGCACTGAAATGAAAGAAACGTAAGGTCAAGGTACCGGTACCGTCACTGACTCTGACAATTAACATGCGCTTACGACCAAACTGCACATCACAAGACATGATTTCACCTTGCACATTGGTAGATAAGTGCGGCTGTAAATCGACAATAGGATAGATACGGGTGCGGTCTTCGTAGCGATGCGGCAGGTGAAACAATAAGTCCTGCACATTAACGATGCCCAGTTTAGCTAAATTTTCTGCTACTTTGGCTCCAACGCCTTTTAGCTCAGAGACCAGTGTAAAGGCTAGGCCGCGCATGAATTCCTTGTTAAACCGGGCGCTAATAAACGCAATTATGTGACAATTTGAACGGCATAATACAACAAATGCGACAAAAGGCTTACCGGATATTTGGGATCCATTGAAAAGGAAAAACCCAAAAAATAGCTCAACCGAATAGATTGAGCTTAAGCATTACTTGAATACTGATGTTTTTCTGAGTTGAATGACTGGAACGTTATTGCAGTAATTGCGCAGCAGATAGCAGAAATTCTGGCGATAAACGTTCTTTAAAGTCAGAGTTAACAAAGCTAAACTTCACTTTTCCTTTAGTATCGAGAATAAACACTGCGGGTGCAGGTAGCACTGCCTTACCGCTTTTATCTTGTTGATTTAAGTCGATATCCCAGCTGGTTTTATATTTACTGGTAGTTTTATCATCAACATAAAAAGCGATACCAAAACCTTTGATCGTGTCTAAGCTGGCATCTGACAACAAGCGCACAGTAAATTTTTCTTGTAATTTTTGGGCTTGTAATTGAGCAGGGGTTTCAGGTGATACGGCAATAATTTGATAACCTAAAGCATCTAATTGCTCTTCGATATCCTTTAGGCCCGCTAACTGACGATTACAGTAAGGGCACCATCCACCACGATAAAAAATGATAACAGACGGTTTTTCTAAGGTCAGTGCTTTTAAACTCACTGGCGCCCCATCAACCGTTAAAAGCGTACTATTAGGCACACTTTGGCCGATTAATAATGGGCTAACGTCATCAGCAACATCAGCTATTTGAGTGCGATCAAAAGCACTCGCTGCTTGTGTAAATAAGCTTGTGCATACAACAAAAATTAAAACAAGTAGTGAATATTTCATGGATTCCTCAATAAAAAATAAGATTTACTGTGGTAGACCTAGGCCAAAGCAAAATACTTTCATCGATAAGCCTTGTTTAAGGCCTGTTGAACTTTGTGGTATAAATTTTGTTCAATCTACACGCTTTTTAAGCGCGGCCCTGATTTGTAGGCCTAGTGAAACGCTGTTGCAAAACAAGTCAAAAATCAGTCACAAAGAGTAAAAAGCGTTTGTGCTACATTTCTACCATTTCATCACCCATTCAAGTAGATCAACTACATCACATTCGTGCTTCATTGTTTAAATACTGTACAACTCGCTGCAAACACATACCCTAAAGGTCAACTGGCCGGAGTTTGTATTGCATAAAACCGATAGATAAACATAAAAAAGGCCATCTAAGATGGCCTCATGCTAATGGTTATTGCCTAAGGCAATAAAACGGTATCGATAACGTGTATCACACCGTTTTTGGTTTTTAAGTCAGTTTGTACTACATTGGCATTGTTGAGCATGACTCCAGCGTCGCTGGCTTTAATCATGACATTGCCGCCTTGTACTGTTTTAGCCTGTGTTAATTTCACCACATCTTTGGCGTACACTTCGCCAGCAACAACATGGTAAGTCAACACGGCAACTAACTTGTCTTTGTTTTCTGGCTTTAACAGGTCCTCTACTGTTCCGGCAGGCAGTTTTGCAAACGCTTCATTAGTAGGAGCAAATACCGTAAAAGGTCCAGCACCTTGCAAGGTATCAACCAAACCAGCGGCTTTAACAGCTGCAACTAGAGTTGTAAAAGAGGAATTACTCGCTGCGGTTTCGACGATATCCATTTTAGCTTCGTCATGATGACCTGCTATAGC
This sequence comes from Flavobacterium sp. W21_SRS_FM6, assembly GCF_052119645.1. NCBI lineage: Bacteria > Pseudomonadati > Bacteroidota > Flavobacteriia > Flavobacteriales > Flavobacteriaceae > Flavobacterium > Flavobacterium sp. W21_SRS_FM6. Next base: position 27,455 of record NZ_JBGQOM010000018.1, read on the forward strand.
AGGTGCAGCTATTAGTGACAGTGATACTACGCTTGCAGAGATAAATTTTAATAGAGTGCTTTTCATATTTTTCCTTAATTTATGTAGATAATTCACATCGCTTTTACGACGCAGTAAGCCATTTTAAAGAGTGGCTTAGCGCATTAATTAACACTCCATTAATACCGTGCAAAGCAGCACTTTGATCAAAAATTATATTAAGAAATATTAATAAAATTCAGATACTTAAATAACATTAAAAAGAAAACCAAGAAGACGTAGCCACACTATACGTGATAACAAACAAAAAAGATTAGAGTGATTTTTGCGCAGGTGAAAGGCGTAGTATTGAAATGAAAAGGCTAACGACTGGGGGTAAATTGTACTTGTTGCCACCAGCTAGGGTCGGCCACAATTTTACCCGCGGCATCAATCGGTGGATGACTGATCCCCTTACGTTCACACAAGGCATACAGGCGCGGAAAGCCGCCTTTGAACAGCAATAACTGGCGTTGCTCATAACTTAATTGCGTCTTGTTATACATTCCTGCTTGTTGACGTTGACGCTGGGCTTCGTAAAGGATTAAGGCTGCAGCAACAGAAACATTCAGTGATTGCACCATGCCAACCATGGGAATGATGACTTTTTTGTCTGCCAACGCAACGGCTTGTGGTGTCGCGCCAAACTTTTCTTGGCCGAGTAATATTGCAGTGGGTTTGGTGTAATCAATATCCCGAAAATCAACCGCATCCTCGGCTAAATGGGTGACTAACACTTGCATATCTTGCTGATGAAAATATTCAACGGCGTTTTCAATGGTGCTATGACGCTGGGTAAATACCCAATCTTCGGCGCCCATGGCCGTATCTTTGCGCATCAAATGTTCTTCACGAGATACCGCATGCACTGTATGAATGCCTACGGCGTCACAGCTACGAAGCACCGCAGATACATTATGAGGTTTATGCACTTGTTCCAAGCAGACAGTTAAGTCTGCTTGGCGCAAGTCAACAAAGCTTGATATGCGTTGGTAACGTTCGGCTGACATAGTAGTGTAGGCCGCTTCGTTACTTTTAGAACGGATAGGCATATTCCCTTACTCAGGTAATTCCATCACACCGTCTATTTCAATTTGAGCACCACGAGGTAAGGCACTCACTTGCACTGCAGCACGTGCAGGGTAAGGTTGCTTAATGTATTGGCTCATGATCTCGTTCACTGTCGCAAATTTACCCAGATCAGTTAAGTAAATATTCACCTTAGCTAAGTCGGCAGTAGAGCCACCAGCTGCTTCACATACAGCGGTAATATTTTTAAATACTTGGTGTGCTTGTTCAGCAAAATCTTCTGACACCATCTCCATGGTTTCAGCAACTAGAGGAATTTGGCCCGATAAATAAACGGTAGTGCCACATTTAATAGCTTGACTGTAGGTACCAATAGCTTGTGGTGCCTGATCAGTGTGAATTACAGACTTAGACATGTTAACCCTTCTTTATTAGTTAGACGTTCGTCGACTTGGAGTGTCTACTTTGACTATGTCGCGATACGCGTTGGACTTCTGGCATGATCCGAATTTTGCGCATGACATTGGCCAATTGCACTCGGTTTTTCGTTGTTAGCTCGATATCGATGTAATAGATATTGCTTTCTTTTTCTTCGGTTTGCAGGCTGATAATGTTCGAACCACAGCTGGCAACCGTATTCGTAAGTGTAGCTAAAGTGCCTTGATGATTAACCAGTTCAATACGCAGTGCTGCATTAAATTCACCACTTACATTGCTGTCCCATTGCATCACCAATACACGATGTGGCTCTTCGCGGCTTAATTTACGAATATTACTGCAGCCGTGCTGATGAATAACCATGCCTTTGCCAGGACTGAGTATGGCCACGATTTCATCACCAGGAATAGGGTGACAACAGCGGGAATAAGAAACCAGTAACCCTTCAGTGCCTCTGATTGCCACCTTTAATTGTTTGTCAGATAAATGTTGTGAGTCACCCAATAAACGACGCGCAACTATAATACTGAGTTCGTTGCCTAAACCTATATCGGCGAGTAGTGCATCAAAATTATCATGTTTGGTTTCTGAAACGACACGATTGATATCGGCTTGTGGGATCTCATCTAATTTTACCGTGCCTAGTGCATGACGAAGAAGGCGATTACCCATTATTACCGCTTCTTCTGAGCGCTGATTTTTCAGATAATGACGAATATGTGCCCGTGCTCTCGCACTGACCACAAAATTTAACCAATTCGCGTTCGGTTTAGCTCGCGGTGAAGTAATAATCTCAACCGTTTGCCCATTTTCTAGTGGCTTACTTAAGGAAAAAGTACGTCTCTCTACTTTTACACCAACACACGAGTTACCCACATCGGTATGCACTGCATAAGCAAAATCAACTGCGGTAGCACCCATAGGCAATTCGATAATACGGCCGTCTGGAGTGAAAACATAAATCTCGTCGGGAAACAAATCCGTTTTGACGTTTTCAATAAACTCAAACGAAGAACTCGCGCTTTGCTGTAATTCAATTAACGACTGCATCCACTTACGGGCTCTTACCTGTGCGGTGGTATCATTTACGTCATCAGAATCTTTGTACAGCCAATGGGCCGCGACTCCTTTATCTGCCATTTGATCCATGGCCAGGGTACGAATTTGTATTTCGACCGGAATACCGTGCGGACCAATCAACGAGGTATGTAAAGACTGGTAGCCGTTCGTTCGCGGAATCGCAATATAATCTTTAAAACGACTTTCGATGGGTTTATACAAACCATGCATCGCCCCCAGCGCGCGATAACAATGATCAACACTTTCTACAACCACTCTAAAGGCATAGATATCCATCACTTCGTTGAACATCAATTCTTTGTTCTTCATTTTGCGATAAATAGAATACAAGTGTTTTTCGCGGCCACTGGTTGTGGCTTCAATGCCCGCAGCGGCGAGTCGCGATTCGACTTCTTTGCGCGTGTTTTCAATCACTTCTTTGCGGTTACCACGGGCTTGTTTTACGGCCCCTTTTAACGCTCGGTAACGCAGTGGATACATGGCTTGAAAACCTAAGTCTTCAAGCTCATTTTTAATTTCGTGAATACCTAGGCGATGTGCAATCGGGGCATAAATTTCAAGAGTTTCGCGCGCTATGCGGCGGCGTTTATCTGGACGTAATGAACCCAAGGTCCGCATATTGTGCGTGCGATCAGCCAACTTAATCAAAATAACGCGAATATCTTTGACCATGGCCATGATCATTTTTCGGAAGTTCTCAGCCTGAGCTTCTTGGGTACTACTAAACTGAATTTTATCTAACTTACTGACACCCTCAACCAGTTCACCCACAGTTTGACCAAACTGGGCACTTAAGTCGTCTTTGTCGTGATGCGTGTCCTCAATAACATCGTGTAATAACGCTGCCATCAAGGTTTCGTAATCAAGGCGCATGTCAGCCAATATACCGGCTACTGCAACAGGGTGCGTAATGTAAGGATCGCCACTTGAACGCATTTGTCCGCTATGTGCATCACGTGCTAATAAAAACGCACGTTGAATGTCCGCAACCCTATCGGGTGGCAGATAGCTCTCAAGTTTTTGTTTTAAGCCCTCAAACAAATACACAAATTACGCTTTTAGTCAGTGATGAATACAGCAAGAATACGGGGATTTTGTTTACAAGCCAACGGCTAAACACAGAGAATGTTTAGCCTTGCTATAAAAAAATAGAATTAATGCTCAGAAAGGATGTTTGCAACAGATGCGAATTCAACACGATCTTGTTCATGTTGATCACGAATGCTTTGCTCTTCAAGGGTTTTAGCGTTAACTAAACCTTGCTCAATTTCACGTAATGCAATTACGGTTGGCTTGTCAGTGCCTCTTGATACTAAAGGATCTTTTCCTTCAATAGCTATTTGACGAGCACGGCGAGCTGCCACCAAAACTAAATCAAATCGATTGCCAATTTTATCTACAGCATCTTCAACTGTTACGCGAGCCATGATGATTTCCGTTAAATGTTTATTGAAAAAAGGTCGCATAGTGTACTGATTTATGCGCCCGTTTAAAAGCAATTTGATCGATAAAGCACTAATCAGATCGACTTACTCCTCATTAACAAATCACTTGTGGCTAATTTCCTCTTATGTTTATACTTAAAGCTCTTGTCGGAGTGCCTAAGGGCTGAGACCGTTAATTCGGGATCCGTTGAACCTGATCGAGTTAGTACTCGCGAAGGAAACAAGCGTGATAGCGCTAATTGTTCATGAAAGTGAATCTAATTGGTTTTCATCATTTTGCTAACAACCGTATTTTTGTGCCACATCAAGCGGCTGAAAATAAAACGTTGTTAGTGCTTTTCAACACAATACTTCTCCAGACAAGCAACTTTCTTTTTAACTACAAGTGAGATTGCTAATGTCAAATCGTCGTCAAACCCGTGCCCAGGCACAACAATTTATTGAAAATTTAAAACCCTTATTACATCCCAATTCTAAAAAAGTGTATTTGTCAGGCTCTCTGCACAATATCAAAGTGGGCATGCGCGCTATTAGTCAAGCAGATACTTTACTCGGGGGCACTGAAGATTTCCCAATCACCGAGTCAAATCCCGACATTATGGTGTATGACTGCGCAGGCCCCTATTCCGATCCAGATGCAGAAATTAACGTGCACCAGGGCTTAAGCAAACTCCGTCAGGCATGGATACTGGCAAGAGGTGATGTAGAACAACTTAACCAAGTCAGTTCACACTATACCCAACAGCGCCTTGCTGACGATGGCCTTTATCATCTCAGGTTTGATGCCTTACAAACACCTCTTAAAGCTAAACAAGGTAAATGCGTTACCCAAATGCATTACGCCAGAGCCGGTATGATTACACCAGAAATGGAGTACATTGCTCTGCGTGAAAACATGGCCCGCGAGCACGTGAGTGACGGCGTATTAACGCAAAAGGCGCCTGGCAATGCCTTTGGTGCCAATATTGGCAAGCCCATTACCGCGGAATTTGTACGTAATGAAGTGGCCCGTGGACGAGCGATTATTCCGCTGAATATTAACCACCCTGAGGCCGAGCCCATGATCATTGGTCGAAACTTTTTGGTGAAGGTCAACGCCAATATTGGTAACTCAGCGGTTACATCGTCAATTGAAGAAGAAGTCGAAAAGCTAGTATGGTCAACACGCTGGGGCGCCGATACGGTAATGGACTTGTCGACTGGGCGTTATATTCATGAAACTCGCGAATGGATTATTCGCAACTCCCCTGTGCCTATTGGTACGGTACCCATTTATCAAGCCTTAGAAAAAGTAAATGGTGTGGCCGAAGACTTAACCTGGGAAGTATTTCGCGACACGCTAATTGAGCAAGCTGAGCAAGGCGTAGATTATTTTACTATCCACGCTGGCGTGTTGCTGCGCTACGTACCCATGACCGCCAAACGCCTTACGGGCATAGTGTCCCGTGGTGGTTCTATCATGGCCAAATGGTGTTTATTTCATCATAAAGAGAGCTTCTTGTATCGCCACTTTCGTGAAATCTGTCAAATTTGTGCGGCCTATGATGTGTCACTGTCTTTAGGTGATGGCATGCGCCCAGGCTGTATTGCTGATGCCAATGATGAGGCTCAGTTTGCTGAATTAGAAACCCTCGGCGAGCTTGTAAAAATAGCGTGGGAATACGATGTGCAGACCATTATCGAAGGACCTGGCCATATTCCCATGCAACTGATTAAAGAAAATATGGACAAGCAACTGGCGATTTGTAGCGAGGCACCGTTTTATACTTTAGGCCCCCAGACTACCGATATTGCGCCGGGTTATGATCATTTTACTTCGGGCATTGGCGCGGCATTAATCGCTTGGTATGGTTGTGCCATGTTGTGTTATGTCACTCCCAAAGAGCACTTAGGTTTACCCAACAAAGAAGACGTTAAACAGGGTTTAATGGCATACAAGATTGCTGCACATGCCGCCGATATCGCCAAAGGACACCCTGGCGCGCAAATTCGCGACAACGCCTTGTCTAAGGCACGCTTTGAGTTTAGATGGGAAGACCAATATAACTTAGGCCTTGATCCTGATACTGCGCGAGCTTATCACGATGAGTCTTTACCTCAAGAATCCGCCAAAGTTGCGCATTTTTGCTCGATGTGCGGCCCTAAATTTTGCTCAATGAAAATCACTCAAGAAGTCAGAGATTACAGCGCCAAACAAGCCATAGAAGTAGAGCCAGACGCCAGTCGATTAGTAGACAGTCGCATGCTCAACGAACAAGAACTTGAACAATATATGCAAGAAAAGTCGGCTGAATTTAGGGCACAAGGTGCGCAGATTTATGCCCCGCTGTCTCAGACGTTGACAAAAGAGCCGGTATAAAGATGGCGACCTTCGATGCAAAGTCGCAGGCGGTTCGCCCCATTGTATGGAGCATCGCTGCTTCAGACAGTGGCGGCGGCGCTGGCATTCAAGCAGATAGCCTGACTATCAACGATTTAGGCGGACATGCCTGTAATATTGTCACCGCGATTACTGCGCAAAATTCACTTGGTGTAAAAGACATGGTCGCTACCTCGGTGGCCATTTTGGCGCAGCAAGTCAACTGTCTACTGGAAGATATGCCGCCAAAGGCGATAAAAATTGGCGTACTGGCCAATGCGCAGCAGGTACGCTGGTTGAGTCAATGGCTCAGTGAGACCTTTGCAAATTACCAACAGCAGCTTCAAGTGTCGATACCCATCATTTGGGACCCTGTGATGCTGGCAACCACGGGCCAAAGCTTAACCGATAAAAGCGCCCCGCCGCTACTAGCCGACTATTTGCACTTAGCCAAACAAGTGAGTTTGCTGACTCCTAATGCCCAAGAGCTTAGGTATTTACTTAACGCAGATGTGGCCGTTGAGCATACTGAACAGTGGTGGTTATGGCTTGAAATACTGGCTCATTCAATACGCAGCAATGTGCTGTTGACCGGCGGTGGTATGCAGCAAGGTTATGCCGTTGACTGGATGATGGTACATGACATTGCCTATAGCTCAGAGCAACATCAACACCAAATTGTGGGCTTTAAAAGTGCCGCCATTAATACGCCCCATCAGCATGGCACCGGCTGTACGTTTTCATCGGCTATCGCCACCGTCTTAGCCCTCGATTATCCTATGCTTGATGCAGTATGTGTTGCAAAAGCGTATGTTAACCAAGGCTTGTTAGCAGGTTATAAAGTAGGACAAGGGGCGGGCGTACTTGCCAGAAACGGCTGGCCGCACACTTTATCTTTATTCCCGACAATTACCTTACCCCACGTTGCTCTGTTACACACCCATCAGCCTCTAGATTTCGCGCCAGTGACGACGCCACTTAACATATACCCCGTGACACAATCCTTAGGAGTGCTCAAGCAAGTACTTGAAGCGGGTGCTCGCACGGTGCAATTAAGGGTCAAATCCACAACAAATCAATGGGAGCTTGAGCAACAAATAAAAGAAGCGGTTGCCTTAGGTACACAATTTCAGGCACAGGTGTTTATTAATGACCACTGGCAGCTCGCAGTAAAATACGGGGCATTTGGTGTGCATCTTGGACAAGAAGACCTACTTCAGGCCGACTTAACGTGTATTGCCAATGCAGGTCTAGCATTGGGGCTGTCGTCTCACGGCTACTTCGAGTTGCTCATTGCTCAACAATTACACCCAAGTTATTTGGCTCTTGGGCACATATTTGCGACGCCCACCAAAACCATGCCATCACAGGCACAGGGCCTAATTAAGCTCAAGCGATATTGCCAGTTACTCAGCGGCAAACTGCCCTTAGTCGCCATCGGCGGCATTAACGCCGATAACCTTGCACAGGTCAAAAGAACGGGCATTGGCGATGTCGCGATTGTGCGCGCCATAGAACAAGCATCGTGCCCTGCTAGTAGTTGGCAATATTTGCAACAGCAATGGGAGATGCAAGCATGACAACATCACTCAGTGAAACGCGCTTTGTCCACTACTACCGGCAAATCTTACTACCAGAAGTGGGGGAATCTGGCCAACAAACACTTCTGCAAAGCCATGTACTAATTGTAGGAGTGGGCGGCTTAGGCACACATGTTGCTCAACAATTGGCGGCGGCGGGTGTGGGGCATCTTTACCTGATGGACAATGACAAGGTTGAACGCTCAAATTTACCACGACAAGTTCTTTTTGCAGCGCCCGATATTGGCCAAAACAAAGTCGATATTGCTAAAAGGCAAATCCGCCAGCACAACCCCGATGTCCATGTTGTTGCATGGCCTTGGCACTTTGATCTTGACTCTGTCGCTACCTTTATCCAACAACAGCCGCTACTATCAGCCGCCCTGCACCAGCAAAAACTCACGGTATTGGATTGCTCTGACAATTTAACCACTCGGCACAGCGTTAATCTGTGGTGCGTTGAGCACAAACTTGTACTGGTGAGCGCCGCCGTGAGTGCCTTTTGTGGCCAATTGCTGCTGGTGGATCTGCAAAACGCCCAGCACGCTGGGTGTTATCGCTGCCTATTTAACGAGCACGCTATAACGCAAGACTGCCAAAGTATGGGTGTTTTGGGCCCGACAGTGGCAGTGGTCGCCAGTATGCAAGCCGCGCTCACCCTTAAACATATTCTGACGGTTGGCGAAGCTGACGATCACCTGCATGTTTATGATGGATATACCCTTAGTTGGCGAAAGCTAAAACGCCAGCGTGATAGACATTGCCCAGTATGTTGCACGCCATCCAACTCCCCTAGCACACACCAACGAGAGGCGTCGTTATGATTACTGTATATTTTAATAGTCAGCCACTCTCAGTGCCTGCTGATACCAACTTGCGCGATATCTTAGCGCTAGTTACAACTACTCAACAATCGCATGAGGCGTTCGCGAATGTTGCCGCCGTAGTAAACGAATGTATTGTGCCCAAAAGCCAATGGCCGCACTACCAATGCCAAGCCAGCGACAATATTGAGTTATTCGCTGCCGTAGCGGGAGGGTAAGCTATGTTAAAAATTGCTGATCACACGTTTAACTCCCGCTTATTTTGTGGCACAGGCAAGTTTGCCAACAGTCAAACTATGCTAGATGCCTTACACGCTTCTGGCTCTGAATTGGTAACGCTGGCGATGAAACGCATCGACAGGCACAGCCACACCGACAATCTCATGCTGCCACTGCAAAAAACAGGCATTAAATTATTGCCGAATACCTCAGGTGCCAGAACCGCCAAAGAAGCGCTATTTGCCGCTGAGCTTGGTCGTGAAATGTTTGCCACTGATTGGGTGAAATTAGAAATACACCCAGACCCAAAGTACCTATTACCTGATCCAATCGAGACATTAATTGCGGCTGAAGCGCTAGTTAAAAAAGGCTTTGTGGTATTGCCCTATGTACACGCAGACCCTGTTTTGTGTCGCCGACTTGAAGCCTTAGGTTGCGCGGCAGTCATGCCCCTCGCTAGTCCTATTGGCAGCAATCAAGGCTTAGTCACCAAAGCTTTTTTACAGATCATCATCGAGCAATCAACGGTTCCGGTCGTCATTGATGCCGGTATCGGCTGCCCATCCGATGCCACCGCAGCGATGGAGTTAGGCGCTGATGCTGTACTGGTCAATACCGCGATTGCTTCAAGTCACTCGCCGCAGCAAATGGCCCAGTGTTTTAAACAAGCGGTTGAAACCGGCAGAATGGCCTATGAAGCAGGTTTAGGTCAGGTGTACCAACATGCCCAACACACTAGTCCGCTAACAGGTTTTTTACGGGAAAATCAGGAGCATCAAGGAGGACTCAATGCACTTTGATAGCGTTTTTGCAAAGCTTGACCAAGTGGATCTGCGCCTCGCACTTTATGCCACCACACCTGTTCAAGTTGAGCAAGCATTACATAATCCGGCAGGCAATATTCAGGCACTTATGGCCTTGCTGTCGCCAGCGGCCCAACCCTACCTAGAGACCATGGCTCAGCGTGCGTCACAACTGACCCAACAGCGCTTTGGACACACCATTAACCTGTTTATTCCGCTATATTTGTCCAACTTATGCGCTAACGAATGTGACTATTGCGGCTTCACCATGAGTAATAAAATCAAGCGAAAAGTCCTGAATTTAGCGGAGATAAACAAAGAGATCGACATATTAAAACGCAACAAGTTTGATTCTGTGCTGTTAGTGGCTGGCGAACATGAAAGCAAGGTCGGCATTGACTATTTTTGCCAAGTTCTGCCCACCATTAAGCAACACTTTAGTCAGGTAAATATGGAAGTACAGCCACTTTCGAGTCAGGACTACGCAAGTTTGCAACTGCTTGGTTTAGACGGTGTCATGTTGTACCAGGAAACATACAACCAAGTGACTTATGCTCAACATCATACCCGCGGTAAAAAACAGGACTTTAGCTACCGGCTCACTAGTCCCGACAGGCTTGGCGAGTTGGGTATAGACAAAATTGGCTTAGGGGTTTTACTCGGTTTAGATGACTGGCGACTTGATGCATTGATGATGGGCTATCATCTTCAACATTTAGAAAACCGCTATTGGCGCAGTAAATTAAGTATCTCTTTACCGCGCTTACGGCCCTGTGTGGGCGGCATTCAACCAAAGTCTGTGCTAAGTGATAGCGGCTTAGTGCAGCTTATTTGTGCTTTTAGGCTATTTAACGCTCACCTTGAGATCAGCTTATCGACTCGAGAAAGTGCCCCCATGCGCAACCATCTCATTCCCCTTGGGATCACGCATATGAGTGCAGGCAGTTCAACTCAACCGGGCGGTTATGCCAACCCAAGCAAGGCACTTGAGCAGTTTGAAATAAGTGATGAACGCTCAGTTCAAGAGATAAGTAGTATGTTGAGCCAAAGAGGCTATCAAGCAATATTTAAGGATTGGGAAAGGGACTGGCATTAAAACGCCAGCCCTTATTACTTATGGTGCGAGTAAGTTTTCAAACAGTTGTTGATGACGCATCACTTGTTTTTCTTTACGTAAACGGCGCGAGGTAACAATGGCATCGAGCTCAGCCAATGCGGCTTCAAATTCATCGTTAACCACAATGTAATCGAATTCATGGTAGTGAGAAATTTCAGCCACCGCTTGTTGCATGCGTTTATCGATAACGTCTGCAGAATCTTGGCCGCGGTCAGTGAGGCGGCGCAACAGTTCTTGTTGAGAAGGCGGCGCGACAAATATAGTCGCGGTGTCAGGAATTTGCGCTTTAACTTGTCGAGCACCTTGCCAGTCAATATCTAAAAATACATCGATACCTTGACGTAAAGTATGTTCGATCACGATTTTAGAAGTGCCGTAGTAGTTGCCAAACACTTCGGCCCACTCAAAAAACGCATCTTGTTTGATCAGCGCTTGGAATTCTTCACGGCTGACAAAGTGGTAGTGCTCACCGTTTATTTCACCTGGCCGAGGGGCACGCGTAGTGTGTGATACCGATACTTGCATGGCATTATTATGCAAGCCTGTTTCACTATGCTTTTGTAATAAGGCTTTGATTAAGCTAGATTTTCCAGCACCTGATGGCGCTGCTAATATAAATAAATTACCTAAGGTGTGGGCCATAATATGTTAGTTTCAATAAATAAAGTGTCGGCGGTAAGTTGCAATGTTAGCATAATGTCGCCAGATCCATAGCGGGTGTCTCCAAATGTTGGATAACATCTGCCCTTAGCAATAATCAGGAATGCTTATGAACGAAAGCCAATATCATCAGATGGTAGACGATCTGTTGATCGATATTGAAGAAATGTTAGACGACTGCGGTGCCGATATTGATTATGAATCGGCGAGCAGTATTCTAACCATGATTTTTACCAACGGCAGTAAAATTATTATCAATAAACAGCCGCCTTTACTGCAATTATGGGTTGCCACTAAATTCAACGGCCATCACTTTAATTTTAAAGATGGATTGTGGATTGATGAACGTACCGGCCTTGAGTTTTGGTCATTTTTAGATGACGCAGCCAGTAAACAAGCGGGACAACCCGTTACCTTTAATAGAGCATAACGAGAGAATTAAATGAGCGAACACGTGCTAGATTTTGTCGAAGTAAACCCTACAAATCCACCCAAAGCCCTAGTTATTTGGTTACATGGCCTAGGTGACTCCGGTAATGGTTTTGCGCCAATTGTGCCAGAACTGATGATACCTGAAGAGTTGGCTGTTCGTTTTATTTTTCCTCATGCACCAGTACGCCCTGTTACCATCAACAACGGCATGAAAATGCGCGCATGGTATGACATTACCAGTCTCGATTTTAATAATCGCGCAGATAGTAAGGGCGTTTTAGAATCGTCTGCCTTAGTCGAGCAATTGATTGACGCTGAGATAGCCAAAGGCATTCCAGCCGATAAAATCGTTTTAGCTGGATTTTCTCAAGGTGGCGTCATTGCATTGCATTTGGGCACTCGAATTGAGAAAAAACTGGCTGGGATCATGTCACTTTCAAGCTACATGAGTGAGCCTGAAAAGCTTGCCGCTGAGGCCAAACAAACCAACAAATCAACTCCTATTTTTATTGGTCACGGGCAACATGATGACGTTGTTCCAATGATAATGGGTAACGCTGCTCGCCAAGTACTAGAGGGTAACCAGTATGCTGTTGAGTGGCATGAATATCAGATGCAGCACAATGTGTGTATGCAAGAGCTCAACGACATATCAGCTTGGTTACAACAACGCTTAGCATAAGGGCGACTCGCGCCATTAGAGAAGGGCGTTATCGATGTATCGAGGCAGACAGGCCATAAGGTATGATTACCCAAGTCGAATTTCAACTAGCCAAACCTGAGGATGCGGCTCATTTAAGTGCTCTCGCACTGCGCTCAAAAGGTTACTGGGGCTATGATCAGCAGTTTATTGAGCGGTGTCGCTCCGAACTCACTTATTTGCCAGAGCACATTGCCTCTGGCAGCTATACCTTTATTAAAGCCTTAGATTATTATCATCACCAAATACTGGGGTTTTATGTCTTGGCGCATTCAAAAACAACAACAGTAGAACTTGAAGCCTTGTTTGTTGAACCAAGCGCTATTGGTCAAGGAATTGGTGGACAACTTATCAACCTCGCTAAACAAACCGCCACGCAGCAGGGTTATACAAGCATGCTTATTCAGGGTGATCCAAACGCCAGCGATTTTTACATAAAATTTGGAGCCAAGCTGCAGGGTAAAAAGCCCTCGGGTAGTATACCTGGACGATTGTTACCCACTTTTCTTTTACCCCTTAATAAACAAAGGCTGGTGTAATAAAGACAATTGTAAAAAAGCCATCTATAACTATTAGCTTGTGAAAAATTATGACGTATGTGCAGAATAATAATTAAGGGAAAGATGTGTTGCTGAAATTTAGTGTCGTTTTGGCCAAGTTGTCATTTTATAGCTGTTTGCTTATTTTTCTTTGCGCCTTTAGTGCTAAGGCCCAGCAGGCAAAAAACTTAGTTATCGGTGTCGAAGATATCGCCTATTATCCTTATTTTGATTACACGGGCAGCGACACATCGTTAAGTAAAACGATTCTTGATAAGTTTGCTGCTGACAACGGTTACACCCTCACCTATGTTGCCCTACCCGTAAAAAAGTTTTCTAAGTGGTTATACGAAAACGACATTGATTTTAAGTACCCTGACAATAAACGCTGGCATCAACCTTCAGCTACTGAACACAACGCAGAATATTACAGCGACCCTTTGTTTTACTTACGTGCCGGTACGGTTGTGCTCCTAGAAAACTCAGATAAACCGAAGACTTACTTCCATAGCTTGGGCATGATCAGTGGATTCGACCCCACCCTATGGAGAGAAGAAATAATCAAAGGCGAAGTGAGTATTCTTGATGATTCGAGCACTAAGGTATTGATTAAACACTTGGTGAATGGTTTGGTCGATGGCATAGATGTGGATATAGCGGTGGCCGATTATTATCTCAACACCTTAGGCCTAAACCACGTACTGACTTACAGTAACACCTTGCCTCAAGACCTATTTAGCCATCAATTATCAACCATAAAATACCCAGAAATTATCGAGCAATTTAACCAGTGGTTAAACGCAAACCACGCATTTATCCAAGCCAACTTACAACAGTTTAACATTCCAAAAGAAGAGCCTGTTCGCCCCTGTGCGCAATTATGCCCATAATGTTGGTAGCTAAGCGTAAATTAGCCTTAACTTTGCACCGGCTTTTGGTAAACTTTGCTCCAGATTTTAAATGCGCTAAAGCCTAAAAAGGCATTGATTCAGCCATTCTTCGCCCTACAAGGACAATAATGACACACCGTGTAATTCGTATCGCCACCCGCAAAAGTGCCCTCGCCCTCTGGCAAGCTGAATATGTAAAAGCCAAACTAGAGGCCACACATACCGGTATTAGCGTAGAGTTAGTCCCTATGAGTACTCAAGGCGATAAAATTCTCGACACCCCTTTAGCTAAAATTGGTGGTAAAGGTTTATTTATCAAAGAGCTTGAAATTGCCATGGCTGAAGGCCGTGCAGATATTGCCGTGCACTCTATGAAAGATGTTCCGGTTGAGTTTCCTAGCGGGTTTGGATTACACGCAATTTGTGAGCGTGAAAACCCTTTTGACGCTTTTGTATCAAATCAATTTTCAGAACTGAGCGAGTTACCGCTCAATGCCACTGTAGGAACGTCGAGTTTACGCCGTCAGTGCCAATTACGAAAAATGCGCCCCGATTTAATCATAAAAGACTTACGCGGCAACGTTAATACCCGATTAGCCAAGCTAGATGCCGGTGAATACGATGCCATTATATTAGCAGCAGCGGGCTTAATTCGTCTCGAGATGCATGACCGCATCAAACAACAAATTCCGCCAGAGATAAGCTTACCGGCAGTAGGACAAGGTGCTGTGGGTATTGAGTGTCGCAATGATGATGAAGAGCTTATTGCCTTACTTGCCCCGCTAAATCACCTTGAAACAGCGACCCGAGTCATTGCCGAACGGGCCATGAACGCAAGATTAAACGGTGGTTGCCAAGTGCCGATTGGTAGCTTTGCAGAAATTGACAACGGTACAATTCGATTACGCGGCTTAGTTGGTTCTCCCGATGGACAAACACTGTTACAAGCAAGCGCCAGCGCGCCAGTAGCTGAGGCAGTAAGCTTAGGCACACAAATCGCAGAAAGCTTATTGTCACAAGGTGCAGCTAAAATATTAAACGCCTTACACCAAACAAATTAGCTGTGAGTTTTTTAATTTTTCGTCCACAAGCCAAGTGCGTAAGCAGTGCGCAAGCCTTTGCCAATGAGGGCCTAAATGCGGTTGCTTGTGGACTGATTGATACCGAACTTGATGAACAAGCCTTAGCCGCTTTGCCGCACCATATTGCACAGTTAAGTACACAGTCACTGGTTATCGTCACCAGTACCGTGGCCGCTGAGCAATGTGTATTATTTAAGTCCATGTGGCCTTCTCAGGTACAATTTTTTGCTGTGGGGCAAAGTACCGCTGACATACTTAATCAGGCGGGACTGACTGCCATTGTGCCAACAGAAGCCCGTTCTGAGGGTTTATTAGCCCTACCAATGCTCAATGATGTAGCTGATAAAACAGTTATTATTATAAAAGGTTTTGGCGGCAGAGAATTGTTAGCAAACACATTGACCCTACGCGGCGCAAAGGTAAGAGAATGGGCATTATATAAAAGAGTCGCCTTAGCTAAGCCCTTTTGCACTCGCCAATGGCATCACGAACAAATACAATGCATTATTGCCACCAGCGGTGAAGTGATTGCAGCCGCATTTAATCACTATGCAGCGAGCTGGCTACAGACTAAACTTTGGATCGTTGTCAGTGAGCGAACCGCAGATATTGCGTACCAGTTTGGCATAACGCAAGTACAAATAAGTGACAGTGCTAGTGACCAAGCGCTCATTAAAAGTGCCAAGGCTGCATCTCATCGCCCATAGGCGATGGCTAAAATTTTATGGAGTAATGAATGGCAGATAATCAAGACAAGCTGAGTCCCAAAGACCAAAAAATGTTGGAAGACTTAGAAAAACAACTCAGCAAAACAGCGTCAGTAAGTCAGTCAACGGCATCTACCAAAAAACCAACTGGGATGGGCGACCAAGCGCCGCCAAAACAACCAACTATGAATACCCAAAAATCAGAATCACAGCCTGTGGCAGCGAAAGCAAAAACCGGTTTTTTATGGTTTTTTACGCTTCTCAATTTATTACTACTAACTGGCGTTATCGTCGCAGCTTATTGGGGCTGGCTGCAATGGCAAAACCAAACAGAAGCGCAACAACAATTTGTCGCTCTACAAGAAAGCAGTTTAGCCAAACAACAAGCTGAAATTCAACAATCCATTGCCGCTAATCAATTGGTACAAAGTGACTGGCAGCAGCAGAGCCAAGCCGAACAAGATCGCTTAAATGTGATGGCCAGTGCCATTGAGCAAAATAGCCAACAAGCTGCTAGCACTCTGAATAAAGTCAATGAAATTGCTGGTCGTCGACCGGCAGATTGGTTACTTGCCGAAGCCAATTATTTACTCAACATGGCAGGACGTAAATTGTGGTTAGAACATGATGTTGCCACCTCATTACTGATGCTACAAGCCGCTGATGGCCGTTTACAAGATATGAACGACACCAGTCTATTGATGGTTCGAGAAAAACTCGCTGCTGATATGTACACTTTGCAACAACTGAATCCTCTGTCGACGACCAACTTAGCACTCGAAATCAGTGGCTTGAGCAAACAAGTGGCCAGTTTACCCCTCACCTTTTTTCAAAAACCTGAAGATCTAGAAGCAAGTTCAGACATCGTCAATGATGACAACGACTGGTACACGAACTTGGTCAATAGTATTAGCCAAGTGTTAAAAGGATTTTTCAGCGTCAAAAAAATCACCACAGAAGTCAAACCCTTCATGTCTGAGCAGCAACAGTGGTTGGTCAAAGAGCAGCTTAAATTTACCTTAGTCAGCGCTCAAACAGCATTATTACAACAACAGTCTGTGGTATTTGAAGAGCAATTAAACAACGCTTTACGTTTAGTTAATGAACATTTTGATACCACTCAAAGCAATGTGATGCAGTTTACTGAAAGCCTCCAGCGTCTGCGTAGTAGCGAAGTAGAGCAAACTTATCCGCAACAATTTACCGCCAGTAATGCACTACAAGATATTATTAATGATCGCTTAGGCAACCGTTTCACTAACGGGAATAATTGATTATGAAGAGCTTCATTCGAATCTGTATGATATTTGTCATCTTGTTGATTATGTTAGTTGTCAGCGCCATGATATTCGACGATCGTGGTTACGTGTTTATTGAGTTTAATGGCTATGCCATAGAAATGAACGTTATGTCACTGGCGATCTCATTGATACTGGTATTTATTACTCTGCTTTTATTTAATTGGATAATAAATCTCAGTTTTAATGCCACCTCGACTTCACGTGCTTGGTTTGGCAATTTTGGTTCTCGCAAAAAACAAAAAGCGTTTAGAAGTGGTTTACTTGCTATGGCAGAAAATGACTACCCGCAAGCCAGAAATGCTTTTGCCAAAATTGAAAATGACGATTTTGATGGCATCAATTTATTAGCTGCCGCCCAAGTTGAACTTCAACTAGGCGAACCACAAAAAGCCAAAGCCTTGTGGCACAAAGCGGCAGCAATTAGCAGCTCGTCACTTGCTGCCAATCAATGCTTGCTCCGCGACGCCTTGCAACAAGGACAGCCCGACAATGCGCTCGAATTAATTGCCAACCTGCCAGAAAAACAGCGTAACCAAGCCCTTATTATCAAACTATGGGCGCAAGCGCTCGCTGAAGCCGGTAAGTGGCAAGTATTAAAAGATAAATTGCCCAGCTGGAAAAAATCCCTTGGCCCTGATTACGACTTAATGATGCAACAGGCCAGCAAGGGCCAATTTGCCGAGATTGCTAGCAAAGAAGGCGGCACTAAATTAATTGAAAATTGGCTCGCTTCGTCACGCTCGGTGCGTAAAGACCCCGCTCAGCAAGCCGCTTATATTCAACAACTTATCGCTCAAGGCATGCACAGCGAGGCAGAAAAAGCCTTAGTCGAATACCAAAAATCAGCACCTCACGCTCTGCTGATCCCCTTATTCAAACAAATTAAGTTACCCAACCCAAATGGAGCCCTGAAAAAACTCGAAGGCTGGCTTAAATATGACGAAAATAACGTTGAATTGCTATCAACCTTGGGACATGTGGCCTACCACGCTAACGATTTAATTCTGGCGGAAAAGGTCCTCAATAAAGCCATCAAACTAGGCCATAAACAAGAAGACTTACGTTTAATGGCAACGATAAAAGAAGCCCAGCAAGATAACTTGCAAGCACTGGCATTGTTTAAACAAAGCATGGCACAACCTGGTGCGTAATAAAAAGCAAAATCAAATGCGTCACATGATACAAAAGGCGGGATGCTTATTAGGCTTCTCGCTGTTGTTTTCTGCTCAAACGTTGTCTAAACCAACTGCTTCCGACAGTCTAAGCGCACCCGCATTTGAAGTGGTGGTCTTAGGTGATAGTGGCGGCATTGAAGATGGTAATTTAAGCGCCTTTTTACTGCGCTCACTTACAGAAACTCACTACATTGCCTTAGATGCAGGTACCCTAGTAAACGGCATTAATGAAGGCCTAAAACAAGGGGCATTTTCTGACTTAGCCCTATATGATGACGCGAATTGGCAGCCTGCAGGTAACATCTTACGCCACCATGTTAAGGCTTATTTACTTAGCCATGCCCACCTAGATCATGTCAATGGAATGCTTGTGGCCTCACCTGAAGACAGCGCTAAAAATATCTATGCCTTGACCTCAGTCAACGCCATGATTGGTGAGACCTATTTTAATGGCAAAGCCTGGGCCAATTTCAGTGACCGTGGCATTCCTCCTTTATTAAACAAATATCACATCGTAGACCTACCACCAGAACAAGCCATTGACATCGAAGGCACTCAATTAAAAGTCACCGCTTTTAGCTTGAGCCATCCTGTTGAATCAAGCGCCTTCGTGATCGAACACGCTAACGATTTATTTGTTTATTTTGGTGATACCGGCCCAGACATTGTAGAAAAACAGGGTAAGCTGGACGCAATTTGGACTTATCTTGCCAAGCAAATGACACATAAAAACCTGCGCGGCATGATTGTTGAAACCTCATTTGAAAATGAACGCCCGCACAATCTGCTGTTTGGTCACCTCACCCCTGAATTACTTATGCAAGAATTACATCATCTCGCCCAAAAAGTCGGTGGTGATAAACCTTTAAGTGATTTAAAAGTACTGATCAGCCACATTAAATACACCATGGCCAGCGGCACTAACCCGAGAACAAAGATCAAACAACAGCTGGATGACGCTAATGATTTAGGTTTAGAAATCATCATTCCGCAGCAAGGACAAAAGCTGCTGTTTTAAAGCCATATTTTGTTTAGCAGCAAGTTCACGCCCCATGAAAAGCAAGACAAAATTGGTGAAAAGAAGTAATAGTTGGTAAACAAGCAATAGCAATACACTACAAAGTGAATAATGCCACAACACAAAGCCTTGAATCGACGGAATAGTAAAATAACAGTGGAAATCAGCGCCGTTTTCATTAGAATCAGCGCTCGCAAAAAACCTCAGGGTTTTTAGCTAACTATCAAAATGCACCCGTAGCTCAGCTGGATAGAGCGCTGCCCTCCGGAGGTAACGGGCGTTTTGTGTGGTATCATCCGAGGACAACGGCCAAATTGTTCACAAAACTAATGATGCACTCGTAGCTCAGCTGGATAGAGCGTCGCCCTCCGGAGGCGAAGGTCGTGAGTTCGAATCTCGCCGAGTGCGCCAAACTATTGATTTGTAATGTTATTTTTAAAATAGCAATTCCCCCTATAACTCAAAACCAATTTATCTCGCCACATACACAATGACCGTTGCTCTTTGTGACCAAATTCAGCGAAGTTTCAAGCCCGTGTCCACACCGTGTCCAAATAATTTATATACTTTTTCCTCAGCCCTCCATTTTAAATAACTATCAGTATTTAATTTTTGTAATCAAAGGGATGTTATAAAGTACTTTTTTAATTTATACACAACAACTTCGGCTTCACGTCCCGAGTCATTCAACAAGAATTTCCCGCCTATTTAATATCAGACGACAGCCGCTGTAGAAATGTTTGAAGTTCGTAAAAACTGAATTTTTCAATGTTGCCTTTTGCAAGGTTTCTGGCTTGTCCGGGAGTTACGCCAAGTACCTGGACGATTGTTTTAATCGGTGCATTTCTCAAATCCAATTTCCTGTGAATTTTGGTCATTAGATTTGAACACTTTTTATCAAGCAGATCTTGCTCAGATGATTCTGATACTGCATCTAGAATATTTTCGTTGTTCAAGGTCATTGGAACGTTTACATATTAGTTGGTGACGTTAACGGTCTATTTTAAAAAAAATCTTACACTACTTTGCTTCAATCGCAATTCCAAATAATTTACTGCTGTGCAGGAAAACGCCCAAAGCGGACCAAACAAATTAATGAATCGAACGGCAAAAATACTGACTGACACGACGGACGGCTTTGAGCGATCAACGGTCGTTCGGCCAATCGTAGTCGTCCGGCCGCTATTCCCAAGGTAGCAGACGCATCTATTTATTGTCTAATGTCAGCTTCAAGCGAATTGTGGATCATCAATTTATAATGGATGACGATTGTCAGTGCTAAGAAAGCAGGCAACTATATAGTTGATTAGTATTGATGAGTGCTTGCCATATATGGAATTAAGGAAGAAAACTATGTATTAGTAACTTTACCTAATCTGAACCATGATGAAACCGTAGGAAAGTTTAAAACTATAAGACTGATAGATATGAGTATTACTCTTCAAGCAACTGCAATACCCCACACTCTTTAACTTTTCTATCATCTGTGCATGCCGAAGCCATGTCAGATAAGGTAAGCTTTAGCTCCTCAAGCTCTGCAATGCGATGTGTGACGTCAACCATGTGTTGATGGATCAAATTGTTCACACTAGAACAACTTTTATCGGGATTATTTTTTGTATCTAACAGCTGTTTAATTTCTATTATGGTCAAATCTAATGAGCGACATTGTTTAATGAATCGCAGTGCTCTCAACGATGAGGCGTCGTAAATTCTGTAGTTGCCTTCACTGCGGCTGCAAGCCTCAAACAAATCCTGTTTTTCATAAAAACGGATCGTCTGAATAGAACACCCACTTTTTTTTGATAGCTCACCTATTTTCATAAATATGACTTTGTGCTGTTGACCCTATACTTGGTATAGACTTTACACTGTATCTATAGTTTTGGGAATAAGAGTTGAATAATGAGTGGTTGCGGCTGTGAAGTGGAAATCAAAGATGCCTCACAAAAACGGGTTCTGTATTGGCTGCTCGGCATCAATGCGACAATGTTTTTCGTTGAGATGACCGTTGGTATTTTGGCTGACTCTACTGCTTTAATAGCAGACTCTATGGACATGCTAGCGGATGCGGTTGTATACGGTATAGGTATTTATGCTGTGGGTAAATCTATACTTCACAAAGCCAAAGCTGCGCAAATCAGTGGCTACTTTCAGTTATTGCTGGGCGTGATCATTCTCATTGATATTACCAGAAGGTTATTTTTGGGCAGTGAGCCTATCTCATCACTAATGATAGGAATGGGATTCATTGCACTAATTGCAAACGTCGCTTGCTTGATAATTATTCGTAATCATAAAAATGACGAAGTACATATGCGAGCCAGCTGGATTTTTTCAGCCAACGATGTCATCGCCAACATGGGTGTCATCATCGCTGGTATTCTGGTGGTATGGCTTGATAGCCGGATACCCGATATTGTCATAGGTTGTATCGTATCAATAGTCGTACTACGCGGGGCATGGATGATCCTAAAAGACGCTAAGCAGGAATTGCTTAACAATGAACTGTCTAAAGACAATGTGAGAAGCTCCCTATGAAATACAACCAAGCTGTTAAGCCGCATATCGACTCCAAATTGACGGACTACTCGGGCGCAATGTCAAATAATAATGAAAAACAAGCATTTTCTACACTAGAGGACGCACATGTAATTGGTCAGCACTCTACTTATTATCATTGTTTAATTCATTGTAAAATGCTGCAACATGGTCTTCGAAACAAAGATTGGAGAGCCGTTTTTGGACAAGTAATAAGAATAATTGGTGCTGCAACCAAAACCGCTATCGGCCTTGTACCCAAAGGGAACACAGGTGGCACGAATATCAGTCCATTCAAACGACTACCGGTAAGTGCTGAAAATCAAGCTATATTGGACAAAATCAACGATGCATAACCACAGTCACAGTGATAACAGCGCATCAAAACGCATTGGCTGGGCATTTTTCTTGAATGTCGTATTCACTATCATTGAATTTATAGGCGGATGGCTGACAAACAGCACGGCTATAATGGCCGATGCAGTGCATGACTTGGGCGATAGTTTATCCATTGGCACTGCTTGGGGCTTAAATAAACTCAGTGATAAAGAAGCAAACAATACATTTTCTTATGGCTACAAACGCTTCTCTCTTCTTGGTGCATTGAT
>NZ_JBGQOM010000019.1:0-37633 GCF_052119645.1 Flavobacterium sp. W21_SRS_FM6
TTGGCTAGCACCAAATTAGGAATGATTAAAAGTGCAAATAAGTAAATTCGATACAAAACTTTTCCTTGGCAACTAACGCCCTGTTAATGGGCAAAATTTTGTTGGCTATAATGTGAAGCGGAGCGAAACCAGCCAACTGAATTTTGTCCACTATTAAACAGTTTGTTAGGTTTCTTACTTAGGAAGATCATCGAAACTCCCTTCTGCTCTAGACTCGCAAGTTTCAAATGAAAGTAAACCTTGTTCTTCATATAGAGCAAGTTGGTCATATATTGCTAAGTAATCACCGTCTGCCTTAATATCAATTGAAACGTCTCTTTCATTTGCACGCTCATACGTTGCGGAGTGCTGCTCTAGAGATGCTAACAACTCGACTTGTTTGTCACGATTAAGCTTCTTATCAAACATAATTCGATATGTTCTATGACCGCTAGGAGTTACTACAGAACAAATTTCTGGAATTAAATCTTCCGACTCACTTTTAGCGAGAACGATATCTAGAAAATTTAAACCATACGCAAAAAAGGGAACATTTTCTATTCGATATAAATCATTCCCAAGTGGAGTTGCCCACATGGATTCTCCACCAATAGCCCAGTGATTTGGCAAGTCGATATGTAACTTAACTAGATTTTCATCACTCATACTTTCAAAAAACCTAACACCCCGCATAACGGGCAAGTTTATGGGTGCAGCTTTTGAGCAAAGCGAAATGCGCCCGTAAAATTGTCCCAGCGACCAACGGGAGCGAGTTGATGCGTTTGTTATGTTGCTTGGATTTATTACGGTTTTGACTAAACATTCCATGTTCCTCTGCGTTAACCATTTAGGTAAAACAATACTCGTTTGAATCCAAAACAACAACTGATGTCGACTAGCGTAGACCAAACAACGAATGCTCGCGAACCCGAAAATAACTTATTAAAAACTGATGAGAGGGACTCTTGAAAGAACGAGCTTGCGCTATGCTCACTTATTAAGCCTACTAATCTATATATTTATATGTAACGTATAATTCTGATTCCCCACATTTTTTATAGCGCTTATCCAACTTTTTAGTTATCACCAATTCTTTGGGAAATAATATCTCTAAAGTATCTGGCCCCACCCAACTAAATATCACGCCACCATATGGTCCTTCGTAATTAGCTATATCGATAACACATTGCATATTAGAACTAGAAACAGCGGCATAATTGTGATTATTTTCAACAGAATGAAAAACAAGAAGTTGATGGCCGGAGTCAGACTTCAAGTCGACAACAAGACTGAGCTCTGCATTTGCTTTTTGGTTAGCACTTAACAGCAATGAAAATGGTTCTTCAGAGTCTATTAGCTCCGGATTTTTTGAACAGCTTGCAGCAAGCATGATTAAGAGCAAAGGTAAAATGTACTTCATTAATATAGCCACCCATAACACCCCGCATAGAGGGCAAGTTTATGGGTGCAGCTTTTGAGCGAAGCGAAATGCGCCCGTAAAGTTGTCCCAGCGACCGAAGGGAGTGAACTGATGCGATTGTTATGCTGCTGAATGTTGGTGCGGTTTTGATACAACAATCCATGTCTCCTTGCGTTAACCATTTAGGTGAAAATATACTCGTTTGAACTCAAAACAACAACTGATGCGAATCAGCGAAGACCAAACAACCGATGCTCGCGAACCCGAAAATAACTCACTAAAAACAGATGAAGCTGACTCTTGAAAGAAAGAGCTTTCACTTTTTTCTCATTACTGATTTCCATATTTACTCAAAATTTTCTTACAGCTAGCTTCGATATCCTTTGAATAAAATTTGATGATACCAGTAATTTCTATATCTGCTTTTACCAGAAACTCTTCCGAGCATTGTTGCCTCACGTGTTGCAGTGGCAAGTGATCAGTATCTGATGCGATGACACCAAAAACATGAAACTCTGTATCCCAGCACTGCCCGTATATTTTTGCACCTAGACGGGAGAGCCTTAAAACATTATCTAAATAGAGAGAATTATCAGAGAGCAATTTAGTTGCTATAGCGCAGGCTTCTTTTTTTTCCTCATCAAAAGACATAACGCTCAAAGCAACGGCGCGGCTTTTTGCGTCCGATGCCTTTGCTTGTTATTGCGCCACCAGTTGCAATTTCGCGGCTTGCCGCCTGCTCTGTTAACAAAACAACATGATTAAAATTATTACCCACACTGTAAAACAACCTTGATTAAAACTGCAACGAATAATTGCATGTTAGGTTGAACTGATGCTGATAAAACTGTTGGAAGTTTAATGGGTTGTTTGGCTGAAAATTGAATGAGCGAATACCGAAAAATGCACTAGCCAACCACAAACTTTTGAGCCTAAAATTTACTGCCAATACTAACCAATAAGTTGTAAGGCCAAAGCGCTATAACGCTCAAAGCAACGGCGCGGCTTTTTGCGTCCGATGCCTTTGATTGTTATTGCGCCAACCTAATGAACTATCGCGGCTTGCCGCCTGCCCTGTTTGCACAACAACATGATTAAAATTATTACCCACACTGTAAAACAACCTTGAGCAAAACTACAACGAAAAAATGCATGTTAGGTTGAACTGATACTGATGAAACTATTGGAAGTTTAAAAGATTGTTTGGCTAAAAATTGAAAGGACGATTACCGAAAAATGCCCTAGCTAACCACAAACTTTTGAGCCTAAAACTTACTACCGATATTAACCAATAAATTGTAAGGTCAAAGCGCTATAACAATATTAATATCCGGAAAAGTTCCGTTTTTAAACACGGATTTATTCCGCTTTTCTACATTTGTCTTTTTTAACATAGTATTTATCTTACTGTATAGGTTAAATTTATTTCCAATTCAAAAAACTCATGGTGTGGAAAGACGGAATAATTCCTAAATCTTGCTGTTATGCGGAAGTTTTACTATAACTGTACAAATAAACAGTTATAATAAGGACGCTTAAATGCCTAAATCAATATTTTTAAATATGGTAAAAGATGAGATGTTCAAGCTGCGTTATGCTAAACGAACTATTGAAGCTTATTTAAAATGGATCAGTAGTTACATTCACTTTCATCAGAAAAAACACCCTAATTTAATGCACGACTCGGAAGTTGAGGCATTTCTATCTCATTTAGTATTAGAGCTTGATGTTTCAGCTGCCACACAAACCTCCGCGTTAAATGCCTTGGTGTTTTTGTATCGCGATATCATACGCCGCCCTTTAAACGTAAAACTTAACTTTGTTAAAAGCTCGAGGCAACAGAAACTGCCAGTTGTGTTAACCACCGATGAAATGCGGCGTTTACTGGCGGTCATAAACGCTCAACATAAATTACCCGTTTCGATTCTTTATGCCAGCGGATTACGCTTGATGGAGTGTATGAGGCTGAGAGTGAAAGACATTGATTTTGACTATAAATCCATTCGAATTTGGTATGGTAAAGGGGGCAAACATCGTGTCGTTACTCTTGCTGATGAACTAGTCCCTGACCTAAGGCAGCAGATTACGCTTGTGCAACAATATTTGGACGCAGATTTAATTAATCCCGATTACTCAGGTGTATATTTACCCCACCGCCTTCGACTAAAATACAAAAAGGCCAACCGTTCATTGGAATGGCAATATTTGTTTGCATCGCGGCAATTATCAAAAGATCCTGAAGATAAGTCATTACGTCGCCATCATATTGATGAGTCAGCCATTCAAAAGGCTATTCGTTTTGCGGCTAAAAAAGCGAATATTGACAAAACAGTCACACCTCATACCTTGCGCCATTCCTTTGCTACCCATTTGTTGCAATCTGGTGCAGATATTCGCACAGTGCAAGACCAACTCGGGCATGCTGATTTGCGTACCACGCAGATTTACACGCATATACTGCAGCGCGGGGGCAACAGTGTGGTGAGCCCTTTATCGAGGTTGTAGGTATTTATATTTGGTGTGTTGTTACGGCTAAAGCAAGATCCCTCGTCGTTGCACTCATTCGGGACGACAGATTGAATGGGATATTTCTGGATGACAGAATGAAAATAGTTTGACTGGTTGTCGAACACTGGTTTTCAGAATTCGACATCCAGACACTTAGCGTGAGGGTATAGATTTGAGTTTTATAACTGGACTAGCTTTTATAAGGTCTACGCTCTCTGCCATTTACACATAGCTCGATGCCAGGAACTCGTAGCGTAAAACTGCTTCTATTCCGGCACCCTCACCCAACCTTCCATCAATACCCGTGCGCTGCGGCTCATTATGGCTTTTGTGACTTGCCATTGACCTTCAATGAATTTCGCTTCAGCGCCAACCGTTAAACTACCTGATGGATGGCCAAAACATACAGTACTGCGTTCACTGCCGCCTGCAGCTATATTCACTAACGTACCAGGAATAGATGCAGCGGTGCCTATAGCTACGGCAGCGGTACCCATCATGGCGTGGTGCAATTTACCCATCGACATCGCGCGCACAAGCAAATCTAATTGAGTGGCTTTGATTGGTTTACCACTAGATGCAATGTAATCTTGCGGCGGGGCAACAATGGCGATTTTAGGGGTATGTTGGCGATTAGCTGCTTCAGTGAGGTCTTTTATCAACCCCATTTTTACAGCGCCGATAGCACGTAATGATTCAAAACGAATTAAGGCTTTAGGATCGCTATTGATGTCGTCTTGCAGTTCAATACCGCTGTAGCCCATACTTTTTGCATCAACAAAAATAGTGGGAATACCGGCATTGATTAGCGTGGCTTGAAGCTTACCACCAGCGACCCATTCTTCAGGCACATCAAGCTCGTCAACGACATTGCCTGTTGGAAATAAGCCTTTGCCGTCGTCATCGGCATCATCAGCAGGGTCAACAAATTCGAGTTGAATTTCTGCCGCCGGAAAAGTTACTCCGTCTAATTCAAAATCACCCAATTCTTGCACTTTCCCGTCAACGATAGGTACATGGGCTATGATGGTTTTTTGAATATTGGCTTGCCAAATTTTGACTGTCAGTGTGCCATTTTGTGGTATTTTATCCTTAGCAATAAACCCATTACTAATGGCAAATGGGCCTACGGCTGCAGACAAATTTCCGCAGTTACCACTCCAATCAACAACGTCTTTATCAATCGCAATTTGGCCAAACAAATAGTCTACATCGTGATCAGGCTGGCTGCTGGGTGAAATAATCACTATTTTACTGGTACTCGACGTGGCACCGCCCATACCGTCGGTTTGCTTAGCATAAGGATCAGGACTACCAATCACCCGCTGCATCAATTTGTCTCTAAATACCCCAGCAGATTGGGCAGCGGTTGGTAAATCTAGTAATCGAAAGAATACGCCTTTGCTGGTTCCTCCACGCATATAAGTAGCAGGAATTTTTAATTGTGGCTTATAAGTCATTTTATTCTCTCTATCGGTCAAATATTAAGCCTGCGATATCACTCCACGAGCCCCGGGTAAAAGCAATATCAATGGCCAGTGATTTTACTAGTCGTCCTTCCTGCTGCCGCCTTTAGTATGACTCTCGATACTCGCCTCTGGCAGCTATTTTTTTGCGTCTAAAAAATCTTGAGCAAAGCGTTGCAGCACCCCACCCGCTTGATATATCGATAGCTCTTCAGCGGTGTCTAATCGACATTTAACCGCTAGGCTAATTTGCTCACCGCTCTTGCGCGTCATTTTTACATCTAACAATGAGCCGGGCGATATGTCGCCAACTACATCATAGGTTTCAGAGCCATCGATGTGGTACGTATGACGATTTTCGCCATTCGTAAATTCAAGTGGTAATACCCCCATACCCACAAGGTTGGTTCGGTGTATACGTTCAAATCCCTCAGCCACGATGACTTCAACACCGGCTAAACGCACACCTTTGGCAGCCCAATCTCGCGATGAACCTTGCCCGTAATCTGCACCGGCGATAATGATCAGCGGTTGCTTGCGCTGCATATACGTTTCGATAGCTTCCCACATCCGGCTCGTTTTGCCCTCTGGCTCAATGCGTGCCAACGAACCTTGTATGACTTTGCCATCAGCGTCTTTGATCATTTCGTTCAATAATTTAGGGTTAGCAAAGGTAGCGCGCTGGGCGGTTAGGTGATCGCCACGGTGGGTAGCATAGGAATTAAAATCTTCTTCGGGTAAACCCATTTTATGCAGATACTCACCTGCAGCACTGTCTAAGGTGATGGCGTTTGAAGGTGATAAATGATCGGTGGTTATATTATCACCCAATACCGCTAAAGCTCGCATGTTTTGCATGCTGCGCTCACCAGCCAGTGCCCCCTCCCAGTAAGGAGGACGGCGAATATAAGTACTTTTCTCGCGCCATGCATATTGCGGGTCGATATGTTCACCGTATTCAACTTTTAAGTCGAACATTGGCTCATACACTTTGCGAAATTGCTCAGGTTTAACGCTGCTTTTTACTACTGCATCAATCTCTTCGTCACTTGGCCACAAGTCTATAAGGCGTATAGCCTTGCCGCCGGCGTCGTATCCTAAGACATCTTTTTCAATATCGAAACGAATCGTTCCTGCAATTGCATAGGCTACAACTAAAGGTGGTGAGGCTAAAAATGCTTGATCGGCATTAGGATGAATACGCCCGTCAAAGTTACGATTACCCGACAATACCGCAGTAGCGTAAAGATCTCTGGAAGTAATTTCGTCTGCAATTTTAGGATCGAGCGCTCCGCTCATCCCATTGCAAGAGGTACAGGCAAAGGCCACAATACCAAAACCTAGCTGCTCTAATTCGGGTAACAGTTTGGCTTCTTCTAAATAAAGTTGGACGGCTTTTGAGCCAGGAGCAAGTGAAGTTTTGACCCAAGGTTTACGCTGTAAACCGAGCTTATTCGCGTTGCGGGCTAATAAACCCGCGGCCACCATATTGCGCGGGTTACTGGTATTGGTGCAACTGGTAATTGCAGCAATAATCACCGCACCATCAGGCATCAGATCCTTTTCATTTTCAACCACCCCGCTGATCTTACGCTTTGCTAATTCACTTACTGGCACACAGGCATGGGGGTTAGATGGGCCGGCAATATTGCGCACCACTTGGCTTAAATCAAAATGCAATACTCTTTCATACTGCGCTTTCACCATGCTGTCAGCCCACAAACCATTTTGCTTGGCGTAGGTTTCAACTAACTTTACTTGCGCCTCTTCGCGCCCTGTTAATGTCAAATAGTCAATGGTTTGCTGATCAATGTAAAACATCGCGGCTGTGGCACCGTATTCAGGTGTCATATTGGAGATGGTGGCTCGGTCGCCTAAGGTAAGATGTTTGCTACCCTCACCATAAAACTCTAAGTACGAGGACACGACTTTTTGTTGACGTAAAAATTGCGT
This sequence comes from Flavobacterium sp. W21_SRS_FM6, assembly GCF_052119645.1. Taxonomy (NCBI): domain Bacteria; kingdom Pseudomonadati; phylum Bacteroidota; class Flavobacteriia; order Flavobacteriales; family Flavobacteriaceae; genus Flavobacterium; species Flavobacterium sp. W21_SRS_FM6. Next base: position 7,327 of record NZ_JBGQOM010000019.1, read on the forward strand.
TAAGGCCAAAACGATGTCGGTCGCGGTGATCCCTGCATGGGGTTTACCCTTCAGCTCTACACCAATAATATCGGGTAAGCGCATATAAGAGGCACGGCCCAACATTACGCTCTCTGCTTCTAAGCCACCAACACCAATTGCAATGACCCCTAGTGCATCGACCATAGGGGTGTGGCTATCTGTTCCTACCAAGGTATCTGGAAAAGCCACGCCGTTACGACTTTGTACCACGGGTGACATACGCTCTAAATTGATTTGATGTAAAATACCGTTACCCTGAGGGATCACATCAACGTTTTTAAAAGCGGTTTTCGTCCAATTTATAAAATGAAAGCGGTCTTCATTACGTCTGTCTTCTATTGCACGATTTTTGGCAAAAGCATCTTTATCAAAGCCACCAAATTCTACGGCCAAGGAATGATCCACTACTAACTGGGTTGGTACCACGGGGTTAACTTGCGCTGGGTCGCCCCCTTTGGCAGCAATGGCATCCCGTAAACCCGCTAAATCCACTAAGGCGGTTTGACCCAATATATCGTGACATACCACTCGCGCAGGAAACCATGGAAAATCCCGGTCGCGCTTACGCTCAATTAATTGTTTTAAGGCATCAACCAACTGCGCTGGATCACAGCGTCTAACTAAGTTTTCTGCAAGCACCTTCGAGGTATAAGGTAATTCAGCATACGCCCCTGGTTTGATGGCATCGACTGCCGCTTGTGTATCAAAATAATCGAGCTTGGTGCCAGGTAAGGCACGTCTATATTGCGTATTCATATTGTCCTGTCTTGTAGTGAAAGGGGTTTAACAATAGCGTTTAGCGCTGACTAATGGGCACAACCTGACGAGGTGCTTCACCAATATAATCAGCACTAGGACGAATAATGCGGTTATTTGAGCGCTGCTCCATGACATGGGCTGCCCAGCCGGTCAACCGTGAACAGACAAAAATGGGAGTGAACAACTTAGTAGGAATACCCATGAAGTGATACGCCGAAGCATGAAAAAAATCTGCATTACAAAATAGCTTTTTGCTTTCCCACATAAACTCTTCACATGCCACTGAAATATCGTAAAGCGCGCTATCACCAAACTCTTCGGATAACTTTTCAGACCATGCTTTGATGATCACATTACGGGGATCAGACTCACGGTAAATCGCGTGACCAAAGCCCATGATTTTTTCTTTACGCTCTAACATACCCGCCATTTGTATTTTAGCGTCTTGGGGCGAACTAAACCTTTGGATCATGTCCATCGCAGCTTCATTGGCACCTCCGTGTAAAGGACCACGCAACGAGCCAATTGCCCCTGTGATACACGAGAACATATCTGACAAAGTAGATGCGCACACTCTTGCGGTAAACGTTGAGGCGTTAAATTCGTGTTCAGCGTATAAAATAAGTGAAACATCCATCACTTTTCGGTGCAGTTCACTGGGCGTTTTACCCAATAGTAAAGCCAAAAAATGCCCTGCAATGGAGTCTTCTTCTGTGTGGCACTCAATCGCAACACCATCATGACTATAACGGTACCAGTAACACATAATGGCTGGGAAAGCAGCCAACAAACGATTGGCCGCTTGATGCTGTTGGCTAAAGTCATTTTCTGGCTCTAGGTTGCCTAAAAATGAACAGCCGGTGCGCATCACATCCATGGGGTGTGCGCTAGCAGGAATACGTTGCAAAACCTCTTTAAGCGCTTGGGGTAAGTCACGTCGTTTTTTTAATTCAGACTTGTAACTATTCAGCTCAGCTTGATTGGGCAATTGGCCCTTAAAAAGTAAATAGGCCACTTCTTCAAAGGTGGCGTTATCGGCTAAATCGGACACGTCATAACCACGATACGTTAAACCAGAGCCAGATTTACCCACGGTACATAAAGACGTTTCACCCGCACTTTGACCACGTAAACCTGCACCACTTAATTTTTTATCAACCATTTTTCTGTCCTTTTACTTACTGTTAGTTGGTGAAGTCTGTTTTCAGCGTCGCTTAGTTATTTTTATTAGCTGAAAACAAACTATCTAATTTCTGTTCAAAATCGTGGTAACCCAAATAATCGTATAACGCCATACGAGTCTGCATCTGGTCTATCACTTGCTTTTGATCGCCGTGTTGTAAAATGCTTTGATACACACTTTCAGCCGCTTTATTCATGGCTCTAAATGCACTGAGTGGATACAGCACCATGGCCGCGCCCCACTCACCTAATTGCTGTTTGTTCCATAATTCCGTTTGGCCAAATTCGGTGATATTGGCCAAAATGGGCACCTTGATGGCCTTTGAGAATGCACGGTAATGTTCTTCCGTTTTAATGGCTTCGGCAAATATGCCGTCAGCACCGGCTTCAACACAGGCTTGTGCCCGCTCAATCGCCGCTTCTAGACCTTCTTGAGCAAAAGCGTCAGTTCGAGCCATGATAAAAAAGCTGTCATCCGTTCTGGCATCAACCGCGGCTTTAATGCGATCAACCATTTCTTCTTTTGACACAATGGCTTTGTTTGGCCGATGACCACAACGTTTTTGCGCCACTTGATCTTCGATATGCACTGCAGCGGCACCAGCCTTGATCATTTCTTTAACGGTACGGGCAATATTAAATGCCCCGCCCCAACCCGTATCAATGTCCACCAGCAAGGGTAATTCACTGGCACTGGTGATTCGACTGACGTCAATAAGCACATCATTTAAGGATGTCATGCCCAAATCAGGTAAACCATAGGAGGCATTCGCGACACCAGCACCCGATAAATAGATGGCTTGATGACCGGCTTGCTGAGCCATGATGGCGCAATACGCATTGATGGTGCCAACGATCTGCAATGGTTTGTTTTTTTCCACAGCCAGACGAAAACGCTGTCCGGGAGTTAATTGTATTGAGCTTGTCATAGGGTATTCATCCGTTTTTCGACATTTAAACGAGAAGCTGAGATATGCCTGCGCATGAGGATCTCAGCCAATTCACCATCTTTATCTTCAATGGCTTGGATAATATTGTGATGTTCGGTAAACGCTTTTTTGGCGCGAGGACTGGCCATGCCAAATTGAAATCGGTACATCCGTACCAAATAGTAGAGTTCTTCGCAGAGCAAGCGGATCAACAATTGATTGGCACTGCCAAACACAATTTTAAAATGAAAGTCTAAGTCACCCGCCTTTTGAAAATAGGCTTCGCCCTGTTGCAGTGCTTCGTTTTTTTCGTGATCAGCGAGTAGTTCTCTGAGTTCCGCTATTTGCGCGGCTGTCATATTTTGCGCCGCTAAATAACAAGCCATCCCTTCTAAGGATTCACGTACTCGAAATAGCTCTAATAATTTTTCTGTCGACAATGTTACTACGCGATAGCCTATATTTGCTTTACGCTCAAGTAAGCCGCTGCCTTCTAAACGCGACAGCGCATCACGCAAGGTGCTGCGGCTAATATCGTAATAACGAGCCAGTTCTGGCTCACTGATCTTGCTGCCCATCGCAATTTCACCCTCGACAATACGTTGTCTTAGGTCAGTAAAGACAGTCTCAGCGCGAGTTGTTACTTTTAGATTTGAAACAGGTGCAGGCATCATATTGTCGACAATTTTAAACTTGGACCTTAGCTTAGTCACTTTTTGCCAAAGATCAAACTAAATTGTCGACAATTTTGAAATGAAGTGAAACTTACTTTTTTAGTACGCTAGCCAGTGCTTCTACACAATAATCAACGTTTTTCTGATTTGCTCCATAACCCATTAACCCTATCCGCCAGACTTTGCCGGCGAGTACACCTAAGCCCGCACCGATTTCCAAGTTGAAGTCTTGCAGCAACCGAGCACGAATTGCCCCATCGTCCAGCCCCTCAGGGATACGCACCATATTAAGCTGAGGTAATCGGTCTTGTTCATCTACAACAAATTCTAACCCTAACTCTTCTAGCCCCGTTTTTAACAATTGGTGCATGTGTGCGTGTCGGGTCCATGATGCTTGTAAACCTTCTTCATGCAATATCAATAAGGCCTCATGCAAAGCGTAAATACTGTTTACCGGCGCAGTATGATGATACGCCCGTTTGGTTCCTTGGCCCCAATAGCCCATCACCAAGTCCATATCTAAAAACCAGCTCTGTACCGGACTTTGACGATGTTTAATAATCTCAATAGCAGCCTGACTAAATGAAACCGGCGACAAGCCTGGTACACACGATAAACATTTTTGTGTGCCTGAATAGATTGCATCTATTTGCCAATCATCGACGGCCAGCTCAATACCCCCTAGTGACGTTACCGCATCAACAATAGTCAAACACTCATATTCCTTAGCCAAGGCACATAAAGCTTGTGCATCATTGCGCACGCCGGTAGAGGTTTCTGCATGCACAAACGCTACGGCTTTTGCATCTGGGTGCATTTTTAAGGCTTGTTCCAACTTATTGATGTCAGTTGCAGTACCCCAATCGTCTTGCACCATAATGGCTTGACCACCACAACGAAGTACGTTTTGCTGCATCCGCCCACCAAAAACACCGTTTTGGCACACGATAACTTTGTCACCTGATTCAATTAAATTAACAAATACCGCTTCCATCCCCGCTGAGCCAGGAGCAGAAACAGGCATGGTGAGTTCGTTTTGCGTTTGAAAGGCATACTGCAGTAATTGTTTTGTTTCATCCATTAAATCAACAAACATCGGGTCAAGATGGCCGATAGTTGGACGCGATAAGGCAGTTAAAATGCGCGGATTAACATCAGAGGGACCCGGCCCCATTAATGTTCGTTGCGCAGGGAAAAAACTCTTAAATTGTAAATTCATAAATAGACTTAATTGAGATAACCATAAACGGATAATTACAGCTCATTCATCAGTAAACAAGGGCTTCATAGTGGCCATAAATAATATGAATACTGGTCAAGTAAAAACAGCGTTTACTAGTATTGGCAGTTGGCGTGCGTAGAAAAAATTAGGAAAAAACGAAGTGAACCAAAAAACCTGAATAGAAGTAAAAATAAACACTTAACTAAATTTAATCATTAGACTATTTTTTAATCAGATATGTTCTACACTTTACATCCTTAAAACCCTTACCAGTTTAACCAGACCAGTTTGATTAGCGCACGGCTCTACAGAAGAGCCAATCCCCCTAAGCCCGGGCTAGCAATAGCGCCGGGCCTTTTTATAAGGGCAACAAAAACTTAAGGCACGAAGAAAAATTAACTTTAACTGTGTGCCGTTAGCTCGCTAGCAAAACGCTTTGCATTAGCAAGGTAGTACTCAGCCGATTTTTCTAACATGGCTTTTTGCGAGTCTGAAATGGTTTTAACTATCTTACCTGGCGAGCCCATTACCACTGAACCATCAGGCACCTGCATGTTTTCGGTCACTAAGGTATTGGCGCCGATGACACAATGTTTACCCACTTTTGCACCGTTTAAAATCACGCTATTGATACCAATCAGACTATAATCGCCAATCTCACAGCCGTGCAGCATCACTTTGTGCCCCACGGTAACCCCCTTACCCACCGTTAGGGGCACACCATGATCAGTATGCAGTACCGAGCCATCCTGAATATTGCTGCCTTGGCCGACTGTGATTAAATCGCAATCGCCGCGGATCACCACGTTAAACCACACGCTGCTGTCTTTTTCTAAACAAACCTGGCCCATAACATGACTTCCTGGTGCCACAAAAGCCGGTTCATTGAGGGTTACGCTGTGCTTTCCTAAGGTATAAATCATGAATTTTCCTCAACGTTGCGCATTAAGCCTTCTTGCATTGTTGATGCAACAAGCTTTCCTTGTCGATTAAAAAATTGGCCTCTCACCAACCCCCGTGCGCCACCGGTAAAGGGGCTTTCAGCGCAGTACAACAGCCAATCGTCAAAATCAAACGGATGGTGAAACCACATTGCGTGATCAATTGTTGCCATGCGCAAACTTTTATTGCGAGGTGCAATACCATGAGGTTGTAAACATGTACCTAGAAAATGGTAGTCAGAAGCATATGCCAACATCGTTTGGTTGATGTTGATATTTCCGCTTAGCACTTCTTGCGCTTTCATCCAAATATAACGTTTAGGCTCTTGTACTTGTGGTTTGTATGGGTCAATCGCTTGAACAGTGCGCGTATCAATGGGCTTGTGATAGCTCAAGGTTTCTCGCATACGCAGAGACATGTCACTTAATGATTTTTCATAAAACTTAATATCGGGCTCAATTTCTTCTGGCCCTGGTACATCTGGCATAACAGCGTATTGGTGTTCTAAGCCTGCCTCGGGTAATTGAAATGAGGCCGTCATGTAAAAAATATTACGACCATTTTGAATGGCTTTTACGCGACGTGTCGAAAAACTTCGGCCATCTCGAACATTTTCAACATCGAAGACTACAGGTTGGTTGGCATCCCCAGGCAATAAAAAGTAGCTATGAAATGAGTGGGCAATGCGACCTTCAGGCATAGTTAATTGAGCGGCAGCCAATGCTTGCCCCATAACTTGACCACCAAACAAGGCTCTAAATCCCAAGTCCCAACTTTGCCCCCGAAAGAGCCCCTGCTCTATTTTCTCAAGGGTTAACAATTCGACTAATTTAATGTCTGGCATAGTGATTACTCTTTTGGTCAATTATTGTGATCGTTTTTGTTGACGAGGATCTCTAGGATAAAACTTATCAGCTCGTTTCGCTTGATGCTGAAAAAAACGGGTATCTTTGTAGGGTAACTTCATGAAGCCTGAAATACCTAAGCCTTTTATTTTCGGGATCAAATCGATAATATCCCGCAGTAAGCTAGTAAATTCCAGCTCTAATTTGTGATTGAGCAAGGTGTAGTAACTGTGAATTTTTAAATGGGTGGGCAAGGCCTCAAAAATAATACAGCCTGTGTGATGAATACTATTTAACTGGCGAATAATACTCAGTAACTCAGGCGGCAAGGCCAATAACTCGTCGGGATCATCACCATCTTCAAAATACGAGTGCATTCTACTTTCATCTTCTGGTACTGAGATTCGACTCAGTTCGTAGGGAATGCGCATGCCTTTTTCGGGTATAAACGGCGCGCTTTCTTCCGTTCGCTCCAAGTGCAAGGTATCCCGTGCATTAAACAAACAGCATTTAAATACACCAACGTGTTGTATTGCTCGGGCCAAATACACCATGTTGTTAATTGATGCCTCAAACGAGCGCTGCATCGACTGGTCATAGAGGTTTAGACTTGAATCAATATATACGCCGTCATCTTGCCAGCGCATGGCTAAACCGCCTACCACCGGGTATTTACCCAAACGACTCACCGCTGAAACAAAGGCTTTTTCGGTTTCGCCCATTCCTTGTAAATAGTTTTTATAATACCGTTCAAACTGCGCGTCATTCATGTACCGCAGTTCGTCATGCTCTTTGTATGACTCTGCTCTTAAAAAGGATTTACGCGAGCTGTACACGACGGTATCAATCTCTTTTTCTTTGCGAACGACCCAGCTGGGTATCAAGGCTTTTTCTTGCTCGTGATGTTCATCTATCAACAATAGATTTTTCATGAACTGCATATTTTGCAAAAAGTAATCGCCGCCCTCTTTACGCACTGCTGCGTCATCGCTCAACATAGCACTTAAGGTCAGCGCCAGTTCTTTAGGTAGGCCCAATGATTGCGGGGTAATAACACGATAACCAAAGCGACATGACTGACCTGACGCTAGGGCGTACAGGGTACTCGCTAGGCCTTGTTCGTCAAACCGAGGGCTAGATAAACCCCCGTTTAATTGTTCGTCACCAATAAAATAAATATCACCTAAACGTGCATTGGTCTGCTGTAATTCACTGGACATCAAATCCATAATGTTTTGACTCACAAAATGCCCATGTTCGTCTATCTGTGCAAACACCGACGAGCCCCAGTCAATCAAGCCAATCCCTTCTGATTTGGCATCAAATACGATGTTTGAGGGTTTAATGTCACCGTGCACAATGGGTTTCTTGTCGCCCTCGTGCTTGAAGTTACGCAAATAACGTAAGACATCTGCCAACTGCACCGCGATTTTGACAATAAGCCTGGGTGACAAAGGACCACGTTGCAGTGACACTTTTTCTAAATCGTCACCGGCTGCGCGTTCCATCACTAAGATAGCTTGTTTTTTAATGCGCTGAAATTCGATTAAGGCTGGTACGTTTTTATGCTCTACATGGCTTAACATGTAAGCTTCTTCTTCTAATCTATCTTGAATATGCTGTGGCAGATTAATACGTGAAAATTTAAACACAAAATGCTGACGACCTGCTGCATGGCGCCACTGAGATACCTGTTCACCCTTAGCTAGTCCCTCAGCAGTCTGACCCGCGAACGCGAAGCCAAATGCACCTTTACCGATTAACTCAATGTTGTTATATCCCAACAACTCAAGTTGTGCGGTACACAACTTAAACCAGTCTTTTAATTTTTTAGCGTCTTTGTGCGACAGCAAATAAATGGACTGCTCATCAGGTATGTAAAAATGTTTGATCCCTGCGGGGGTTAACATCAGCTCAATTACTCAGCAATTAACCATGAAACCGAGCTACTCGCATCCGACGATTGCGCTAACATAGGCTGTAGCTCTGTTAAAGCAGCGCGCATGCGTTCGTCGAACTGCCATGGCGCGTTAATCACCGCTAAGCCAGAGCCGTACATGCCTGCGCCTTGCTCCTTAGTGGTTACGCATAACTCTATTTGCAGCAAATTTTTGAAATTTTGCTGTTTAAGGGCAGCAAGTAAACCTTCGCTTTTACCCATTTTACTTTGTGCGTAACTGTGGCCATTTTCACTGTCTTGACGATGAGCAATTAAGGGATACCAAATCGCAAAGATTGCGGTACTCCAACGTTTATAGGCTTTAGCAACGGTTTGCGCTACTTGCTGATACTCTTCAGCGACCTCATAAGACGGATCGATTAAAACCAATCCCCTAGGCAAAGGCGGCGGAGCCATGGCAAGTAAACCTTCAAAGCCATCACGATGATGAATAGCAATATTACTGCCACTGACATTGTGACGGAGATTGTCAATTTCTTGGTTGTGCCATTCCATCAAGACCAGTTTGTCTTGTTCACGCATCAGCGTACGCGCAATCTCTGGTGAGCCAGGATAACTATTATGACGATGGTAATGGGATATTAACTCGACGTAGTTGACAACATCGTTATTTGAACCTTGGTAGTCCATGAGCTTGTCTATGCCCAGTTTAAACTCTCCGGTTTTTTGTGCGTTATCAGAATGCAGATCATATAGGCCGGCGCCGCTGTGCGTATCCATGTATACAAAGCCTTTATCTTTCTCTTTAAGCTTAGCAATCAGTAACATTTGACCTAAATGTTTGATGACATCGGCATGATTGCCCGCGTGAAAACTATGACGATAACTAAACAATGCTCAGACTCCAAAAAGGCAAATAGATGAAAAAACAAACCCGCATAATGCGGGTTTGTTAGTACTCAAACAGCGTTAGGCTAATTCTACCAACATTGTAAGCGGATTTTCCAAATAAGACTTCCATAAATTATTAAATCTCACCATGGTGGCTCCATCAATAATACGATGATCGCCTGACCAACTTACTTGCATGATATTAACCGCTACTACGTTATCGTTAGCATCAAAGCGTGGTAAACGTTGAATTTTACCCAGAGCGACAATCGCGGATTCAGGTGCGTTAATGACCGGAGTAGCAACCGTTCCTCCAAGCACCCCGATGTTTGAAATACTGATGGTTCCGCCCTTCAAGTCTGCACTTTTTAGCTTACCTTCACGCCCTTGCTCCACTAATTCATTGGCCTTTTGGGCGATTTCAAATAAAGATAAATGTTGAACGCCTTTGATATTTGGTACCACCAGACCAATTTTAGAATCAATGGCCAGCCCAATATTGTGATCATCAAAGTAGGTGATTTCACTGCAATCTTTATTTACCTGGCTATTGATAATCGGAAACTGTTTCAAGGCCAAGGACATCGCCTTGATAAAAAACGGCATAAAACTGAGTTTTACCCCGCGCGTCGCAAAATTATCTTTAAGTTGGTTTCGCGCCGCAATCAAATTATCTAAGGCAATTTCATCACTCACGGTAAAGTGCGGCACCGTTGTCACAGCGTGTAACATTTGTTTTGCCATGGCCGCTTTAATACCACGAATGGGCTCTTTGCGCGTACCACCCATTACAGTGGGAGGTGCGACAACAGGCGCAGCATTTACTTCAGCAGCTTGACTTAAATCACTTTTCAGTACACGACCTTTATCACCACTGCCCTTGACCGTAGATAAATCGATGTTGAGTTCGCGGGCAAGCCGCCTAACTGCAGGACTGGCCAGCGCTTTGCCTTGGCGCGCAGCTGATACCTCTTCAGTTGGCTTTAAACGATCTTCACCTACCCTAACGGCCGGCTGACTTGCTGAATTTGTTGCGCCCTGAGTTACCTGCCCAGACACGCCATCATTCACCAACATAGCAAATAACGGGGTATGCACTTTTGCAATGTCACCTTGAGCATAATACAGCTTACTGACCGTGCCTGAGTATTTAGCCGGTATTTCAACTAGGGCTTTGTCGGTCATCACTTCAACGACAGCTTGGTCTTCTAATATCTCCTCACCTTCACTGACTAACCAACTCACCAGCTCACACTCCACAATTCCCTCACCAATGTCCGGTAAAATAAAATCGATTGAATTGCTGCTCACAGGAGCAATAGTTGCCGCTTTAGGCGCTTCATACTGTAGTTTTGATTCAGCGTTGCTAACTTCATTAGCCTTAGGTTGTGGCTCTGCCCCCTCAATATGCATAGCAAACAAAGGTGAATGCACTTTTGCAATCTCCCCGGCTTGGTAGTACAGCTTTATCACCTTGCCTGAGTACATTGCGGGAATTTGTACTGTGGCTTTATCTGTCATGACTTCAGCAACGGGCTGATCTTCAACGATCACATCGCCCTCGGCCACTAGCCATTCAAGAAGTTCACACTCAATAATACCTTCACCAATATCAGGCAGAATAAAATCAGTCATTTTTCTGGGCTCCTAATATGATCAAAAGTTAACGCAGCGAACAATCGCTTCGTAAATTTTTAGGTGATCTGGCATGTATTCTTTCTCATGTGCTAAAGGATAAGGACTGTCTAATCCACATACTCGGCTTATTGGAGACTCAAGGTATAAAAAGCACTTCTCTTGAATACTGGCTGCAACTTCACTGGCAAAACCACCAGTTAAGGGGGCTTCATGGCTAATAAGCAAACGCCCTGTTTTTTGTACCGAGGCTGCGACCGTGTCACGATCCCAAGGTAAAATACTGCGTAAATCGATGACTTCACATGATATGCCATCCTTTGTGGCTAATTGCGCGGCTTTCTCCATGACCTCCATTTGAGCACCCCAAGCCAGTAACGTAATATCCTTGCCTTCAGAAACCACTTCCGCTTTGCCCAAAGGTAAGATGTAATCATCTTCTGGCACTTCACCAACTGAAGCACGGTATAAACGTTTTGGCTCCATAAAAAGCACGGGGTTATCATCTCGAATTGACGCAAGTAACAAACCTTTTGCTTGGTAAGGATTGCGTGGGACGACGATTTTTAAACCCGGTACATGAGCGAAAAATGCTTCGGGCGACTGTGAGTGATAATGCCCACCGGCTATACCACCGCCGTAAGGCGTTCGGATGGTTAACGTACCGCAACTAAACTGCCCGCCAGAACGATACCGCCACTTGGCAGTTTCGTTTACGATTTGGTCAAAGGCCGGAAAAATGTAATCAGCAAATTGAATTTCAGCCACAGGTACTGAGCCTTGCGACGCTAAACCATTGGCAAAACCAATAATGCCTTGTTCTGTTAGGGGCGTGTTAAAGCAGCGTCCTTTACCGAATTGTTCTTGCAGATTACTGGTGGCTCTAAACACCCCACCAAAATGGCCTACGTCTTCACCAAACACCATGACTTTTTCGTTTTCGTTCATGGCCGTGATTAACGCGTTGTTTACCGCTTGCAACATATTCATTTTAGCCATTACAGTCTCCCTGCTGTTTTAGGGTAAGCATCAGGATATTTGGCGATATGGGCTTTGAGTGCGGCTAATTGTTCATTTAAATGCCATGGCGGCGTGTCGTATACGTCATTGATGATTTCATCAATTTTACAAATGGGCACTTTTTCTACACGTTTTAACTCGTTTAATACTTCTTGACGACTTTGCTCTAAAAATACTTTATTTTGCTCTTCGTCATACCAGCCTTTGCTTTGCATCCACGCCGCAAAACGCAAAACCGGATCTTTCGCGCGCCAGCGTTCTTCTTCGTCTTTTGAACGATAACCGGTGGGATCATCTGAGGTTGAATGAGCTGCTAAACGGTAGGTCATGGCTTCAATGAGTACTGGGCAGTTTTCTGCCAGAGCCAGTTGACGGGCTTTTAGCGTCGCAGCATAAACCGCCAAGGCGTCATTGCCATCAACACGGATAGTTCTAATACCATAGCCAATACCGCGCGACGCAATCCCGTCTCCGGCAAATTGCTCTTCAGAAGGCGTAGAAATAGCATAACCATTGTTGCGACAGAAAAAGATAACCGGACAATGCAGTACCGCAGCCATGTTCAAACCAGCATGAAAGTCACCTTCTGACGCAGCGCCTTCACCAAAATAACAGATAGTCACAGCTGGCTGGCCCGCCATTTTCTGTCCGTAAGCATAACCGCTGGCTTGAGGAATTTGGGTACCAAGGGGCGATGAAATAGTCATGAAATTGAGTTCTTTTACACCATAGTGAATCGGCATTTGACGCCCTTTGTTGGGGTCTTTTTCATTGCTGAACATCTGATCCATAAATTGTTCGGTGGTATAGCCCCGAAACGCCAAGGTGCCCTGTTCTCGATATTGCGACATGATCATGTCTTGAGGTTCAAGGGCAGCGGCACTGCCTACTGTGGAAGCCTCTTCGCCAGTACACGCTAAGTAAAAACTGATCCGACCTTGCCGCTGAGCCGCAACCATCCGCTCATCTAAGATGCGAATATACTGCATTGTAGTGAGAATTTTCTCTGCAAGGTCTTGCGGCATGTTAGGTAATACCGCTTCTTCGTGCGGCACACCATCGGCTTGCAAAATTTGTAACATGGGAATATCGACAAGGCCGTTGCTGATCACATTAACGTGATGACTAAGCCCAATATTAGATAAATGATTTCTGTCTTTCATTTACTTACCTTAAGAAGGATGTAGACCATGATGTAGGTAACTCGTATATTTCTTGTTATAAGTTTGTAAATGGTAAATGAGTATTTGAAACAAGACCTTGCGATTTAATCGAGTGGAATAATTACTGTTGGAATAACTGACTAATAAAGTGCCCTAAAGATGATGTTTATCCTAGTTAGCGAAAAACACCCGGTGGGTTTATACCACCTAAAACAAAAATAGCATCCTAAGATGCTATTTTTATTGAACAATTTTTACTCGAAATGCCGTTCCCGTTTTGTTTCTATTGTATCGATATAGCCATGCCATGTGGCATATCCAATAATCGGCATCAAAAATACAAAGCCGATAAACCAGGTAGCAAAGCCGATTAGCACCGATAGCAAAATAATACCGGCCCACAGCAGCATCGGCCCCTTGTTTACCCACACACTATTCATGCTAGTGAGCACTGCCGTTGCAAGGTCAACCTTGCGTTCCATCAATATAGGCTGAGTGAAAGCACTTAAGAAAAATACCAGTAAGGTAAAACCTGCCCCAACTACTGTGCCAACAGCTAAAAATGGCATTAAATTATCCCAATTTTCATCAAGATAAGGGGGATATAAGGCGTGGATGATAGAGGCGATCCGCAACCAAAAGATCATGAGCACCATTAACATAATACCTAAACCCCATTCATTCACGGCATTACGCTTTATCGCTTTAATACTATGCCACAAACTAGGTACATGATTTTTTTCAAGCTCCCAACTGACGTCGTACATGCCTGCAGCAAGGAACGGACCTATCAACATAAAACAAACAATAGCGGGCATAATGACCAAGTGCCAGCCAGTTAATTGCACCAAGTAGGTTATAAACAATGGAATGGCAGCAAACACAAGGCCAAAAAATAAGGTTAAGATAGGCGCTCGTTTTGCATCCCTCAAAGCAAGTACGATCCATTTAAAAGGATCGCTGAATTCGAGCTTTTTACAGGGTATGACTCGGGCTATATGGCTGTCGACAATGGCATTGTGGGGTGCTTCTTTAAAATGTTCTGACATAACTTGACTCCGCTTAGGTATTATTTTTTGTTATCCCTAATAAAGGTTTAAACTACCAATTCATATATATCAAGGTTGTTCTACTATCTTTACGCAAGCAAAGAGAGAAAGATCGTAGTTCTCTATTAATGCTTAAATTTCAGCCTTTTGCCAGTGAATTTCACAATCATAATGCTCAGCTAACAAACTGTTCAGCTCTGAAAAACCAGTGAGTGCTGTGGATTTTCCGCTGACGCAAGACCAAACAAACTTATGGCAGTTATTTCTGATAAGGTCATATTCACAATAGTGAAATAACTTTTCACTGGCCCTTATGGCGACAGTGTCGTCTGTTACCGGCCTATCATTATTATCGCATGCCACGTAAATTTGTTTGCCGCTGCGATTTTGTAAAAACCGCTTTGGTGAAATGCCTCGAATTAAACCATTTCCTTTTAATTCAATTATATTTCCGTCGAGCCAAATACCGCTATGATCAAACACCCCAAAAATACCACAACTGACAATCGCACCATTTTGCGGTTTAACCCATTTTTGGCCATTTTTAGCAAGCGGGTGCGATGAACCTTGCTTGGAATGTTTATTACTTGCTAATACAAGGATAGCACTGGCACCTAATAGCAGTAGAGGAAAAGCCATATGTTACTCCAAAAACGAATCCCTCCTTTGAGTGATACAAACAAACCGTTTTTTTGCCAAGTTATGTTTGTAAGCTTTTGTGAATTTTAAACGCCATTTAAGTAAGCTTGTCTGGTAGCGATTAACCTAATATGCATATATAACAAAAAAGCCTACAGACAAATGAAATAAACACTTAACAGTCATATGGCTAGTGTATTAATCTGTTGTCATCTCAATGAGCCAACTACACCAATGAAAATTATTAATAAATCCAACAAATTAGAAAATGTTTGTTATGACATTCGCGGTCCAATTCTTGACTACGCAAAAAAGATGGAAGATGAAGGGCATCGCATCTTAAAGCTGAACATTGGTAACCCTGCCCCTTTTGGTTTTGATGCACCTGATGACATATTAAAAGATGTGATCCACAACCTCCCCAAGTCACAAGGCTATTCAGACGCAAAAGGCATTTACGCAGCGCGCGTAGCAGTGTTGCAGTATTACCAGCAAAAGAATATTCGTAATATTACGGTAGAAGACATCATAATTGGTAACGGCGTGAGTGAGCTGATTGTGATGGCGATGCAAGGTTTGCTCAACGACAAAGACGAAGTATTGATCCCAAGCCCTGACTACCCTCTTTGGACGGCGGCGGTGAGTTTATCTTCAGGTAAACCTGTGCATTATATATGTGATGAAAGTAATGATTGGCAACCTGATATTGCGGATATTCGCAGTAAAGTGAGCCCAAAAACCAAAGCGATTGTGTTAATCAACCCTAATAACCCCACAGGCGCGGTGTATAGCAAAGAATTGTTACTACAGATTATTGAATTGGCCCGGGAATTTGGCTTTGCCATTATCAGCGATGAAATATACGACAAAATTTTATATGACGATGCCCAGCATCATTGTATCGCTGCGCTAGCCAGTGATGTGTTTTTTATCACTCTAAGTGGTTTGTCTAAAAACTACCGTGTCGCAGGTTTTAGAGCCGGCTGGTTATTGGTAAGCGGTAATAAATTACCAGCGCAAAACTATATAGAGGGTTTGAACATACTGGCCTCAATGCGGATGTGCGCCAACGTGCCTAGTCAACACGCGATACAAACGGCCCTCGGTGGATATCAAAGTATCAATGAGTTAATAATGGAAGGCGGCCGCTTGAAAGTGCAGCGGGATTTATCTTGCGAGTTGATAAATCAAATTGATGGATTGTCGTGTGTGGTGCCTAAAGGTGCACTTTACTGTTTTGTAAAAGTGGATGCTGAAAAATTCAATATCACCAATGACGAACTCATGGTGCTTGATTTATTACGCCAAGAAAAAGTGCTGGTGGTACATGGCAGTGGTTTTAATCTAAAAACAGGCTGCTATTTCAGATTAGTGTTTTTACCTCACGTTGATGTGCTTCGTCCTGCTATTGAACGCATTGGCAATTTTTTCAAACATTACAAACAAGTTGTATAGAGCTTAATGAGTCATAACCCTTTAAAAAGTCATTTTTTTGCGCATTTGTCCCGTATGAAGTTAATTACACGTTGGCCTCTAATGCGCAACGTTCGCTCCGAAAACGTGCAAGAGCACAGTTTACAAGTGGCCATGGTGGCGCATTCCCTAGCGTTGATCCGAAACAAGTATTTTGAGGGCAAGTTAGATCCTTACAAAGTAGCCACCATTGCCATGTTTCATGATGTATCAGAAGTCTTAACGGGTGATTTACCCACACCGGTTAAATATTCAAATCCGGTGATCCGTGAAGAGTATAAAAAGATCGAGAAACTCGCTGAGCAAAAACTGATTAATATGGCCCCTACTGATTTTAAAGACGATTACGCCGCCTTGATTGACCACCATCATCACTCTGAAGACGAAGCCTTTATAGTCAAAGCTGCAGATGTGATCTGTGCCTATTTAAAAACCTTGGAAGAATTATCTGCCGGTAATAAAGAATTTGGTTTAGCAAAAAAACGTTTAGATAAAATTTTAAAAGATTATCGCTCAGACGAAGTGAATTATTTTATGAAAGCTTATGTGCCGAGTTTCAGTTTAAGTTTGGACGAGATAACGCAAGAAGAAATGTAAACTCCTAAGACATGTGCCTGTATCACCAGATAAAAGGAAGCGATAACATTGGACAATGATCAAGACTGGCTAGCTCGATATCAACAGCAAAGCTCGCAGCGAGAGGGTGATCATCGAACCCCTTTTCAACGTGATAAAGCGCGAATCTTACATTCTGCGGCTTTCAGGCGCCTGCAAGCCAAAACCCAAGTATTAGGCGTGGGTATGAGTGACTTTTATCGCACCCGTCTTACCCATTCTCTTGAAGCTTCGCAAATTGGTCAGGGTATTGCCGCTCAATTACGCAGTAAATTTCCCGAGTTAACCTTTGATCTGGGCTTAAACGATACTCTAATTGAAGCCTTGTGTTTATCTCATGATATTGGCCATCCGCCCTTTGGTCACGGGGGTGAAGTTGCCCTGCATTATAAAATGCGTCACCACGGGGGCTTTGAAGGTAACGGCCAAACCTTCAGGATTGTGACCAAATTAGAGCCATACACCGCTGACTCCGGCATGAATCTGAGTCGCCGTACTTTATTGGGTTTAATCAAATACCCAAACTACCTTGATGCGTTAAACAACAAGTCTCTTACCGAAGATGATAAAACTCTGTCTCACCGGCAAATTCAAGCAGCCAATTGGCATCCCCCAAAAGGCTTATATCAATGTGATGCGCCCCTATTTGACTGGGTCACTGCACCCTTGAGCTCGGCCGATAAAAAGCGCTTTATGCTATTTAATCCAGCTGGTACGGCTCATTGTAAAACCCGTTATAAATCCTTTGATTGTTCAATTATGGAATTAGCGGACGATATAGCCTATGGCATTCACGATTTAGAAGATGCCATCGTGATGGGCATTGTTACGCCTTCTGAATTTATGCAAGAGGTAGCAAAGCCCATTACCAACATCGCTGATACTTGGCTAAGTCGTAATATCTTGGGTCTTACCCAAAAACTTTTCAGCCATAAACATCATGAGCGCAAAGACGCCATTGGCGCACTGGTAAATAGTTTTATTACCTGCATCGAAATTGAGGATGTTGAACCGGCCTTTGCTGAGCCACTGTTAAAATACAACGCTGTGTTTCCTGCTCAATATCATCAAGCCCTATCGTTATTCAAAAAATACGTGTTTAACCGCGTGATATTAAAACCGGATATTCAATTGCTTGAATACAAGGGGCAGCAAATTGTGATGGAATTATTTGAAGCATTTTCATCCGATCCTTTACGCCTGCTTCCTGACAATACTCGCGAGCGATATAAAATAGCCTGTGAGCAAAATAATGGTTTTCGCGTCATCGCAGATTATATTTCAGGCATGACAGATGGCTTTGCATCTCGTTTATACAACACCTTGTTTTTGCCGGCTGGGTAATCGTCTTCAACGTGGCTCAGCCCAGTTCCATCGCAACTAAACTATCTAATAGATATTCTGACTATCTGCAGTTGCATGTTAGCGCTAGATTGATCTAAAGACTCTTGGCTTACTTATGAAAGAATCTATCGAGCGTTAAGTCAGCTAAATTATTCTAAGTAAAATAATTGGAAAGATAATTCATCGATAACCTGTCTTTATCTCGGAGTCAGCAACTTATTGGAAACATGACCATGTTAATTAAAACCCCAGCGAAAAGTACGTGCAAAGAACATCAGGTAACTGACGAAACCGTTTACAAACAAAGGCGGCAAATAGTAAAGTCTATGGGATTTTTAGGTGCTGCAAGTTTGCTGCAATCAACACAGGTTAGCGCCTTTAGTTTGTTTGGCGACGATGAGCCAGAAAAATTTGTCACAAGACCATTACGTTTTAGCCCCGCTGACAAGTATCAAAGCAAAGACATCCTTACCCCAGAAGAAAAAGTCATTAGCTACAATAACTTTTATGAGTTTGGTACCGGTAAGGCCGATCCTGCAGAAAACGCGCAAAGCTTTAACGTTAACCCTTGGGATCTGACCATTAACGGTTTGGTGGATAAACCCCTATCCCTTGGTTACGAAGATTTATATAAAAAGCTGACACTTGAAGAACGTATTTATCGCCTACGTTGTGTTGAAGCGTGGTCTATGGTGATACCTTGGGTTGGTTTCTCGCTGGCTGATTTAATTAAACTCGCAAAGCCCCTAAGTAGCGCTAAGTATGTGGCCTTTGAAACTCTGTACGACCCAAAACAAATGCCGGGGCAACGCAACCGTTTTGCTGGTGGTGGCATTGATTATCCTTACGTTGAAGGCCTTACCATTGAAGAAGCTACCCACCCTCTTGCGTTTTTGGCGGTGGGTTTATATGGCAAAACCCTGCCCCCCCAAAATGGAGCTCCAATTCGCTTAGTTGTGCCATGGAAGTATGGTTTCAAGAGTATAAAGTCTATTACCAACATCCGATTAACTGACAAAAAACCACCCACAACTTGGAATATTTTGGCCTCGAACGAATATGGGTTTTATGCCAACGTCAACCCAAAGGTTGATCATCCGAGATGGAGTCAAGCCAGTGAGCGGCGCATTACAAGCGGTGGGCTATTTAATACTAGTCGCATCCCAACACAAATGTTTAATGGCTATGATGAAGTGGCACCGCTGTATGCCAGTTTAGATTTAAAGCGAAATTACTGACGCATGGCCAGTCAATTATCAATACACAGAGAACCTTGTTGTGGCCTTTAGATTAAAACTGATTCACATACTGCTGTTAAAAGTCATCATTCATTTTGCAGCCGTTTTACCGCTGGCCTACACCTTTTACTTAGCCACCATCGATGAACTAGGGGGCGATCCTGTAATGGCGCTGATTCATTTTTGCGGTATCGGCGCGTTTAATTTATTGCTGTTGTCCTTGTTAGTCAGTCCCTTAGCGCAAAAATTAAAACAGGGCTTATTGCTAAGGCTAAGACGACTACTTGGCCTCTACGCTTTTGTTTACGCCTTGTCTCATTTGCTGGTATACGTGGTATTTGAATTGCAATTAGATTGGGGGTTAATCGTTGGCGAGATTATCGAACGGCCCTATATCACCGTAGGTTTTGTGGCATTTTTAATACTAGGCGCCCTTGCTGCTACATCAACCCAAGCCATGCAACGTACACTGAAACGCAATTGGCAAAAATTACATAATTGGGTCTATATCGCCCTGTTACTAATCGCCTTACATTTTATTTGGTCAGTCAAATCTGATATTAACGAACCCCTGTTTTATTGGGCAATGACCTTGGTTTTGTTAACCATGCGTAAGTCAAAGCTGCAACAATGGTGGCTGCGCCGCCAAAAACAAAACTCTGAGGTCAAGCGTCAGCTACAAAAGTAAGGTGCAAGAGTCGTTCGCAAAAATATCCCCTAACGATTCTATGATTATTGCGGTTACAACAAATAGCCCTTGAGCTTATCCACGGCCCAGGGCCTTATTAACGTCTTGAGGTATAAGTGATGGACTTTTCAGATTTTACTAAGCACTTATAAACGCCGAAATGTCGCTTCCGAAAGTTCTAGCAAAAGAGCAGTAGGTAAAAAAGGAATTGAACATTAAATTTCTAATAAGATGCGAAGCCAGTTTCCAAGGTTTCTTGCGAAAAACGGCATTTCTTCCAGTTTTTCATGCCATAAAGGGAAAACATGATACACAATGAGAGTAACGGCTCAGCGGGAGCCAGAACCATTGCCGAGGTTGTGACGCAGCGCGGCACAACTCTCAGTCGATATCGTGCCGGCCGGCTCATGAAACAACTTGAGTTGGTGAGTTGCCAACTTCCGCAACATGCTTACAAAAAGGCGGCAAAAGAGCATGTCGAGATACCCAATCGTTTTGCAACATCTGGCACGGAATGGCCTTTTTCGACTACTTGGCGAACGGCTTCTTGTTTAAATTCATCAGGATATTTTTTATTCATAACACCTTTTACCTTACTTCGGTTTCTAAGTAAAAAGTGTCTACAATGTTAGGGGAGGATCAGTAGCTCATTATTCATTTAAGTTAAAGACACTTTAACTTAATAAAATTTCTTTAAGTTTTGTGAAAAAAGAATTATGGTTAATTTTCTTCCTATTTTGGGGAGATATTAAAAAGGAAATAATATGAAATTTCAAAAGCTAAAGTTGAAAAAGAATAAGGTTATGGAACTCTCATCAGGAGTGGAAACGCTACCACGTGAAGCCACCAATCAGGCGGCAGGTGGTGTAACCACATCAAGAGCTTATTGTGCAACTCTAGGGTGTGGTACTTATACTGAAGTTCCGTGTATGGCAGAAACACTCCAAAGACGTTGCGTTACTGTTGATGGTAATTGCGAAACTGATGTTGTCGCATGCGGAATGGGTTGAGTTAATCAAAATTAGCCACTTAAATTGAAATATTTGAGTTTCCATTTCTAAAAGGGAATACTTTTTGTATGATATTTCGAGTGTGACGCGTTTAATTATATCAAGGCTGATATGAACGCATATCAGCCTATTTCTTGTGGTAAAAACGGGACAACATATGTACTCAAAGGAAGATGTTTTTTCCAAGGATATTGAAGATGTCTTATGTGCAATAACCTCTAAAGTGATAGACGGAAAAGAACTTGTTAACGACATTACTCTTGCAGGTGGGCTATCAGGACTTGTAGTATTTTTATCTAATTTTAACGTTTTTAAAGCATCAACTAATCTAGATAATAAAATTGACCTTATTTTTCAAGAAATTTTTCAAGTGGTACAGACACGTCAATTCCTCCCCTCTTTACATAGTGGTATTAGCGGGATTGGATGGTTAGTTGACTATTTACAATTTAGGAATTCAAAAGACAAAGCTCAAACATTCGAAGATTATAATGAAGAAATTGATTTATACATCTTAAACCTTTTATCTGATGAAAAGTGGCATGGTGAATATGAATTGATGTTGGGTCTTGTAGGTATTGCAGTTTATGGTTTGCAATGCGCCAACATAGCAACTAGAAGACAAATCGCTGAAAAATCAATTATCCATCTATTAAAAATCGCTAAAGAAGATAACAATGGTTGTTATTGGCTTACTGAAAGTTATTCTCGCTACCATAGTAAAAAAGGGGTAGAGCCTGAAATAAACTTAGGATTGGCGCACGGTATGCCTGGAGTTATAGGCTTACTTAGCTATGCCGTAAGGAAAAATGTACTAGTTCCAAACATAACTCCCTATTTATTAAAGGCTTGCGAGTGGACGCTAAAGCAAAAAAACCCCAGTAGTTTAAGTAGTTACTTCCCGTATAAACATAATGCATACTCAACTAGCAGATTAGCATGGTGTTATGGAGACTTATCTACTGCATATGTCCTTTATCGAGCGGGAATGGCAATAAATAATAATTCAATAATGCGCCAAGCGTTATCAATTGGAATACATACTTGCGGAAGAAGAATAGAGGAATCCAGTGTGGTAGATGCGGGATTTTGTCATGGTAGTTCAGGACTCATGTTTATATATTTTCAATTTCATCGATACTCAGATGAAGCATTATTTTCTGAATCGTTTCAATATTGGTTGAAAAAAACCTTAAATTTCGCAAATAGCAATTCTAATTTAACCGGTCTTGACCGCTACAATGGGCATGAAAAAAAATATGATGAATGTTTTGGTTTAGTAGAGGGACTAGCTGGTATTGGCCTTAGTTTATTAGCTGTTACAACTGACTCAGAGCCTGATTGGGCAGATATATTTTTATTAGGATAAGATTAAAAATTGGAAACTTTCACACAAGCCATACGGATGGCAGACTTTTTTGTAATACGCACTGCTGCCCAAAAAATTGAACAATTAAAATGTTTGCAAGGAAAGGACAAGCAATATACCCGAGATATACTTAAAGACTGGCTTAAAGATAAGTTGGTGTCAGAAGCAATATTTTTAGCATCCCCTTCTTTACATGAGCGTTTAACCTATTGGTATGAAAAGCCCGATAGTAAACAAGGTAGAAAAGTAGAATTTGCTTTAATCAAATATTTTATTCGAATGACGTCACGCTCCACTCCTTTCGGATTGTTTGCAGGCATTGGGTTAGGGGGGGTATCTGCTGAAAGCCAGTTGGATTTTTCAATTGGTGAATCTAAAAAGCGAGTCTCTCGCCTTGACATGGGGTTTATTGCTAATCTTCAGAGTTTGATAAGTTCAACCTCCGCTTGTCGCAATGATCTTAAAGTTAAATGTAATCCTAGTCTTTTCCTTGTTGGTGATGATTGGCGTTATATAGAAGAGTACACAAAAAAAGATAATCGTTACTATCGCTTAAGTTCTGCTGAAAATGATCCTTTTTTAAAGTCAGTTATCGAAATGTCTGCTGTACCTGTAGAGCGAGATAGTTTGATTAATAGTCTTTGCCAACTTGATATGAATATTACCGACGAAGAAGCAAATGACTATTTAACGTTGTTAATTGAAGAAAAAATACTAATATATCAGTTAGATATGCCAATAACAGGCAAGAGGATTGACCGAGCTTTTGAGTCGACATTATTAAGTTTGCCAAAGTTAGAACAGCTACCTCAATATCAGCAGGCATTGCAAAAAGTCGATGCCTTAGATAGTGGTTTTGTAAATATATTACAAGATTATTATGAGCTTTTTGAACAGCTACAAAAATTAGTGCCTGACATTAAGATAAATAACATATTGCAAGTAGATTACTTCCATTCATCAAAATCTTTAAGTCTTTCTAAAACGTTTTCGCAGAATCTAATTTATGATCTGGATAAGTTAAATCGACTGTCTACTGGAAACTCTAATTTAGATGGCTTTAAACAACGATTTAATCAACGTTACGGACAAAAAGCAATTCCTCTCAACAAGCTTATGGATGACGAAATTGGATTGGGATTTAGCCAAAACAAAGGATTTGAATCGCCTCTAATTGGTACTGTTCCCTTTTTAAAATCTGGCCCAGAGGAATCAAAGGTTTCAATTAAACAACTAAAGTTGGATCAACTACTACTGGATAAGTTAATAAAAGCCAAGTCTTCTAATGCTATTGAATTCGAGATAAAAGATGATGATCTAATAGAGTTTGGTGAACCGAACCTAGATCGCATTCCTTTTTCCTTTTCCGCGATGATGAGCATATATGCGGAAAATAATGGCTCTCTTGATAAAGGTAATTACAGAATTTCATTACCGAGCTTAAGTGGCCCTTCAGCGGCTAATTTATTAGGCCGATTTTGCCACTTAGATAAAAAACTTGAAACAGATGTCAAAGCATTGCTCAGGCAAGAAGAGTCTTCTTACCCAGACGCTATTCTTGCTGAGATAGTGCATTTTCCTCAAGGGCGTATTGGTAATGTTATTGCTAGACCTCTTTTGCGAGATCATGAAATTCCATTTATGACAGATTCGTCGGCTGATAAAGAATTTCAGATAGATATTAAAGACCTATGGGTTTTTATAGAACAGAACCGAATGGTTTTATGGTCAAAAAGTAAGAATATAGAAATTATCCCGAGGCTGAGCAGTGCTCATAATTTTGCTAATAATAGTTTAGGGTTATATACATTTTTATGCAGCTTACAGCATCAAAATTATTCACTTCCAGGATTTCAATGGAGTAACACATTTGCAAAACAACAATATTTACCAAGGGTGGTTATCGGTAAAATAATTTGCTCTCCTCAGATGTGGAGGATTAAAAGTGATGAGTGGTTGACGTTGAAAGGACTTAAAGAAGTTGACTTCGAAGAAAAAGTTCATAAATTCAAACTAAAATATTCGTTACCAAACTGGATTAGATACAGTGTAGGGGATAATTCATTACAAATTGGATTAGACAACATTTTGTTAGTTGATACTTTCTTAAACGAAATAAAGAAAGGTCAACTTGTGACTGTCTCTGAAGTTTTGTCTGAAACACTTCCAATGGCTGTAAAACATGGGAAAGACCAAATTCAACATGAAATTATTGTCCCCCTGATTAAATCGGGCACTTTTAAAAGTAAATTAAACGCCGAGAGACATTTTTTACCAAAAAGCGTAGTAAAGCCTGAAATTATTCCAGGCAATGAATGGTTAATGCTTAAAATCTATACTGGTAATATAACGGCTGAGCGTATTTTGAAAGAAAAGCTTACTCCAGTTATTAACAAGTTTGTTAAAGAGTCCGCTCCTAAGGAAGTTAATTGGTTTTATATGCGTTATGGTGATCCTGACTGGCATATTCGTTTGCGAATTCATTCTGCTTACGAGAATCTTTACTTAAATATTCAATCTGATCTAAACAAGGTATTGTCGCCACTTTATGAACAAGGTTTGGTTAATAAAATAGAACAGAGTACATATCAGAGAGAAATTGCTCGCTATGGTGGAAGTAAAGGGATCTTGCTTAGTGAAAGATTATTTCAGTATGACAGCGAATGCTGCTTATCTTTAATTAGGATCATAGATGAACAACCTGCTGACATCAGGTGGCAGACGGCTTTAATTGGCTGCCACAAAATGCTAATAGATTTTGGTTTTGATGAAAAGAAAAGGCACAAAATTATTAAGCAACAGCGAGAAGCTTTCGGAGCAGAATTTGGTGATTCTGGGATGTTAAAAAAAGAAATTGGTATTAAATACAGGGTTTATCAAAAGGAATTACAGCTATTAATGTTTTCAGAACAACAGACTGGCGTTTTTCAACGTATTAATAAAGTGATTGATGCTAGAAGTACCAAATTTAATAATGATATCAAAAAATTAAAAAAAGCTTCTGACGATAATATTTTATCTTGCTCCATTGAGGAGATAGTTAAAAGCTATCTACATATGTTTATGAACAGAATTTTTATTAGTAATGCTAGACAGCAAGAGCTATTAATATATGAATTTTTAGACAGGTTATATAAATATTCAATGCATCGTTCTATCAATGTTTAGGAAAGAAGTACTTAAAAAAAATGCCAATTACGAATTTGGTGATGTAATTGTGTTACCAAAAAGTAGCATTTACCTCAGCTGCCTCTTTCTTTTTTTTGTTGTTTGTTCTGCCTTGATTTTCATTTCGCTAAATACCTATGAAAAAAAAGAAAGGGTCACTGGTTACGTATTACCTGATAAGGGAGTTCTTAAAGTTTTTGTTCCTAGAGATGGTTTTATTAAAACTTTAAGCGTTCAGGCTGGACAAAGAGTAAATAAAGGTGACATTTTAGCACTAGTGCAATCGCAGATAGGTGATACTGATGGCCAGTTACAAAGCGACGTAATGTTAAGTGAGTTTTTAAATCAGCTAGGATATTTGAAAAGAGAACTGAGTAATAAAATGGAAACTATAACTATTGAAGAGCGCAGGTTAAAACTTTTCTCTAAAACACTTGCTTCTGAGATATCAATTTTAGAAAACCAGTTGAAAATTGAACTTCAAAAATTAAACTTAGCTAGGGAAGATTTTTTAACAATAGAGGATATTGGGGATAAAGATTATTTTACCAAAGCAGACATTAATCGCAGTCAGCAGGCAAAACTCGCAATTGATGCTGGTGTAGAACAAATTAAGCTACTACTTGTTCAAAAAAATAGCGACTTAGACCAAAACAGGTTGGAGCTCACTCAACTAAAGACTATCTCTAAAGAGAATATGTTGAACTACGACAGACAACATTCATTACTTTCACAGCAAATATCACAAACAAAAAATAATGGACTATATACAATTAAATCGCCTGTTAACGGGACGGTATCATCTCTGCAGGTTCTCGCGGGTAATGGTATAAAGGCGGGTATGCCGTTAGTATCAATACTGCCAACAAACTCATCATTAATTGTGAAGCTAGCTGTATCCAGTCGCTCAATCGGTTTTATTCAAGTAGGGCAAGAAGTGAGGATAAGATATGATGCGTTTCCGTATCAGCGATATGGTTCTTATACTGGGATTGTAGAAAGTATCACTCAGAATGCCCTAACTGATAGTGAGTTAGCTCAGACTCTTGGTACATCAAGTTCCTCATCCGCTGATAATGGAATGACGTACGTTGTAAATGTTTCACTTCCGTCTTCAGGAATCGCTATAAAAAAACGTAAAATTTCTCTACAGCCTGGAATGTCGCTGTCCGCAACAATTATTACCGAAAAGCAATCTTTATTGGAATGGTTGCTTGATCCTCTTTACACAGTAACTAGGCGTAGTTCTTGAATAATATTTTGTCTTCAATTGAGTTTGGTTTCACTAAGAAACTGCCAGTAATCATTCAGACTGAGGTGGCTGAATGTGGTTTGACTTCAATCGCAATGGTTCTGAGCTACCACGGTCATAAAGTTAGTCTGAATAAATTAAGACAACAACATAGCATTTCTCAGCATGGTATTACTTTACTAGGTTTGATGGAATTAGCGGAAAGCCTTGAACTTAGTGCTCGGCCGGTAAAGCTAGAATTAGAATCAATTGGCAACCTTACTTGCCCATGTATATTGCACTGGAATATGGATCATTTCGTTGTTTTACGTAAAGTAACTAGAAAAGGCCTAGAAATTCACGACCCATCTTCAGGCGCCAAATTTATAAGTTTTGATAAAGCAAACGAATTGTTTACTGGGATCGCATTAGAACTTCAGCCTACACAACGTTTTGAGAAGAAAACCGAAATACCAAAAATTTCAATTAGCAGCCTGTGGTCAAATATTATAGGTTTGAAACGTTCACTAATTAATATTTTATTCCTATCTTTCATTATACAAGTCTTTAGTCTGGCTTTGCCTTTTTACAGCCAGTTAATTTTTGACGATGTGTTGGTGAATTCAGATTATGGACTATTGACAGTTCTCGCGTTTGGTTTTTTAGTTATTCAAGTGCTTAAAGCCGCGACAACTTTTATAAGGTCCTATGCAGCACTGCACCTTGGGAGTTTATTAAATTTCCAAATGTCGCTCAATATTTTCAGACATCTAATTCGCTTACCAGCGGATTATTTTTCGAAAAGGCATATCGGGGATATCCTTTCACGATTTAATTCTGCACACCAAATAAGACAGATGATGACTGATGGAGTGGTTACTGTTTTAGTTGATGGAATAATGGCAATTAGCACGTTGATTTTTATGGCGGTATACAGCACAACTTTAACATTAGTGACTGTTTTGACTTTGTTTATTTATCTCATAATTCGTATTGTTTTTTATCAGCTTACTCGGAATCGAATCGAAGAAAGTATCATTGCCAAAGCTGAAGAGAATAGTACTTTTCTTGAAACACTCAGAGCTATCAAAGGCATAAAGACGTTTGGCAAAGAAAGAGATCGAACTAATGTTTGGCAGAATAAGTTAGCAAGCGTTATTAATACTGATATAAAAGTAAGCAAACTTAATATCCATTTTGGTTTTAGTCATGAGCTGCTATTCGGTATAGAGACTGTAGTAGTAATGTTCATTGGAGCAAATTTAATTTTGGATGGGCAATTTTCAGTAGGTATGCTGATTGCGTTCATCGCTTACAAAGGAAATTTTCTACAAAGAGGATATGCTTTAATTGAAATCTATTTGGAGTTCAAGATGTTAAGCCTGTATATGGAGCGATTATCCGATATTGTACTACTTCCCAAAGAGGATGTTGGCCTTCTTAACCCTATAACAGAGTTAAAAGGGGGCATTGAATGTGAAAACGTTTGTTTCAAATATGCTGAAAACGATAAATTAGTTCTGGATAAGGTAAACTTTAAGATTGAGCCAGGTGAATCAGTAGCGATAGTGGGCCCTTCAGGAGGAGGTAAGTCCACACTTTTGCACCTTTTAGTTGGTCTTTATCAACCTACTTCAGGCATCATTAAAGTTGATGGAAAAAAGCTTAATGAGATTGGTATCGCCAATTTTCGCAAATGTATTGCTGTTGTGCATCAAAACGATCAACTATTGTCGGGAACGATCGAGGAAAACATATGTTTTTTTGATTCACAGCCTGATAGGGAGTTTATGAAACATTGTGCCTATTTAGCGGGTATTGCTGAAGATATTCACAACATGCCTATGCGATTCAGAACGCTTATTGGCGATATGGGTTCAGCACTGTCCGGTGGACAAATACAACGAGTAATGCTCGCTAGAGCTCTATATAGAAAACCAAAAATTATAATGTTAGATGAAGCAACAAGTCACTTAGATCTTATCAATGAAAGTGTCGTTAACCAATCAATTAGAGATTTAAAAATTACAAGAATTATCATTGCTCATAGGAAAGAAACTATCACAAGCGCCGATAGGATTATTAGTCTTGTTCATGGCAAAGTTGTTGATTCGTGAATACTTTAGTTATATCCATTGTGAGCTTAAGTTATGGCGACTTTCCATTCAAAACGAGGGTGACACTAAAACAGCCTTTAGTAGCCGCAAAGCTGGGGATACATTAGTTAACCCGCAGCAAGAACCAATGGAAATACTGTTGGATTGGCTGAAAAGATTGACAATAAAATTCAACTAGAAGACCAATAACAAAGTAAAGGACAACCACGGGTTTTATCGTTAAGTGAGCTATTATTATCCCTATCCATTAATTGGAAGACGTTTAAGTAAAATTGTAGCTCGTGCGTCTTGGCGGCAGCAATATTGCTGATGTTATTCAGTCTTAGCTCTGGCACCAATCGGTCTTGGAATGTATCGGACGCGCGTTCCACACGGCCTTTACCTTGCGGTGAGTTAGCAAATATAATTTCTATACCTTATTCCTCGCAGGCCCTCTGCATTTGCGAGAAATTACAACGCTTAGGCCCACCGAAGATACCGGCTCTGTCCACATAAAAGGTTTTAAACACCCCTTTCTTTTCGATACAGTCTCGCATCACTTTTAAGCAACCCACGGTAGTTTCTGAGGGGGAGAACTCAGCGTAAACTTCACTGGTCGCATCATCAATCATGGCAATGAGGCAGTGTTGTTTGTTACCAAACCAGCGATGCGGACTGCCGTCCATTTGCTTCATCAAGCCCGGCACCTGCATACGCTCCCTGCGTTTTCGTGCAACGCCATGTCTGCGCTTGGCCCGCTTCACATGGTGAATGTCATGTGCCCAACCACGCAGTGTCTCTCGCTTTACGACGATGAGTTCATCGGTTTCTAGCTTTTCCGCAAGAAGGTGCAAATTCAAATCAAAATACTTTTCTTTGATTAAGGCCTGCACCGCTTTTTTGATTGAAACGGGTGTTTTATTCGGTGGCGACTTACCGGTATTGCCATGAATAATAAATTGAATACCGACTTGCTGATATCGTTTTATATAGCGTTCAATGGAGCGGCGAGACTTACTGAGTAATTTAGCAGCGTTGGTAATTGTTATCCTGCCTTCAACCACTTTAGCAATAATATTGATCTTCCCCTAACATTGTAGACACTTTTTACTTAGAAACCGAAGTAGGGTAAAAGGTGTTATGAATAAAAAATATCCTGATGAATTTAAACAAGAAGCCGTTCGCCAAGTAGTCGAAAAAGGCC
>NZ_JBGQOM010000020.1:0-21090 GCF_052119645.1 Flavobacterium sp. W21_SRS_FM6
GAAATTGCTCAGCCACATA
Organism: Flavobacterium sp. W21_SRS_FM6; assembly: GCF_052119645.1. Lineage (NCBI taxonomy): Bacteria > Pseudomonadati > Bacteroidota > Flavobacteriia > Flavobacteriales > Flavobacteriaceae > Flavobacterium > Flavobacterium sp. W21_SRS_FM6. The sequence goes on from NZ_JBGQOM010000020.1 coordinate 20, forward strand.
GAGTCTGAGCGCTTCACCTGTTAAGCGTCCTCCCTTTGTACTGCGACTTTGCTTGTCGATATAGTCAAATAATTGCTCTCGCTGTTTTATTGATAAAGGGCAACGCGGCCTGGGGCCTTTTTCGCTTCCAAGCTCGCTAATCCATCTGATAAATAATCGGCTACCCACTTATTCACGCTGCGCCGACTGACTTTAAGGCTAAGGGCAATTTGGGTTCGGTTTTTACCCTCAAGAAAATGGGATAACGCTAACAAGCGAAGCCGCTCAGGTGCGTTTGTTTCTGCTTTGGACAATGCTAATAGATGTTGTGGTGTATCAAGTTTCAAGTGAAAAATAGGGTCGGGTAAGTTGTAGTACAATTAGATCACAAATCATTGCTAATTGGTATTAGATAGAAAAGGCAGTGATTCTCAGGAAGTTAAGCAATACAAGTTTGATTAAATAGCATTGTCTACCCAGCCACAAAATAGAGGGAAGCCTTGTGGTCACCTAGGGGCAATAAAAACGTAGTGATAAACCCCACCTCATAGATATCGATCAAGATAAAGCTTGGCTAATATTCCGTGGTTATTTTGGATGGTGCGGGCTGGTATACGACGATTGGTAATTAAACAAGGCGATTAGTATATTTGCTGTTGGTTATAGTGAGTCAAAGAACTTACAAATATATTAGTTTTAACCCTATCGTTTTAGTAAAATCATTTATGGCACTAAGTATAAGGATTTAAAATCGCCAAATAGACCACCGCATCTAGTAAAACCCTTCATCTTCGATAAACTGTTCTTTATTGATTTATGGCATTTAAAAAGAGTAATTATTTTTGTATCCGTTACAAACCTTACACACTTTCGGTTTTCCGGTTCATGCTGCTAATGTTCAACTTGTCACTTCTTTGCAAGATATTCAACAGAATTGGCAAGAGATAAAGCGCCAACATCATTACATTCTCGGTGAAGGTAGCAATACGGTATTTTTAGAGAATTTTTTAGGTAGCATCTATAAAATTGCGATAAAAGGCATTTCATTACGCGAAACAGATCAGGATTTTATACTTAAGGTCGGTGCAGGAGAGAATTGGCATCAATTGGTGGAGTGGTGTCTGTCGCAGGGTATTGCTGGCTTTGAAAATTTGGCTTTAATCCCTGGTACTGTAGGCGCCGCTCCTATTCAGAATATCGGTGCTTATGGCGTTGAAGTTGAGCAGTTCATAACAAGCATTGAGTACCTTTGTTTAGCCAGTGGCACAATTAAAACTATAGCACATGCAGATTGTGAGTTTGCTTACCGAGATAGTGTTTTCAAACAGGCCTTAGCCGGACAGATTGTTATTGGTTACGTTACGTTTCGTTTATGTAAAAACTGGGTAGCCAATGCTAACTATGCAGAGTTACGTGAATTACCGAAACCTACTGCACAAGATATATTCAATAAAGTAGTGCAAGTGCGCCAATTGAAGTTACCCGATCCCCGAAAGGTGGGTAATGCAGGCAGTTTTTTTAAAAACCCGATTATCGATAAAGCGCTGTTCGAATATTTACAGCAACGATACCCCTCGTTACCTAGCTATCCTATTGATTCACAGAAAGTTAAAGTCCCCGCAGCGTGGTTCATTGATACGCTTGGGTTTAAAGGCCGGTCGGTGGGTGGGGTGCAATGCCATGTTAGTCAACCTCTGGTACTCACTAATAATGGGATGGGCAACGGCGATGAACTTCTACGCTTAGCGCGACAAATAAAGCAAGCTGTCAAGGAGCATTTTTTAATTGAACTTGAAAATGAAGTGCAGTTGGTGAGCAACACTGGGCTCATCCGTGTTTGAGTTAAAGGTGAATGAGAACCGAGTATGACTAATAAAAACACGGCTACTGATGTAATCAGAACTCATATTATTCAACAGTTAGCGAAGGGTGAGTTTTGCTCTGGTGAAACACTTGGTGAGCAATTAGGTATTTCAAGGGCTGCTGTCTCTAATCATATAAAGTGCTTGGCAGAATTGGGGCTTGACATATATAGCGTTCAGGGCAAAGGATATCGTTTAGCAAATGAACTAACTTTACTTGATAAGCATTCTATTTTAAGTCATGTCAAACAGCTTGAAAATGTCCCTTTGTGTGTACTAAACGTTATTGACTCTACCAATCAATTTATCAAAGAGCAGCAAGCACATTTGCCGAATGGTTTTGTGTGTTTAGCAGAGGCACAAACGGCGGGACGAGGACGGCTGGGACGAACATGGGTATCGCCTTATGGAGCTAGTATGTACTTGTCTATGCAATGGAGCTTTGCTGCTGGATATCAAGCTATTGGCGGGCTAAGTCTAGCAGTAGGTGTCGCGATAGTAGGAGCGCTAAACAGAATAGGTTTACAAGACGCCCAGCTTAAGTGGCCTAATGATATCTACGTATTTGGGAAAAAACTTGCTGGTGTATTGATAGAAGTTGAAGGGCAAATCGGAGGGGCGTGCCACTGTGTAATTGGCATTGGCGTTAATGTTAGTTTACCCGAATCGGTAACACAAATAGATCAGCCCTACATCGATATAAAAACTGCTACTAACCAGCCTATTGACCGAAATATATTTGCTGCGATTTTGATTGAAGAGCTGACGAGTACTTTAGCGCAGTTTGAAGTAGCAGGGCTTAGCCCCTTTATTGAAAAGTGGCAGGCGGTGGATGTTTATGCAAATAAGCCTATTGATCTTATTATCGGCCAAAAAATCACTACGGGTATCGCCCGAGGAATAAATTCAAGTGGGGCATTATTAGTGGAAACAAGTAGCGGTATTCGCGCATATCAAGGTGGAGAAATAAGTGTTAGACCAGCTTAGCTATCTCCTTATTGATATTGGCAATAGCAGAATTAAATTCGCTTGTGTTCAGTCATTCAATGATGAATTAAGTGTAAAGCATTGCACTGAGGTGAGCGAATTAGAGACTATCATCGAACAAAGTAAAAAAGTGCTAGTTGCATCAGTTGGCAAAATTGGTTTAGTCGAAGAGATCCGTCAGATATGCACTAAGCACAATGTTGAGTGCTTTGTTGCCGCAATCCAAAGCCAACAATTCGGTATTACTTGTGCCTACAAGCAGTTTGAAAATTTAGGGATTGACCGCTGGTTGGCTGTATTGGCAGCACGTTCGATAACATCAGATGCAGTGGCAGTATTAGACTTAGGTACTGCAAATACCTGTGACATCGTGGTCGGTAATCAGCATATTGGAGGGTGGATTGCACCAGGATTTAGCCTAATGAAACAAAGTTTGTTGACCAACACGCAAAAAGTTTTTGCCGATGCAAGTTTACCAGAATCGCTCGAAGTAGGCACAACGACTCCTAGCTGTGTTAACAATGGGTGCTTGAGCGCGATACATGGTTTTGTCGCTATGGCTGAAAAATATCTATCAAATTCCTGTTCAGAGTATAAAATTTTTGTGACAGGTGGCGACCAATCACTTTTATTTTCAATAAAAAACTCTCATTTACGATTTTTTCCTAATTTAGTTTTACTTGGTTTGCAGCGTTTCATATAAAAATTATTGAATTGAGCAGCGGTTTTTTGCCGTTTTATGCATGAAAATCAATCAGTCCGTTGTAATTTTGAGCAAACGATACAAAAAGTGTATTTTTTTTAAAAACAGCTATTGCACGACCTGAATCATTACTCTAGAATGCGCCCCTCTTGATGTCGTGCCGACTTAGCTCAGTTGGTAGAGCAACTGACTTGTAATCAGTAGGTCACCAGTTCGATTCCGGTAGTCGGCACCATCAATCTCTGGAGGGGTTCCCGAGCGGTCAAAGGGATCAGACTGTAAATCTGACGGCTCAGCCTTCGAAGGTTCGAATCCTTCCCCCTCCACCACTTTTTTGCATGAGGTGGCTAGAGAATTAAGATGTGCGGGCATCGTATAATGGCTATTACCTAAGCCTTCCAAGCTTATGATGTGGGTTCGATTCCCACTGCCCGCTCCAATCAGTGCTGATATGGCTCAGTTGGTAGAGCGCACCCTTGGTAAGGGTGAGGTCGGCAGTTCGAATCTGCCTATCAGCACCACTTCTCTCCCCAGCTCAAGAACAAAATTTTTTACTACTATTTGCTGGGGAATAAACAATGGCAAAATCAAAGTTTGAACGTACTAAACCGCACGTAAACGTAGGTACTATCGGCCACGTTGACCACGGTAAAACCACCTTAACTGCAGCTATCACAACTGTATTGGCAAAAACCTACGGCGGTACTGCGAAAAACTTCGCAGCAATCGATAACGCTCCAGAAGAGCGTGAGCGTGGTATTACAATCAATACTTCACACGTAGAATACGACACACCTGCACGTCACTACGCACACGTTGACTGTCCTGGACACGCTGACTATGTTAAAAACATGATCACCGGTGCAGCTCAGATGGACGGCGCAATATTAGTAGTAGCGGCGACAGACGGTCCTATGCCACAAACTCGTGAACACATCTTGCTAGGTCGTCAGGTTGGCGTACCTTACATCATCGTATTCATGAACAAATGTGACATGGTTGACGACGAAGAGTTGTTAGAGCTAGTAGAAATGGAAGTACGTGAATTACTTTCTGAATACGATTTCCCAGGCGATGACTTGCCCGTAATCAAAGGTTCAGCGTTAAAAGCCCTTGAAGGCGACCCAGAATGGGAAGCAAAAGTGGTTGAGTTAGCAGAAGCTCTTGATACTTATATCCCAGAGCCAGAGCGTGCCATTGACCGTCCGTTCATCTTACCAATCGAAGACGTATTCTCAATCTCAGGTCGTGGTACTGTTGTAACAGGCCGTGTTGAGCAAGGTATCGTTAAAGTAGGTGAGCCAGTAGAAATCGTTGGTATCAAAGATACAACTACGACTACGTGTACTGGTGTAGAAATGTTCCGTAAATTGCTTGACGAAGGTCGTGCTGGTGAAAACGTAGGTGTGTTACTACGTGGTACTAAGCGTGAAGACGTAGAGCGTGGTCAAGTATTGTGTAAGCCTGGTTCAATCAAGCCACACACCACTTTCGAAGCCGAAGTTTACGTATTGTCTAAAGATGAAGGTGGCCGTCATACTCCATTCTTCAAAGGCTACCGTCCACAGTTCTACTTCCGTACAACTGACGTAACTGGCGCTGTAGAGCTTCCAGAAGGCGTAGAAATGGTAATGCCTGGTGACAACCTTAAATTTGTTGTTACGTTGATTCACCCAATCGCGATGGACGAAGGTTTACGCTTCGCAATCCGTGAAGGTGGCCGTACAGTAGGTGCTGGCGTAGTAGCTAAAATTATCGCTTAATAGCTGATTTAACTCACGTTCTAAAAAAGGTCACTTCGGTGGCCTTTTTTTATGGCTGCCAATTATTGCGCGCTGGCGAATGGATACCTCCGTGAGAAAAAGTTTCGAGAGAAGGTTTGAACGTGCGAAACGCGGCCCCGAAGGGGCGTAGGCTGGGATGCCCGGAGTAAGTTGGAGGGGTTCCCTAGGCGTGGGCACTCAGTGTGGTGCATCCCATGTGGGGCATCCCATGCGGGGCATCCCATGCGGGGCATCCCATGCTGCTGTAGTAGCTAAAATCATTGTTTAATAGCTGATTTAACTAACGTTATAAACAGGTCATTTCGGTGGCCTTTTTTATCACTATAAATAGCTGTGAAGTTTACAAACAAGTAAAGTGCGAACTTTTCGTTTGTTTATAAAATGTTGATTTATATGCATTATTGTAACATTTTAGACCTTTTGGTCCGGATAATTACAAAAAAATCGTAATATTATTAATAATGCCCAAGGGTGACTTTACAGTTGCTGTGGCTTTTATCATTATGCAGTTAAGGGGACAATAATGAACAACAGGATGTTGTAATTTACGCGCTTAACTTAGACTTTGCTCTTCGTTTTTATTCGCAACTTACTGTTTGATGGCACAAATAATGATAAATACTTTTTCAATTAGACAAAAAATTCTTTTAACCCTAATTCTTTTTGTAATGCTAACTGCGATGCTGGTCGGTACGGTGAGTATGTTGACGGCAAAATCCAGTATTGAAAATCGAGTCTTAAAATCTGAGTTGCCAACTACAGTTGAAAAAATTGCTGAAAATATTGATAGCGATATCGTATTAATGCAGGTTATAGCTCGCCAAATCGCCACTGATGAGCATATTCACCAGTGGGTAAATGGCGTGCGAGATAACGAAGGTGAAGCTTTATTAGTGAGAAAATTAAAAGCCGTCGCTGTGGCTAACCAATTAAGTGCGGTATCTTTTGCAGACAAAAATACCGCTGATTATTGGAATCAAGATGGCTTCTTGCGTCGTTTAAAACAAGATAATGCTGATGGTTGGTATTACAACTATACGGCAAGTGGCAAAGAGTACATGGTGAGTGTATATCGTGACCCGAACACAGGTAAAACTGATTTATTTGTTAATTATCAACAGCCGAATGGCCAAGGTTTGTCAGGTACAGCTAAGTCTTTCAAATCTGTTGTTGATATACTGGCAAGCTTCCAATTGGAACAAAGTGGCTTTGTTTATTTGGTGGATGGTAGCGGCGCTGTGCAGTTACACAAAGACAGTTCGGTGGTGGGGCAAGCCAGCTTAACAACTTTATTCGATGCTACTACCAGCGCGGTATTATTAAATAAGCAAAAATTCAACATGTCAGTGATAGACAAAAACGGACAGCGCTTTTTACTTGCTTCTAGTTTTATTCCAAGTATGGGCTGGTTCGTTGTAGCTGAAGTACCATACGATGAGATGTTCAGTAGTTTAACAAGTGCTACTTGGCAAATATTACTTTGGTCCTTACTCGTTGCTTTACTGGCTTCTATAGTTGCTTGGTTTATTGCAGGATCAGTGACCCGTCCTATTAGCCAGCTTGCCGAAGTTTTCAGTCAACTAGGGCTGGGCAATGCAGATCTTTCTTATCGTTTACCTCAAGATGGTCAAAAAGAAATAGCGGTTGTCGCTATTGGCTACAACAACTTTATTCAGAAGTTAGAGGACTTGTTTAATCAAATTGCCCACAGCGGTGAGGAGTTAAGGGGAGTCGCAACCTTGCTCAAGCGTGATGCTGATCAAACAAAAAAGAGTGTAGAGGACAGCGCTCAAAATACTCAACTAATATCGAATGCTTTAGAAAAAGTCAGTGCCAGCGTGGTGATGGCGGCGAGTAATGCGACTGATGCCGCTAAAGTGGCGGATCAAATTAGTGGCGACGGCAAGGTCATTACCGACGTCATTCATAGTACCCAAATTGACATAAAGCGGCTAGCTGAAAAGATTAACGACGTAGCCAAAGTTATAACTTCTCTAACGAACAACACGGAGACAATCGCTAAAGTGCTTGAAACCATTCAGGCCATTTCAGATCAAACTAACTTATTGGCGTTAAATGCAGCGATAGAAGCAGCTCGGGCTGGCGAGCAGGGGCGCGGTTTCGCCGTAGTAGCTGAAGAGGTGCGTAATTTAGCTCGCAGAACGGCTGATTCCACTCACGAAGTCCAAGATATCATGGAAGAATTAAAGCGAACTTCAGGTTCTGCTACCACTGAAATCGCCCAGATCATTCAGCAGTCACAAACGACCTCTACATCAATTAGTCAGGCAGAAAAAATATTGTTGGAAAATCAGCAGCATTTTGTCCAAATTTCACAAACGAATAAAACAGTGGCGGTGGCCACAAACGAACAATCGGAAAATATCGAATCCATAAATATAAAAATGGCGGATATTCGTTACAGTGCACAGCAAAATGTACAAAACGTGCAACAAATTGCAGATGAAACGAATAGCTTGAATCAGTTAGCGGAGAAGTTAGATAGTTTGATTAGTTTGTATCAACGTCATTAAAGGCAAAAACTATCTATCAAAGTTAGCATTACGTATCCAAATACAAAGTGATAAATATTTTATTGTTTGAAAATTGAACTGTTTACTTTTATCGATTATGGTGGATTAACAAAGAATAAAGAGCAGGAAGCATGACTTTATTTACTGAGTTAAAACGTCGTAATGTGTTTAAGGTTGCCAGTGTGTATTTGGTAACGTGCTGGATCATTTTACAAGTTGTCTCGGTGATTTCCCCCGCATTGCACTTGCCAACTTTATTTAGCACTATCACCACCGTCATTTTGGCGATTGCCTTTCCTTTTGTATGTATTTTTGCTTGGGCGTTTGAGCTTACGCCTGAGGGCTTAAAGCGCACTCATGAAGTGGATGTCAATGAGTCTATTCGTGAGCAAACCGGCAGTAAAATCAACTACCTGTTGGCTGGTGCTTTGGCGCTGGCTTTGGCGTTTATCGCCTATGAAAAACTACTCATACCCAGTGCCGATGACAGTTTAGAACGCTCCATTGCGGTATTGCCCTTTGAAGATATGAGCCCGGATAAATCACAAGGTTATTTTGGTGATGGTATCGCTGAGGAGATTCTTAATTCTTTGGCGCGCTTAAATCAATTAGTGGTGATTTCTCGTACCTCGTCGTTTAATTTTAAAGGTAGTAAAACCGATATTCGAGAAATTGGCGAAAAGCTAAATGTTAATTACGTGCTTGAAGGCAGCGTGCGTAAGGATAAAGACAAAGTACGTATTACCGCTCAGTTAATTGAAGTTGCCAGCGGCGCGCACATCTGGTCGCAAACTTACGACCGTACCTTAGACAGTATTTTTGCGGTGCAAGATGAATTGACTTTTGCCATTACCCAAGCACTCAAACTCAACCTGTTACCCGAACAAGTAAATCACGAAGCAGGTATGACTAATAATCCACAAGCCTATGAACTCTTTGTGCAGGGCAGGGAGCTAGCCTATCAACGCAGCTCAGACTCTTTACAACAAGCCGCGGCCCTATTAAAACAAGCTATGGCGCTGGATGAGCAGTTTTATCTGGCTATGGCGCAGCTATCTGTGACCTATAGGATGGCAGGCCAATATGGTGGCATTGATTGGGACACCATAGATGCAGAGCAAGAAAGCCTATTTTGGCGATTGCAGGCTGCGCCTGATTTTGCATTAAAATATCTTGTTTTAGGGGATTATGCTGCTAACAAAGACCAAAATGACGCTTCTTTAACATTGTATAAGCATGCCTATGAACTCGCACCCAATGACCCTTTCATTCAGAATTCTTATCTACTCATTGTTGACGATATTCAGCAGTCAATAGAAAAACGCTTGGCGGTATTGCGTACCAACCCACACAGTGCCATTAACTACCGAAATTTGATTGACTTATATGTCGCACAAGGACGTATTGAAGATGCTAAAACATTGCTCGACGACATGCAGATTAAATTCCCAAACTCCACATCACTACTGGTATCCCAGTTATTAGTTTATTTTACCGGTGAACATAACTTTGAAAAAAGTTTGCACTTGTTTGCTAATTATAGCGGTGAATTAACTGGGCAATTGCGGGCGGTTCAAACAACATTATTGATTTACACCGATCAAATTGATAAAGCATTATCGTTGATGCAGCAAAACGGTAGCAATAATCCAACACAGTTTGATTTTGATTTTGATTTTGCCAATGCATTATTGCTTCTACAATTACGTAACTATGGCCGCTTGACACAGGTGCAAGAACGCAGATTGCTGAAACTTTTCGAAGAAAGAGAGCAAAAAGAAATAGAAGTTTCCCTCGCTTTACTCAATGGCAATTCTCAATTATTTATTGAAAATTATGAGCTTACTGAACCAACAGAGCAATTACTTAAAAAAGCTATGGATGAGGACCCAACGAATGCAATGCTGTATCTGGCCATTCTTAAAAGACAAGGAAAAACAAAGGAACTCGAGGTGTTGCTGCCAACCGTGACTCAACGTTTAGGGCTCTTTTGTAGCACTAATTTGGTCAACCGGATGGATTGGTACTGCCAACTTTACTGGTATTTAACTGACCAGATGATTCCTGAACAAGGGCTTGTCAGTTTTGAAAAACAACTCAACTATTTGTCTGTCTATTACAGCGGAATAAGCCCTTTATTGCCCAATTCACCCATTTATAATGGTGTTAGAAACAAGCCTGAATTTAAGCCAAGCGTCCGACAGTTCCTGGATGAAACATTTAGGCAAACCAATCCTAAGCTGATCTTTGAACTTCATTAATCACATTAAAAAGAAAATACCATACAACTCGCAGTGATAAAGTGACTGATGTCTAGCACTTTAGATCCAATTACTTTTGCAATCATTCAAGTGGCAAGGCTCTTGTAACCAGCCCTAACTGTGGCGAAATTCACCAAGACAGGGTGTTGTCTTTGCCATAAAAGAAGCTGAGATATGGCTTAAGCCTCTGGATAATTCCATCGAAAAACAACCTAGAGTTATGCTTGTCAGCGGTTTGATATTGGTGTCACTGAGCTGGATAGGTGGCATGATAACACCATGGCCTGGTGCTTTGGCTTTGTCATTTGGGGCATGGGGACTGGTTGAGTGTTTTGTCCGTCAGTGTCGTATGGCCTTACCTGCTATTGGTTTGTTATTGGCGTTTTTGGGTGGAATGTTTGCACTACCCATATTGTATTTTGACTTTATTGGGCAGCGTGTTTCAGAATTCAGTTTGGTCTTATCGGGGATCTTAACCGCTATCGCTGCACGCTTACATTGGTTATGTTTTAAGGTGCCACTTACCGTAGCCGTTGGTACCGCTGCCGCAGTAGTATGTGTGCTTGCAATTATTGTAACAGCTGTTCCCACAGCAGTGAGCTATATCATGCCCTTAGTCTTCCTTGGTGACTTTTGTCATTGCAATGTTGTGGGATGCAGGTAATCGCCATCGGCAAACACGTCGTTCTGACGTGGCATTTTGGTTACATTTAGCCGCCGCGCCCATGATAGTACATCCTATCTTTGCGTCTTTAGGTATATTGGAAGGTGTGGACTCTTTCGCCAGTTCGGATTTGGTACTTGGTTTGTATATATTGTTGGCGCTGATTTCTATAGCTGTAGATAGACGAGCGATCATGGTGTCGGCTTTAGTTTATGTGGTCTTTGCCTTTTCTAACATGTTAGAAACCTATGGCATGATGAGTTATAGTTTTGCTCTTACCGGCTTATGTATTGGTGCGACCTTATTATTACTTTCGGCTCTTGGCAAAATAGCCGTCAGAACGTACTAAAGTGGGTGCCGCAAACTATCCAATTGCGTTTACCAGAACTTAAAGCTTAATAAGCACATTTGGGAATAAAAAAGCCAATGCGATTACCGCACTGGCTTTTAATATTAATAAGCTCGAAGCTCGAAGCTCGAAGCTCGAAGCTCGAAGCTCGAAGCTCGAAGCTCGAAGCTCGAACTAGCCCGTATTACGCATGCCCACTGCGATACCCGCAATGGTTACCATCATAGCGCGTTCTAGTAAGGGGTCACTATCAACATCTTCTAACTTTCGGATTCTGCTGAGTAGCTCGATTTGCAAATAATGTAAGGGTTCTAAATAGCTGGCTCGAATGTTCATCGATACCGCGCCTTTAGGATCACTTTCCATAACGGTTTTTTGCTTGAGTAAATCAAGTAACAGCACAATGCTTTGTTCAAGCTCTTGACGTAAGGCATCACCAAAATGACGTAAATCCTCAGGCACTAAGCGTTTGTCATATTCGGCGCTGATCCGCGGATCGGCTTTATTAAACACCATGTCTAACATGGATAGGCGCGAGTAAAAGAATGGCCAATTACTTAACATATCTTCTATTATCGGGCCAGCACCTGCATCCAAACTTGTTTGTACGGCTTTCATGCTACCGAGCCACGAAGGCAATACCATACGGGTTTGAGCCCAAGCAAATATCCAAGGAATAGCTCGTAAGCTTTCGATCCCGCCGGTAGGTTTGCGTTTAGCCGGCCGACTACCTAAGGGCAACTTCCCAAGTTCTTGCTCGGGGGTTGCTACTCTGAAATATGGTACAAATTTGGGGTCGTGGCGTACGATACCTCGATAATTATCTCGTCCGTCTGCGGCCAATTTACTAATAACCTCACGCCATTCCTCTTTGGGAGCAGGAGGCGGTAAAATTAATCCTTCGAGTATCGCGCTGGCATACATATTCAAACTACGTTGTGCCAAAATAGACATTCCAAACTTATAACGTATTGTTTCGCCTTGCTCTGTTACCCTGAAGCCACCTTTTAATGATCCTGGCGGTTGAGACAAAATGGCAGCGTGTGCAGGTAAACCTCCACGGCCAATTGTGCCACCACGACCATGGAACAAAGTCAGTTCCACATTGTTCTCTTTTGCTACAGCCACTAAGGCCTCTTGTGACTCATATTGCGCCCAACCTGCAGCCATTGCTCCCGCATCTTTAGCAGAGTCTGAATAACCGATCATGACGTATTGATGGCCTTGGATATAACCACGATACCAATCAATTGACATTAGCTGTTTGATGACGGGGGCAGCGTTGTTTAAATCATCTAATGTTTCGAATAAAGGCGCGACTGGCATGGGCCAAGTCACCCCTAACTCTTTTAATAACAAGACAACACTTAATACATCTGAGGGCAAACTTGCCATAGAGATAATGTAAATGCCAAAACCTGCCTGGCTATTCTTTGCAATGACTTTACAGGTATCAATGACTTCTTGCACATCTTCGCTTGGTTGCCACGATGGTGGGAACAAGGGGCGTTTAGAGCTTAATTCGCGTAGCAAGAAGGCTTGTTTATCTTCTTCACTCCACTGGCCATAGTCGCCAAGGCCTAAATAACGTGTGAGTTCGGCAAAAACATCAGCATGGCGTTCTGAATCTTGACGTACATCCAACTTCAATAAATGCACACCAAAGCAATGCACACGGCGAATGGTGTTAAGTAAATGGCCATTTGCAATGACTTGCATACCGCAAGCGTTTAATGAGTGGTAACAAGCCATAAGAGGTTGTAGCAGTTCATCGTTATTAGCTACCCAATCATCTTGATTGACTAAGTTGGCCGCGCTTCCGCCTGCTAAGGTATCGATGATACCTTCTTGGGTCTTTTTCAACTTATCAAGTAATGGTCGCAACAAAGCACGGTAAGGCTCTAATTTATCGCCTACCATTGCCCGAAGGTTATCGTCGCAATCGCTCATTGATAACTCGGTTTGTAAGATGTCAATGTCTTGAGCAAATAGTTTGGCAGCCCGTTTACGTGCTAATAGCAGAACTTGTTCTGTGACTTTTGAGGTAACAAAAGGGTTACCATCGCGATCTCCACCCATCCACGAGCCAATGTTAACCAAGCGTGCATCAAGTGGAATGGGAAGCTCGTATTTAGCTACAAAGCGTTGATTTAGTTCTCGGATAAATTCAGGAACTGCGTCCCAGAGTGAATTTTCTATCACCGAAAAACCCCATCGCGCTTCATCTACGGGGGTTGGTCTTACGGTACGAATTTCTTCAGTATGCCACGCTTGGGCAATCAACTCAGAGATGCGCGTTTCAATTAATTTTCGTTGCGTCGCGCTTAAACCTGTTGAATGAATTTGGCTTAAGCATTTGGCTAATTCACTGTGTTTATGAATAAGGGTGCGGCGTGTCACCTCTGTAGGGTGAGCGGTTAACACTAATTCTATGTTTAGTTGTTGTAAGGCTTGTTCAACAGTATCCGCCCCAACACAGGCTTTATCAAGATGCTGAAAAAGGTTTTCGATAGGATCATCGATGGTGTTATTACTATTAAATTCTTGTTCAGCGATATTGGCTAAATTAAGAAATTGTGAAAAAGCACGGCCAATGGTGAGTAATTCATCATTACCTAGTTCAGCAAAAAGGGCCTTGAGTTTTGTCGCTGACTCGTCGTTGCCTTGATACGCCTTACGTCCGTCTTTACGGATAGTTTCAATACGCTGTAACCAGTCTTCACCAAGCTGATCCCGAATCGTGTCACCTAAGGTGGCCCCTAAATAACGAACGGTTTCTGTTAATTGAGAATCAAGAATATGTGGCACAGTTTGCTCCTTATGGCGTTTATTCTAAGCAGTAAGATACTCATGTAGGCTGAATTTGTCTAAGCCAATCTACGATATGATATACCTAAATCACGGCCAAACTATCAGTATATTGCGGTTTTATCCTGCTTTTTAGCGGCTTTTCAGTATATACTCTTACGCTTTTATTTTAGCGACGGTATCAAGGCGTTAATGTTGTTTAAAACCGTGGCTTTTCTCATTCATTAGGAGCTCAAGTGGCACATAAATTTTCGACGGTAGAATCTCAAGCAAGTTACGGTATTGGTTTACAAATGGGCGAGCAATTACGTGCTAATCCTTTTGCTGGTTTAGACATTGAAGCGGTGCAAATCGGTCTTGCTGATGCATTTAACGGTCATGAAGCTCAGGTAGACAACAATACCTTAGGTAAGGCATTCAATGAAATTCACAAGATTATGCAAGCCGCCAAAGCAGAACAGTTTCAAGCGGTTATAGCACAAGGCGAAGCTTACTTAGCTGAAAATGCGAAACGTGAAGAAGTAACGGTAACGGCTAGCGGTTTACAATACGAAGTATTAACTGCAGGTGAAGGCGCGCTTCCTACCGCATCATCAACAGTGCGCACCCATTATCACGGCACATTGTTAGATGGCAGTGTATTTGATAGCTCTTACAATCGTGGTGAGCCTGCTGAATTTCCAGTAGGTGGTGTTATTCGAGGCTGGACTGAAGCCTTACAACTAATGCCTGTTGGTTCTAAATGGCGTTTACACGTACCAGCTGATTTAGCTTATGGTGAACAGGGAGCAGGTGGTGCGATTGGTCCACACAGCACTTTAGTTTTTGATGTTGAGTTACTCGATATCGTTGCTTAATTTAAAATAGCAAGACCACCAAAGCCAGCTACTCACACAGAGCTGGCTTTTTAGTATCTGGCGCAGCAAGTTAACTATGAAAAAGCGCGAGGGCATTGCTAAGTGTACTGACAACGCGGTAGTTGCTTTTAGGTCACTCAAACCACACTATATTGTTTTATTTTATTGCGCTAAAGCGAAGTCGATTTTAGCGGTATTAAAGACAAAGAGAGAAAATATGCAATATTCCACCTTAGGCTCCAGTAACGAAAAAGTATCACGGGTGTGTTTAGGTACGATGACATGGGGTATACAGAACACACAACAAGACGCAAATGAGCAAATAGAGCTTGCTTTGGCGGCCGGTATTAACTTTATTGATACGGCCGAAATGTATCCTGTGCCGCCCACAGAAGCGACGTATGGCCATACCGAAACCATTATTGGTCACTGGCTAGCGGCTAACCCAAAACGTCGCAAGGAATTTGTTTTAGCTACTAAGATCGCTGGTGCTGGATTTTCTTATTTACGCGACGGCGCGCCTATCAGCGGTGAGACAGTCATCCAAGCAGTCGATGCCTCTCTTAAGCGACTGCAAACTGATTATATTGATTTATTTCAATTACATTGGCCTAATCGTGTGTCTCCGCATTTTGGTAAACATTGGCCGGGTCAAATATCCTTTTCGCAGACTCAAACGGTAGATGAAAAGCAACAAATGCTAGAAATCCTGCAAGCTTTAGATGATTGCATAAAAGCGGGAAAAATCCGTTTCTGTGGTCTATCTGATGATACTCCTTGGGGAATAAATACCTATCTTCAGCTCAGTGAAAAACACAGCTTGCCAAAAATGGTATCGATTCAAAATGAATTCAACTTACTGCACTCAAAAGATTGGCCCTATTTGATTGAAAATTGTGTCAGAGAAAACGTGGCATATTTACCTTGGTCACCATTGGCTGGTGGTGCATTAAGCGGTAAATATCTCAACGAGCAACGCCCAGCAGGAAGCCGTTGGACCCTAGTTCAACGTAATGGCTTATTCCGTCACACGCCAATGAGTGAAAAAGCGATTGCTCGTTATGTTGACTTAGCCGCCGCGCATAATATGACGCCATCACAGCTAGCGTTAGTTTGGTGTGATCAGATTGAAGGCGTTACCTCGACCATTATTGGTGCGACGTCAATGTCGCAGTTAAAAGAAAACATTGCCGCCTTTGCGATGAGCTTGTCTCCTAAAGCCAAGTCAGATATCAATATGGCACTCAGAGAATTTCCAGTACCGTTTTAAGTATCTACCCAAACAACCTGAATCCCGCATCTTCAGGTTGCTTGGGGACATAGCCGTCATCCCGGAAACTGCAGGTTTGTCGGCTGTATTATTTCGCACTCTTCTCTCTAATTCTCTCGTGAATTGCACTCTTGGTAGTCCCCTAATGTGTCTATATGTAAAACAGATAATGAAGTGATTGAAAAACGTTCAATGTTTTTTGTACTGAGCTGCATTTCGAGACTTATGTTTAATTAATACAAAAAACTTAATGTTATAAGACTATGATTTTTCATTTTTTAATATAAATTATCTATCAAATTAAATGGCTTTTGATATTAATGTCGATTCGATGTTATCGGTAAGTGGCAAAAGAGAGCTGGGTGCTAGCTTATTTTATTGCCTGTTTAGGTATTAGTTCTGGTACCAAGGGCTAAGAAAAAGCTCCTGAAACTAGATACATCGTGGTTTATGTTCAGATATTTTAAATATATCGTCGTTGTCATTTTTAAATTATTACCTGCTACAGCGGGTTGTTTATTGTGTTCTTTTACCTAATGTAGGTGGAAAACCGCTTATCTAATGGAGTTGTTATGTCACAAATCGTTTTAGTTACTAATGAGCAAGCTGCGGTTTCCATCCCTCTAAATCTTTCCTCTGTTTTAACCGTCGGCGTCCGTCCTGGCGTGACTTATGGTTTGATGGATGTGGAAACAGGTACATATCCACTAAAAGCCCGCACCAAGCAAAATGACGACGACATGGAAGTATTGATAGACGACCAGATAGTGCTGGTTATCAAAGATTTTTATGCTGAAGACAGTGGCGCCGATTTTGATACCAATGGTGATATAACCAGTACTCCACATATAATTGGCAGTAACGAACCACTTAGTGAGACAGGCGCAGATGCGCAGACAGGTTGGACTGCTCAAACAGGCTTAGCCGAGGGTGGTGACCAACATGAAACATTATGGGGC
This sequence comes from Flavobacterium sp. W21_SRS_FM6, assembly GCF_052119645.1. Classification (NCBI taxonomy): domain Bacteria; kingdom Pseudomonadati; phylum Bacteroidota; class Flavobacteriia; order Flavobacteriales; family Flavobacteriaceae; genus Flavobacterium; species Flavobacterium sp. W21_SRS_FM6. The sequence goes on from NZ_JBGQOM010000020.1 coordinate 17,037, forward strand.
GCGGGAATCGCGGCCCTTATTGTTGGCAGTGCCATCAGTTCGAGTAATCAAAGCGCGGCTAATGACTATTCACTCAGCATTAGCGGCACTGCGGGTTACTTAAATTCGATTGCCTTGGTAACGGTGTACGATACCAGTGGCAATGTGCTGGTAACAGAAGAACATGATTTCTCCCAAGGTCCATATGTTTATTCGTTAAACGATTCTTATGTGGGCACCTTACTGGTATCGGTAACTGATATTAATGGTGATGCAGGTGATTATACCGATGAAACGAGTGGTGAAAATACCAGCTTAAATACCACATTGCGAGCCATGGTGACCAGCGATGGTAGCAGTGATATTAGTGTTAATATTACGCCACTGACCGAGTTGGCCGCACAATTGGCTGGAGTCGGTGTAGCTAACTCAGTCAGTGAAAGCCAATTAGCATTTAACGCGACAGTGGCAGCTCTTTTTGGTCTTGAAGATATACTTGGGGCCGCTATTACGGTCACCGACAGTGGTTTTGATAATTCCGATGGTATCAGCGCAGCTGAAGCTTATGGTGTAGTGTTAGCTAGCTTGTCGGGTGCAGACAGTGCCTCAGGTGGCTTAAGTAACACCTTGATGCAACTATTTGCTGAGGTTACCGTAACTAACGATGGTCGAGTGGCCATCACGCAAGATGGTTTGGATATTATTAATGCAGGGGTTGCTGCCTATAACGCCAGCGAGGCAGGGCTAGTTAATGCAATCGTAAGTAATGTTTTGTCTGCACCTGTCATTAGTAAGGCCTCTGGTGGCTTGACGCGCCAAGAAGTCGATGCAGGGATCATCATAACGATTGCTACCGCTAATGTTGGTGATGAAGTCATTATTGACTGGGGCGGCGTTAGCTTTAGCTATATGGTCAAAGATGAAGATCTTAACGCTAATGGCACAGCTACTTTTAGTATGCCAACCGATGTTATTGCCGAGGCCGGTGATGGCACAGTGACAGTAAGTTACGTCGTTGGCGGTCAAACCAGTGGCGGTGTGATTATAAATGTAAATATTAATGCACCTGGCGCTCCCAACTTTGTTTTAGCGACGGACACCGGTAGCTCTCATATAGATGGCATTACTCAAGATGCGACAGTAGATGTCACCTTAGCCAGCGATGCAGCCAGCTGGCAATATTCAACTGATGGCGGTAGTACTTGGACAACAGGTACAGGCACTAGCTTTGAGTTGGCAGCTGATACATCTTATGCCATAGCTGATATTCAAGTAAAACAAACCGATACTGCGGGCAATACGTCTGCAGTTGCAAGTAACGCAGCGGCTATCACTGTTGATAATACCCTTGCTGCTCCAGGTTTGGCCTTGACTACCGACACTGGCTCATCCGATTCAGATGGCATCACCACTGATGCCACAGTAAATGTCATCTTGGCCGCCGATGTAGCCAGTTGGCAATATTCACTTGATGGCGGTGCAAACTGGACAACAGGCAACGGCACTAGCTTTGAATTGAGTGCCAATACCACCTATGCCATAGCTGATATTCAAGTAAAACAAACTGATGTGGCAGGTAATGAATCAGCGATTGCAAGTAACGCAGCCACTATTACTACCGATACCACCCTTGCTGCGCCAAGCTTAGCCTTGGCCACTGATACGGGCAGTTCAAATTCTGATGGCATCACCACTGATGCAACCGTAGACGTAACGTTGGACACTGATGTGGCGAGTTGGCAGTATTCACTCAACGGCGGGAGTACTTGGACAACAGGCTCTGGCACTAGCTTCGAGTTAGCCGCCAATACCACCTATGCCATTGGTGATATTCAAGTTAAACAAACTGATACTGCGGGCAATACTTCTGCAGTTGCAAGTAACGCAGCCGTTATCACCGTTGATAATATCCTTGCTGCCCCAAGTTTGGCCTTGACTACCGACACTGGCTCATCCGATTCAGATGGCATCACCACTGATGCAACCGTGAATGTGACGTTGGCAGCTGATGTAGCCAGTTGGCAGTATTCACTCAACGGCGGGAGTACTTGGACAACAGGCTCAGGCACCAGCTTTGAGTTAGCCGACGATACTTTCTATGCCATTAGCGATGTTCAGGTTAAACAAACTGATACCGCAGGTAATATTTCATCAGCAGTTAGCAATACTGCAGCCATCACTGTTGATAATACGGTTGCCCCACCAAGTTTGGCCTTAGCTACCGATACAGGATCTTCGAGCTCGGATGGCATCACCACAGATGCCACGGTTAACGTGACGGGTTTAGAAATTGGCACCACATGGCAATTCTCGTTAGATGGCGGTGTAAACTGGGCAACAGGCTCAGGCACTAGCTTTGAGTTAGCCGCGGATACCACTTATGCCATCGGCAGTATTCAAGTTAAACAAACCGATGCAGCGGGCAATGCCTCTGCAACAACAAGTAGTACCGCTGCCATTAGCGTTGATAATACCCTCGACGACGACTATGACTTAGCGATTACGCCGTTAGATACCCTTCTAAATGCCAGTGACGTCAGCGCAGTAAGTGTGACCCTGTCTGGCATAGACGCTGATGCACAGTCTGTCGTGGTATCGTTCAATAAAGATCTTAGTTTAAACGAAACCGTCAATGCGACTTATGAGAACGGAGTCTGGTCTGCGCCCGCAATAGACTTAAGTGATTGGTCTGACGGCGAAATAAGTTACGCTGTCATTGTGACAGACATCGCCGGCAACAGTAAAGTTGTGGGTGTGTTTGATGATACTACGCTTAACATAGTCATCACTGAAAACGGGGTGAGTTTTGATCCAAATGGCTTGGGTGCTAATGCCGAATCCATCAAAGTCACCATAGCCGATGCTGATAACAGCACTGATGATGTCGTCATCAATGCCATAAAAACAGAGGGTACATGGGCCTTCCCAGACGCAGATCTAAGCGGTTTGTCTGGGACCACCCGAACACTGAGCATTGAGATAATTAACCTTGATGGCAGTCTGCTAACGCAAGTCATTAATAATATACTTCCTGCAATCACTTTAGATACCGTCGTTGCTACCCCAAGTTTGGCCTTGGCCACCGATAGCGGCAGCTCAAGCTCAGATGGCATCACTAATGATGCCACCGTGAATGTGTCTGGTTTAGAAGCTGGCGCCACATGGCAATACTCGCTAGATGGCGGTGTAAACTGGGCAACAGGCACAGGCACTAGCTTTGAGCTAGGCGCTGATGCTACTTATGCCATTGGTGACATTCAGGTTAAACAAACTGATGTGGCAGGTAATGCCTCATCTGCCGCTAGCAATGCAGCCGCTATTACGACCGATACCACCCTTGCTGCGCCAAGCTTAGCCTTGGCCACTGATACGGGCAGTTCAAATTCTGATGGCATCACCACTGATGCAACAGTTAATGTGACCTTAGCTGACGATGTTGCCTCTTGGCAGTATTCAACTGATGGCGGGTCTAATTGGACTACAGGCACAGGCACTAGCTTTGAGTTAGCCGAAGATACTTTCTATGCCATTGCTGACATTCAAGTTAAACAAACCGATACTGCAGGTAATACCTCATCTGCCGCTAGCAATGCAGCCGCTATTACTACCGATACCACCCTAGCTGCGCCAAGCTTAGCCTTGGCCACTGATACGGGCGAATCTGACTCAGATGGCATCACCACTGATGCGACCGTAGACGTAACGTTGGCCACTGATGTCGCGAGTTGGCAATACTCACTTGATGGCGGTGCGAACTGGCTGGATGGCTCTGGCACTAGCTTTGAGTTAGCCGAAGATACTTTCTATGCCATTGCTGACATTCAAGTTAAACAAACCGATACTGCAGGTAATACCTCATCTGCCGCTAGCAATGCAGCCGCTATTACTACCGATACCACCCTAGCTGCGCCAAGCTTAGCCTTGGCCACTGATACGGGCGAATCTGACTCAGATGGCATCACCACTGATGCGACCGTAGACGTAACGTTGGCCACTGATGTCGCGAGTTGGCAATACTCACTTGATGGCGGTGCGAACTGGCTGGATGGCTCTGGCACTAGCTTTGAGTTAGCCG
>NZ_JBGQOM010000021.1:0-18533 GCF_052119645.1 Flavobacterium sp. W21_SRS_FM6
CTGATTAACCATTCAACATGGTGGGTGAAGCGTAACACCTTCTCCTAAAAGAACGGCCTCAATTGAGGCCGTTTTTTCTTTAAACGCTTAAATGCACATCCCAGCAAAAATCAATTGATAATAGTTCTTATTTGCGTTAACTTGGCTGTACATAAATTAACTCAGTCTTATTGGTCTTTGACTTCACGTAATTTATGCTAGGGGCCATTATTTAGGATAAGTAATGGCCCCTTTGTTTATGCTAATTGGTATAACTAAGATAAGAGCGACAAAATGATGCCTACCAGCGCCATGAGAATTAAGACTAAAATAGGCAACATGGACAAGCCAAAACCTAGGCCTCGTTTTGCAGGATCGCCCACGTAAGCTCGCCAATATACAAAGCGGTCAATAATATACATACTGCCCAAGGCAGCGACCAACCACGTTAAACCTGAGAAGTATTTTCCTGCTAACAACAAGGCCGGTAAGAACATCACCAGCAATTCCAAAGTATTCATCTGTACACGGTACATACGGTCAAAATCTTCATGACCACTCGTCGCTGGAGCTTTAACCCCCGTCACCATGCGCGCTCGTCCAGTCATTAGCGCAAAAAAGAAGAACTGAAGCACCGCCAAGATGGCGACTAAATCTACGTAAGGCATGTTATTTTCCTGTGTTGTTATTGATGGTCAGATAAACTGGCGCCATTGTAAGATACTTTTTACAAAAACTCTTATCCTTAGCACAACAAAACGCTTATACCTTGCTTAAAAACACCTTGATTACGCATTTAGCTTTAGTTCTGTGTTACTTGAAAAATGTCGTACTTGTTGGGTGATAGGGTCAACAAAACGAAGCTGCTGAGCCAAAAGTTGTAGTGGTTTACTGTAATCATCTAGCCGACTTGTATGGAGTGCGGGGTAATACGTATCGTGTAATAACGGAAAACCAATACTTTGCATGTGTAAGCGCAATTGGTGAGTCTTGCCGCTTATTGGTTTTAACTCAAATAAAGCTTGCTCGGTGGTCTGTTGTACACATCGTATATGAGAGTGACTGTTAGCCACCCCCTCAACAATCTGCATCAAAAATTTGGGCTGGCTTTTTTCCATCCGCGCTTTGACTTCCCATGTTTGATCATTGGAAATCGCGTTGTTACCAATATTAGCAATGGCCTGATAGGTTTTTGTGATTTGCTGTGTTTCAAATAGGCGATGGTAATGTTGGCGGGTCTCTACCTGATGAGTAAATAACACCAAACCCGCCGTCGCTTTATCGATGCGGTGTACCGCTTGCAAGTGGGGGTTAGCAGTTTTACGACGTAATCGATTTTGCAAACATTCTTCAACATATGCACCACCGGGCATAACAGGTAAAAAATGCGGTTTATAAGCCACTAAAATCAAATCATCTTGAAATACGATACGTTCACTAAAGGGCACCACAGGCTCGACATTCACTTCACGGTAATAATAAACCCGCTGCTGCGCTTTAAAAGGCGTTTGCGCGTTAATTAGCTCGCCATCATGCCAATGAACTTTGCCATTCGCCATGCGCTGTTGCCACACATCACTGCTAATTGCCGGAAATTTGAGGATAAGAAACCCTAAGACCGTGCTTACGCCCGGATTGTGCTCAGGTAGGCTAAGCTTTGACGAAGAAACAGCAATAGCCATCATTTTACTCGATAGGGATAGGTTAACAATCGGATAAGTCTGTATTGACGCCGCCAGTATACCCTGTTTCAAGTAAGCCTGTCTGCTCAAAGGTAATAGACAGCTTAGTGCCTTGTTCTGTTACACTCATAGCGTTATTTAACAGTTAAGGAAGAAAGCGATGAAAAAAGTGTTAGTCATTTTTGCAGTATTGGCTCTGCTTATAGCAGGCGGTGTTTGGTATATGTTAAGCGGTGCAGGTGATTTTATTCGTGCGCAGATCGAGCAACAGGGCAGTAAATATTTGGGCACGACGGTAACGGTTTTTAATGTTGACTTAGCATTAACAGAAGGTCGTATGACCATTAGCGATCTTGATGTAAAGAATCCGACAGGCTTTAGCGACGAAGACGCCTTCAGCGTTGACACCATCACCTTGGACTTAGGTGAAGTGATGAGTGAACCCTATGTAGTCCAAACGGTGAATATTAATGCGCCTGAAATTCTCTATGAAGTAGACGCCAGCGGCAGTGGCAACCTGCTCGCCTTAAAAGATAACTTAAGCGCTAATCTACCTAAGACCACAAACCAACCTGCCGCCGAAGATGGCTCGAACCCGTTGGTGATTGTCGAAAATGTCACCGTCAGCAATGTCCGACTAAAACTTAATTTCGAACAGTTGCCCACTGGCGATTTAAACATCGCAACCAAAAGTTACGAGATCACCTTACCCACCTTTTCAGCAGGTCCGATTGGCCAGCCAGATGGCATGCCAGCCGACAAAGTGGGCCTCGCCGTCGTAAACGCTATGTTAGACAACGTAATAGCCGCGGCAAAATCACAAGCGAAAAAACGCCTCGCAGAGGAAGCGAAGAAAAAGGCCAAAGAAAAACTGGAGCAAGAAAAAGACAAGTTGTTAGAAAAAGCCAGTGACAAGCTCAAAGGCCTATTCAACTAGGTAACATGAGGGGCAATATCGGGGCAGACTCCGCTTAAACTTCATCTTGCCCCTCATCTTGTTCGATTCTTGAAAGCCATCGTTTAACGCAACTGTCATCGCCGTTACGGCGGCGATCCCAATACGGCTACTGCGGGTAATATGTAAATGCACGTACCCAGCTAAACCTGCAAAACCTAACTCAGAGTGATCCCATCCGCATGTGTCTGGGCGTTAAAATGTAAAGGTTTACAACCACTCTTGGTCTCCAACAGTGCCAAGAGCGGACGGCCTACACATTCGTCATGTTTGCTCAACTATGCCCAACACATTATGAAATAACTACATCACTTGTGTAATATTTCCTTTAGTTTGTGACAGCAGACTGTCCTTTTGCGCTCACATTAACCACATTATCAGGGGCTCGTTTAGGTTTGCGTCCCAAAGATGGATTCCACTCTATTCGAATTTCAGGATTAGCCATGGTCCAGCATTCGCCATTTGAGTTAAGGAAACAAACCCACATCAGATGCTGCTCTGGCCCATAGTCAATCACACCGTGCGCTAGGGCTGATTCATTTTTTGCTGGAATAAATACCGGGAGGGGTGGATTGAGCTGTGTAAACATCATTGACCTCACTGTGTTAGTAAATAATTGACCTCAGTTCTTATCAGCAACAGCAGAAAATATACCAACATTCTGTGGTAGCAAAAATCACGCTACACAGTCAATTTAGTCAGTATTTATCAAGCCTTCTTCGAGTAAGAAGTTGATCAGGGCACGTGTCCGTTTTGGCACTTGTTTGCGTGAGGGGTAAACCAGAGAAAAATGAATAGTGGGACTCTTTATCTCAGGCATGATGTGTACGAGTGTGCCAGCAACAATTTGTTTTTGAATTGTAGAAGGTAGCAGTGACGCTACGCCCAAACCTTGGATTGCCATTTTTTCCATCATCATAGGCGAGTTACATCGATAAAATTTTTTCGGTTTTAATTCAATTGGCTCACCACAATACTCAAAAAACAAGGTGTCAGAGAAAGATTTTTGTTTAAGTAAAATCCACTGCAAGCCTTGTAACTGGCTAATACTTTGAATGGATCGACTGCCTAGATTTTCCTCTAAAAATTGCGGACTCGCAAAAAGAGCAAGATGGTCTTGATGTAATGCCCGTGCAATCAGTGAGTCATCTTTTGGAAAGCCAATTCTGATCCCTAAATCAATTTGTTCGCTGATTAAATCCAAAGGCGAGTCATCTAAAATCAGGTCTAATTGAATGTCTGGATAACGATTCTGAAAGTCTTTCAACTTCGGCAGAATAAAACGATGGGCCACATCGTGATTCATGGTAATAGCCACTTTACCACTGGGGCTTGATGGTGATGCAATCGCCTCAACGGCTTCTAAAGTGCCTGATAAATTACGCACTTGTTGATAAATATCTAAACCTTCTGTGGTGATGTTTAACTGACGTGTAGAGCGTTGCAGTAGTCGAATACCCAGTATCTCTTCTAAAGCACTAACCTGCTCACTTACTCGTGAACGGCTTGTATTCAGTTTTCGCGCCGCTTCGGCAAAACTTTCGTTTTCAACGACACAGGCGAATACGGCTAATAGCTTTAAATGTGAAATATTTATTGTACTCATTTTCCGAACAACCTATTCCATTTTACTAGCCTACCGATAACGAACATTATGCTGCACACTTATCCTGTTTCCAAATCTAAATGCAATGAGGTAAATAGTATGATTGCTGTAACAGGCGCTAACGGACAACTTGGTTTTTTAACCATTCAACATTTATTAACAAAGACCAAAGCAGAAAATATTGTTGCCTTGGTCAGAAATCTTGAAAAAGCAACCGCTCTTAAGGCCTTAGGTGTGGAAGTGAGACAAGCAGATTATAATAAACCTGACACACTGAGGGGCGCATTGCAGGGCATTAAAAAACTGTTATTAATCTCAGGAAGTGAAATTGGGCAGCGCTTTGCTCAACATCAGGCGGTCATCAATGCGGCTAAAAATCAAAGCCTAGAGTTGTTTGCTTATACCAGTTTATTAAATGCCCCAGACTCTCCCATGATATTAGCGCAAGAGCACCGCGCAACAGAGGAGGCAATTAACCAATCTGGACTCCCGGCGGTAATCTTGCGAAACGGTTGGTATAACGAAAACTATATTCAAGGCGCGATGGGGGCCGTGCAATCTGGCGTTCTACTAGGTTGCGCGCAAAATGGCGAATTTAACACCGCATCTCGCTCTAATTATGCCTTAGCAGCGGCCACCGTGTTAACCTCAACTGAAAGCCAAGCTGGAAAGATTTATGAATTGGCTGGCGATTCTAGCGTCACCTTACGTAACGTTGCCGCCTTAATTTCTGAATGTTCTGGCAAGACCATCAATTACCATGACATTGCTCAAGAAGAGTATGTGAGCTTACTCACACAAATGGGATTACCTAAAGCCTTAGCCGCCATATTGGCGGACAGTGAAGCACAAGCCGCAAAAGGTTGGTTAGCAGATAATAACAAACAATTAAGCCAGTTAATCAAACAACCAACCACGCCCATGTCTGAAACACTCAAAGCGGCGCTCACTTAATATGGCCTTAATTACCTCAGCGGCTAAAAAAATAGCCGCGGTTCACGCCAATAGTTATCCCTTTCTATTTGGGCGCTCAGGCATGCTTGCTTTAGTAAAAGCACCCAATTGTTTTTGCGTGCTTGCCGTGCCACTTAAGAGTTTTTGCACGGCATCATCAATAGATTTCATTTGCTCATAGGCCTGCTCGGTCACCTGCTCTATATGACTTAGATGCTGGTGGATGAGTTGATATTCTTGCTCAAGGCCAACAACCGTGTGATTGATGCCAGCAATACCTTGATTAGACTGTTGAATTTGCCCTAATAATTCACTGAAATCGTTTTGGCTAACCACGATTTTTTCTTGTACTTGCTCGGCTTGTTTATGTAAATGCTGTGACTCATCTTTGGTTTCGCTTACTAAGCGGTCTAAGTCGTTTAAAAAGCCAGAGATCTGCCTGGTTGCATCGCTCACTTTAGCGGCCAAAGTACGCACCTCATCAGCAACCACAGCAAAGCCACGCCCTGCTTCCCCTGCCCTTGCCGCTTCAATGGCCGCGTTAAGCGCCAATAAATTAGTTTGGTCAGAAAAGCCCTCAACCATGTGCAATATCTTTCGCACGTTTTCCGCGTTATCTTGCAAACCTTGAATGGTGCGTGAGAAACGATCTAATAAGCCAACGATGTCCACTAAACGAGTCGACAGATCACCCAATTGTCTACTTGCCACCTCAGCCTTACCTAATGTGACACCCGCTACAGAGTCTACTTGTTCACCGGTTTGCACAATGGTGGATAAGTGCCCCAATACTTGCTTGCTGCCTTTGCGGATTTTCTCACTGTCGTGTTGAGTTTGCTGTAATTGGCCCCGAGTATTTTCCACCGCACCAGATACTTGTTCATTGATGTGATGAGTATCTGTTGCTTGGCTGTGTACCTTGTCGATCAGCTTGGCCAACTGACCAATAAACTGATTATATTCTTCAGAAAGTGTACGAAACTCGTCAAAGGTAAAAGCAGGTAAACGCAGAGATAGATTTGCGTCTTGAGAATTGGATTGCTGCAACACACTGATCAGTGCTTTGACAGGCCGTACGATTAAAAAATGCAAATAACCGATGGTAAAAACAAAGGCACTCAAACCTAAAACCAGACACAGCCACCAAAAACTTGGGTCTTTTTCTGGGTACGCTAAATACATCGCCACGACAAAAACTAAGGCTAAAAAACCGATATTACCGATTATTTTGCGACTCAGGGTCGAAAAAAACTGCCGTTCAATGAAGGTGTACAGTGCGGTAAATGTCGACATAAATAAGCGATTCCTGGCTCGTTGTTAAACCTATTATAAAAACTAAAGCGACTTCCACAAGTCTCATTTCTGGGTATTTTACCCCGCGTAACCTCGTAAGATGAAAGTGAACGAGGCAGATACCGCAAGTCAAAAACTAAATGGCTAATTCGCTTTTCAACCATTGAGTAAAAACCTTGATCCGGGCCATGCGCGGTGATTCCTCATCATATAACAAGGAAAACCGCAAACCCGGCTCTATTTGAATATCAAAAGGTTTAATTAATGCCCCCGATTCAATCAAATCCTGAGCCATGCAAGCTGAGGTTAAAAAGATCCCATGCCCACTTAACACCGCATTAATTCCCATTTCCCAAGTTGTCACCTCCATCCAATTATAACAACTAGGATCCACTGGCACGCCTGCCAGCTTAAACCAATCTTTCCAACTGAACCCGCTGCGGCCGGCGCCTATTGCTTCAACTAGCCAACATTGGTTGATTTTTTCAGGGCTGCTTAATTGCTCTTCTTGGTAAACTCTGGGCGAGCAGATGGGAAACACCGGATCAAGCAACAGGGTTTCTTGATGCACCTTGGTAACCTGCATCTCGCCTTGGCGAATTGCCACATCAATATCAGAATGCCGCACGTCTTCATATTGTGCAGAAGCTAGCGCTCTGACCTGAATATCAGGATACAAAACAGAAAATTTCCAGAGCCGGGGCACCAACCATCTAGAGCAAAAAGAAGGCGAAGCGGTTACCGTAATAATACCTGCTTGTGGTTCGACTTGAATACGATCAAAGCCTAAAGATAATTCACTAAAGGCCTTGCCAACTGACTCTAATAAGGTGCTGCCTTGTTTAGTCAATTGCATTGCCCGCCCTTGGCGAGTAAATAGTTTTACCTGCAAGTGCGCTTCAAGGTTTCGGATTTGCTGGCTCACCGCCGCCTGCGTAATCGCTAACTCATCGGCAGCTAAGCTGTAACTTTGATGCCTAGCCGCTGCATCAAAGCAGCGTAAGAGTGCAATATGTCTTAAACGTTTATCCATTAGTTTAACTTATATTTATAGTCGAATTTGATTGTTCGCCTTATGGCCTTACGCACGTCAATATTAAACTATCAAATCGAATAAAAGGTAATAGACCATGCAGAAAATTAGCATCACAAGCCATGAAAATAAAGAAAAATCTATCAAAGATAATAAGCCATCAGCGCTTTTTAGACTTAATTTATGGTTGACTAAGGTCAGTAAGGCATTGAATTTGGCACAGCTTTCAAACTATAAGTAAAACTTAACACTAACACAAAACAAGTCACTCGCATTGCCTAGAGTCAAGCCCGCTAAGTAAATCGATGACTGTTGATTACGACGCCAACACGTCTTTAGCGTCTAAAAGCATGTCTAAGGGTGGCTAGGTCACCCTCTGTGTTTTCGGCAATTCCAACTTCCGACAAACCATGAAATTCATTCATGGCTTGATGAAATAAAGTCATTTTTATTCATATAAAAAGCCCCGTATAACTGACTCATGTGCCTAGCTTTGACCCAAACTCGCCTTATCACTGAGTGCTATCAGAAATGAGATATCGCAGATAACTCTGGATACGACTCACTGAACGTTCAGATAATAAATTGGCAATAAGTGCAAAGGCACACCTGACATTCAGATTTTATCTAACAAAAAAGAATACGCGATCATCATGAATAAAGACTTCAAATTTACCATCAAAAGCGTGCGGTTCGATGAGCACTATCTACCTTCGGACACTACGCGCATTACAACTAACTTTGCAAATTTGGCCAGAGGCAAGAGTCGCCAAGAGAATTTGCGCAACACCTTAAAGATGATTGACAACCGTTTTAATGCTTTAGCATATCGGGATAACCCCACAGGCAATCGTTACACCCTCGAACTGGATATCATTTCTGTCGAGATGAAGATTGATACTCACCGCAGTAGTCATGCCTTGCCTCTGATTGAAATCTTGAAATCGACTATTTTTGATCGAAAAACCAATAACCGTATTGAAGGCATTGTAGGAAACAATTTTTCTTCCTACATACGAGATTATGACTTCAGCGTACTATTGCCCGGTCACAATAAAAATCTATCGAAATTTAGCACGCCAGCCAATTTTGGTGAGCTGCATGGCAAGCTATTTAAGTGCTTTACAAACTCACCTACCTACCACGCGCATTTTAACAAACCGCCTGTTATCTGCCTGAGTGTGTCAAGCACTAAGGCCTATCAACGGACTGACAATCAGCATGCCGTATTGGGCATGGAATACCAACAAAATGAACATTCATTAACTGATGAGTATTTCAACAAAATGGGCTTAAAGGTTCGGTATTTCATGCCGCCAAATAGTGTGGCCCCTCTGGCCTTTTACTTTACCGGTGATTTGCTTGGTGATTACACAGAGCTTGAGCTTATCAGTACCATCAGCACCATGGATACCTTTCAAAAGATTTATCGACCAGAAATTTACAATGCAAATTCTGCCGCCGGCTTCATCTATCAACCCAGTTTGCAACATCAGGATTATTCATTAACGCGCATTGTATATGATCGAGAAGAACGCAGTCAGCTCGCCGTTGAACAAGGCAAATTTGTTGAAGAACATTTTATCAAGCCTTATCAAACTACGCTTGAGCAGTGGTCGGCTAACTACGCTCTGTAACTCATCGCTTCTATCCAAAATAATTGGAATTGCTCGGCTCCAGCAAAGGAGTGAGACCCCCATGAGCTTAGCCGTACCAAATGCAACTCGGTTGGCGCAACTCGGTTGGCGCAACGTCGGTTGGCGCAACGCGGTTGGCGCAACGTCGGTTACCGATTGGGGCGAATGAGTGCAGCCAACAAACGAGCGGTTTCAAACGGACGCCGCTCGGGATAAAAGATATATAAGATTATTATTGATACAAGGTCACCTATTATGAAAAAACTATTACCCACTTCAACGGCTGGCAGCTTGCCTAAGCCCGCCTGGCTGGCTCAACCTGAGACACTTTGGTCACCCTGGAAATTGCAAGGCGCAGAATTAATCGAGGGCAAACAAGATGCATTGCGCTTATCGTTGCACGAACAACAACATGCAGGCATTGATATTGTCAGTGATGGTGAGCAATCACGCCAACACTTTGTCACGACCTTTATTGAGCACTTAAGCGGCGTTGATTTTGCAAAACGAGAAACCGTTAGAATTCGTGATCGTTATGATGCAAGCGTACCAACAGTGGTGGGTGAGGTAACTCGACCAAAATCGGTTTTTGTTGAAGACGCCACATTTTTACGGCAGCAAACCAAACAAGCGATAAAATGGGCCCTGCCAGGCCCTATGACCATGATCGATACCCTGTATGACAATCACTATAAAAGTCGCGAAAAACTCGCTTGGGAATTTGCTAAAATTCTCAACCAAGAAGCCAGAGAGCTAGAAGCGGCAGGGGTGGATATTATCCAATTTGATGAGCCCGCCTTTAATGTGTTTTTTGACGAAGTCAATGACTGGGGCGTTGCCACCCTCGAGAGAGCCATTGAGGGACTTAAATGCGAAACCGCCGTGCATATTTGCTACGGTTACGGCATCAAAGCCAATACCGATTGGAAAAAGACGCTGGGCTCAGAGTGGCGCCAATATGAAAAGGCGTTTCCCAAGCTACAAAAATCCAGTATTGATATCATCTCACTGGAATGCCACAACTCCCATGTGCCTATGGATTTGATTGAACTCATTCGTGGTAAAAAAGTGATGGTAGGCGCCATTGATGTGGCAAGCAACACCATTGAAACACCAGAAGAAGTCGCCAATACCCTACGTAAAGCACTGCAATTTGTCGATGCCGATAAACTTTACCCTAGCACCAACTGCGGTATGGCGCCCCTATCCCGCCAAGTAGCAAGAGGCAAACTCAATGCCTTAAGTGCTGGCGCTGATATCATTCGCAGAGAGCTCTCGATATAGTTACTTTTTACCAGAATAAGGCACAGCAAGGTAAAGCAAGTGACAGAGGTTGTTTAAACTAATAAGGTTGGACGAATAAGTTTTGACTAGTGTATTGCCAGGGGGAACTGTCGCGCTAATTACCGCGCGACATTGTCGTATGAGCATTCGCAGTTGGAGTTTATTTTGGCAATCTGACAGTCTCAGATGAGCGATCTGCCGCCAATCTGTAACGACAGCTTTTTGGTTAAGTTTACTGAGAAAGCGGACAGTCGAATATCAGTTCGTCAGCAGATATTTATCTCTCCTATTAGTCTGATGTCAAAACAAGATATGCGTGGTAATCTGTCCTAAAAGTTTAAACAAGAAAGGGGTTGGAATATCATCATCTAACGGTTTGGACCTACATTGCGTCCCCTCCCTTAAAAGGACTTAAAATTGAATAAAAATATTCTTCTTTTATGGCAGGGTCAGTTGGTCAGCCAATTAGGAATGCAAGCTTATACTATTGCCATGATGTTTTGGTTAATGGAAAACACAAACTCTTCAATATTGATGAGCCTCGTTTTAACATTATCTATATTGCCCAATGTTTTATTTGGTCCTATTGCTGGTGTAATAGCTGATCGGTTATCACGGAAAAAAATTATCATCGTCACTGACCTTATTCGAGGTTTTGCTGTATTTATTCTATCTCTAATGATTTTCAGCAAGTATGGTAGTCAGTCACTTGTTGTAGTGCTTTTCGCCTCAGTCTCTGTAATTAATGGAATATCGAGAGCTTTCTTTCAACCTGCCATAGATGCTTTTATTCCTGATTTAGTGTCTACAAGAAATCTTCCTAAAACAGTTGCGTTTTTTCAGTCATCAACTCAATTTGCAACAATAATAGGTCAAGCATTAGGTGGTCTCCTTTATCGTGTATTTGGGGCACCTCTTTTACTTTTGCTTGACTCTATTTCATATTTTTTATCTGCATTTAGTGAATCATTTATCAAACATGACTTTATAAAACGAAAAAGTGAAAACAGCGTAAAAGATAAATACAAGCAACATAAAGCGGATTTACTCGAAGGGCTAAATTTCGTTAAGGGTTGTAAAGGGATGCTTCAAACGATGATTTTTGCTTCCTCGATCAATTTTTTCATTGCTCCTATCATGTTGCTCTTACCATTTTACGTATCGGAACAACTATCTGCCGAAGCTCAGTGGTATGGTTTTTTACTGGCTGCAATGGCATTTGGAAGTATTCTTGGATATTGGTTTTCTGCAACTTTAAATGTAAAAGGTAGTCGCAGAACCCTTGTAATGTTTACCTCAATGTTTTTGCTTGCGTGTAGTTTAATGATGCTCAGTCAAAGCGTTTCACCTGTTTTTTCATTGATTGGCATTTTAGTCACAGGATTAAGTTTAGGAACCTTTAATCTTCAAGCAACGACTTTATTCCAAAAACACTCACCAACTGAAATGCGAGGGCGAGTTATGAGTCTGCTAATGACTGTATCGAGTGGGCTATTACCAATAGGGTTACTAATTGGTGGTGGCCTAGGGGCTTTAACTAATAACGACACTCAATTGATTTTTGGCCTATCTTCTTTGAGCATTGTCATACTTACAATATTTACGAGTCTAAATTCAAATGTAAGGAGTTTTACGTTTAATTCTTAACCTTTTAGCTTACGACAATTGTAATGAGAGACTGAGAAGTAGAAGTCCGCTTGTCACACTAAGTCTAATGTAAGTGACATCAATAACCTGACTGTCTCCTTTCTGCTATATCCGCTAAGTCAACCAGCGAGTCTTGACAGTCGGGTATTGGCACACAGGTGCCATTAAACAAAGTCGCTTGGTGTTAACAACATACGTTTGAGCAATAAAAGCGCATTTATGCGCTGTTTTCACTGAGTAAAATTGCGATTTTACCGCAAGGTACTCGATAACCCTCGAACACCTTGCATGCTATTCAAGGGGGTATCTTAAAGCTTTAAATAATCTTACTGACCTTATTTAAACGAACCCGGCCATTCCGCCGCGATGTAGGTAAACACAATCCAAGCCGCTACGTTTTGGCGCATATGCTCGGGATTAACCTTATCAAAGGTATCGTCTGGTGTGTGATGCAAGTCAAAATAGTCGGTGCCATCTTGCATTAGGTTTAGGGCAGGCACGCCCAATGCCGCCAGAGGCATCATATCTGGACCACCGCTGGTATTGCCGCTGCGACGATTAACCCCAAGCTCTCCCATCAATGCAGCCATGGTATCCACCACATGCAGAGCGTGTGGTGCGACATTGTCGGAAGCTTGCAGGCCATAAACAGGACCAGCGCCAAAATCAGATTCAGAGCCAATAACATGCTTAGCAATCGTGCCATCTGCCTCTCGTGCTTTGGCATAAGCGCGAGCACCAATCAAGCCCAGCTCTTCTGCGCCCCACAGGATGACTCTGATGGTGCGACGAGGACGTTGTTTAGTATTATTTTTAATCAGTGCCGCCGTTGCCATGGCGATGGCAACACCTGCGCCATCATCTACTGCGCCCGTGCCTAAGTCCCAGCTGTCCAAATGGCCGCCAATCACCACCACTTCATCAGGAAGTTCACGGCCGGTTATTTCGCCGATGACATTTTTGGTGACAATAGCCCCCAGATCGTTGGTTTGAATATTCAAGCGAATTTTAGGGCTGTGACCGTATTCAATTAAACGCACTAACTGATCGGCATCAGGGTTAGACAGCGCTACAGCAGGTACCTTTGTATAACCCATCGCTACATTGGTAGCGCCCGTATGGGGGTTGCGGTGATCGTCGGTACCAATAGAACGGATAAGCAAGGCTTCAGCCCCTTTTTGGGCGGCGAGCTCATGACCTTTTGAGCGGGCGATATTAGCAGGACCGTAACCCGCACCGTCTTGAAAGCGTTCCATTCGATTACTGATAAAGGCAATTTTTCCTTTTAAACTGCCATCAGCGGCTTTTTCGAGATCAGCGTAGCTGGCAAAATGCACTATTGCTGCTTCTAAGCCGCCTTCAGGTGTTGATTTAGACCGGCCTAGGGCAGTGATTGTCATTTTTTGATAAGAAGGGAGCAGGATTTCAGCCGTCTCGACGCCGCGAACCCAACCATTCATCTCGACGTCTTCGGTATACACCTTATCAAAGCCCAGAGCCTTTAATTTTTGTATTCCCCATTCAATACCGGCTTTTTCGCCAGGTGTACCTGGGTGGCGCGCACCAACTTCTGTAGTGAGCGATTTTAATATTTCGTAGGCGCTATCGTCTTTCATGGCTTTATCACGCAAGCTAACTGCCATCTCTTTTGTTTCTTTAGAAACGGGGATTATGCTGTTATTGGCTAAGATAGGTGCGGCAAAGAGTAAAGCAGCAAGCGCCGTTATGTTAAGCAAATTCATGGAGTTCCCTTTTATTGTTGTGTTTTTATTTATGATGCCACGTTATTTGCTTGCCGTCAGCCGCTCAGGTATTTAGATTTTACCCACCCAAGCTATGTATAGTGACTTGCCTTGAAGCCTTATAGATTTTTGCAATCGTGACACGGCTTTTGCTAGTGTCGCTGAGACTCAACTTGACTGGTTAATTGATTGAATAAAGGATAAAAAAAAGCCTGATAAAATCAGGCTTGAAGATGAAAACACACATAGGACACACATAGGACACACATAGGACACACATAAAAACTATATAATCAGAGGGCAAGTACTCGCTTAAGTTCAGTTGTTTGAAAAATATTTTTAAAAAATTATTCCTATGACAACGGAGTAGTCAGTGGCTTTAAGTTTACACCCCCATCTCAACGGCTTTTTTAGGGGTAAAGCTGCTGCCCATGGAAGCAATAATAACCAAACCAATCGCTGCCCACTGCAACAAGCTCAGTTGCTCACTTAAAATAACCAAGCCCGCCAATGCAGCGATAGCGGGCTCTAGGCTCATCAGCACGCTAAAGGCCTGAGTAGGCATGTTTCTAAGGGCAACCATTTCCAAGGAGTAAGGTAAGGCACTGGATAACACCCCAACCAATAAGCCAAGAGGTAAAACTTCCCAGCTAAACAACGCTAAGCCTTGGCTCACTGCGCCAATTGGCACAATCACTATGGCAGCCACTGTCATGCCAAGCGCCACGGTAATGCCACCTGAGGCTTGTTTGCCCGTGCGAGTGCCAAACACGATATACCCTGCCCAGCACCCACCAGCCCCTATGGCCATTAATGCACCAGTAAGATCCAGCCCTTGTGCGCTCGCTAAATCAGGCATTAGCAAAAAAATCCCGGCAATGGCCAAGGCAACCCACAGCAAATCACTTTTTTGCTTAGACCCCAATAAAGCCACGGCTAAAGGTCCGGTAAACTCAAGGGCAACGGCTATGCCTAAGGGAATCCGTTCAATCGCAAGGTAAAATAGAATATTCATCCCGCCTAAACACATGCCATAAAAAATAATGCTTTGCCAATCTCGGCCTTGAGGTAAGGCACGCCATGGACGAAACACGAAGCAAAGTACTGCAGCAGCAAAACCTAAACGCAAAGCAGTGGTGCCTTCTGGCCCAACCACAGGAAAAAGTTGTTTTGCTAAAGACGCGCCTGTTTGAATAGTCACCATAGCGAGTAAAACACTACCAATTGCAGTCAGCAAAACACGGTTAAATTGCATCTAAAGTACATCCAAAAAATCAATAAGCTAAGCGGCAGCATTCTACCTGAGGCAAGTCAAACCCAGCAGAAATTATTATGGGTAAATCTTAAAGACCTACCATTTAGGCAACTGAGTGGAGGTAGAATATCATTTACCCAAACAGCTATTTCAGTTTTAACTAAACTAGGCTGTGTGTCATGATAATGTTAAGGACCTTGTTGAAGTGCTGAGTAGTGAAGTGTGTGGTTAACAACATTGGAAAACCTGAAAGATGTTTAAAAACAAGCAAGATGCAAAACCTAAAGAAATAACCTACGAACGAGTCAAAGGATATTACTTGTGGTTGATCGGTAAATATGGAGATTACACAGCAAAAACCTTATTGCAAAAGGCCAATACATTATTCAAAGAAGACACATCTTTTAATCAAGAAGCCCTTAACTACCTTATCGAACAAGGCTTTGTTGATGATCTTCGTTATGCACAACGCTTGACCCAAAATTATTCAGAAAAGAATATTGGCCTGAGCAAAATAAAACAAAAACTCTATACCAAAGGCTTCACGTCCCAAATCATCAATGAGTGCTTAGGATCAATAGTTAACACTGAAGATGACTATTTAGATAAGGCACTGGCACTTAAAGTAAAAAAATTTGGTGAATCCCCAATTGTCGACGACAAACTTAAACAAAAAGCAATGCGACATTTGATTGGTCAAGGATTCTCCTATTCAATTGCCAATAAAGCGATTAACAGCTCAAGTATTGAGGATTTGTGAGCCAAACATTCATCTTACGAGATTACCAAACTCAAGCGGTTGAGGCGGCGCTAAAGCACTTTCGCCGTGGCGATGATCCAGCGGTAATTGTATTGCCTACCGGTGCAGGTAAAAGCTTGGTCATTGCTGAGCTGAGTCGGCTGGCCTTAGGTCGCGTTATTTGTCTTGCCCATGTAAAAGAATTGGTTGAACAAAATCATGCAAAATTTCTGGCTACGGGTGCAACTGCAGGACTTTTTTCTGCAGGACTGGGCCAAAAAAATAGCACCGCCAAAACAGTCTTTGCCAGTATTCAATCACTGTCAGCTAACCTCGACGATTTTCACACTCCTGCCAGCCTGATTATTATTGATGAATGCCATCGGGTGGGCATGGACGATAGCGGTCAATACCACAAAACCATCACCCATTTTCGCAGGCTGAATCCTAGCGTAAAGATCCTGGGTTTAACCGCTACCCCCTATCGATTAGGCAGCGGCTGGATTTATCAACACCATTACCATGGCTATACACGGCCCTCAAGCGACACATTTTTTAAGAAATGTATTTTTGAACTACCACTGCAACACATGGTAAAAAAAGCTTATTTAACGCCGCCCATTCATTATGATGCCGCCATTGCCCATTATGACTTTAGTTTGTTGACAGAAAGTTTAGACGGCGAGCAAGACACCGATGATATCGCCTTAAATGAGCTCATTCACAAATATCCACGCGTGACCAAGGCAGTGACCGAGCAAATACTGCAGCTTAGTCAAAACCGTCAAGGCGTGATGATTTTTGCTGCAACCGTCGATCACGCCCAAGAAATCTGTGCTTATTTACCTGCAGAGCAAACCGCTTTAATTACCGGCAGCACCAAAATAAAACAACGTGATGAGCTAATCGCCGCGTTTAAAGCCAAAAAAATTAAGTACTTAGTGAATGTATCGGTATTAACCACAGGCTTTGATGCGCCCCACGTGGATGTGATTGCTATTTTGCGGCCCACGCAATCGATCAGTTTATTTCAACAAATTGTCGGTCGAGGTTTGCGCCTCAGCCCGGGGAAAAAAGACTGCCTAGTATTGGATTACACCAATAATGGCTACAATATTTTTCAGCCAGAAATTGGCGAAAAAAAGCCCACACAAGATTCCGTAGCAGTGCAAATCCATTGCCCACAATGCGGTTTTGCCAATGCATTTTGGGGCAGAAAAGACCCACAAGGAAATATTCTTGAGCATTTTGGCCGCCGATGCCATGGCTTGATTGACGGCCCCGAAGGCCCAAATGGCCCCCAATACGAGACGCAATGCACTTATCGGTTTCGCTTTAAAAGCTGCCCACACTGTAACCAAGAAAACGATATCGCCGCCAGACAATGCCAGCATTGCTCAGAAAAGTTAATTGATCCCGACGATATTTTAAGAAAAGCATTAAATCTAAAGAACAACAAAGTATTGCGCTGCGCTGCCATCACGCCAGAGATTATCTGGGCCGACACAAGTGTAAAAATCACCTATCACGACGAAGACGGCCTCACCTTATCGGAGACTTTCCGCTTTAACTATAAAAATTCTAGGCAAACCTTTAACCAACTCTTTGCCCGACGAATAGCCAACGGCAGTCAGTCGATTCAGTTCGAATCACTAAAAGAGCTAGAGAGGTTTTTACCTTACCTGCCGGCGCCTGACTTTGTGATAGCCAAAAAGCACAAACATCACTGGCAAGTGAGCGAGCGTTTATTTGATTACGAGGGCCCTTATCGAAAAGCCAATGAACTTAGTTAAGGATGCCATGGGCAAAAAGAAGCAGTGTGGTGCAGAATTGAGCAAGCAAAAGCAGACAAAAGCTAAAGATATTGAACCACAGACAACTCCGTTGTGGGGCACACAGAACGCGGAGGAAAAGAACAAAAACCAACCCAGTTATAAGCAACATCACCCTTGTTTTTTAACTAGCACCCGACATTTCAATCGAATCAAATATCTCATTATCGTGGATGGCTCTTTAATTCGCTAAGCAAAATCAATACGGTAATATTCCACTTGTTCGCTAAACAGCGGGTCGACATGCAAGGCTGTTTTCTCAAACACCATACCCAGTTTTTTCATAACCTGTATCGACGCCCCATTGTCTTTTACCGCAATGGCAGAGAAGCTTTTCACCTGATGATTATCGGCAAGCACATGCATAATGTGCTTTGCCGCTTCAGTGGCGTAACCCTTGCCCCAAGTTATTTGCTTAAAGCGCCAGCCTAATTCCCAATTATCAAACTCTGGTTTTTCACTGAAAAAATGCATCGGCCTGACGAGTATCCAACCTAAATAAGCTTGTGATGCGCTGTCACAGACTTCCCAAAGCCCCCAACCTTTTTCGGGGTTTAAATACTTAGCCAAGCGCGGCAACATACGGTCTTCAATATCTTGTAAAGTACTAGGCACACCCTTAGTAATGTATTTCATCACCAGCGGATCACTATCAACATCAAGTAAACGTGGACCATCGGCTAAGGTCATAAGCCGATAACTAAGGCGTTCTGAAGGATTGATTATCATTAGTTTATGATCCTAGTAAATGCACTTTGCCGAATTGATAAATATACAGCCATCTACCAGTATTTTCATCGGCTCTGACCCTGCAGGTTGATTTCTAGGCACACCTTTAGTAATGTACTTCATCACCAGCGGATCACTATCCACATCAAGTAAACGTGGTCCATCA
>NZ_JBGQOM010000022.1:0-12585 GCF_052119645.1 Flavobacterium sp. W21_SRS_FM6
TTTGGAGCGGGAAACGAGATTCGAACTCGCGACCCCAACCTTGGCAAGGTTGTGCTCTACCACTGAGCTATTCCCGCATAAGATGGCTTGTTTTGCTTTGGTGTGAGGCCTTGTCACCTCAACCGGACGCGCATTTTACAAAAATATTTTATTGATGCAAGCGCTAATTTTAAAATATTTACAAAACACGAACTTTTTTGAATTGAATGGGTAAATTTCCAACGAACTGGCCGAATCATGTTCAACCAGCCGTCAATAGGCTTGCTGAGTCCCTTAAATACTAAAAACGTGCTGACGGTAATAAACCATCTCGGCGATTGATTCGCGAATATCGTCTAAGGCTAGGTGCACCCCTTTTTTCTTAAACCCGGTCAACGTTTCGGGCTTCCAACGTCTCGCTAATTCTTTAACGGTACTGACATCGATATTGCGGTAATGAAAATACGCTTCGAGTTGTGGCATGTACTTCACCATAAAGCGACGGTCTTGACCGATAGTATTGCCACACATTGGTGACTGCCCCTTATCAACGTAATTTTGTAAAAATTCTATGGTCAATGCACTCGCTTGCTCAATATCAACCTTACTTTGCCGACATCGTGCGGTTAAACCTGACTTTCCATGAGTATCAACACACCATTGATCCATATTGTTTAACACGGAATCAGGTTGATAAATGGCTAAAACAGGGCCTTCTGCGAGTATGTTCAAATTTTTGTCTGTGACGATGGTGGCAATTTCGAGCACTACATCAGTTTCAGGGTGTAAGCCTGTCATCTCCATATCTACCCACACCAAGTTGTCATTATTTATTGTCATACGGGCTCCGAAACCAGATTTAAGCGAAAAAGGTAAAAACTATCGGTATGCAGATAGTAGTTCAAACGGTAACATGTAAGCAGAAATTGCGCCAAATAAAGTAAAGCGAATCGTGGCAAAAAAACCAAAACTTACTAATCAACAAAAACGTCAAGTCTCTAGCAATCGTGTGCGCAGAATGGCGACCACAAGACCAGCAAGTGAATTAGATGACAATCAGTTAGGAGAGCAACAAGCAGGCAAAGTGATTGGCCGCTTTGGTAAACATGCTGATGTTGAAGACAGCCAAGGTAAGGTGCATCGTTGTCACATGCGTCGTACAATAGTTAGTGTCGTGTGCGGAGACAATGTGCTGTTTAGACCGGGCAAAGATCTGACCCTAAATGTGGCTGGGGTTATTGAAGCTGTCGAAGATAGAAAAACAATCCTGACGCGCCCTGATTACTATGATGGGGTCAAGCCCGTTGCCGCCAATATCGATCAGATCATTATTGTCAGTTCAGTCATACCGAGCCTTTCTTTAAACATTATCGACCGCTACTTAGTCGCCTCTGAAGATGTAGGTATAACACCTGTTATTTTGCTCAATAAGGTCGAGCTACTGAGTGATTCAGAGCGACACGACGTTGAACAGCAACTCGATATCTACCGTAAAATTGGCTACCAAATCGTTTATACCAGTTGCCTTACGTTGACTGGTTTAGATGAACTCTCTCGCTGTTTAAAAGATAAAACCAGCGTATTTGTGGGCCAATCTGGTGTGGGTAAATCCAGCCTAATTAATGCTTTATTACCTGATGCTGATGAAGCGATTGGTGATATTTCAGATAATTCTGGTTTAGGCCAACACACTACAACCGCGGCGAAACTGTTGCGTTTTGAATTAGGCGGAGAATTAATAGACTCTCCAGGCGTGCGTGAATTTGCACTGTGGCATCTTCCAATTGAACGGTTGACCTATGGTTTTAAAGAATTCAGAGACTATCTTGGTGGTTGTAAGTTTAGAGATTGCAAACATGCAGATGATCCTGGATGCATCATTCGAAAAGCAGTTGAAAATGGCGAGATTAGCGCACAGCGCTTTGACAATTACCACAAAATACTGAGTAACATGGATGAACTTCGTCCGGCTCACATTAAAATTTAAGAGGTAGACCAGACTGTGATAAACAATACTAGCATATAGCCTAATTGACTTAGTGACTGTGCGAAAAATTGTCTTATTAGGGTACAATCCGAATCGGATAAATTTATATTTTAAGGTGTTACTTTGTTCGATTCGTTAAAAATTGCTCTGCAGTACATAATGCCCAAGCATTTACTCTCTCGATTGGTTGGTTACTTAGCAGCAGCTCAAGCAGGCGCGATCACGACTGGTTTAATTAAGCTTTTTATTAAACAGTACAATGTGAATATGTCAGAAGCCCTGCACTCAGACCCAGAGCATTATCGTTGTTTCAACGACTTCTTCACCCGTGAATTAAAACCTGATGCTCGATCAATTTGTGAGGGCGAGCAAAACCTAGCAATGCCGGTAGACGGTGCTGTAAGCCAACTTGGCGACATCAAACATGACAGTATTTTTCAAGCTAAGGGCCATGACTACAGTTTAACGACTTTATTAGGCGGTAAACCCGATATTGCAGCTCCCTTTAAAGATGGGAAATTTGCTACGGTATATTTGTCGCCTAAGGATTACCATCGCATTCATATGCCGTTAGATGGCACCTTAACCGACATGATCTATGTACCAGGTGAGCTCTTCTCAGTTAGCCCTTTGACAGCGCAAAGAGTGCCAGGACTATTCGCACGGAATGAACGTGTAGTCGCTATTTTCGACACTGAGATTGGCAAGTTTGCTATGGTCTTAGTGGGCGCAACTATCGTAGCAAGTATAGAAACCGTGTGGGCTGGTACAGTGAGCCCTCCTGCCGGTAAAAACGTTCAGCATTGGCAGTATCCGCTTGAAGGTGAACATGCAGTTCATTTGAAAAAGGGTGAGGAAATGGGGCGCTTTAAACTCGGGTCAACTATTGTGGCTTGCTTTGAAGCAGATTCAATCGAATTTTCAGACTTAGCTGAAGGTGATCCAACACGTCTTGGTGAATTGTTCGCAACGATATCGAAGTAAGTCGTGGATCCCGTTAAAAAGAGCCTGTGGTCGTTACACATCACAGTGGTACTGCTTGGCGCCACAGCGCTATTTTCAAAAATAATTCCTCTATCTTCCGTTGATATCACATTTGGACGGGCGGTTATCGCCTGTTTAATGTTGTTTTGTATTGTAAAACTGAGCGGCGGTAAAATCCGTTTAAACAGTGGAAAAGACTACCTTGTTGCCATAGCACTAGGGGTATTAATGGCGTCCCATTGGGTCAGTTATTTTGCGGCTATGCAGTATTCGTCTGTCTCGGTAGGAATGATAGCCCTCTTTACTTTCCCTGTCATAACGGTGTTACTCGAGCCCTTTTTTGAGGGCATTCGATTAGTGTGGCAGGACTTATTGAGTGCCGCTGTGGTATTTTTTGGCATTTATCTCATTGTTCCTGAAATAAGTATGGATAATGACATCACCCTTGGTATTGTTGTAGGTGTTGGTTCAGCATTTTTGTACGCTATACGTAACCTAATGATGCGTAAGTATTTTTCGCATTATTCTGGCGCCCATTCAATGGCGTATCAGACCTTAATTATTGTATTGTGTTTGAGCTTTTTTGTGAGCCCTAATATCGTAGCAGCTAGCCAGCAAACCTATATTTGGCTTGCAGTGCTTGGCACACTTTTAACCGCTCTCCCTCACACTTTGATCGCTACCAGTTTGAAACATTTGCGAGCCAAAACCTTTTCTTTGGTTGCCTGCATGCAGCCTCTGTATGGCGTTATTCTCGCTATTCTTATCTTGGATGAGCAACCGACATGGCAAACATTTGTCGGCGGCCTACTGGTTATTTCAGCGGCTATATACGAAACTATTAACGCTCAGAAACTCCACAATAAGTCCTAATACTATGCAAATTTTTGCACATCGCGGTGCTAGTGCGGAAGCACCAGAAAACACCTTGTTAGCCATTGCAAAAGCACTTGAGTATCAAGTAGATGGCATTGAAATTGATGTTCATCAAATTGGTCAAGAGTTGGTGGTTATCCATGATAGATGGGTGCAAAGAACGACCAATGGAAAGGGCCTCGTCGCTAACTTAGACTTCAAGCAATTGCGCTCTTTCGATGCGGGCTTAGGTCAGCAAGTGCCTACCTTATGGGAAGTAATGGTATTGGTTGCTGGGCAATGTAATTTAAATATTGAGATAAAGGGCCTACAAGATACCTCCATTCTGTTTTCTATTATGGCAAAAGCCGAACAAGAACTTGGTTTTACTACTGAGCAATTTATTGTGTCTTCGTTCGATCATCATTTGCTTAGTCAGATAAAAACGCTCAAGCCAGAAACTAAAATTGGCGCTTTAACGGCCAGTAAACCGATAAAATATGCAGAATTTGCAGCCGAGCTAGGCGCATTTTCAGTCAATGCCGACATGGCGTTTTTAGATGAGGCGTTTGTGCTAGATGCTCACCGACGGGGCTTGAAAGTATTTGTTTACACAATAGACGAACCAGAAGATTTAGCGCAGCTATATCGTTGGAAAGTAGATGGAGTGTTTTGCAATAAGCCCTGGGCGGCTAAAAACTATATTTGGTCTATTAGCTCTCAGAAGTAGAACAACTTGATTCACAACTGCGGCAGCTTCTACACAGTTTAATATTGGCCACGTGAGCACCAACAATTAGCATTGCTCCAACAGCAATTGTAAAGGGCTCATAGGCATCTCCAAACATACCTTTGTTCCAATAAATTAAGCCACCAAGTACGAGACTATACAAAGGATAAAGCTGGCGATGGTAACGATAGAAACCTGACAACAATGCCCAAAACCCAACTATCATAGAAATTGATAAGATGGTTCTTTCAAACCAATTTTGAGCAAAAAAACTGGCGCTAACCAAAGGTATAAGCGGAATAAGAATCGGCAATGACAAACAATGCACAGCACAAAGGCTAGATGCCCATATGCCTAGTTTGTCTAATAGCGTTTTATCGGTATTAATTTGCATGAACTTTCGCCTCACCTAAGTAGAACGTTATAATATAACATTACTTGGCAAAATCAAGGCTTACCGCAAAAAATAGCCTTGAGAGAAAGCAACAAGTCAAAAGCCTGGCTAAGCAGCCTTATCGTTTTTGTGACTTATGTTTGAATAGAGCCTTTGACCTAGCGTTACCACTATCAAAACGATGATGCCCGCGAGGATCCCAATCACTCCTTCACTGGCAATAGGAACGACGCTTGATAATATATTTATGTTGGCCACACTCTCTTTGATTGGCTCTAAAAGATGATGTAAATAATCGATACTATGCACCAAAATACCGCCGCCCACTAAAAACATGGCCGCAGTACCGATATAAGATAGCGCCTTCATTAGAAGGGGGGCAACGATGAGTAAACCTCTACCCAACCAGCGTTGCAGTGCACTAAAAGAGCTTGTGATTGAGCGTCTCAGCAAAAAAAGGCCTAAGTCGTCTAACTTAACAATACCAGCAACAATACCGTACACCCCTACGGTTATTGCGATAGCGAGTAATGATAAAACACTCAGTTGGGTTACGAACGAGGCCTCTTGTACTGTACCCAATACTATTACCACTATTTCTGCAGAGAGGATAAAGTCGGTACGAATCGCGCCTTTTATTTTGTCTTTTTCTAATTCAACTAAGTCAACCGTCGGGTCTGCAATGGCTTCTAACTTTTTAGCATGTTCCACATCTCTCTCATGTTTATCGTGACTAAGGTAGTGATAAATTTTCTCAACTCCTTCAAAACAAAGGTACAAACCACCGGCAACCAGTAACACTGTTATCAGCCAAGGAACAAAGGCACTTATTAATAATGCGGAGGGAACCAAGATGAGTTTATTTAAAAAAGAGCCTTTTGCCACGGCCCATACTACTGGCAACTCGCGATCAGCTTTTACGCCTGAAACTTGTTCAGCATTTAAGGCTAAATCATCACCTAACACTCCTGCCGTTTTACTTGCAGCGGTTTTTGACAATACAGCGACATCATCTAGTAGAGTGGCAATATCATCGATGAGGGCAAGTAAATTTGCTGCTGGCATAGTTATTCCTTATTTATTGTGTCGCGACAAAGTCGTCCGAGTTAACTGTTTCGCTTTTTGCGACATAACGTTGCTCAATAATCATGTCACTTAATTTGACCAACTTAATACCTTGAGATTCGATAGTTGGCAATTGTTCTTTTAAAAATTGTAGGGTTTGTGGATAAGGATGGGCTATACCCACGGCTTGGCCATGTTTTTTTGCTAGGCTTATCAAACGGTTAAATTGTTTTTGGATATTTGGTAAGTCCGCGACGTGATCCAAGAACACATCTCTTTTGGTGGCTAACACACCATAGTCATGGGCGATCTTCTCGGCTCGGCTAAAATGCGTGGTACGGCTATCAACAAAATATAAACCGTGTTTAAACAAAAAAGACATGGTTTCTTTCATGGGGGCTTCAAGTTGTGTCAGTCGACTCCCCATATGATTGTTAAGCCCAGTCGCAAATGGCACCGATGCCAGTGCATTTGTTAAGGTTGAGCTAATTTGTTCATCTGTCATTCCTGCCACTAGCGAGGCTTCTTCTTGTTTGATACCCGCTAATGACTCCATCGGCATATGGATAATCACTTCTCGACGCTGATTTAAAGCACGTTCAGAAAAAAAACCAGAGAGCGGCTTATTAGGCAAAATGGCAAAGGTCACATTAAGTGGCAAGTCAAACGCAGCCGCCTCGTGTTTGTTGTTGCCTATATCATCAATGATCAAGGCAATGCTTGCCGCCTTCGACACAGGAAGAATATAAAAAACGAGCAGTGAAATAATAAAAAGGGTTTTATAGATTTGCATCTTCTATTGTTTTTAATCCAGAGCTTGTCAGTGGGTACTGTGACTTTTTTACTAACGGGAGGCAACGTAAAATTTTAATAGACTTACTAAAATGAAACCAATAGCGGAATAAGCTCTTATAACTTCAACCAAGTCGTAGGATTAACAGGCTGTCCTTTGTGCCTGATCTCGAAATACAGGTTTGGGTAACTTTGGCCACCACTTTGACCGAGCAATGCGATAGTTTCACCTGCATCAACAATATCACCAGCTTGTTTTAATAAGGCCTGATTATGCCCGTAAAGACTCATATAGCCATCCCCATGATCTAAAACAGTGACCAAACCAAAGCCACGTAGCCAATCTGCATAAAGCACCTTACCTTGATGAACAGCAATTACCGCACTGCCTACTTCGCCTTTGATAATAATGCCTTTCCACTTAATTTGGCCTTGTCTGATTCGACCAAACATTCTCATCAATTCACCTTTGGCCGGTGTAAGCAACTTACCCTTCGCCTTACCTAGGCCAGCAAAAGTCTGCTTTTGTTTTTCTGCTTCTCTTTGCGCTTTTGCTAAAGCATCTTGCAAGCTTTTCTCGTTTTGTTGCAGTATTTCAATCTTCGCCTCGTCAGATTCGATAGCACTTCGAATACTCGCTAAGGTTGCTTCTCTTGTGGCTTTTCCCTCAGTGAGTTCTATTTGTTGCGCGTTTTGGTCAACTTGCAAACTGCGCAATTCTGCTTGTTTTTGCTCTAATTGAAGGTTTACTGATTCGAGTTCAGATACAAGTAGCCTAAACTCGTCTATTTTGGTTTTTCTTTCGGTGTTTAAATATTGATAATAGGTAATCGTTCTTTCAAAATTGGCTGCATCCCGTTGATTTAACAACATTTTGGCGAAATCGTAGTTACCTGTCATGTAAGCGCTTTTTATCAACTTAGCTAAACCCTTTTGTTGTTGTTGAATTTGGGTTTGCACTGTCTCACGTTTTTCAGCAAGGGAACTACGTTGATTATTATTGTCTACTAATGCAGCTTGTGTCTTTTTTAAGGCTTTCACTGTGTTAGCAATGTTCACTTCTGAGCGTTCTAATTGTATTTGAAGCTTTTTCGCCTCTTGGAGCTGTTTAGCGACTTGTTCTTTTTTTGCTTTTATTTGCTCTTGAATCGCTTGAAGATCTTGCTGTTGTTGTGCCCAGGAAATTGAGCTACCTAAAAAGCATGTCAGCAGTAAGAAGGCACCTAATAAAGGTGTCTTCCTGAACTGATTATTGATGGATGGCATAGAGGTATGGCTAGTCCAAGGTGACAATCGGTTTTCCCGTCATTTCCTTTGGCTGCTCCATTCCCATTAAGTGCAACATCGTAGGCGCTACGTCACTTAACGTACCTCCGCTACGCGCAGTGGTATGACGCTGCCCTACATGAATAAAAGGCACTAATTCACTGGTATGAGCCGTATGAGCCTGACCAGTTGATTCGTCTTGCATTTGTTCTGCATTGCCATGATCAGCCGTAATTAGACAATCACCATCATTACGTTCAATTGCACCCACTACTCGACCAACACAGGCATCAACGGCTTCACAAGCCTTAACGGCGGCATCAAAATTACCCGTATGTCCGACCATATCACCGTTGGGATAGTTACAAATCACCACATCATACTTGCCTGAATCAATAGCCTCGACCAGCTTGTCGGTGAGTTCTGCTGAATTCATTTCTGGCTGCAGGTCATAAGTCGCAACCTTAGGAGAGGGGATCAGGATACGCTCTTCACCATCATATAATTCTTCTCTGCCACCACTATAAAAAAACGTAACATGGGCATATTTTTCAGTCTCGGAGATCCGTAATTGAGTTTTATTGTGTTGAGCTAACCAATCCCCCATTACATTGACTAAAGGAACAGGCGGATAAGCACTCGGCGCGTCTATACTATCGGCATATTGCGTTAACATCACAAATGCACTTAGTTTGATATGATCTGATTTAGCAAACTCTTTAAAGTCTGGCTCAACAAAAGGACGGGTAATTTCTCGAGCACGGTCGGCCCTGAAATTCATAAAAAATAATGCATCGCCATCTTTTAGTGGCACAGATTCACCAATGACTGTGGCTTGCATAAATTCGTCATTTTGTTCTCTTGCATAAGACGCTTCAAGCCCTTCTATAGCCGAATCCACTTGATGAAGTCCTTGGCCAAGCGCAATAACCTTATAAGCGGCTTCAACTCTATCCCAACGCTCATCACGATCCATCGCATAATAACGACCCACTAAGCTAGCGGTTTTACCGACGCCCAGCTTTTCAAATAGCTTATCCATGGCAAGTAGTGATGCTTTAGCGCTTCTTGGTGGCGTGTCGCGACCGTCTAGAAAAGCGTGTAAATAGAGCTTCTTGGCACCGCGTTTTACCGCCATTTCCAAAATTGCAACAATATGATCTTCATGGCTATGCACACCACCAGGAGACAGCAGCCCCATAACATGTACCGCTTTGTCTTGTTCGATCGCTTTATCCATATTTTCGACCAGCACTGGATTAGTAAAAAAATCCCCATCGCTAATCGCTTTAGTGATGCGTGTGAAATCCTGGTAAACAACTCGTCCAGCACCTAAATTGACATGGCCTACTTCTGAGTTGCCCATTTGACCGGGGGGTAAACCGACGTCCAGACCAGAACCTGAGATTAATGTATGGGCATACTTGCTCTTTAGTCCATCTAATACCGGTGTATTGGCATGTGCAATTGCGTTGCTCGTCTTATCTTCGCGGTATCCCCAACCATCTAGGATGATTAATGCTGTCGTTTTCTTACCTTGACTCATATTGTAAATCCCCAAAATTTAACCCGATAAGTAATATTAACCTGTTGCAGGTTGCAACGTCACGACCAAATACAATTAAAAACCAAATGCTTAACCATAACTTATTCTACTATGTTGAATTGAGGCTGACTGAGGGCTGGTTTCCCACGACAAAATCTATA
This sequence comes from Flavobacterium sp. W21_SRS_FM6, assembly GCF_052119645.1. NCBI lineage: Bacteria > Pseudomonadati > Bacteroidota > Flavobacteriia > Flavobacteriales > Flavobacteriaceae > Flavobacterium > Flavobacterium sp. W21_SRS_FM6. The sequence goes on from NZ_JBGQOM010000022.1 coordinate 9,760, forward strand.
TACTTTGCACTCTTTTTTTCCATGTAAATCTTCTATAAGGCTAAGCTGTTATGGATCAAGTAATTGAATTTGCAACCAATCATTACATATTGTCGGCTGTATTTGCCGGACTTGTAATAGCGTTAATTTATTCTTTTTTTGCTAGTGCATTATCACCACTAAAGGAAATTACAACTCATGAAGCTACTTTGTTAATAAATAAGCAAGATGCCGTTGTACTCGACGTTAGACCTGTAGCGGAGTTTAAAAAAGGTCATATTTTGGGTTCTAAGCAAGTAAAAAGCGAATTGTTAACTAAAGGCGACTTTACCAGCCTTGAAAAACACAAAGGGACACCCATTATTGTTGTATGCAATATGGGAATGACAGCGAAACGTACTGCTTCTCAAATGTTAAAAGCTGGCTTTGAAAATGTGACTGTTTTAAAAGGTGGCATAAGTGCTTGGCAAGGCGCCAACTTACCAACAGCTAAATAATAAAGGTATTTTTGTGAGCAAAGTTGAAATTTATACGAAGGGGCATTGCCCGTATTGTCATCGCGCAAAAGCGCTTCTGACACAAAAAGGTGTTGAATTTAGTGAGTTCAAAATAGATCAGCAACCTGAGTTGAGACCCACAATGATTGAAAGAGCAAACGGTGGAACGACCGTCCCTCAGATTTTTATTAACAATCAACATATTGGCGGTTGTGACGACATGTTTGCCTTAGAGTCACAGAATAAACTTGACGGTTTACTCGCTAACTAATTATTTTTTATCAAAGGAATCGCCCCATGGCTGACGAAAACAACATTAACGAAACTGCAGCTCAAAACGCAAATTCAGCACCACAATTTTCTATTCAACGCATTTATACTAAAGACATCTCTTTTGAAACACCTAATTCACCAGACATTTTCAAAAAAGAATGGAAGCCTGAAGTTCAATTAGATTTAGACACCCGTAGCAATAAGATCGATGAAGACTTATATGAAGTCGTCTTAGCTGTAACAGTGACAGCGAAAATCGGTGAAGAAACCGCTTTTTTGTGTGAAGTTCAACAAGCTGGGATCTTTACTATTGGCGAAATGCCAGAAGCGAATAAAGCCCATATGATGGGTTCATTCTGTCCAAATACTTTGTTTCCTTATGCCCGTGAAACCATTTCTAATCTTGTAAATCGCGGTACCTTCCCAGCACTAAACTTAGCACCTGTTAATTTTGACGCCATCTTTGCGGCATACATGCAGAAGCGTGCTCAGCAGTCACAAGAAGCTCAGCCAACTAAGTTAGATGCGTAGAACAATTTAAACATGAAACAATCCGTTTCGGTATTAGGGGCAGGCTCTTATGGCACTGCCCTTGCTTTTTGCCTAGCCCGTAATGGTATCGAAACCTATTTATGGGGTAGAGATTCCAAGCAAATGGAAGCTATGGCAAGTGCTCGATGTAATGCGCGTTATTTGCCTGATGCTAAATTTCCTGACGCTTTACACATCGTTACAGATCTTAGCGAAGCCGTGAACCTTAGTACCGATTTGCTGGTTGTTACACCTAGCCATGCTTTTTCTGAATTGTTACGCCAAATCAAACCCCTCTTGAATATGCAACACCGTCTTATTTGGGCGACTAAAGGTTTAGAGCCTGAAACTGGTCGTCTGTTGCAAGATGTTGCCTTAGATATATTGGGAGATAAGATCCCTCTTGCAGCATTGTCTGGGCCTACCTTTGCTAAAGAAATGGTAGCCGGTTTACCCACTGCGATCTCTTTATCGTCTACCGATGATCAACTCGCCCAAGATTTTGCCAATAAGTTACATTGCGCTAAAACTTTTCGTGTTTATCGTAACAACGATTTTATTGGAATTCAGTTAGGTGGTGCAGTAAAAAATGTCATTGCCATTGGAGCCGGTTTAGCTGACGGTCTCGGATTTGGCTCTAACGCCCGTACTGCTTTGATTACCCGAGGCTTGGCTGAATTAACACGATTAGGCATAAAACTAGGGGCACAACCACAAACCTTTATGGGTATGGCAGGCCTAGGTGATTTAGTGTTAACTTGCACCGATAACCAATCTCGCAACCGTCGTTTCGGCTTAGCTTTAGGCAGAGGTTTAAGTATTGATCAAGCTATGGAAGAAATAGGACAAGTTGTTGAGGGCTATCAGAATACCAAAGAAGTTAAAATTTTATCTACAAGGGTAGGTGTAGAACTCCCTATTTGCGAACAAATTTATCAGGTGCTGTACAACGGTAAATCTCCTAAAGAAGCGGCCTTAGCTTTACTAGGAAGAGACCAGACTTTCGAATAACCTCCTTTACAACCTTGGTAAAGATATCTTGCCACGCCTTAACCCACCTCGTCTGAGTATGTGACTCAATATATCTATCATATAAATTCGTTATAGTTCCTTTGAATCATCATATCAAGTGCACTTAAAAGGGTCTTCTAAGGTGGCTACAGATGATCTAATGTATATACATTATTCGCTGTAGCACATGTTAAAGCGGATAAAAATAAAGCTGAGGTCGCCAGTATTTAGAACGTTAGCCAAAGAATGGTTACTGAGTAGGTTGCCATCGCTTTGGAAGGTTGTCGAGCACCTTTGAAAGTAAAAACCGCTGAGAAGCCCTCCCTATTGCTCTATCAGCAAAAGATGAGCAGCAAGCTGTAAAAAACTGCCAATTGAAATGATCAAGTTAAACCCAGGACATATTGCCCTGGATAAGGTTGATTTTTGGATTCAAGATGAAGCCGGAGTCGGCCAGTAAAATACGACAACCCGCTTATGGGCACAAAAAGGCAGTCGTCCTCGCGCGGTCAAACAGCAACAATTTGAGTACGCT
>NZ_JBGQOM010000023.1:0-5358 GCF_052119645.1 Flavobacterium sp. W21_SRS_FM6
TTGGCTAGCACCAAATTAGGAATGATTAAAAGTGCAAATAAGTAAATTCGATACAAAACTTTTCCTTGGCAACTAACACTCCGTTAACGGGTGAGCGTGTTTTGCGATTCCGTGCCAGTGCTGTTTGCTGGCGTTTTCGTTAAACGGCTTGTTATACGCCTTACACATGAGCTTTAAAAAGGACGTGCTCTTTTAAATGCTCAACATCCACTTTGGGGTGCATAAAGTTGCTCATGGTATTAACCATACCAATACGTTTCATAACCTTAATAGAATTTAAGTTGGATTTAACCGCAAACGAAACAATTTCCTTTAGATTAAGTGTTTGAAAGCCATATTCCAAGCATCCTTTTGCAGCTTCAGTGGCATAACCCTTTCCCCAGTGATTTTTAGCAAGACGCCAGCCAATCTCGACGCAGGGCGCAAATGGTAACTCACTGTCTATTTTATTTAACCCAACCAGCCCAATGAACGACTTGCTCTTTTTAATTTCGCATGACCAAAAACAGCAACCGTTTTTTGCATGTAAACTCTTTAACCTCTGAACTACTCTGTCGCATTCATTATTCGTTAGGGTATTTGGGAAGAATTTCATTACATCCTTGTCAGCAGACATTTCATAGAAGTTTGGCCTATCTCCCTCTAGCCACTCCCTAATTACTAGTCTCTCTGTTTCAAATATAGTCATGCTAATCCAGCGTATAACGCCCCAAGCAGGGGATTTTATGAGTGTTTTTCAGCGAGTAAAATTCCCGCTGGCTTGGTTTGTTAGCTGACATGTTTATCACTTTTACTTTTCAAAAATGAAGATAATAAAGCATAAGTGACACTAGAAGATGCCATGACCAATAATGTAAAAAATAAGTGACCCACCGCATTGAGTGCATCTGGTTCACACTTGGTTTGCAATATAGAACAATAGATAAAATCTACTATGACAGTGGTCAAGATGCTCAGTGCAAGAATGGCAGAGTAAGCAATTAAGTCTCTTTGTTTGATTAGAGTAACTAAGGCAACAATTAAAACGACGGGAATTGCGATCATAAAAAATGGGTTCATCTGTACTCTCCTTGTTTGATTTTGGCAGCTAACGAGCCTGTAGAAAAAGGTGATTTTGACTTTGCATTTTCTACTGCCCTTCTTAATTTTTAACTTTGGCTACTTTGCCCTGAACATCGGGATTTTTCAATTTTATTGATGGGATTTTGGGATAATTTTCTTTTCGACGAATTTGTACTGGTTAGCGCCTGATTGTAGGGACTTTAAAGCACAGTATTCACCTCAATATGGCGCGAGCCTCATGCCGCTAACTGGCCGTAATTCTTGAGCTTTTCAATATTGTGTATCAAACAGAACAAATACCACTGGCCTTGCACCTTATTTTTGCCGCGCAGGCTGAAGCGTTTGAGATTCTTGTTGGTCCCTATGTTGCCGAACACAGGTTCAACCACCGACATGCGGTGACTGTATATTTGTTTGCCCTTGGGGCTATCAACGCGCAGTCTCATCCAGTCGGTAAAATTGGGCGGTCGCGGTTTGTCATCAATTAAAAACGATACTATTCGTCCATGTCCTTTAGGTTTATCGGGTGATGCAGGGTTACGTAAACATTGCTGCTTTTTCTCACAACCTCGGCAGGCGCGTATTTTGCCTTCAAAGCCTATCCGTGTGCCACCAGAGGGTTCAGTGCGACGCCAGGTCTCCCACATAGCTTCACCCATTGGGCAAACACAAGTCATGTTAATGGGGTCGAAATTAAATTCATTAGCGGGGATTAACTCAACCTTACTCACTTTATTATCTTGATGACGTTTACCGTATTTTTGCTTTTGCTCATTGAACTTGGGGTCGCGGCTTCTAAATTGGTTGTCAGGAATATAGGCATTGATGTGATTGTCATGCAGATATTCATTGTTCGATTCATTCGAAAAGCCCGTGTCTGCAGTGATGATAGTTTGCGCTTTTAAGATATCCTCACTGATAGCTAAACGCTGGAACCGCGCTTGAATACTTTCAAGTACGGGCTGCAAGGTGTGGTGCTCCTGGCCGCTACCAAACACTTGGGCATCAACAATAACTTGGTGTTTTTTATCCACTGCCGCTACGCCGTTATAACCTTGAATCGTCCCTTTACTGGTGGTCATCTTGGCCGATTCATTGTCGGTGATATTTGACTTCACTTCCTGTGGTCGTTTGCCCGTACCCATCCGTGGTGCGGCGTCGGCCTTTTTTAGAAAGGTATCAATTTTGTCATGTGCTTTATTTAAGGTTTCGATGGTTTGTGCAGTGCGCTGTTTACGCACTTCATCAGCAGACTCATTTTTATCCAGCTTCTCATGCTCGTCCATCTGATAGCGGATTTGGCGCTTAAGCTTAGCGCGTTTTTCTTCCAACTCTTTAAATGTGCCAGACCATTCTTTGGACGCATTTGATGGCATTTTACACCCCGGGGCTGGCCTTCCAGTCAATAGCAAACAATTCATTGCCCAATAAACCTTGGGTATGGCAAATCAATAACACTTGCTCAAACACCTGTTCCACTTCCTCTCTGCGACCACTGACAAAGCCTGCAATGGTTGTAAAATGCGGCACGGAATCGCAACTCAGAGCTTTGAAAATGATATTGGTTTCGCAGCACCACTCAATTTCGCGGCTTGAAGTAATGCCCTTAGAATAGGCAAACAAAATGATTTTCAATAACGCGGCGGGATCATACGCAGGGCGACCAGTGGCATCATTTTGGTACTTCGGATAAAACACCGATATGTCTAACTTTTCATCAATCAAATGATGAATAGCATATTCAAACGTACCTGGTTGAAGTTGGTCGAGGTAGTTGATCACCACCATGGAATTTTTTTGATAATTGAGCGGGATAAAACGTGGCATCACCAAGGCTCCTGTGCCTAATTGATAATACCTATTGGATCACAAACGACGATCGGGGGGAAGTAAATAATGGTGGTTTTTTGAACTGATTTAGGGTTTTTCTACAGCCTCAACGCTTTGCTAAGGGGCAGTTGCGAGTGTTGTTGGCGAAGCCAGCGAGTAACTGTCCCGCAGCGTTGTTTGCTGCGAACTTGAGCAGTTTGTTATATGCCACTAATCACCACCCCCAGCCGCACCTGTATCAATGCTATCTCGAGCACCGCCACCGAAATTTTTATGAGCTTTAGTTGGAACATCTTGACTACGGTTTAACATCCATAGACCGATGGCCGCAAAAAAAGGGATTAACCAAACAATTAAAATTTGCGAACATTTCTGAAAGGTTTCCAAATCATCCCTACGAATTAAGAATACTGAAACTGCAATATTTAGCACAAATGCAATCCCTATGAATACGTACCAAATTTCAAATTCCATTTAAGTTCCTTGTGGCATATAACGCCTTACTAATGGGCGCATAAATGCTTGGCTAAAATTAGCGACGAAGGAGCACAAGCCAAGCGTTTTGCGTCCTTTTGAGTAACTTGTTAGTGAGCATCGTTAATTGGCCAGATAAACTTACGAGCCAATGAAAACACAATCATACCTATGAACGCTGCAGCCGTACCACCGAAAACTTGAGCGACAGGCCACATTGAAGCCCCACCACCTTGATAAGGTACAAAATACTCTTCGTATAAAAGTTTACTTAATAGTCCCAACCATGGAACAACACCTGCGACTACAATTGCTCGCTTATGTTTCATAAACCTCGCGACCAATAATCCAGTTAAACTTGATAAGGTTATTATAATAAACCAGACATCCATTTAAGCCTCCTGCTCACTAACGCCCCAATAAGGGGCTAAAAATTGTTGGCTAAAATAAGCGACGCAGGAGCAAAAGCCAACTGTTTTTAGTCCTGCTTAATTGGCTTGTTAGGGTTCTGTTGTCCGAAACCGATCAGAGCTCCGCCACCCGACATCCCAGAATCTTTAAACGAGCTATTGCCAACATATAAAATAGTTTCATCTCCATGTATGTTTAAACCTATTGGTCTTAAATCTAGTTTAATGACTTCAGCTTCACTTTCTGATTTTTTAATGACAGATAAAATAATATCACCTGCGACAGCAACATTATAAACACCACTTTCTTCGTAAACCTTGACGACGTGATGCTTGGATATATTGGCTTCTACAATAGGAATAAATTGATTTTGCTCTGCATTATCTAAGGCTGACAACCAAATTTGAGGAGTTTCACCTTTACCTATTAGTATTGGTAATAATTCACCTACCGCGACTAAATTACTTCCGCCTTGCAGTGTATTAGAACAAATAATGAGCTTTTCGAGAGGTTGATATGATTTCGGTTTGTTATTTATAGTAATCATTAGCTTTGCTCCCGATGTATTTGCTTTTTCTTGGTAGCATTTTCAAAGTGCGATTCTATATCTTTCATAACCTTCTTTCTATTATCTGGCAACATAGTTCCAACCACATACAACACAACAGATACTGAAACACCAAGACCTAAAGCTATCCATTCTCCTTTAAGGATAATAGTATGATCTGAATAACCTTTAGCTAATAGGTTTAAAGCAAACCCGAAAGAGGTTAGTCCAATACTATTCGCCCAGTTATAAGTTATAGGTTTACCGTTTTTTAACCTCTCAAACTCAACTTCTCGCAAAACGTATTCTGCTTGCCAAGTTCCAACCTCTACATCAGTAAAGAGATCTGGGAAGTTTTGAGTCTCAGTAACCTCTTGGTTCTCAATAATTCTTGCAGTCATGTGATTAATTCCATAAGAACCCTAACGCTTACAATAACGGGAAAAACCGAGTGCTTTGCAACGAAGTTGCAGCAAGGCTTTTTCCCAATGAACGAAGTGAATGATGTTTATTGTTTTGTTATGTTTCAATTGCTCGGAACACCTTGTGGCAAGCTCAAAAAATCAGCAACATTATTAACCCAACCTAGCTTTGAATCACAGTATATATTGATATCTGGAGTTAACTCTAATGCAGAATCCAATGAACCAAAATGTAAAATAATTAACCCTTCAAGTTTAGGATTGGTATTGTAAATCGGTGTGCCGCACGAACCGCAAAAATGCTTACTAGCGTTACTAGACACTTGATGTGATGTGAGGTGTCCAGTTAATAGTTTGAAGTCGGTATTTAGAACAATAGCGTATGTTGAAAAGGCAGAACCATTCATTTTTCGGCACAATGTGCAGTGACAATTTACGACTTTTTTAACTGCGCCAGAAACTTCATATTTAGCTGAGCCACAATTGCAACTTCCCTTTATATTACTCATAGCTAATTCACGACCCTTTTGAAACATAACGCCCCAATATACCGACGAAACGAGCGCAGCGAGTTGAGGTCGGAATAATTGGTTTGTTAGTTGCCATTTGCAA
>NZ_JBGQOM010000024.1:0-4771 GCF_052119645.1 Flavobacterium sp. W21_SRS_FM6
ATAACCTTTTAAAACGCGTTGCTACGTGAAATCTGGATAGGTCAAACCATCAAACAGAAAATAAATTTAACGTAGAAAACGATGTTTTTTTGGCTCCGACCTTTTTCTACAGCCTCAACGCCCATTTAAGGGGCTGAAAATAGTTTGCTAAAATGTGTAGCGAAGCGAAACCGAGCAAACTGTGAGCAGTCCCGCTTTAAATTCTTGTTATGCGGTATTTCAACTTTTACAAGCTTGATTGCATTATGCCAATAATTGGTTTTTCCCAATCCCAGTTATTTAAATGCTTAGACTCAGTCCACGAATAAACCAAGTTCCATTTTTTATCATCTGACATTTTAGACCAGACATCATTTTCTTTACCTAGCCTAATTTCAAAGTTTACTTCGTTACCCTTTAATGTGAAATGAGCATCCATAGGAAGTTTACTTTCAGGAAGGATATACATAAGACCTATGACGTGTATTAAATTCTCAGTTTCTTGGATAATATGCAGAAAATCCCAACCATCTACAGATCCTGTTTCGGGGATGGTGCGAATATATAACTCAAGAGCATATTTAAAAGCTTCAGGGCCTCTGCTATCTTCAGGAAAGGTTTCTGATACAAGGTTTTCCAACCCCGAAAACCTTTGATGTATATCTTCTCTTATAGTACTTATTGGCATATTACATCCATGTTAGCTAATTTCGACTACCGCATAACGCTTTTTATAAACGGCGCGCGTTTTTTGCGCGTCCAGTGGAGGCCGTTTTTTGGCCGTAATGATGTTTGATAAACTTGTTATATGTACCTACCAATTACTCTATTGCTTTTTCCAACTTTCATGGACGGCATTGAAATTTGAATTTGTTAACTCATGCTTTTCCAAGTAAAGCCACTTTGAATAAGCACGAGATACCATCGGTACAAGAGATATCAACATAGCCCCTTTTAGCAAAGGCAACCAAATAGCTAAAGATGACTTAACTGAAGTATCAAAATTTTCTCCGAATAAAAACTTATCCAAAAAATTAAGAGTGAACATTACTACGAAAAAAAATCCGCCTGTTTTCATTAACGATAGCAACAACGCTTTTAGCTCTAAAGTTATAAAATAATGAAAATACTTTTTCATTTCACCCAAACTCAAAGTACATATAACGCTCAAAGCAACGGCGCGGCTTTTTGCGTCCGATGCCTTTGATTGTTATTGCGCCAACCTAATGAACTATCGCGGCTTGCCGCCTGCCCTGTTTGCACAACAACATGATTAAAATTATTACCCACACTGTAAAACAACCTTGAGCAAAACTACAACGAAAAAATGCATGTTAGGTTGAACTGATACTGATGAAACTATTGGAAGTTTAAAAGATTGTTTGGCTAAAAATTGAAAGGACGATTACCGAAAAATGCCCTAGCTAACCACAAACTTTTGAGCCTAAAACTTACTACCGATATTAACCAATAAATTGTAAGGTCAAAGCGCTATAACGCCCCAATAAACCGACGAAAAGAGCGCAGCGAGTTGAGGTCGGATTAATTGGTTTGTTAGGCAACACTTGCAATACCCAGAGCATCTAATGTCAAAATCAAACTGACTGCAATGACCATAAAAATAATCAGACTTATAAGGCCGACGAAAAATACTTTCCAATTAGACTGGAAATCTAAATCCTCACTATTGGAGATATCTTCCTTTTTAAATTGAAATGTTTCAATTAAGAGTCTCGTAGAAACTATTGTAATAATAGGAATGACCATATTTGGAAAATTTTCTGGTAAAAAAGGCAGAATTGCGAGGACGAACGCAATTGCCAAGGAACCAAAGAGGTTCGTTTTCTTAATTGATTCATCGTCCTTTAAGGCGAAAAAATTTTGTTTGATGAAATAAGCTGAAGCTATCGGGCCTCCTAGAAGGGCTCCTAAGGCTGCTTGGGTTGGTGAGTAGACTTTGTTTCCTTCCATATACAATATCCTTGTGTTGCCTAACGCTTGCCTAACCGGCGCAAAATAGCAGGCTAAAATCAGCGACGAAGGAGCGCAAGCCTGCTGTTTTGCGTCCTTTGGTTTAGGCACTTGTTATATGAACTATTTACCGTGAAAAATAGACCAAAAGGTTTCTCTGATTTTATGTAGATTCGTTAAATTTTCACCTTTTGAAATACAAAGTGCTGACCCAGCGAATATTAAGACTAAAGGTAAAATCAAACTGAACATTTTGGCTTCAGCATCATTCCTTTCTACACCATTTAGATTAATGGCTACACTAGGGTCAAATAATGCTTCAAAAGCTGAGTAACCCAAGAGCACCCCTGCACATATAAATAAAACACCTATTAGACGCAATGTATTTTTATAAACACTGACTGGTAAGTACACTCATACCTCAAAGTTCATATAACGCTTTGCCAAGGGGCAAATGCGAACGTTGTTGGGCGAAGCCAAGTGAGTATTTGTCCCAGCCGCGCTTTTTGCGGCGAACTTAGGCAACTTGTTATAAGCACACCTACACCAATATACCATTCGCCATAAGTGCAGGCAGGAAAAGAGCAATAGACAACACGAAAGAGCCAGTTAATACCATTGCCACAGAACAGAACACAGCATGGGTTGTAAATATTTTAGGTTGAAACAACGCACTATTTAAAAAGGCAACTTTCGCAATGTTAATTTTCGACGAGACCCAATTTACTTTTGGTTGTAGCCAAACAATTAGTGGTTTGCAATATACAAGTAAAAAGCTAAAGGCTAGTTCAATACCACCAAAATCTACTAACATCATCAGCTCTGGTGCAAATGCAGCCGCGATAGTTATCAATAATCCAATAACCACCTTTTGAATTAAACTCAAATTTTCCCAATTACGCATACATCTCCTTGTGCTTATAACGCACGCCTAAACGGCGAGCAACTTGTTGCGAGTCCAGCGGCCGCAGGCCGCGTTGTTTAAGGCGCTTGTTAGTTGCCAATGCTGACCTTAAACCATATGTAAGCAAAATATAGAACAACGGCAATATATCCAAAAGAAATAACCAGATTCACTTTCCAAAGGTTTAGCCAAAAATTTCCTCTGAAATAAGTGCGTCCTCTTAATTCATGGTTAAACAATGCTATTGAAGAAGGTACTAACATTACCGCAGACCAACCAAGCATAGGTAACACCATAAACATAATGCCTATGCCTGCTCCACCTGCTGAAGCTTCGGATGTTTCAGCATCAATAGGGGCTAGCATCAGGTAGCCTAAAATAAACCCGGCAATCGAAAGCATAAAACCTAAAAGTTGAAGTGTTCTCATAATCGTCCTTGGCAACTAACGCTTAAATATGGGGCACAAACAGGCAGGCTATAATGGCGAAGCCGCCTGCCTGTTTGTGTCCCAGCCCGCTTGCGGGCGACATAATTTTTTTGTTAGGCGCGTTTAAAAAAATGTAACGCCCTAGCCGAAACAAAAATACCGGCCAACCCTAACCCTATACTAAATACAAAAAAGATTGGTAGCTGAGGAAACATACCAACAGATAGATAGATTACTATCGCTAACCCAATCAAAAAATTAAAACCGCTAATGTAACAAAATAAACGCGTAAAAAACGACAAACCTAAAACCATGGTACTGAAATAGACTAAAGCTAAAAGTGCAAACTGAAACCTATTACCGCTAACATTATCTGAATAAATCAAAGTTGAGCGAAAATACAATATTGCTAAAGCGCCATACAAAACAACTAGGCTTGCTAAATATGTATTTGAGATTAATTTCTTCAATATAGCGCCTAACGCTTAATATAACTGGAAAACACGAAGCGATTTGGGCGTAGCCCAGCGAGTGATTTTCCAGTTGATATTTTTGTTATGTTTACGTTACTCACCATACTCAGATAAGTACAGTTTAATACCTAGCTTGCCCATTATTGTCATAGCTTTTGGTGACAGAATAGCCCCACCGCCACAAGCGTTTTCCCTAATACTAAAGCCCACCTCAGCAATGTATTTTGACGGAGTTAAATTTAGCGGATTTTCAAACAACCAATTTTCGAGTTCCTTAATTTGAACAGGAAGATCCCAATGCTCTTTTGCAAAGTGAGCAAGTTTCTCATTTGATTGTTCAGTCTTAACGTAAATTGGCACTCAATTCCCTAGTAAACATAACGCTTACAATAACGGGAAAAACCGAGTGCTTTGGCACGACGTGCCAGCGAGGCTTTTTCCCAATGAGCGAAGCGAATGTTGTTTATTGTTTTGTTAGGTTTCATTGCACACACTAGTAAATACAAACCAATATAAAAAAGCTATTGAGCAAGTTAAATACGTATAAAAAAACCAGCCCCCAAGCGTAAGGTTAAACATTAAACTTATAATTAACGCCGCTACAACTGCGATTGCCAATATTACAGTTAGTTTAACCAAATTAAACCGCAATAGGACAAAAGTACAAGGTAAGCCAATAGCCGCAGTCAAAGGATATGCTAAAAATAAAATAATCATAAATAGCACAGGAAGTTCGTTAAAATTTGAAACAGTGAAATCCGAACCGAATAACCATGACACAAAAGTGAAACTCAAAATTGCAGGTATAACAGCCAAAGGAGAAATGGCGGTAGCTGCAATAGCCTTTCTTAAATTGGTGCTAAATACTTTCATGAAACCTAACGCCCCAATATACCGACGAAACGAGCGCAGCGAGTTGAGGTCGGAATAATTGGTTTGTTAGTTGCCATTTGCAATTTTCAACCATTCTTGGTTTACATTTTGCTCGCCAATATCTAAATATTGAACAACATCCA
>NZ_JBGQOM010000025.1:0-3135 GCF_052119645.1 Flavobacterium sp. W21_SRS_FM6
TGTTAATTTATCCGCGTCTTTTTGCGGTAAATTAACGCAAGGTGAGTCGAACTGTCTACATGACGTGTCGTTTCAGCTTGCTAAATAACTTAACTATTTGGATACTGATAAAAGTTCATCGACGCTAAGAAGCCCTTAGTCTTACTCTGTCTGTTTTAATACTTATCGACATACTCGCCAACTTGTCGCGTATTACCGCTAAAGCTATTTGGGCGTTGTATGGTTAAGCCTCACGGGCAATTAGTACAGGTTAGCTTAATGCATTACTGCACTTCCACACCCTGCCTATCTACGTCGTAGTCTTCAACAACCCTTTAGGACAGTTAAACTGTCAGGGATGACTCATCTTGGGGCTCGCTTCCCGCTTAGATGCTTTCAGCGGTTATCGATTCCGAACGTAGCTACCGGGCAATGCCATTGGCATGACAACCCGAACACCAGCGGTTCGTCCACTCCGGTCCTCTCGTACTAGGAGCAGCTCCCCTCAATCATCCAACGCCCACACCAGATAGGGACCGAACTGTCTCACGACGTTCTAAACCCAGCTCGCGTACCACTTTAAATGGCGAACAGCCATACCCTTGGGACCGACTTCAGCCCCAGGATGTGATGAGCCGACATCGAGGTGCCAAACACCGCCGTCGATATGAACTCTTGGGCGGTATCAGCCTGTTATCCCCGGAGTACCTTTTATCCGTTGAGCGATGGCCCTTCCATACAGAACCACCGGATCACTATGACCTACTTTCGTACCTGCTCGACGTGTCTGTCTCGCAGTTAAGCTGGCTTATGCCATTGCACTAACCTCCTGATGTCCGACCAGGATTAGCCAACCTTCGTGCTCCTCCGTTACGCTTTGGGAGGAGACCGCCCCAGTCAAACTACCCACCAGACACTGTCCACAATCCCGATAAGGGACCAATGTTAGAACATCAAACCTACAAGGGTGGTATTTCAAGGACGACTCCACGAGAACTGGCGTTCCCGCTTCAAAGTCTCCCACCTATCCTACACATGTAGGGTCAATGTTCAGTGCCAAGCTATAGTAAAGGTTCACGGGGTCTTTCCGTCTAGGTGCGGGTACACAGCATCTTCACTGCGATTTCAATTTCACTGAGTCTCGGGTGGAGACAGCGTGGCCATGATTACGCCATTCGTGCAGGTCGGAACTTACCCGACAAGGAATTTCGCTACCTTAGGACCGTTATAGTTACGGCCGCCGTTTACCGGGGCTTCGATCAAGAGCTTCGCTTGCGCTAACCCCATCAATTAACCTTCCGGCACCGGGCAGGCGTCACACCGTATACGTCATCTTTCGATTTAGCACAGTGCTGTGTTTTTAATAAACAGTTCCAGCCACCTTTTCACTGCGGCCGCCATTCGCTTAGAGCGTAAAGCTCATCACAAACAGCGGCGTACCTTCTCCCGAAGTTACGGTACGATTTTGCCGAGTTCCTTCACCCGAGTTCTCTCAAGCGCCTTAGTATTCTCTACCTGACCACCTGTGTCGGTTTGGGGTACGGTTCATATATTCATAAGTTTAGAGGCTTTTCCTGGAAGCAGAGTATTTGCAACTTCAACACCGTAGTGTCTCGTCTCGTGTCTCAAGCAAAGTTAACCCGGATTTACCTAAGTCAACGCCCTACGCACTTTCACCTGGACAACCAACGCCAGGCTTGCATAACTTTCTCCGTCCCCCCATCACTGAATATATAAGTACGGAAATATTAATCCGTTTCCCATCGACTACGCATTTCTGCCTCGCCTTAGGGGCCGACTTACCCTGCCCTGATTAGCATGGGACAGGAAACCTTGGTCTTTCGGCGTGGGAGTTTTTCACTCCCATTATCGTTACTCATGTCAGCATTCGCACTTGTGATATGTCCAGCAAACCTCTCGGTTCACCTTCAGCCACTTACACAACGCTCCCCTACCACTCATCTTGCGATGAATCCGCAGCTTCGGTGCATAGTTTAGCCCCGTTACATCTTCCGCGCAGGCCGACTCGACTAGTGAGCTATTACGCTTTCTTTAAAGGGTGGCTGCTTCTAAGCCAACCTCCTAGCTGTCTTAGCCTTCCCACATCGTTTCCCACTTAACTATGACTTTGGGACCTTAGCTGGCGGTCTGGGTTGTTTCCCTCTTCACGACGGACGTTAGCACCCGCCGTGTGTCTCCCGGATAGTACTCACAGGTATTCGGAGTTTGCAAAGGGTTGGTAAGTCGGGATGACCCCCTAGCCTTAACAGTGCTCTACCCCCTGTGGTATTCGTCCGAGGCGCTACCTAAATAGCTTTCGGGGAGAACCAGCTATCTCCCGGTTTGATTGGCCTTTCACCCCCAGCCACAAGTCATCCGCTCATTTTTCAACATAAGTCGGTTCGGTCCTCCAGTTGATGTTACTCAACCTTCAACCTGCCCATGGCTAGATCACCGGGTTTCGGGTCTATACCTAGCAACTAAACGCGCAGTTAACACTCGCTTTCGCTACGGCTCCCCTATTCGGTTAACCTTGCTACTAAATATAAGTCGCTGACCCATTATACAAAAGGTACGCAGTCACACCACGAAGGTGCTCCTACTGCTTGTACGTATACGGTTTCAGGTTCTATTTCACTCCCCTCACTGGGGTTCTTTTCGCCTTTCCCTCACGGTACTGGTTCACTATCGGTCAGTTAGGAGTATTTAGCCTTGGAGGATGGTCCCCCCATCTTCAGTCAAGATAACACGTGTCCCGACCTACTTAATATGGAATATAAGAGCTAACGCATACAGGACTATCACCTCGTATCGTTGTGCTTTCCAACACATTCTGCTGACTCTTACACTCTCGGCTGTTCCCCGTTCGCTCGCCGCTACTAGGGGAATCTCAATTGATTTCTTTTCCTAAGGGTACTTAGATGTTTCAGTTCCCCTCGTTAGCTTCATTAACCTATGAATTCAGTTAATGATAATCCCTAAGGATTGGGTTCCCCCATTCGGACATCTGTGGGTCAAAGCATTTTGTCGGCTCACCACAGCTTTTCGCAGACTTACACGTCCTTCATCGCCTCTAACTGCCTAGGCATCCACCGTATACGCTTAATCACTTAACCATACAACCCCAAATAACCTTCGTTTATTTGACGTACGGAC
>NZ_JBGQOM010000026.1:0-2294 GCF_052119645.1 Flavobacterium sp. W21_SRS_FM6
CGGTATTTGTCGTCTTTTTTAACAAACACTACGGACGCACCTTCAAACTCTTGAATCGAAGCTTTAGGCACCATCATGGCGACATCAAGGTTGTTGATTGTTACAAGCCCTTTAATAGCTGCGCCGACCGGCCATCGACCTGACGTGTTAGCAATTTTTGCATACGCCAAGACATAAGGCTTCTCATCAGGTGAGGGCAAAATATGCTGGATAGTGGTGTCTAACGATGCCCCTGCCACACTAAGTTGAACACTATGTCGCTCAGCGATATCAGTGAGTTGCTGTGGGAAGATTTTAAGCTGTGCCCACACGTCATCATAGTTTGCGATTGAAAATAACACTTGACCATTGGATAACTCGCCTTCATTGGCATGTCTGGCAATCACCGTGCCTGAAAACGGGGCTGTAACAGGATAACTTTTGAGGCTTTCATTGGATTCTACAACCGCCAGTGTCTCGCCTTTTTTAACTTTGTTACCTAAATTTGCATTGACCTTGGTCACCATACCGTCGAATCGTGCACGAACATGACTCAGTGAAGCAGGGTCGGTTACGATATTTCCGTAGACCAAGGTGGTAATATTAAGTCTTCCAGCTTGAACACTTTTCGTCATCACACCCATTTTTTGCGCCATGCTGTCAGACATGAGCACGAGTTCATCCTCATGGGTTTCTGCATTGCCATGTGCATCCTCTGATGCTTGTATTGTGGTGCTTGAAAAAAATCCCAGCGCACTGCAAAAAATGAAAACTAACAGTGTGTTTTGCTTCTTGCTTACTATTTTTTTGTTCATTTTGTTTGTCTCGAAATAGAGGTGTTGATCGTATCCACAAGGGGCTGCGCGGTCAGTGATTCGATATCTGCGCCCCGTTGATGAGCTTGTTTCGCTGAGTGAATTAGGGCTTGTTTGGCATTGAGCAATTCATGACGTGTACTCACCCATTCAAGGTAACTGAATCGTCCATCAATATAGGCTTGCTCTACCAGTTCCAGTGCTTGAACTAAGGGTGGGATAATAGAATTTTGTAGTGTCTGCACATTGAGCAACGCATTATTTCTGACCATCAATGCCATATTTAGCTGATGGTATAGACTTTGAGTCGCTGACTCTTTTTGTTGCTCCAGTTGTGCCTGAATTGCTCGCTGTTTTTGGTACTCTCCAATATTTCGCTCACTGGCAAATAACGGCATACTGACTCCCGCTATAAAGGCTGTTTCATCTATACCATTCATGCGCCTGATTCCGGCTGTCCAGCTTAAATCCGACTGATTGGCTGCTTGGGTCAGACGTACTTGGGATGCCTGTAATCTCGCTTCTTGCGTATAGACATCGAGATTGGGACTGCCCAATAGGGTGTTGAAAAGCACGGTTAAAGATGGTGACGATTGCAGCGCAAATAAGTCACCCGCTACATCGGTAAAAGTGGGATATTGTTCCCCCCACATAATCGCCAGACTATTTATCATGGCTTGCTTAGTTTGCTGTGCCGTCACCACATCCAGTCTGGCTCTTGCCAGTGCTGCTTCAGCGCGTTGCTGTTCAAATACCGGAGATGCTCCTGCATCCACACGCTTTGTAACAGCTTGATAGGTATATCGAGCAAGAGTTTCTGCCTCTTGTTGCGCGTCAATTAGCGCTTGTTGCGCCAATACATCGATGTAGCGACGTGTCACTTCAGCCAATACATCCAAAGTGTGCACTTGTTTTTGCGCTTCCACGAAGGTGGATTGCGCTTTAGCAAACGCCTTACGTGAGTTGAGTTTATTGCCCAGTTCAATGACCGATGACAATGTGAGAGTTAACTCCGAGCCTTTAATGCCGGAGACCTCACCTGTTCCTAAAAAGTTTTCCACTTCAATGCCTGCATTGAGAGCAGGTTTGAGCGAAGCTGTTTTAATTTCCCCTTCTATCGCTTCTTGCTTATATGTGAACTCATGCAATTCTGGCGAATTTGTTAATGTTCGCTGTATGGCGCTTTGCAACGTCATTTCGCCATTGGTGATACTGTTTGTTTGTGCTACTACCACGGTGTGTGTTGCCAAAAGGACAAGCATCGTGGAAACCACCCAAGCGTGCACACGCACAGGGCGATTCAATGAAATATTCATCATTGTTTTATTCCTAAATTATCAAAAATGTATATCGCCAAACTGTTGGCGAACGGTGTTTGATTAGTTCAGGGTTATGCTTTAGGTGGGCGTAATAATTGTGTGACCGGTGCATCTATTACTTTTGATAAGTAATAGAAACCGTGATGGGTGGTAACAGCATCGAGTTCGATACCATTGATGT
>NZ_JBGQOM010000027.1:0-2189 GCF_052119645.1 Flavobacterium sp. W21_SRS_FM6
GTCATGTATCACCTGATGAATATGAAAAGTTGTTTTCAATGGCAAGCTGAGTGTCTATGAAATTGGGGGAAGATCAGACTTTTGGGAACGTAATTATCAGCATTGTTTTCAATCCGCAGATGTTGTTGTGGAGGGAGAGATTACGAATTTCGAAAAAATTGAGTATAAAGGAAATGAGAAATTTGGTTATTCACATTACCTTATATCAATTGATGTTCTCAAATCTGTAAAAGGCTTTGATGGAAACAACCTCCAATACCATGTGTGGTATGAGGGAAAAGAACACGATATAAAAGGTAGTAGTCTGTTTTGTTTATGCACAAACAAAAAAGGTGAATTTGGTGACCCTGAGGGATTTGGCCGTATGTCTCTTGGCAAACACTACGAAAATTACTTAAATAAGCGTGATTCTGGCAGTATTAAGCCTATTGATATAAAGGGTAAATACTACGTACCATACTGTAGCGCCTAACAAGTTGCCAAAGTTCGCCGCAAAAAGCGCGGCTGGGACAAACACTCACAGGGCTTCCAACAACGTTCGCATTTGCCCCTTGGCAAAGCGTTAGCTGCTGGTGAAACATGGATGAGCAAACTAATACAATTGTGGGATTGACACTTGCTGTAATTATGGCAGTAATTGCTCGGGCGGTAATCTCTAAGCAAGAACGACAACTCGACGATCCAAATGATGATAGCGTTGTGAACTTGGACCAGCTGATAGCTACAGCCACACTTCAAAGTGGAGGTAAATACCTGTTACGAGTTATTCGACAAAGTGGAAATCTTCAAAAAGATGATCAGGTCTATGACTCATATGAGGCGGCAATAACGGCTGCGATTTCTACGTTTAAACGTGCAAAAATTGAATATGCTTTTATCACAAAAAATACCAACGTAGAGTTCTTTTTTCGTCGTCCGTACCATCATCATGGAGGCACTGCAGAAGGTAAAAAAGTTGGCAGTGTGGAGATTTATAAAATCGAGTAGCCTGCAGCTAACAAACGCATAAACTCGTTCACAAGCTCGCTGGGACAATAACACTTAGGCTCAGTCGCTTCGCTCCAATTTTATCCTACGTGTTATTGCCCGTTATGCGGGCGTTATGCATTATTGGAGTTTTAGTGAAATATAAAGTTTTATGGAAAAATCTTTGGAAAAAACTAACGAAGTTTATGAGTTTGGCGATCTCTATACCCGTTGCTTTTATTTTTGTTGTTCGCTTTTTTAAGAATGACATGAGTGTTGAGAAAACCTTTGAACATATCTCTCTTGCTCAATTACCATTGTTTTTACTTGGAATAATCGCTTTTTCCGCTTTCTTTGCCTTTTTAATTTCTTTTATGATTAAGTTTGCTGCAATTGAAATTAAAGACGGTAATTTAATTGGTCGAAACTATTGGTACTTTAAAAAAAGCATTCCTATAAATTCTATTTCTCAATTTTATCCCTTTAGCAATAATGGTATCGAAGCAATAGTTGCTGATGCAGGTAATCATGGGAAAGTTTATATTTCTACGCATACTGATAAGTTGGATGAACTTATTGAATATTTAAAGAAAACTAGTGGTGTAGGCGATGCATAACAAGTTGCCAAAGTTCGCCGCAAAAAGCGCGGCTGGGACAAATACTCACTGGGCTTCGCTCAACAACGTTCGCATTTGCCCCTTGGCAATGCGTTAAATACCTAAGGACAGATTCGGTGAAATTAAAGTATTCGTTGAAATTGCGACTTTTAATACTAAGCCCAATCTACCCGATATCATTCAACTTAATTATGATGTCAATATTCTACTCTGGCATACAACTAGACCGCATTACTAATCTAACGTTAGCTGTAATTGGTGGCTCATTGGCTATTGTTTTGGTTGGTCTTTTGCTACCAAGAAACAAGTTACTTTTGTGGAGTATATTTTGTGTTTTGTCACATTTAACATATTGGTATCTTTTATCTCCATTTGTTAAAGGCACTGGAAATTACCTTGGGGATTTTGGGGCATGGTATGGTTTAATTTTGTCCGTTCTTGTACCTATTATTTTGAGCTGGTGCGCACAACGGTATTTAACAAGGCGCTCAAGCAAGGACGCGCAAACAACGCGCGCCGCTTAGCTTGTCGTTAGTTGCCAAGGAAAAGTTTTGTATCGAATTTACTTATTTGCACTTTTAATCATTCCTAATTTGGTGCTAGCCA
>NZ_JBGQOM010000028.1:0-2000 GCF_052119645.1 Flavobacterium sp. W21_SRS_FM6
AATCACACTTTGGTTGATTTCGAATGCATCATCCGATACAAAATAGGCAACACTATCAATGTTAAAATGGTGGAAGAGATGATCCCGCCAATCACTACCGTTGCTAGTGGTCTTTGCACTTCAGCACCCGTCCCGACATTCAGTGCCATCGGAATAAAACCTAAACTTGCTACTAGTGCCGTCATTAAAACCGGACGTAATCTTGTGATAGCACCATCGACAATAGAGTTAATTAGGTCACCTGTTTCCATTACTCGCTGTCTAATGAATGACAACATCACTAAACCGTTGAGCACCGCAATACCAGAGAGCGCAATAAATCCGACTCCAGCTGATATGGACATTGGCATGTCCCTCATCCAGAGCGCGAAAACACCCCCAGTTAAGGCCAAAGGCACGCCAGTGAAGATGATCAAAGCATCACGAAATGAGCCAAAAACGACTACCAGTAACACCAATATCAGAAATAGTGTAGCTGGCACCACGATAGACAGCCGCTGACTGGCACTTTCAAGCTGCTCAAATGTGCCGCCATAATCTAGCCAGTAGCCTGCTGGGAGTGCAACCTGTTCGGTTATTTTGATTTTTGCTTCGTCAACAAAACTACCCAAGTCTCGTTCTCTGACGTTGGCGGTAACCACGACTCTGCGCTTACCGTTTTCTCGACTGATTTGATTGGGAACAGACGAGTAACCCAGCGAAGCAACTTCTGATAATGGCACAAATTCCCCATCGGATGTAATGATAGGAGTGCTGCCAATGGCATCTAAATCTGTGCGAATACCTTCATCAAATCGCACAAGCAACTCGAATCGTCTATCTCCCTCAAAAATTAAGCCAGCGGTATTACCACCGATGGCCGACGCCAACCATTCCTGCAAATCGGCGACGTCCAATCCATAACGTGCCAACTCGACTGGCTTAGGGTTGATAGTGAAGATAGGGATATCATCGACCTGTTCAAGTCGTGCATCCGCCACGCCGTCAATTGATTGCAAAACGGTTAAGATGTCGTTTGCAGAAGCAACTAGCGTGGTTAAATCATCTCCAAATACTTTTATACCAAGGTCAGCTCTTACCCCACTGATCAACTCGTTAAAGCGCATTTGGATAGGCTGAGTAAACTCATAGTTATTGCCTGTCACCGCTTGCAAGTCTCGCTCAAGGGTTTCCACGAAATCAGCTTTTGATAGGTCAGGATCAGGCCACTGTGATCGTGGTTTTAGCATAACAAAGGTATCGGTTACGTTGGGCGGCATCGCATCCGTAGCGACTTCTGCGGTACCGGTTTTCGCAAACACTGTGAGTACCTGTTCGTATTCCATCAAGGTAGATTCAAGTGTTTTTTGCATGGCAACGGCTTGTTCAATACCCGTGCCTGGTATGCGCATGGCGTGCAGTGCGATGTCTCCTTCATCAAGCTGGGGAACAAACTCAGAGCCTAATCGCGTTGCCAACCATAAGCTGCCCACTACCAGCACGACTGAACCGACTAGCACTATCCAGCGTAATTTCAGTGCAAGGTGAATGATGGGGCGATAGGCGGATTTGGCTGCAACAATAATGAAGCTTTCTTTTTCACTGACTTTACCGCCCATAAACATCGCGACTGCCGCAGGTACAATGGTAATGGAGAACAGCATTGCTGCTATCAGCGCCATGATGACCGTTGCCGCCATTGGCTGAAACATCTTGCCCTCAACGCCTGTCAATGAGAACAGCGGGATATACACCACAGTAATAATCAATACACCAAACAAGCTAGGACGAATGACTTCGTTGGTTGCTTGAAACACCAGTTCTAGCCGCTCTTTAAGTGGCAAGACTCCGCCTGTGCGTTTCTGAGACTCGGATAATCGCCTGATACAGTTTTCTACGATGATCACCGCACCATCGACAATTAATCCAAAATCCAATGCCCCAAGACTCATCAGATTGGCAGACACACCGGTATTAACCATCCCTGTTATGGTCGCCAACATAGCCAACGGAATGACCGC
>NZ_JBGQOM010000029.1:0-1600 GCF_052119645.1 Flavobacterium sp. W21_SRS_FM6
TTTGGTAGGCTTGGGCAGACTTGAACTGCCGACCTCACCCTTATCAGGGGTGCGCTCTAACCACCTGAGCTACAAGCCTATTATTGACTAATCAATATGGTGGAGCTAAGCAGGATCGAACTGCTGACCTCCTGCGTGCAAGGCAGGCGCTCTCCCAGCTGAGCTATAGCCCCTCTTATGCCTTCGGCATTAGAAACGGTCTCTCGGTTCTTTGACTAATAACAAAACAATCTGTGTGAACACTCAGCAAAATAAATGTCTGCCGTAATAGTAAGGAGGTGATCCAACCCCAGGTTCCCCTAGGGTTACCTTGTTACGACTTCACCCCAGTCATGAATCACAAAGTGGTAACCGTCCTCCCGAAGGTTAGACTAGCTACTTCTTTTGCAACCCACTCCCATGGTGTGACGGGCGGTGTGTACAAGGCCCGGGAACGTATTCACCGCAACATTCTGATTTGCGATTACTAGCGATTCCGACTTCACGGAGTCGAGTTGCAGACTCCGATCCGGACTACGACGAGCTTTAAGGGATCCGCTTGACATCGCTGTTTTGCTTCCCTCTGTACTCGCCATTGTAGCACGTGTGTAGCCCTACTCGTAAGGGCCATGATGACTTGACGTCGTCCCCACCTTCCTCCGGTTTGTCACCGGCAGTCTCCTTAGAGTGCCCAACTTAAGGCTGGCAACTAAGGACAAGGGTTGCGCTCGTTGCGGGACTTAACCCAACATCTCACGACACGAGCTGACGACAGCCATGCAGCACCTGTATCTAGATTCCCGAAGGCACCAATGCATCTCTGCAAAGTTTCTAGTATGTCAAGAGTAGGTAAGGTTCTTCGCGTTGCATCGAATTAAACCACATGCTCCACCGCTTGTGCGGGCCCCCGTCAATTCATTTGAGTTTTAACCTTGCGGCCGTACTCCCCAGGCGGTCTACTTATCGCGTTAGCTCCGCTACTCACAGATTAAATCCACAAACAGCTAGTAGACATCGTTTACGGTGTGGACTACCAGGGTATCTAATCCTGTTCGCTACCCACACTTTCGCACATGAGCGTCAGTCTTTGGCCAGGGAGTCGCCTTCGCCACTGATGTTCCTCCAGATATCTACGCATTTCACCGCTACACCTGGAATTCCACTCCCCTCTCCAAGACTCTAGCCTGCCAGTTCTAAATGCAATTCCCAGGTTGAGCCCGGGGCTTTCACATCTAGCTTAACAAACCGCCTGCGTGCGCTTTACGCCCAGTAATTCCGATTAACGCTCGGACCCTCCGTATTACCGCGGCTGCTGGCACGGAGTTAGCCGGTCCTTCTTCTGTCGCTAACGTCACAGCTAATGGGTATTAACCATTAACCTTTCCTCACGACTGAAAGTGCTTTACAACCCGAAGGCCTTCTTCACACACGCGGCATGGCTGCATCAGGGTTGCCCCCATTGTGCAATATTCCCCACTGCTGCCTCCCGTAGGAGTCTGGACCGTGTCTCAGTTCCAGTGTGGCTGATCTTCCTCTCAGAACAGCTAGAGATCGTCGCCTTGGTGAGCCTTTACCTCACCAACAAGCTAATCTCGCTTAGGCCACTCTTTGCGCGAGAGCC
>NZ_JBGQOM010000030.1:0-1312 GCF_052119645.1 Flavobacterium sp. W21_SRS_FM6
GCAGTAATCAGCGCAGCGCGAATATTACCAAGCAATATGAACAAAATCACGATGACCAATAACGCCCCTTCCACAAGGTTCTTCTGAACCGTGTCAATCGCTTTATCGACCAGTAGGGTTCGGTCGTAGACTGGTTCAATAACAATACCATCAGGTAAGCTGGATTGAATGTCCTTCACCTTTTTGGCAACTGATTGGGCAACGGCTCGTGAGTTTTCGCCGACTAGCATCATTGCTGTACCTAAAACGGTCTCTTCACCCTCCTGTGTTGCCGCACCCGTTCGCAACTCCTTGCCAATAGCGACACTGCCAATGTCTTTCACCGCAACGGGGACAGTATTAATGCGTTTTATCACCACATTTTCGATATCGCTAATTGTCTGGAGTTGACCTTGTGAGCGCACCAGAATTTGTTGCCCATTTCGCTCAACAAACCCCGCTCCCTGATTCGTGTTGTTTCGCGCCAAAGCACGATGGATATCACTTAGACTAATGTCAAAATTCAGCATAAGCTGTGGTTCAGGATTCACATGGTATTGCTTAACGTAGCCTCCAATGGCGTTTACTTCAGTGATCCCTTTAACCAGTGCGAGCTGCGGTTTTACAATCCAGTCGTGTATCTCGCGAAGCGCCATTGCATTGTACGGCTCACCATTTTTTTGCATGGCATTTTGCTTGGCTCGCAAGGTATACATATAGATTTCGCCCAATCCAGTAGCGATAGGCCCCATTTCAGGCTCTAACCCTTCAGGTAGTTGACTTTTGATTGCGCCTAATCGGGTATTGATGAGATTACGCGCAAAATACAGATCAGTGCCCTCATCAAATACCGCTGTTACCTGAGATAGCCCGTAGCGAGATAATGAGCGGGTGTAGGACAGATCAGGCAATCCCGCCAACGCTGTTTCTACTACGAATGTGATCCGTTGCTCGGTTTCCAAAGGCGAATAGCCCGATGCTTGTGTATTGATTTGCACTTGCACGTTGGTGATATCGGGTACCGCATCAATAGGTAATTTTTGATAACTGAATATCCCCATGCCAAGCACAAGGAAGATCAACATCAGCATTAGACCTCGTCGCGCGATGGACAAGCGTAATATGGATTCAATCATGTGTTAGCCCCCCAAATACCGAGACGTCAAACCATGTAGATGGCATTAAGTTATTAATGGTCATGACCAGCCTCCGACTTTTCCAAATCGGCTTTAAACAGGTAGCTGTTCTGGCTGACAATCACATCTGCAATGTGCAGACCTGATAACACTTCGATATTGAAGCTGTCTTGTAGACCTAAGGTAACGGGCACAGG
>NZ_JBGQOM010000031.1:0-1298 GCF_052119645.1 Flavobacterium sp. W21_SRS_FM6
TGTCCCATCCTGAAATAAGTTGACATAAAGAGGACTTCTTTATGAAAACATCAAGTAATAAAAGCGCTAGACGGTCACAACGAGATTACACTTTAGGCTTTAAATTAAGTGTTGTTGAGCTAGTAGAAAAAGGCGAATTTACTTACAAACAAGCCCAAAATCACTTCGGCATACAAGGAAGAAGTACCGTTTTAGTCTGGCTTAGGAAACATGGTAAAATGAACTGGTCGAAGCCATTTCAACATCCACTTATGCCTAAATCAAAAGAAACACCTGCCCAACAAATTAAACGCTTAGAGCGTGAACTCCAAGATGAAAGAATCAGAAACCAAGTGCTCAACGGCATGGTGGATATCATGGACAAAGAATATGGAGCAGGCCTAAGAAAAAAGTACTTATCCGATACGTCTGGCAAGCTAAGCAAAACAACGAAATAAGCTTAGCTGCCGCGTGTCGGTTATTCAGTATCTCTCGACAGTCCGTTTATCAATCGGTATCGAGAATGGAAATGAAACGAGACAAATTAAACCCTATCAAAGTGTGGGTCATGTATTGGCGAAAATACATGCCCCAATTGGGTGTGCGTAAACTGTATCAACTCATCAAGCCGAAATTAGTTGAACATGACATCAAGTTAGGCAGAGATGGCTTGTTTGATTACCTTCGCCAGGAAGGCTTGCTGGTGAAAGCCAAGAAGAGTTACATCAAAACCACGTTCAGCAAACACTGGATGAAAAAACATCCTAATCTACTCAAAGATACAACGCCTACTCGGCCTGAAGAAATCTTTGTCAGTGATATAACCTATGTACAATCAAATGAAGGTGTCCACTATTTATCATTGGTTACAGATGCCTTCTCACGCAAGATAGTCGGTTATCATGTCAGTAATGAAATGAAAGCGACGGATGTCGTTAAAGCCCTCGATATGGCGATACAAAATAGACGTTACGACCATGATGCTATTCATCACTCAGACCGAGGATTGCAATACTGCTCAACGTTGTATCAATCAGTACTTGAGACAAATAACATCCGCCCTTCAATGACTGATGGCTATGACTGTTATCAAAATGCGCTCGCTGAACGAATAAACGGAATACTTAAACAAGAGTTCTTAATCTATCAATGCAATACACTGAATGAACTAAGAGTATTGGTCAGTGAATCGATAAACATATACAACGAATTAAGGCCGCACTTGAGTTTAGAGATGAACACACCTAACAAAGTGCATATAATGAAAAGCCAGCAAAAAATGCTGGCTTAAAACCGTCAACTTATTTTAGGACGGGACA
>NZ_JBGQOM010000032.1:0-1232 GCF_052119645.1 Flavobacterium sp. W21_SRS_FM6
GCTGAGGATTCAAGCTAACAGCGCAACACTCTTTTCAATCATGTGTGATGGTGTTTTAAATTTCAATGTTTTTCTTGGACGCTCATTTAATTGAGTCGCAACCTCACTTAGTCGTGCTTGGCTATGGAATGATAAATCTGTCTTTTTGGGGAAGTATTGTCGAATAAGGCTATTGGTGTTTTCATTTGTGCCTCGCTGCCATGGGCACTGAGGATCGCAGAAGTAAACAGGCATCCCAAACTCTTCAGTAAGAACGCTATGTTTAGCCAATTCCATACCTCTGTCCCACGTCAAAGATTTTCGATATTTCAACGGCATTTGTCTAAATATTGCAAGCAGTGCATCGTTAACAGATCCGGCATCTTTTCCAGCTAGCTTTAGAATGATAGTGAAACGTGACTTTCTATCTACTAGCGTGGCAATGTGAGTGTTTTTTGACCCAGATACTAAGTCACCCTCCCAATGTCCAAGTGATCGCCTATTATCAATATGCTTCGAGCGCTCATGGATAGAGACACCATTAACAATATTAATTGAGCCTCTGTGCCCTTTGCGTGTATGAAAGCGACTGTGGCGCATAGGGCGCTTTCTACGTAAATGTTCTGAAAGCGAATGCTCAAGAATGTTTTTTGATCGCACATAAAGCGACTTATAAATTGTTTCGTGTGATACCTGCATCTTTTTATGTCTTGAATATTCGACGCTTAGCCAACCTGAAATTTGTTCCGGTGACCATTTCAATTCAAGTTTCTCTATCACAATTTGCTTTAGCTCAGGGTAACGCTGTAGCACTCCAAGCTTCGGTCGTTTCGCCATTCGCTTAGCCCTATTGTCCGCGTCTACAGCCTTGTAGTACCTGCGCCCTCGATTGCGAGCTACTTCTCTAGATATGGTTGACGGAGACCGATTTAACATTTTAGCGATTGCCCGAATACTCTTCTTTGCTGATAACGCGACGCGTATTTCTTCGCGTTCGCTCATAGATAGATGGGTAACATTTAGATGTCTAGGTTTCGGCTTAATGCCACCTGTTTCCCGTAAAATTGTAAAAACAGAGCCTGGCTTGGCCTCAATTACGCGACCAATATCGCTAAATCCAGCGCCGCCTTTCCATAGATCGAAAACAAGGTTTCTCTCGTCTGTGGTAAATGTACGTTTTAACCGTTTCATTCAATATCCTCATGCAATTCAGTATTTTAGTATAACTGTTGCTTTGATGACTTGAATCCTCA
>NZ_JBGQOM010000033.1:0-1068 GCF_052119645.1 Flavobacterium sp. W21_SRS_FM6
CGGTGCATCTATTACTTTTGATAAGTAATAGAAACCGTGATGGGTGGTAACAGCATCGAGTTCGATACCATTGATGTGTCCAAGCCATTGGGCATGGGTTCCGTGACAATGACCACAGTGGTGGCAATCAGCGGGATTGTGAGAAATATCTACGGTGACGTTATTAGTATCGGCTTGTTCGTTAGATTGTAATTGAACATGCGTATTCGCAGAAGCGGTGTTATCTCCCGCTTGATGTTCGTGTATTTCGCTTAGATGTTGCGAGTCGATAGCATGAAAATCCAAGGAATTGGCGACAGCCGAAAACGACTGAAACAAAATCAGCGAAATCAACAGGTAACTTGCCACCCTCACACTAAACATATCTATCTACTCTCATCATTTTTATGTTAACAGCTTATCGAACTAAGACCAATCGACCAACCGCAACAAAGTATTTCAATCCTAACATTACTCATCTCGACAATCTTCATTGGCAAATTCAATTTCAATGGTAGTGTGCACAAAATCAAACTCATCAAGTCCGTGGCGAAGTTCGTCTTTGAGTGTTCTCAATTGAGAAACAGAAACATCTTTTTTCAACGCCACATGTACGGTCATGACGCTATGTTCACCGTCCAACGACCAAATATGAAAATGATGTATATCCGCCACATCAGCGTTTGACATGAGCACTTTACGCACTTCCTCCATCTGCGTAATATCTGGCGTGGCTTGCAAGAATAACAATAAGGTTTCTTTTAGATTTCTGACGACATTGAATAAAATGAATAATGTAAAGCCAATAGATAAAATGGGATCCAAGATCGCCCATGACTTGAACATCAGCACAATCGATACGATCAGCACTGCCACCCAACCCAATACATCCTCTAACAAGTGCCAGTTTAAGATACGCTCGTTTAAAGAATTCCCTTCGCTGAGTTTATACGCGGCAAAACCATTTACGGCGATGCCAAAAATTGACAGCAACAACATGCCTTCCACCTGTGGCATTTCGGGTGCTGAAAGCCTAGGGATAGCTTCGAATAAGATCCATATTGAGCCAGTCGTTAACACTAACCCGTT